>NZ_QXEV01000001.1 GCF_003550015.1 Anaeroplasma bactoclasticum
TTATACCATAAATAGATATCGATTTATACTTTAAATTAAATTTGAATGTGATATCATTTTATTGGTGATACTATGAAACAATGTGTAATTACAGGCGCAAGCCTAGGTCTGGGTCGAAGTCTATCAAAAAAATATGCCAGTATGGGGTATTCTTTAATTCTTATTTCTAGAAATAAGGATAATCTAGAAAAGCTAAAAGAAGAATTATTAAAGGAATATAAAATAGATATTGATATCATCCCATATGATTTAACGAATGAAACCATAATTTTTTCAAAAGAAATTTTAAATTCTTATTCTAATATAGAAGTATTAATCAATAATGCAGGAATGGGAATTGCAGATTCTATTCTTTATCATGATCCAATAGATGAAGAAAAGCTCATCGATTTAAATATAAAAGCTTTAACTATATTATCTATTGAATTTGCTAAATATTTTAAAGAAAAGGGCTATGGCAGAATCATAAATATATCTAGTGTAGGATCTATGATGCCAGGGGCATATATTTCTAGTTATTATGCTTCTAAAGCATATGTATCTAGCTTTACATATTCTATTAATTTAGAATTAAAGCAATATAATGTATATGCAGTAGCTTTTAATTTACCAAGAATTGATACAGATTTTGATTTACATGCCAAAAGAAAATCAAAATTAAAAAAGGGCAAGAATCCTATGATAATTGCAAATAAGATATATAAAAAAATGAATTCTAAAAAAGGTATAATCAATATAGGCTTATCTACAAAGCTTATGAATTTACTATCTCACATATTTCCAAAATCATTGATTTCTAAATGTATTGGAAGTAAATTGAAATAGTTTTTATTAATAATTCTGGAGGATTTTTATGAAAAAGTATTCTATTTTATATGTTTCTTTTAATGAAGAGAATTATTCTTTATATGTATTTAATACACAATGGTTTCCTAAACCTATAACCTTATAAACCGGCAAGTGTCCGGTTTTTTTATTGACAACAAAATTTCCGATTGCTATAATAAAAACCTAAGGGATAATTATAAAATTAGAGAGGGAATAGTTATTATGAATCCACAAGACATTAAAAGAATTGAAAATATTATTCAATATGAATTCAAAAATAAAAAGCTTTTAGAGGAAGCTTTTATTATAGAGGCA
The DNA here is from genome assembly GCF_003550015.1 of Anaeroplasma bactoclasticum. Taxonomy (GTDB): domain Bacteria; phylum Bacillota_I; class Bacilli_A; order Acholeplasmatales; family Anaeroplasmataceae; genus Anaeroplasma; species Anaeroplasma bactoclasticum. The sequence continues at coordinate 1,144 of NZ_QXEV01000001.1, forward strand.
GAACCAGATAATTATGCATGCTCCTCTGAGGTTTTTAGAATTCCAGGTAAAAGAGCTATTAATTTTGCATTAACTCAAATCGTTATGGAAAGATTTGGAGAAATGGGAGAAGATGGATATAGCTTAATTACGGATAAGGAAAGTGTAAATTATATACTTAATAATTTATATACTAGAGATGTATATGCTAGAAATATTCAAATGCTTGGTCTTGCAGAATATTTAAATATTCCTGAAGAAGATGTTTATGATGATATGACAAGAAGATTATTTGAAGCATTAGTTGGTGCTGTAACTATTGATTCAAATTGGGATTTGTCATCTATTACCCCTTTTGTTGGATTCTTATTGGATTCAGATTTTTATATTGAATATGGCTTTGAAGATTATGATAAGCATTATGTAGCTAAAATATATAATTGGTGTGTAGAAAATAATAAATCATTCCCTGTGTATAGATTCCAAATAGAAAATGGAAAACCTGTATGCAAAGTAAAATTTGGTCCATCTATTGTAACTGGTAATGGTAAGAGTAAGACTTTAGCTAAATTTGATGCAGCAAAACAGGTGTATCAAATGCTTGTGGATGGTGGATATATTTTAGAAAGAGATAGTGAAGGATATATTATTGGAGATTTAAAAATGTCTTTGGATGAGGCCGTTGCTTATTTAGATAGCCAATATCAAAATGGTGCAATTGGAGAAATCACGTATTCCTCTGCAGTAGATAGCGAAAAAGGCTATATAGGTGTTTGCACAATTGAAAGTGATACCTTTACAGCCTCTGCAGATGATTTAGATGAAATGGTTGCAATGAAAAAGGCAGCTTATAAAATGGTGAAGCATTTACTTGGATATAGAGTAGAAGAATAAATTGAAAAAAGTCTCTTGTAGACTTTTTTTTATTATATTTTTTGTTGTATAATTATGATGATTTGAGGTACAAATATGGAACTATGGCAGATTATAGTCCTTATTGTAGGTGGACTAGTTTTATTTTTAATAATTTCATATTTCATTTTTCTATATAGCTTATTCCTTGTGTTATTTAAAAGAATGAAGCATGAGGTTTTATTAACCGATGTTGATTTAGAAAAAACACATTATAAGCCTTTTATGGATATGGTCATAAGAAATATTAAAGTATTTTCTATGATTCCATATTATAAAGTATCTATTATGTCTAATGATGGCTATAAGCTATATGGAAAATATTATAAAAATGGAGATTCTAAAAAGACATTAGTCTTTTTTCATGGATACCATGCGGATCCATTAAATAATATAAATACACCAGGCTTAATGATGTTAAAGAAGGGGTATAATATATTATTAATTACAGAAAGAGCCCATGGGGAAAGCGAAGGAAAATATATCACCTTCGGTGTAAAAGAAAAAGAAGATGCATTATTATGGTTATCTTATTTAAATGATAATTATCACCCAGAAAATATTGTTTTATGGGGTGTATCTATGGGATGCGCAACAGTAGAAATGATATCAAATAAGCTCCCATCAAATGTATCCTTATTAGTTTTAGATTGTGGCTTTACAGGGGCATATGAAGAAGTATTATATTCTTTAGAAAAAAGATGTAAATATAAGCCTAAGGTTACAATGCTCTTTTTATCCATCTTTGCTAGACTTCATGGCTTTAAATTAGAAAAAGGAGTCGCAAAGGACTCCCTTAAGGGATGCAAGGTTCCTGCACTATTCATTCATGGAGAAAAAGATTCCATGGTTCCATTATCTATGGGAATGGAAAATTATAATAGCCATAATGGAGTAAAAAAACAGTTAATTATTGATGCAGGACACGCAGTATCTATTTATGTTGGATATAAAGAAATAGAAGAAGAAATAGATAAACTTTTAAATGAACATGTAAAATGAAAAGCCCACTAGGGCTTTTATTGTTTAATGGAGATAGAATTACCAGTTGATGTTATGGTAATATCTCCATTTTTTGTATAATAAGTCTTTACCCCCATTGCAGTTAAATAAGATTCAACTTGGCTATCTCTAGGCTCTTCTAATGAATCTGTAATAATTGCATAGGATGGATTGATCTTTTTAAAGAAGGTACTTGTATTATCTTCAAGCTGTCCATGGTGTGGAACCTTTAATACATCGGATTCTAAATTAGGTGCTTTACTATTTAATTCCTTTAATCTTTCCTTTTCTGCATCTCCTGCAAAAAGGAAGGAATTTTTATTATATACACTTCTTACAACTAAAGAAGAATTATTACTTTGACTATTATTATATGTTTTTGATTCTGGTGGATAAATTGTATAAGAAACATCACCTAAATAAAAGGATGTTTCTTCACTTACCTCTTTAGGAGTAATTTCTTTTTGACTTAAAGCAACCTTGAATGCGGATAAGACATTTGATGTTTTTACCTCATAGGTTTGATAAACCTCTTTTACTGTAAAATTGTTTACTACACTGGATGCACCACCAACATGGTCTTGGTCAAAATGAGTAATGATTAATACATCAACGGTAGAAACATTTAATTCCTTTAATCTGTTAATGAAATATTCACTACTATCTATAGTACCAGTATCAATAATCATATTTTTATCATCATACTGAAGTAGTATCGCATCCGCTTTACCTACATTGAAGAATGTAACTTTGTAATCCTTATTATTTTTACAGCTAGATAAGGAAGCTATAAAAATAATAGAAAGAAGTAAGAATGAGAATAATCTTTTCATTTAGGCACCTCCGTTTTGTTTTATTATAATATAAATATTTAAATAAAAAAAGAAAAATGGCTCATCTGAGCCATCAATCTACTTAGAATTTAAGATTTGTGTAATATATTCCTTTTCTACGGATAAATCCTTAGAAATTTCTGTACCAAAATAATATGCAGCACATAGACCAGGTCCAATGTTGATACCATTTTGTGGATGAACTGTATTTACAATAACTTCCTTAGGCTGGAACTTTTCTTCAATTCTCTTCTTTAATTCTAATGCCTGTTTTTCTCTTGCAGTTTGAGCAATGAAGATAATTTGATCCTTTGGATCACGAATTGTCTTTTCAATATATTTAATACATGCATCATAGAATGCATTATCACCCTTAGTTTTACCAAGAACGCTAGGTAAGCCCTCATAAGAGAATTCAGCTAAAGGCTTAATACCAATCATTTGACCCATGAAAGCCTTAGGTTTAGAAATTCTACCTTTCATAGCTACAAAGGATAGGTCATCTAAGAAGCCCATCTGGTGGCATTTTGATTTATTTTCCTCAACCCACTTTGCACATTCCTCTAAAGTTAATCCTTCAGCTCTTTTTTCTGCAGCACGAACAACTAATAAGCCTAATCCTGTAGAATAACGTAAGGAATCAATTACGATAATCTTTCTATTAGGGTATTCCTCTTTTAATTGTTCAGCAGCCTTAGCTGCAAAATTATAAGTAGCACTTAAACCAGTAGAAATAGTAATAACTAATAAGTCTTCTCCTTTATCTAAATACTTCTTATATTCTTCTTTGAATTCATCAATAGAAGCAGGAGCAGTAGTATATAAGGATTGTTTTGTTTCAGGATTGAAATTCTTTTTTGCTTTAACATCCTTATAGAATTGCTCTGGGGTTGTAAAATCCCATTCTAGTGTAGTACGTCTTTCTGTACCATCAGGTAATGTCATATGTCCCATGACATACTCAATATTAAATCTTTCTCTTAGATCCTTTGTTAAATCGCATGCAGAATCTGATAAAATTACAAAACTCATAATATATAAATCTCCTTTTGTTTTGAAATCTAATCTATTGTACCAAAAAAGCCATATTTTGTAAATCGACAATGTGACATGAAAACGGTCCTTTGTTTACAAAGGACACAAATTGTTTTATAATTAGAATGTTAGAGTATGTCTAATCTGAGGTTTTATATGAGTGTTATGAATTTAGACGGAATAATGTTCCGTAATATGTGTAAGGGTGGTTTGGATGCAATCCTTGCGGTGGAGAAGAAAGTAAATAGCTTAAATGTATTCCCAGTACCCGATGGAGATACAGGTACAAATATGAAGCTAACATTAGAGCATGGAGTAAATGATTCTTATGATACGAAAAGTATTGGAGAATTCTCTTTAAAACTAGCTCGTGGAATGCTACTTGGAGCAAGAGGTAATTCTGGAGTTATATTATCTCAGCTATTTAAGGGCTTATCTCGTCATTTAAAGAATTTTGAAACTATTTCTGCAATCGATTATAAGGATGCGTTAATCTTAGGATATGAAACAGCCTATCAAGCAGTAATTCATCCAACGGAAGGTACTATTTTAACTGTTGCAAGATTAGGTATTGAAAATATTAAAGATAAAATTACAAATTCTACTTCATTTGAAGAATTATTTGCATTATATATTGCATCGATGAAGGATATCCTAAAGGAAACACCAGAAATGCTTCCAGTATTAAAGGAAGCAGGAGTAATTGATTCTGGTGGAGCAGGTTTAATTGCAATATATGAGGGAATGGAGGCAATCATTCTAGGTAAGGAGGTTCCTCATATTTTATCTGTTGATGATAAGAAGAAGGAAGAAGAAATCCTATTTAATGAGGATTCTGTTTTAGAATATGGTTACTGTACAGAATTTATCCTTCAGCTTCAGAATTCCAAATGTGATATAAAGAATTTCAATTTAGATCTATTTATCAAATTCTTAGAAGCTCATGGAGATTCTATTGTAGCATTAAAGGATGAATCTATCGTTAAGGTACATGTTCACACAATGGCTCCTGGTGATATTTTAAATGAAGCCCAAAAGTATGGTGAATTTATTACATTTAAAATGGAAAATATGTCGATTCAGCATAATGAGGTTATAAAGGAAAAGAAAGAAAAACTTCCTCATAAGCATATTGCCTATATTGCAGTTGCTCAAGGAGAAGGCTTTAAAAACCTATATAAGGATTATGGCTGTGATATCATCTTAGATGGTGGTAAAACATTTAATACCTCTGCAGAGGAATTCTTAAATGCAATGGATATGATTGATGCAGATGAAATCATTATTTTACCAAATAATAAAAATGTTCATTTAGCTGCAGAACAAGCAAGAAATATTAAAGATAAGGATCATATTCATGTATTACATACAAATTCCTTAGTTGAAGGATATTTTGCATTCTCTATGATGGATACTGTAGAAGAAGATATTGATGTTCATCAACAAATAGAAAACATGATTTCGGGAATCGAATCTGTTCATAGCTTTGGTGTTACTATGGCAGTTAAGGATTCTAGCTATAATGGTATTTCCATAGCTAGAGGAGATTACATTTCTGTATTAGATGGAGATATTGTATATACATCAAAGGATAAAAAGGAAGCTGTTACATTAGGCTTAAGGAAGATTTCTGATATTGACGAAAAGGAAATTATTATCTTATTTAAGGGTAAGAATTTATTAGAAGAGGAAAAAGATGGAATTATAGAAGCATTAGAAGAAGAATATCCTAATGCGACAGTAGGTGAAATTGATGGAGATCAAGATACCTACGGAGTATTAATTGGTATTAGTTAAAATCTTTAAAAAAGGAGTTTAAGGTATGATAACATTATACATTTATACAACAGATCAAGTTAAAGAAGTAGAATTACCAAAGAATTTAGATGAGCATTGTAATAAATATACACATTCTGTAACTAAAAGCTTATCTAGATATTCTTATTATTTATTACAAGGAAAGCTTGCAAAAAGTGGATATGACCCTAAATTAATTACCTTTGATGCTAAGGGTAAGGGAACTCATCCTCATATTTCATTTTCATTATCTCATTCCAAAGATTATATTGTAATTGCAATTTCAGAGGCATCTGTTGGTGTAGATGTTGAGGAAATCGTAATTGATGAAAAGCTAAATTTAGCTGCTAAAATCTTAACCGATGAGGAATATGAAATATTTGATAGAAAGCTAGATAAGAATGGTTATTTAACAGAAAAATGGACCCTTAAGGAAGCATTCGGTAAATTTTTAGGTATTGGTCTTACCAATTCTGTATTAATGACTACCGTTGAGGGCTTTTCATTAAATGTTAAGGGTGCAGTTGTATCTGTATACCCTAAACAGCCAGTTAAGATGTATTATAACGAAAGAGAGATTAGCTAATCATGGAGAATGTCAACAAGGTCGTTGATATAAGATGCAAGGGCCTTATTAATTCAAATCAACAATTTGAAGATATCTTTAGAGTAATGTTTTCTAAGGAAGATTATATATTAGGTGAATGGAACGATGGCTATAGAATAAAAACGATTAGCTATGGTGAGGCTAAAAGTAAAATATTAAATAAGGCGTATTCTATTAATACTATGTATCCTACTTTAAAGGATTCTTATATCGGTATTGCGATGGAATCTAGTGTCGAATGGATTATTACATTTTGGGCCATTTTAGCTTCTGGAAATAAACCATATTTAGTTAATTTAAGACACCCTAAGGCCTTAATTAATAATTTACTTAAAAGCTTAGATGTAAAATATTTAATTGAAAAAGAAAAAATGGATTATGATGCAGATGTCATTTTATATGATGATCTAACAGAAGAATCTTCTAATTTTACACCTAAGTTTTCTAATGAAATGGCACTATCTACAAGTGCTACTACCTTAAGAGAAAAGATTATTTTCTTTAGCGGAAATGAAATTGCTGCACAAATTTTAAATTGTAAGCAGGTATTAAAGGAAAATAAGCAGGTAAAAAAGCATTATAAGGGTAGATTAAAACAATTAGTATTCCTACCTCTATATCATATATTTGGCTTTATGGCTACATATATGTGGTTTTCTTATTTTGGTAGAACTATGGTTTTCCTTAAGGATTATTCCTCAGAAACCATTTTGCATACCATTCGTAAGCATGAGGTTACTCATATTTTTGCAGTACCTTTATTTTGGAATACCATTGAAAGAGAAATTCTTAAGGGTGTTAAGCAAAAGGGTAAAGAAAAGAAATTTAATAAGGGTTTAAATTTATGCTTAAAGCTACAAAAGTTATTCCCATCCTTAGGCTTATCCTTATCCAAAAAGCTTATGCATGAGGTTACCGATGAATTATTTGGTAAATCTGTATTATTCTGTATATCTGGTGGTTCTTATATAAAAGGGGATACCTTAAGAGTAATTAATGCATTAGGATATCCTTTATATAATGGATACGGAATGAGTGAAATAGGAATTACATCTGTAGAGCTAGGTTCCCTTAAGGATAGATTAAAAAATGCGATTGGAAAGCCTTTTGAATCTATTAAGTATCAGATTAAGGATAATGAATTATATGTATCTGGTACATCTATTTCTCATAAGATGAAGATTAATGGGGAATATGTATATAATAATGATACTTATCCAACTAAGGATATTGTTAAAAAGGATAAGGATAATAGATATTATATTTTAGGTAGAAGTGATGATTTATATATTGGTCCTAATGGAGAAAATATTAATCCAGATCAAATTGAAATGGAATTTAATCTATCTAAGGCAAATCGTTTTTCTATTTTAAATATTGAAGATAAATTATCCTTAGTTATTGAAATATCTAAATATTTATCTAAGGATGCAATACTAGATATTTATAATGAAGCAGTAAATAAAAATAACAAGCTAGATAGCTCCTTAAGAGTAGAAAAAATCTATTTTACTTATGATAAGATTCAAGCAGATACTGCAATTAAGGTATCAAGACAATACTTATTAAAAAAGCTTAAGGATAATGAAGTTAATTTAATAAAAATAGATGAAATTAAAGAAAATAAAGAAGATATAAAAGTAAATCCATTAATCTTAAAAGAGGTTATGGATGAATTTATGAATGTATTAGCCTTAGATAAGGTAGAAGAAAATTCTAATTTCTTCTTTGATTTAAATGGTTCATCTTTAGATTATTTTTCTTTAATTTCTGCATTAAATCAAAAATTCAATATAACAATTACATTTAATCAAGAAAAGAATTTACATACACCTATTGACCTTTCTTTAGAAATAGAGAGGTTAATTAACTTATGAAAAAGTTTTTAACTTGGCTATTCTATTGGATTGGCCATGTTACCTTATGGCCTATCCAATGGATATATTATAGAAAAAAAGTATATTATGAGGATAAAAAGGTAACAAGTAGGAAAATTAAAGGACCAGCATTAGTTGTATCGAATCATAAGGGATTAATGGATTTCCCTATGGCTATGTTTTTATTTCCATTCCATAAGCTATACTGCTTAATGAGTGAGCTTATTTATAACCATGGTAAGCTATTAGCTTGGCTAACAAAAATTGTTGGTGGAGTTAGAGTAGATAGAGTCAATTATGATTTTGGATTTATGGATAAATCCTTGCAATTATTAGATAAAAAGAAGCTTTTAATTGTTTATCCTGAGGGTAAGGTTGAAACTAGTGATAAAATGTATCCATTTCATCCATCCTATATCTTAATTGCTTTAAAAAGTGGTGCCCCAATTATCCCTATTTATACAGATGGTAAATATAAATTTAAGGAAAGATGTCATGTAGTTATTGGTAAAGCTATCTATTTAGATGATTATTGTACTAGTGAAAATCCTTCAAAAGAAGAAATAGATTCTTTAAATAAGATGATAAGAAATAAAATTAGAGAGCTTGAAAGAATCTGTAAGGCTAAGGTAGCTAAGGATACGTATAATCATGGTATTCATTTTAAATTTTTCTTCCGCGATTTAGGTAGATTATTAGCATTCTTGATGAATGTTCATTTTAAGGCTAAGGTTTATAATAAGGGTAAGCATAAGAAGAATTTAAAAATTAAGGGTGGTGGAGTTATTGTTGCAAACCACTCAAGCTTTGCGGACCCATTAGTATTATTAAATGTATTTTGGAGAAGAAGAATATTTATATTAACTGCTGAAATTGTATTTGATGGCCATCCCCATAGATCTTGGCTATTAAATCAATTAGGCTGTGTAAGAATTGATAGAAATATAAATGATATTGATGCAATGCAAAAATGCTTAGATATTGTTAAAAATGGTAATTTACTTGTAATATTCCCATCTGGTCATATTGATAAATATGGCACAATTGATGATTTTAAGGGTGGAGCTGCCCTAATGGCAATTCAAGCAAATGTTCCAATTTATCCACTTTATTTAGGCCCTAGAACATCTAAAATAGGAAGAAATCCTGTATGGCTTGGGGAAAAGATTGATATTGAAAAATTAAGAAGCCATGATAGGCTAAATAAAGAGGATTTAAATAATATATCCCAAGTATTATATCAAGAGGTTAAAAGGCTTGAAGCTATTGCGTTAGATACTAATTCCAAAAAGGAGAAAAAATAATGCCAAAATGGTCTTTAAGAGAAGCAAAAATGGGGGATATCATAAGAGTATCTATTGGTAAGAATATGCATCATTATGGCATTTATGTATCAGACTCTGAGGTAATTCAATATGGAACTGGTATGGATATATTTTCTAAAAAGGAAGATGTATCAATTATCTCTACTACCATTGATGACTTTATAAATGGTAAATTCTTAGAGGTTAGAGAGTATTCCGTAATAGAGAAATTAAAGAAGAATAGCGTAGCAAAAACTATCTCTTTAGCAAGAGCAAGGCTTGGAGAGGCCAAATACGATATATTAAATAACAACTGTGAGCATTTTGTAAATGAGTGTGTATTTAATAAACATGAAAGTCTAGAGGCCGAAAAATATTCGGAGAATCTTAAGTGATTCTCCGTTTTTTTGTATAAAATTTGGTACAAATTCATATTTAACTGTCTTAATATTCGTGGTAAAATTGTTACATAATATGGAGGTATGGAAATGATTCGAATTGGTATTTATGGCTATGGCAACCTAGGAAGGGGTTGTGAGGCAGCAATTAAGAAGAATCCAGATATGGAGCTTGTTGCAGTATTTACTAGAAGAAATCCTAGTGATTTAGTAATTGCAACACCTACTGCAAAGGTAGTTAGCGCTAAGGATGTACTAGATTATAAAGATAAAATTGATGTTATGGTAATTGCAGGTGGTTCTGCAACAGATTTACCTTTAATGACACCAGAATTAGTTAAGAACTTTAATGTAATTGATTCCTTTGATACTCATGCAAATGTACCATCTCATTATAAAAATGTAGATGAGGCAGCAAAGAAGAGCAATCATATTGGATTTATTTCTTGTGGATGGGATCCCGGTATGTTTAGCTTAAATCGTGCAATTATGCAGGCTATTTTACCTGATGGTAAGGATTACACCTTCTGGGGAAAGGGTGTATCTCAAGGACATAGTGATGCAATCAGAAGAATTGAAGGCGTAATAGATGCAAGACAGTATACAATTCCTGTTAAAGAGGCATTAGATAGAGTAAGAAGTGGTGAAAACCCAACTCTTACTACAAGACAAAAGCATACAAGAGAATGCTTTGTTGTTGCTAAAGATCCTAAGGATTATGCAAGAATTGAAAAAGAAATTAAGGAAATGCCTAATTACTTTAGTGATTATGATACTACAGTACATTTCATTACCCTTGAGGAATTAAAGAAGAACCATAATGGTATTCCTCATGGTGGTTTTGTTATTCGTAGTGGTAAGACATCAGATGATATCAATCATGTCATTGAATATTCTTTAAAGCTTGATTCAAATCCTGAATTTACAGGCTCTGTAATTATTGCATACGCAAGAGCAGTTTACCGTATGAGTAAGAGAAATGAGAGTGGCTGCCGCACAGTATTTGATGTAGCACCTAAGGATATTCAAACCGTTTCTTACGAAGAATTATTAGCACATACATTATAAAAAAGAAAAAAGACTGCTAGGCAGTCTTAGTGTATTCACCTAAGGATTTGAATTCAAATCCTTTTTTCTTTAAATATTTTATAATTCTTTCAATTTTCTTTAAATAAGATTTTCTACCAATTCTTACAAAGAACCATTCTACAAATTTAATGTCCTTCATATGAGGGGCTTTTTTTCTTGAAACCTCATATGGGTGAACATAAAACATATAGCAGTCTGTATTTCTAATACATTTCCAAATATAGTATTTAATTACAAACCAAGGAACTAATCTTATATATCCTCCACCAGAAACAGGTAAATGTCCACTATAGGCTCTTACTCTATTTGGTGTAATCTCAAAGAAGGAATCTTTTTTATAGCATAAATGATTTAATCTTTCATAGGTTTCTAAATTTACTTTTCCAGAATTAATAGCTAAATGGAAATTTAAGCTAGAAGAATCATAACTAAATCCATTTCTTTTTAAAATTTCAATATAAGAATCTAATATTCCAAAGCATGGAGCTCTATATCCTTTTATTATTGTATGAAATTCATCTTCTAATATCTTTTTCGATTTTAAAATAGATTCTTCAAATTCCTTTTCATTCATGGATAAAGGAGAAGTATGATCAAAGCCATGAAGTGCAAGCTCATGACCATTTGTAATAGCTTCCTTTAAAAATGGTCTTGCAAGAGGAAGGCTTGAGCATAATGTGAAGAAGGTACCTTTAATATTATATTTATCTAAAAGATGAACATAATCAATCATAGCTTCTTCACAGGAATATTTTTCCTGATACTCTACATTTCTTCCTTTAAAGCACTCAATATCATAATAGGATTCTACATCCATTGTCATAAAGGCATATTTCATAGATTTCTTTCCTTTAAGAAGGTTTTAATTGCATTATCATATTCCTCTTGATTATTAATACGAATATGAGAATGAGCACCCTTATCAAACCAAACAAACTTTTTATCTGATTTACATAAATTATATAAATAGGTTGCATATTTTGGTAAGGAGAAGATATCTTCCTTAGAATGAATCATTAATATAGGCTTAGTTAATTTCTTTATTTGTCTTTCTGGTTTGATTCTTAATTGGTTACTACCAGTATGAAAGAATATAGCAAGCATAACTAAATATGCTAAGAAGGATGCAACAGGAGCACCTTCAGCAATCATATGAGTTTTCATTGTTGCATGGAAGCTTTTAAACATACCATCGACACATAATCCTGTAACATAGGATGGACAATCCTTAGAAGTAATGGCATTTAAGCAGGTTGCAGAGCCAATACAAATACCATGATAGAAGACCTCTTCATTATGGAATTTATCATGAACTAATCTAGTCCATCTAAGTAAATCCTTAGCCTCTTTAATACCAGCAGTAGAATGCTTACCATCCGATAGCCCATGAGCTCTTGGGTCAATAACTAAAATGTTATAGCCAGCCTCTTTATATGGTTTAGCAAAATAATATGTATATAATAAGGATTCTGTTCTACCTTGGTGGATGATGGCACATTTTTTATTGCCAAAATCAAAATATCTACCAACTAGATGTAATCCATCATAAGAAGTGATTTCACAATCTACTCCATATTCTTTATTTTCTTCGCCCCAAGCTTCTCCAATTTCATACATTTGAACTTGTTCAACATTATCTGGTGCAGAGCATGCTCTACCCCACATTTCTTTATTCCTTCTTATTAATTGCTTCCTATAAACTTTTTCTGCAATGATATAAAATGGAAGTATTCCAAATAAAAATAGGAAAAGAATAATGGATGCGATTACGATTAAAACAATCATCCAAGGTTCCATAGAATTCTCCTTTCAAAAATAAAAGCATTTATATCTTACAATATTTTTCGTCTCATTTCAAAGAAAAAAAGAAGTGCTCGACTTCTTTTTCATCGCCTGTATTAATAAGCTACATTTTTAAGTATTACAAAAATATATAATGCAAACATTAAAATGGCTAAAAAGCAACCAATTGAATTAAGAACAATACCAGTTACAGCCTTATTATGTTGGATTACAGATTTTGTACCTAAACAGGATAATACTAAGCCTGGGATACCAAAGCCTAATCCTAAATATAATCCAGCCATTGGAATAAAGCTTACAAAAAAAGCAACAAATCCACTGGCAAAGCCTGCGATTGCGAATGCCCTCCATGGACCTCTTGGTTCGTTATTTGTTTGATTTTCCATGTTTACACTCCCCCTTTGCCATAATTATACTATATAATTCATGAATTGAATAGAAATTTTCTTTTTGGATATGGTATAATCATTTTATAGATTTAAAAGGAATATTATTATGGAAGCAAAAGAATTAATTATTGTAATTCCGGCATATGAACCAGATTATTTATTGCCAGAATTAATTGACAAATTAAATGAATATTTTACAGGTCATCAAATGATTGTAATCAATGATGGATCTAAGGGAAAAGATGAGCTATTTGAACAGGTTAAAAATAAAGAGAATGTAACTTTATTAACTCATGAGGTAAATAGGGGTAAGGGAGCTGCCTTAAAAACAGCATTTGCCTATATTAAAACTTTAGGTGAAAGTTATGTAATCGTTACTGCAGATAGTGATGGACAGCATAAGCCAGAAGATATTTATAGAGTATATAATTTCTACAAGAAATATAATCAAGGATTAGTATTAGGCTCTAGAAAATTTGATGGAGATATTCCAGCGCGTAGTGCATTTGGTAATAATTGTGCTAGATTCTTGCTTCAAATGTGTAATGGAATAAGATTAAATGATACCCAAACTGGCTTAAGAGCCTTTGGGTCAGATTTAATCCCATTCCTATTATCTATTAAAGGAGACCGCTACGAATATGAAATGGATATGCTAGCACTAGCATCTAAAAGAAGCATTCCAATTCATGAAATTGCAATTGAAACAATTTATATCAATAATAATGCTTCCTCTCACTTTAGACCAGTAAGAGATTTTACAAGAATTTGTAGTGTTATCTTAAAGCATACATTACCATTATTTATATCTTTATTCTTTTATATATTAGGCTTTGTATTCTTATATTTACAATTTAAAAATCATGAAGCATTAAAAGAATATCGATTTGGTATTGGTATAGTTGCATCAGGTATCTTTGCACTATTCATTCATTATGTAATGAATGCATTAAATATATGTAATGGAAATCGTTATGTATATAAGAATAAAAGAAGTTGTATATATTACATATTTGGAAGCTTACTATTAACAGAGATTACCTTAGGTATATCTTATATGCTATGGTATTTAACAAAGTTAAGTGTATTAGCATTTATTTTAGGTATAGTGATTTCTTTTGTTTTATTAATTTTAGAGGTTTACATCTTCGCATTAAAATCCAAATTATACGAGGAGTGATAATATGAACGAGAAGACTTTAAAAAGATTAATTCAAGCAGCTGGGATTTTAGCAAATCCTACAACAGGACCTTCTGTTGCTGTATTTATGAATGTCTATGATAAGGCCTTCTCTAGATATGAAAGGCCAGATTATAGCTTAGTCCCTGGCCTTTATTTTTATGATAGAATTAAAGAGGATTTACCAAGAGAAGAAATATCCTTTATGAGTGGTAATGTAAGATTACAAGGATATTATTATAAATGTAAAAATCCTAAGGGATTAGTTATAACAGCCCATGGACTACATAGCGGGGCTGATGATTATTTGCCTATTCAAAAATATTTTTATGATCATTCCTTTAATGTATTTTCCTTTGATTACAAAGGAACATATTCTTCGGATGGAGATTCTACTGTTGGAGCTTGCCTAGCTTTAGTAGATTTAGATTCTGCAATCAAATTTGTAAAAAGTGATGATAGATTTAAAGGATTACCTATCTTTTTATTTGGACATTCCTGGGGAGGATATGCCGTATTATCTGTATTATCTATCCATAAGGATATTAAAGCCTGTGCGGCGATATCTCCTATGGTAAATGGTCATTCGATTATTAATGATAAAGCTTATGAATATGCAGGGCTTATGTCTTATATGACAAAGCCATATATTATTGTTTATCAAAGATATTTATTTAAAGAATATGTAGATTATGATGCAGTAAAGGGTATTAATGAATCTAATATTCCATGCTTTATCGCTCATGGAATAGATGATAAGGTAATTAATTATTTTACCCAAAGTGTAACTGCAAAAAAGGATTTGATCACAAATCCAAATGTTATCTTTTATGATAGTATAGGATATCATGGAGATCATAATGATATATTATTATCCTTTGATGCAATATGCTATAAAAAGGAAATAGAATCTATATTAAAAATAGAAGAAAATAAGAATCCAAATTTTAATTTAGATGATAAAAGAGAGTTTTATAAAAATATAGATCATAAAAGATATTCTAGTCCGAATTTAGATATTATGGATCCTATTTTAAATATGTTTTTAAATACATTGGATAAATAAGATAAAGTTGTGGTAAAATAGTTTTAATAACTTTTTGGAGGAAATGATTATGGTAAATGAGAAGAGTTTTCTATTAGGTAATACTGGTTCTGCAATAAGAGAACTATTTGAATATGGTAAAAAAAGAAAGGCTATAGTAGGAGAAGATAATGTATTTGATTACTCTATTGGTAATCCATCCATTCCATCTCCTAGTATTGTAAATGAAACATTAATAAAGTTATTAAAAGAAAAAGAGGCTACATCCTTACATGGATATACATCTGCAGTTGGAGATTTGAATGTAAGACGTGCTATCGTAGAATATATTAATAAGACTTATTCTGTAAATGAGAAGCCAGAGCTTGTTTATATGACTTGTGGCGCTGCAGCATCCTTAACTATAACAATGAATGCAATTTTAAATAAAGGGGATGAAATCATCGCTCTTGCTCCATTCTTCCCAGAATATAGAGTATTTTGTGAGAAGGCAGGGGGTGTATTAAAGGTAGTTCCTTGTAGAAAAGAAGATTTCCAAATTGATTTTGATTTATTAGCTAAATCTATTACAAAGAATACGAAAGGTATTATTATTAATTCCCCAAATAATCCTACAGGAGTTGTATTTAAAGAAGATACAATAAAGAAGCTTGCAAGCTTACTAGAGGCAAAGGAAAAGGAATTCAATACAGATATTTATATTATTTCTGATGAGCCTTATAGAGAATTAGTATACGATAAAGAAACTATCGTTCCTTATGTAACAAAATATTATGCAAATACAATTGTATGTTATTCATTTTCTAAATCTATTTCTTTACCTGGTGAAAGAATTGGTTATATTTTGGTTGGCGCAAATTGTAAGGATGCCATAACTGTATATAAGGCTATTGCTGGAGCTGGTAGAAGCTTAGGATTCGTTTGTGCTCCTGCATTATTCCAATATATGATTCCATCTATTTTAGGTCATACATCTGATTTATCTATCTATAAGAAGAATAGAGATTTATTATATAAGACTTTAACAGATTATGGTTATCAAATAGCTTTCCCAGATGGAGCATTCTATTTATGGGTTAAGGCTTTAGAGGATGATGCAAATAAATTTGCAGAGCATGCAAAGAAATTTGAATTATTATTAGTACCTTCCGATTCCTTTGGAATGGGAGGCTATGTAAGAATTGCTTATTGTCAGGATCCTTTAATGATTGAAAGATCACTTCCTGCATTTAAGAAGCTAATTTTAGATTATAAGAAGTAGAAGGTATAAAAATGGAGATTAGAGAATGGAATTCAATTACTGCCTATGCAGTATATAAAATGAAGAAATGCTTCTTTGACTCCATTTTTTCTATTTTGGGGCTTTTATTCATTTATTTTGTTATATTGGAATCCTTCTATCATTTAGAATGGGTAAAGAATGGTGAATTAACATTTGATATTCCTAATTTTTTAAATAATTTCTTTTTTACAGTAATTGTTATTTTTATTACTTTGGGTTTTTTTGTATTCGCATTACTTATATATTTAATAATTGTAATGATTAAAGAATATAAGAAAATAAGATATTATAAAAAGCCTAGGTTTTCTATTATAGAAATAAAAGAAATAGAATATGATTATAAGCTATGGCAAACAGCCTCTAAGAATACTTTTCATTCTCAGGCAATTAAAATGCGGATAGATAGTGAAGAAAGATTATTTAAAACACCAATTATATTTACAAATAGTAAAAGAATTGGAGTATTTAAGATACCACCGATTTTGCAAAGCCATTCTTATGTTAGAGGTAGATGTGAAATTGGCTATGATCCTAAGAAAAATGAGGCAGTTATATTGTCTATACTATAAGTATAGAGTCTATCATGTACGATTTTTTACGATTTTTGTTGACAACAATAAAATAGTGTTATTAAATAATAGTGTAAGTGAATAATCCTTTTATCAATAAGGGAGTAAAAAGCCAGGCAACTGGGATGTTGACTCGTCAGAACGATAACGTAAGTTATCCGGGCACATTGAAATTTTGAGACTTTTGATACTAATGTGTCGGGAGTCTTTTTTTTGAGAGTGCTGATGGGTTAGGGAGAGGGATTGTTACTTCAAAAAATTGAGCATTTCAAGGAGGGTATATAAATGAATGCATTAATGTTTTTATTATCTGGCGGCGGACTTGCAGCATTAATTATTGGTATTGTTGTAGTTGTCGCATTGTTGATTGTATTCTTCGCTTGTGGTTATGTTAAGGCTGCACCCGATACTGCAATCATCATTTCTGGTGCAGGAAAGAGAAAAATCTTAATTGGTAAGGCAGGATATCGTCTACCATTCTTCCAAAGATTAGATAAGCTTTCCTTAAGGGTTTTCCAAGTTGACATTAAGACAGATGAGGCTATTCCTACATCTAACTTTATCAACATTCGTGTTGATGGTGTTGCTAACTTAAAGATTTCATCTGACCCAGAGCTATTAGCTAGAGCTGCAGAGGCTATCTTAAATATGAGAGAAGATGAGCTAATTAAGCAGGTTCAGCAGGTTTTACAGGGTAACATGCGTGAAATCATTGGTACAGTTGATATCAAGAAGCTAGTTCAAGATCGTCAGGGTGTTGCTCAGAGCGTTAAGGAAAATGTAGTTCCTGATATGGCTAAGATGGGTATTGAGGTTGTTAACTTTAATATTCAGTCCTTCTCTGATGACAACCATGTAATTGAGAACTTAGGTATTGATAATATTTCTCAGATTTCTAAGGATGCTGCAATTGCTAAGGCTAATGCAGAGCGTGATGTTACAATCGCTAAGTCTTTAGCTGAAGAAGCAGCTAACCGTTCTCGTGTTGATGCAAATCAGAAGATCATTCAGCAGAATACTGAATTAAGCTTAAAGCAGTCTGCATTAAAGCAGCAGACAGATACTGCAAAGGCTACTGCAGATGCAGCATATGCAATTGAGGAGCAGAAGCGTCAGCAGGAAATCAACATCGCTAAGATCAATGCCGATATCGCAAAGAGAGAGCGCGAGGTTGAATTAGGACAGAAGGAAGTTGAACTTCAGGAAAGAAAGCTACAGGCTACAATCAACAAGCAGGCAGATGCTGAAAAGTATGCTAAGGAGCAGGCTGCACAGGCAGACCTATTCGCTCGTCAGAAGGCTGCAGAAGCTAAGAAGTACGAGTTAGAGCAGGAAGCTGAAATGCAGAAGATTAGAGCTGAAGCTGAAAGAGTAGCTAGAGAAAAGGCTGCAGAAGCATTAAAGTTTGAAGCAGAGGCTAAGAAGCAGGCTGCACTTGATGAGGCTGCAGGTATTGAGGCTAAGGGTAAGGCAGAGGCTGATGCTATCTTAGCTAAGGCAGAAGCTATGAAGCAGTATGGTGAAGCTGCAACATTACAGTTAATCTTAGATTCTAAGGTATTACCAGAAATGGTTAAGGCATACAGCGAGCCAATGGCTGCTGCAATGAGCCAGATTGATTCTATCACTATGTACGGTGAAGGAAATACTGCAAAGCTTAATGAGGAAATTACTCGTAATGGTACTCAGATCTTTGCTGGTCTTGAAAAGGCTACTGGTCTTGACATTAAGTCTTTATTAGCTGGTTATTTAGGAGGCAAGCTAATCAATAAGGCTGATGCTCCTAAGGCTATTAAAGAGCCAAAGGCTAAGAAAGAAACAGAATAATAATTTATGTAGGGGGTATCTTTGATACCCTCTATTTTTTTTCATTTATTTTTGGTAAAATTAAATTCTAGGTGGTGATATCATGAAGAAAAATCTATTATCTATAGCTTTACTATCTCTTTTTTCTATATCCTTTACAAGCTGTAAAGAAAAAGAAGAGATATCTACAACTATAGAAGAGACTATAGATTATAATGATTATTCCTCTTATGAAATAAAATCACCAAGCTATGATGTACCAAAAAGAAATAATAAGAATGAAGTCACCTACTTAGATTTATTTAACCTAGGAAATAAAATTACTATAAGAGTTGATATAAAAGATAGTGAGCTTCGAAAGCTTGAAGAGGATTATTTAGAATTTGAAAGAACCGGTATTAAAGGGGAAATTTATCGCCACTGTGATAGTGTAACCATTACTATGGTAAATTATGATAAAACCTTCTCCTGGGAGTTTTTAGATGTAGGAATTCGTCAAAAGGGAAATACCTCTAGAGGGCATGTGTATGAGAATGGTAGTCTTTCCCGCTTGAATCACTTTAAGCTATCCTTTGATGAAACCTTTGATAGTGAAGAATATGGAGCTGATAAGGTATCTTGGGTAGGACGTGAAGAAGAATATACCCTAAGAAAGAATAGAGATTTCTTAGGATTATCTGGCCTTGATTTAAGAAGTAATGCTCAAAAGGATTCAAGCTATATAAGAGAAATATACGCAAGCTATATGTATAGAGCTTCAGGCTTATTAACTCAATATATTGGCTTATCCAAATTTAATATTTTCCAAAGTGATCAAAAAAAGAATAATAAAATGGGTGTTTATAAGATTTATGAGCCTACCACAAAATCAATGATTAAAAGACATCTAACGGATGAGGATTTATATAATTTTGGAAACTATAATGATGAAAAGAATGGTGCATATGGAGCTAACGCTAAATATGGAGATTTATATAAAGCCAAATGGAGTGGAGATTTATCCTTTGATGGAATGTATGGCAATCTAGTTGGAGTTAAGGATATATTAAAAGGCGTCTATCCAACCTATGAAAGAAAAACCAATAAGGATATTGAATATGATGATCACTTGCTTAAGCTTGCAGGTATTGCAATATCCTATGGAAATTATGCAGATATCGATAAATATGTTGATTTAAAATATTTTGCAAAAACAGAAGCCGTTAGCTGGTTTTTAGGTAACCCAGATGATTTAAGAAACAATGTTAATAATACAATGTATTATGCAAAAAAGATTGATGGTAAGGTTATCTCTATTCCTATAGATAATGATAGAGTATTAGGTCTAACCTATGGATGGAATCCAGATAAAGAGGGATGCTCTAAAAGAGATATCTTTGATTTAGAAAGGGCTGGATATGAAAATACACAAGTATCGGATATCTATAAAAAGACTATACTTTCAGAAGATACCAATTTATCTAAGATTATTTATTTAAATCATATAAGGGCACTAGCTAAATCCTTGTGGGTAGAAAATGCTACATTTAATGAATATTATAATTTGGCTAAAAAGAATTATTCGAATTCTGTAAAAAGTGATTTTCATTATGTAGAATTTGAAGAGAATAATACTTATAATGATTTCACATTTAGTGAATATGTCACTGAAAAGCTAAAGCATGTCGATTTTGATTTAGACTTAGGAGAAATCAAAAACATAGGTGAAACTAAGGATTTACCAACCCTAGAGGATTTTAATGGATTCTATGGAGATTTATATATTTGTGGAGATATGAACCTTTGGAAAGGTACAACCTATCCTATGGAATATTTAGGGGATGGTGTTTATACAATTACCTTTATGCCATTTATGGATAGTAATGCATTATATTTGAAGATTTATGATGGAGAATATTGGAGAATCAATTGGTCTATAAAGGATGGTAAGCTATTGATGTATGATACAGATGCCATCTATATTTCAAATCCATCTTCAAAATTAGTTCTTACAATTACTATAAATACAATAACAAAAGAGGCTAAAATCAAAAGAAGCTATCAAAGCTCAACATAAATGGGCTTTTCTTTTTAAGCTTTTAATGTTAAAATGAATTCAGCAAAAAGGAGAAGAGAAAAATGAAGAAAAAAATTTTAGCATTAATCCCTTTTATTACGGCATTAACCGCTTGTTCTTTTACAAGCGCACCTAAGAAAACTACAACAACAAATGGCACAGAAGAAACTACTACTAGTGGTATTGGAGAGACTACTACTAGTACAACAATTGGTGAAACTACAACAGGTACTTTGGAAACAACTACAACAAATCCAACTCCTACAACAACAAATCCAATTGTTGTTGAGGATCATACAGTAATTCCTACATATACATCTAGTGATATTACTTTACAAGCTCCAGATTTTTCAACAAGAAGAATTCCAAATCAGGATTCTGTAAAATATGAGGATTTATTTAATTTAGGAAATACAGTTTCTATTTCTATTGATATGGAAGATAGTGAGCTTGAAAAATTACAAAGTGACTTAGATTATTATACTTCTACACACTGTAAGAGCCAGCTATATCGTCATTGTAAAAGTGTAACGATTACACTTAAAAATTATGAAAATACATTCTCTTGGACTATAGAAGATGTAGGTATTCGTCAAAAAGGTAATACATCTAGAAAGGATGAATGGCCAATTATAGATGAAAGTGGAAGTCTTGCATCCTTAAATCATTTCAAGCTATCCTTTGATGAAACATTTGATGACGCTGCATATGGGGCTGACAGAATCGATTGGTCAAGTGATGCAGCAGGGTATGCACTAAGAAAGGATAGAGAATTCTTAGGCTTAACTGGCTTAGATTTAAAATGGAATAAGAATTATGATGGAACTCATATTAAAGAAATTTATGCACATAAGCTATATAAGGCTTGTGGTTTAATATCTCAAAATGCTGGATTATCTAATTTTACAATTAATCAAGTAGATAAATCAGAAAGCTATGATATGGGTGTATATACTATTTATGAGCCAGCTAAAAAGTCATTAATTAAAAGAAATTTACAAGATAATGATATTATGAATTTTGGTACTTGGAATGAAGAAAAGAAGGGCTCCTTTGGTGCTAGTGATTCTAAGTATGGTGATTTATATAAATGTAAATGGGGTATTGATTTAACATATAACAATATGAATGGTGATATTGGTGTTGGATCTATGGATGGTACATATACTCCATTGTATGAAAGAAAAACAAACACAAGTGATACTACATATTCGGATTCCTTACTTAAGGAATTAGGTAGAGCTGTTGCAACAGGCAATATCGATAAGATTAGAACAAAGCTTGATATGGAATATTTCTGCGCAACAGAGGCAGTAAGCTATTTTGTTGGTAATCCAGATGATTTAAAAAATAATACCAATAATACAATGATTTATATGAGAAGAAGCGATGGAATGGGTATTACTATTCCTATCGATAATGACCGTGCCTTTGGTATTACTAAGGATTGGAATGTTCATGATGGTATGATTGATGTTGGACCTATGGATACAAATATGGCTCCTAGTGGTAATTCTGTAATTAATTTATATAAGAATACTATTTTAAAGAGCGGTAGTGCTTCAAATAAGCTATATTTAGCTTGGATTACTGCACTTTATAATAGTGATTGGTTAAAGGATTCTACATTTGAAGAATTATTTAATATTGCTAAAAATACATATGAAGGTACTGTATCTTCTGATTTTGATTATATTGGATTTAGTTTAACAGATTCTAATGTATCCTTCTCTAATTACATAACAGCTAAAAAGAATTTATGTAAGAATTATTTAGATACTAATCCAGAAGATGGTGGAGATGAAACAGATGGTGATTATGGTAACCTTTATATTGCAGGTTCTCTAAATGGCTGGAGTGGAAAAGATTATCCATTTACTTATTTAGGAGATGGTGTTTATACAATTACATTTACTCCTAAGAATGTAAGTGGTAATAAGATTGAATTTAAGATTAATAATGGTGAAGGTTGGGATGTCATCGACTGGACTATTGATTTATCTAATAATGAATTAGTTATGGAAAAGAGTGGTAATTGTGTATTAACTGGAGTTACAACATCTTCTGTAATTACAATTACATTTAGTACTATAACAAAACAAGTAGATATTCAAATTTTATAAATGAAAGAGCCCATAAGGGCTCTTTTTCAGGAGTTGGTATAATGAGTGAAGCAGAAAAAAAGAAAAAGTTTATAGGCATTTGCTTCTTAGGAATCATATATATTGTTGCGTTTTTCTTAGGAATATTAATGTTCCTATTTACTGCAGGATATATGAATGATTTATGGAGACTACTAATATCTTCTATGACATCTATGGTAGTTATCTATATTGTTGGAATGGTATTTAATACCTCAAGCTTTATAGACCCTTATTGGAGCTTACAAACACCTGTATATATGTTATTTTTAATGATATATTATAATGCCTTCAATGTAGGTACTATATTATTCTTTTCTGTATTTACTTTCTGGGCTATAAGATTGACCTTCAACTTTTTAAGAAATTATACTGGTCTTCATTATGAGGATTGGAGATATAGAAATGCTAAAAAGAGATTTAAGGGCTTCTATTTTATTATTAGCTTTTTCGCATTTCACCTATTAACAACTCTGTCTGTATTTGCATCCTCCTTGCCAATGTATTATTACATCATTGATGGATTAGATTTTGGCTTATGGCAGTTAATTGGTTTAATTATTATGACACTTGCGGTATATGTTGAAACACAAGCCGATAGTGAAATGTATCATTTTAGAAAGAATAGAAGTAGTGCTTCTTTAGTTTATGATAAAAAGCTATGGAAGCATGTAAGGCATCCCAATTACTTAGCTGAATTTATTCTTTGGGCGGGCGCTTCCTATGTTTATATAAGTGCGGCCCCATACGATTGGTTCTTTATATTCTGTAGTATGCCTGTAATATTTTTAATTATTGTTGCGACATTTATTGCAGAAAAGCATTATTTAAGCTATAAGCCAGATTATAAGATTTATAAGAAGAATACATTTATGTATTTACCTATTCCTAAAAAGAGGATACCTTATTTAAACGATAATAATAAGGCTTGGGTAACCTTCTATGGACAGGCACAATCTAAGGGTAGACCGGATGCGATGAGATACGCTAAGGATTTAACCTTAAGATATCCTATCTTTGTCCCATTTGGAGGAAGCCATATAAGAATTACTTTAGATAATTACTGTGTCGATGAGGATATCCATATTGACCATGTGGTTATTGCAAGAGGTAAAAGCTTATCGGATTTACAAGAAGACCCTATCTATGTGACATTCCAAGGAGAAAGAAGAGTTCATATTTATCCTCATATGGAAATTACATCAGATCCAATTCCATATAAAATGGAATCGGATGAATATTTAATTGTAAATATTTATATTAAGGGATGCTGTAATTTAACTGGCTGTGTAGATATTATAGGTCCATTATCGAAAGGATATTTTGCCTATGGAGATCAAAGCTTAAAAGAATCCTTAGATAAAAACACATCCAAATCCTTTAGCTGGGTTCATTTTATTTCTAATATCGATATTTATACAGATAAAACCAATGAATGTGTCGTTTGTTATGGAGATTCTATTACAAGCCAGGATTGGCCAGATTATATGGAGCTTCATTTAAGAGAAATGGGCATTAAAAATGTTGCAGTGGTAAGAAAGGCTGTATCTGGTACTCGTATATTAAGAGAATATGATTGTATAACCTATCAATCCTATGGCTTAATGGGTAAAAAAAGATTTTATCATGAAGTATCTAGTGTTTCTGGCTGTAAGAAGGTAATTATTCAGCATGGTATTAATGATATTATTCATCCAGTTGGAGAGGATATCAATCCATTTAGACCAATGAGTGATATGCCAACAAGCGAAGATTTAATTACAGGTCTTGAAAGATATCAAAAAATTGCAGAAAGATTAAAATTAGAAACCTATTATGGTAATTTACTTCCAATTTATAACTGGAGAACCTATGCTAAATTTAGAGAAGATGTTAAGAATGAAGTAAATGATTGGATTAGAAAGCAACCTAATTTTATTGATTTTGAAAATGAAATTGGTAAAAAGGAAGATGGTATTTGGTATTTTAAGGATGAAATGGATTCATCTGACCATTTGCATCCATCCAAAAAAGCATATCAAGCAATGGGTAATCTAGCTGCAGAGGTACTATATTCCAATAATAAATAATTTGCTAAAGCGTTTTATTTGAGAAGAGTAACAAAATACTCTTCTTTTTTTTATTCCCTTTTGTTAAAATGATGATAGTTGTTTTTGTTTTAGCGGAGGAAAAAATATGGGCGGATTTTTCGGGGCAGTATCCAAAAAAGATTGTGTCTTTGATTTATTCTTTGGAATTGATTACCACTCTCATTTAGGTACTAGAAGAGGTGGTATGGTCGTTTTAAATGAAAAAGGCTTTAACCGTTCGATTCATAATATCGAGAATGCACCATTTAGAACAAAGTTCGAAAAAGATGTATTAGATATGAAGGGGAATATGGGTATTGGATGTATATCTGATTATGAGCCTCAGCCTCTTTTAGTCAGAAGCCATCATGGTACATATGCCATTACTACAGTTGGTAAGATTAATAATACAAAGGAAATTGTAGATGAACTATTTAAAAATGGCTTTTCTCACTTTTTAGAGATGAGTGGTGGAGATATTAATCCAACAGAGCTTGTCGCAAGTATTATTAACCAAAAGGAAAACTTAATTGATGGTTTAAAATATGTACAAGAATTAGTGGATGGTTCTATTACTTTATTATTATTAAATGAAAAGGGGATTTATGTTTCAAGGGATAAGTATGGTAGAACTCCTGCTTCTATAGGATATAAGGAGGATGGAGATTATTGTGTTACCTTTGAATCATTCGCATATCTAAATTTAGGATATAAGCCATATAAAGAATTAGGTCCTGGTGAGATTTGTATTATTTCTAAGGATGAGGGTGTAAAAACCTTAGTAGCACCAGGAAATAAAATGAGAATTTGTACATTCCTATGGGTATATTATGGATATCCATCTTCAAGCTATGAAGGCTTAAGTGTAGAGAAGATGAGAAATTCTTGTGGTAAATATATGGCAAGAAGAAATACAGTTAGACCTGATTGTGTTGCGGGTGTACCAGATTCAGGTATGGCACATGCGATTGGTTATGCCAATGAAAGTGGTATTCCTTTTGCTAGACCATTTATTAAATATACTCCTACATGGCCTAGATCCTTTATGCCAACTATGCAGGAAAAGAGAAATTTAATTGCTAAAATGAAGCTTATTCCTGTCCATGATTTAATTGAAGGAAAAAGATTAATGCTTATTGATGATTCCATTGTAAGAGGAACTCAGATGAGAGAAACTACAGAATTCCTATATAAAAGTGGAGCGAAAGAGGTACATATTCGTAGTGCTTGTCCACCACTTGTTTATGGATGTAAGTATTTGAATTTCTCTAGATCGAAATCCGAAATGGAGCTTATTACAAGAAAAACTATTTTAAAGCTTGAGGGTAATACAAATCCAGAAACATTAAAGGAATATACAAATCCAGATTCAAATAAATATAAAACAATGGTAGAAGAAATTGGAAAAGAATTACATTTCACATCCTTACAGTTTAATCGTTTAGATGATTTAAAGAAGGCTTGTGAAATTGATGAGGATAAGCTTTGTACATATTGTTGGGATGGTAAAGAGTAAGAGACTTTTAGTCTCTTTTTCTTTATTTGTCAAACTTGACAAATTATTATATTTATAATAAACTAAATCAGCGTTATAGAAAGGAGAGCATTATGGATAAGGTTATTTATTATTCTGATGAATTAAATGATGAATTTTCAGAAGCTAAAATAGAGCCTAGGGTTATTGATGGATCTTATGTATATGTATATAAGAGCCTATGGAAAAAATTCACCCATTTCTTTTGGCTTAGAATTGTTGCTCATCCAATTGCCTCTTGTTATTTAATATTTAAATATCATCATAAATTTATTAATAAAAAAGTAATAAAGCCATATAAAAAGGATGCATACTTTATATATGGAAATCATACACACAATATTTGTGATGCCTTTATCCCACCAAAGATTTCTGGTTGGACAGATGCTCACGTTATTGTAAATCCTGAAAATGTATCGATTAAGGGTATGGGTAATGTTGTGGAATCCTTAGGTGGAGTGCCACTACCTTCCAATAAAGATGCAATGAAAAATTTTATCTCCTGTATCGAAACAAGAGTAAAAGAAAAGAAGGTTATTGCAATTTATCCTGAGGCTCATATTTGGCCGTTTTATACAAAAATTAGACCATTTAAGGATATGTCATTTAGATATCCTGTAGAATATAATAAGCCAGTATTTTCTTATACAAATGTTTATTTAAAGCGTAAGCATGGTAAAACTCCTACGATTCATACATATATCGATGGCCCATTCTTCCCAGATACTACTTTATCTAAGCCAGAGGCAAGAAAAAAGCTTAGGGACCAGGTATATAATCAAATGGTTTTAAGAAGTAAGGAAAATACAGTAGAGATTATAAAATATATTAAGAAGGAGGAATCCCATGATTAATGTATTATTTTGTGGAAATGATAAGGTTTTTGATGGAATGCTAACAACAATGCTTTCTATATTTGAAAGAACCAAAACAAAGGAGCCTTTTCATTTTTATATTTATACAATGGATGTTTCTTATTTAAATCCAAAATATTTAGCTTTAACGAATGAAATGGGAGAATTCCTAGATAGTGTTGCTAAAAGATATAATCAAGATAATCAGGTTACAGTAGTAGATGTATTCCCATATTATAAGGCTGAATTTGCAGGAAGCCCTAATGAGGGATGCTATTGCAGTCCATATACCTTATTAAGATTATTTGCAGATATGGTACCAAATATGCCAGATAAGCTTTTATATTTAGATTGTGATTTAATGTTTAATCGTGATATAGAGCTTATATGGAATATTGATGTTAATGGCTATGAATATGCAGCTGCAAGAGATCATTATGGTAAATATTTAATTCAACCAAATTATATTAATGCAGGTGTATTATTATTTAATTTAGCACATATGAAGGAAACTGGTCTTTTAGATAAGGCAAGACAATTAATTAAAACAAAGAAGCTTCCTTTTGCAGATCAATCTGCAATCTTACGTTCTACAACAAAAAAGAGAATGCTTCCTCAAAAATATAATGATCAAAAATTCTTACA
Source organism: Anaeroplasma bactoclasticum (assembly GCF_003550015.1). Lineage (GTDB taxonomy): Bacteria > Bacillota_I > Bacilli_A > Acholeplasmatales > Anaeroplasmataceae > Anaeroplasma > Anaeroplasma bactoclasticum. Next base: position 29,350 of record NZ_QXEV01000001.1, read on the forward strand.
TAAGAATACAATTATTCGTCATTTTTCTAAAAGATTATTTTGGTTACCTTATCCTCATACTGCAAATATTAAGCAGTGGAAGATTGATGAGGTACATAAGATATTTAAATATCATCAATTTGATGATATCTATGAGGTTTATATAAAACTTAAAAAGGAATTTGAAGCGAAATAGCATTGCAATTTAGCAATGCTTTTTTGTTGTTTAAAATCGTAATCTAAATTATAATAAAAATAAAGGGGTTCTATTAAAAATTTAAGGGGGCATATTATGGCTAAAACTACAAGCATCAGTTTAAGAAATAAAATTATTTATCAGGTTTTCCCAAGACAGTATTCTAAGACTCATGATTTAAAAGGAGTTACTAAGGACTTAGAAAGAATTAAGGGACTAGGTGTAGATATTATTCAGCTTTTACCAGTTCATCCTATTGGAATACTTGCTCGTAAGGGTAAGGTTGGCTCTCCATATTCTATAAAGGATTATCGTGCGATTAATCCAGATTATGGTACAATGGATGATTTAAAGGAATTATTTGATAAGGCACATTCCTTAGGATTGAAGGTTATTATGGATATTGTATTCAATCATACATCTAGAGATTCCATATTAACTATGGAGCATCCAGAATGGTTTTATCATAAGGAAAATGGTGAATTTGCAAATCGTGTAGGAGATTGGAGCGATATTACAGATTTTAAGTTTGAATATCCAGAATTAGAAAAATACTTATGTGATACATTACTTCAATATGTAAGGTTAGGTGTTGATGGCTTTAGATTTGATGTTGCATCCTTAATACCATATAATTTCTTTGCGTATACATTCCCACTTCTTAAAAAAGAGAATCCAGATTTATTCTTTTTAGCAGAAACAATTCATTTATCCTTTGGTAAATATTTAAGAGATATGGGATATGATGCAATTAGTGATCCTGAGGCATTTACATTATTTGATGCAGAATATGAATATGATGTAAATAATCATTTACAAAAATATATGAAGGGTGAGGCTGGAATTCAAGAATATTTATCTAGAGTAGAAGAGCAAGAGGCTCTATATCCTAAGAATTATGTTAAGGTTAGATTCTTAGAAAATCATGATTTTGGTACAGCTAATTCTTTATTAAAGGATGATTTAAGATTAAAGAATTTATTAGTTTTATCTTATTTTACTCGTGGTATGGAATTCTTATTTAATGGAATTGAGGTATGCTCAAGACACCTACCTAATTTATTTGAAACAGATGAAATAAAGTGGAAGGATTATAATAAGAGTGGCATTGTCGATTTAATCATTAAAATGAATGAAATTAAAAAGCATAAGCCATTTATGGATGGCGTATGGAATTATCATATCATTACGGATTCTGTTGTAACTTTATCTTTTAAGGATAAGGATGAAGAGTTAATCGCAATTGTTAATTTAAATCATGCCTCTGGTATGGTAAATACGGAAATTGAAGGAAGATTTAAAAATTTATTAACTGGCGAGGTATTCCCACTAGATAAATACTTAGATATTCAAGAAGAACCTATGGTACTTTTGAAAATTCAAGAATAATTTCTTGTTTAATTTAAAAATCGGTGTATAATAAGCCGGAAGAGGAAAAAGAATATGCCAAAAGAAACTATAAGTATTATTGCGTTAGTTATTTCCTTTATTGGAAATGCTTTATTTACAAGTTCATCTTTGTTTCACAGCAAGAAAAAGATTATTGCAATTCAAAGCTTCTGTCATGGCTTAAATGGTACTGCCCAGCTGATGCAGGGTGGTTATGGCGGAATGGTTCAGGATTACACAATGCTTTTCAAAAACTTTGTCTTATTATTTGTTGACGAAGCGAAGAAGAAGCTAATCTTGTTTATAAATATCTTATGTATTATTATTGCACTAAGCGTTGGTATTGTTGCAATTCAACTATGGACAGAAAAACAATGGTTTCAATATCTACCTGTTGGTGGTATGTTTATATATTCTGTTTGTTCTACATTTGTATTTGCTAAATCTGGCTTATCTAAGAATTTTACTGAGGTATTATTAAAATCAGCATTAATTGTAAATGGTATATGCCAATGTATTTATGGTGTATTATTACCACTCCTACCAAATACAATATTTAATGCGATAACTATTATAATTTCTATTTATTCTATTATTCGAATTGCTATCAAGGTTCATAAGGATAAGAATAAACCTAAAGAGGATATAGAAGATTTATATCAAGAAGAAAACATAATTAATGAAGAAGAATAGAAGCGAATTTTCGCTTCTTTTTTTTGCTTTTATAAGTCATATCATATATTTTAAGCAAGTGTCTTGCCTTTGTATAAATATAGGCATAAAGATTATTTTACAAAACAGACAGTTCGTTGTATTTTGTTTGAATGTTTGTATGAAATGTGTTACTTTTCCGAATAAAATTTCGTTTATTCACAAATTAAGGCATTTTGTTAATCAAAAAATGAATAAAATCAAATATTTTTGAATAATGTTTCAAAATAATGTTGATATTTTGAATAAAGTGTGTATAATACATAATAAGGGATGCGAGTTATGGGATCACTTAGGGAAAGATTTGTAGTTTTTTTAATAAAAATACAATGATTGGAATGTTTAGTTTTTTGCCGTAAAGGATTAAGCATTTTTTTTATTTTTTAGGGGATTTATAGTTTGTATCTTTTGGAGAGGAGAAAAAAATGAAAAAAATTATTTCAAGAATTGCTTTTGCTTTCATGGCATTTGCTTTAGCGTTCGTTTTCTTAGGACAGGTTTCTGTAAGAACTAGTGCTAGTGAAGTAAAAGCAGAAAGAACTTTAAGAGTTGCTGATACTAATTATAAATTAGTAACTTCAAAATCTCAGTTAGTAGTTGGTAGAAAGGTTATTATTGCTGCAAATAATGCAAATTATGCAGTTTCTGCAACTCAGGGCTCTAGCTATAGAGGAGCTGAGACATTTACAAAATCAGGAAGCTATGCTATTCCATCTTCTAATGTTGGTTTATTCACATTAGCAAATGGTACTAAGAGTGGTACATATGGCTTCTATGATGATAACTATGGATATTTATATTCAACTTCTAATGGTACATTAAAGGCTGATGCTGCACATGATGGTTATTCATCATTCACATTAACTTTTGCAACTAACGGAAATGTTACTGCTAAGGTTTATAGCAAGTCATTATATATTAGATATTATTCTGGAAGTGTTGCTTTCGCATGTAGCACAACTAAGAGCAATATTTATTTATATCAGGCAGAAGAGGCTACTACAGAGCCAGAACAGCCAACCACAGTAGCAGTTACTGGTGTATCTTTAGATAGAACTAGTGCAACAGTAGAAGCTGGTAAGACTTTTGCTTTAACAGCTACAGTTAAGCCATCTAATGCTACAAATAAGTCTGTAACATGGGCATCTTCTAATACAACTGTAGCTACAGTATCTAATGGTACTGTTACTGCTAGGGCAGCAGGTAGTGCTAATATTACAGTAACAACTGCTGATGGTGGTTATAAGGCTACTTGTGCAGTTACAGTAACTAAGGCATCTTCTACAGAACCAGAACAGCCAACAACAAACAAGGCTGCTTGGACAATCATGATCTATATGTGTGGTGCTGACTTAGAGTCTAATTATGGTTTAGCTACATCTGATATCCAAGAAATCTTATCTGTAAGTGGACAGCCAAGTGATGTTAATATCATCATCCAGACTGGTGGAGCAAAGAAGTGGAAGACTACTTATGGTATTAATGCAAATTATACTCAGAGATATCATGTTGCAAACAAGAAGTTAGTATTAGATAGCCAAACTTCACTTGTTAACATGGGTCAGGCATCTTCCTTCGCAAGCTTCTTACAGTGGGGCTTAACAAGCTATCCAGCTGAAAAGACTGGTGTAATCATGTGGAACCATGGTGGAGCTATGAGAGGTGTTTGCTACGATGAAAAGAATAGCGATGACTGCTTATTAAACTCTGAGGTTAAGAGTGCATTATCTACTGCATTCGCTAACACTGGTAGAACAGCGAAGTTAGAATTCATCGGTTATGATGCATGCTTAATGAGCGTACAGGATGTTGCTGAATTCAATTCTCAGTATTTCAACTACATGATCGCATCAGAAGAATCTGAATCTGGTTATGGTTGGGATTATGATACTTGGGTAGATGATTTATATGCAAAGAAGAGCACTACTACAATCTTAAAGGCTGTTGTTGACGGCTTCATTCAGGACAATGGTGGTACTTATTCATCATCTAATAACCAGACATTAGCTTACTTAAATTTAGCTTATATGGCTGCTTATAAGAATGCTTGGGAGACTATGGCAACTAAGCTTGCTTCTAAGTTAACTTCTTCTAATAAGAATAGCTTCAATACTTTAGTTAAGTCTGTAAAGCATTATGCAGATAGCGATTATACTTACTTCGGTACATTCGATGCTAAGGATTTCGTTAATAAGCTTGCTGCAAATTCTACATTCAACCCAGGTTCTACTTATACTAATGCAGTATTATCTGCTTTCAACAATTTAGTAGAATACAGTTCTTGTGGTAGGGGTGCAGGTAACTCTTATGGCTTATGTATGTTCTGGAGTGTTTCTTCTTACTGTGCTAAGGGAACATACTATACAGCATCTCAGACTAATTTCTCTAACTGGAGAAGCTTAGTTTCTACATACGGCGCATAAAAATTTGGGCATAGGCATAAGGCTTATGCCCATTTTTCTTTACAAGGCTTCCTTTTTAAAATAAAATATAAGTAGAAGATTCGATTTTAAAAAGGGAGGTTCATTTATGTTTTGTACTTGCTGTGGTAAAAAGATTATGGATGGCTGTAATTTTTGTCCGGAATGTGGAGTAAAACTAAATATGAATGCGATAAGAGGGGATGAGCTTAAAAATAGAGTTCCTCTAGGGGAGGCTAGAAATGTAATGCTTATTACAGGAGTTCCTCAAGAATTATATTTTTATAATGGATTATATTATTATGATAAATTCTGTACAAGGCTATTCCCTATTGGTATGATTGCTATGCCATATAGAAATCCAGGCCTTGCAATGCCTTCCTTTTTAGGTTTTGGTATGCTTCATCTTGCTGCCTTTGGGCTTATGAATAAGTGTGGAAAGAAGTAAAGAAAACGAAAATTTGTTTATATTTTTAGAAAGCTTTAGAACGAAAGTTTTAGAGCTTTTTCATATTTTTTCGAAGATTACTATCATAGTGAATTTTTATGACTATCATAGTGATAGAAAAACAATTAATTAGATAGTAAATATTTCATTTTTCTCCTCTGTTAAGTGTTTTAAAATTGTGTCAACAGTGATATAATTAAGTGAGTTATGAGAACGCTTACAAAGGAGATGGAGTATATGTATGATGTCATAATTATCGGTGGAGGAATTACTGGTTCATCTATTGCTTATGAATTTTCGAAATATAATTTAAAGGTTGCAATGGTTGAAGCATCGAATGATGTTGGTGCTTCAACAACAAAGGCAAACTCTGGTATTGTACATGCTGGATATGATCCAAAGCCAGGTACCTTAATGGCAAAATTAAATGTTGAAGGTTCTAAAATGTATAAAGAGCTTGCTCCTAAATTTAATGTCCATTATTCTAATATTGGTTCTTTAGTTATTGGTAAGAAGTCTGATGAAGATAAAATATTAGAATTATATAATAGAGGCTTAGAAAATGGTGTTTCGGATATGTCTATCTTAAGAGGAGAAGAAATATTTAAGCTTGAGCCTAATTTAAATAAGGACATTACTATAGCCTTACTTGCAAAAAGTGCAGCCGTTGTATCTCCTTGGGAGATGTGTTTAGCGTTTAGTGAAAATGCCGTTAGAAATGGTGTTGAATTATTCCTATCCTTCAAGGTTACTAATGTAACTAAGGTGAATGATTATTTTACAGTAGAATCTAAGGATAAGGTTTTAAAGACAAAGTTTGTTATAAACTGTGCAGGTGTATATGCTGATGAAATCTATAATATGGTTTTAAAGGACCAAAAAGGCTTTAAAATCGTTCCTGTAAAGGGAGATTATTATTTATTAGATAAGGAAGAAGGAAAACTTGTAAATCATATTATTTTCCAAACTCCGTCTAGCTTAGGTAAGGGTGTATTAGTTTCTAAAACCTGTCATGGAAATTTAATTGTAGGACCTAATGCAAAAGAGATTATGGATAAAGAAGATGTAGGCGTAGATCAAGAATCTTTAGATTATATTAAAAAAATGGCTAAGAATACTTTAGAGAATATTAATTATAGAAATAATATAAGAAATTTCGCTGGTCTTCGTGCGAAGATTTTAGATTATGATGACTTTTTAATTGGAGATTCCTTAGTTTCTGGATTTATTAATTTTGCAGGTATTAAATCTCCTGGTTTATCTGCAGCTCCTGCCTTTGGTCCTTATGCAAAAAGAATTTTAATGTTCTTAGGATTACCGTTTGAATTAAATAATAAGTTTAAGATAACTCCACTTCCTAAATTCTTTAAGGATATGACAAAAGAAGAAATAGATTCAAAAATTAAAGAAAATGAATTATATGGAAGAATTATTTGTAGATGTGAAACAGTATCGGAAGGCGAAATAGTAGATTCCTTAAAAAGACCAATTCCTGCATTATCTATTGATGCAATTAAAAGAAGATGTAATGCCGGAATGGGAAGATGCCAAGGAGGATTTTGTGGTCCTAAGATATTAGAAATTATGACAAGAGAATTAAATCTTGAGCCAAAGGATATTTTACAGGATAAGGAAGGCACAAATATTGTTTTAGATTATACAAAAGGAGGCATTCACCATGAAGGAATATAATTTAGTAATTATTGGTGCAGGACCTGCTGGATTATCTAGTGCATATGAGGCATATAAGGCTGGAGAGAGAAATATATTAATCATAGAAAGAGATTCTCATTTAGGTGGGATATTAAATCAATGTATTCATAATGGATTTGGACTTCATAGATTTAAAGAGGAATTAACTGGTCCAGAATATGCAATGAAATTCATTGAATTATTAAAAGAAACCAATGTAGAAGTTAAGAGCGACTCTATGGTTATTCATATTACAGAAAATAAAGAAATCCATTATTTAAATACAAAAGAAGGATATCAAGTAATTAAAGCCAAAGCAATTATCTTAGCTATGGGCTGTAGAGAAAGAACTAGAGGAGCTATTTCTATCCCAGGAGATAGATGTAGTGGTGTATTTACTGCTGGTGCTGCTCAAAAGTATTGTAATATGGATGGTTATTTGGTTGGTAAAAGAGTTGTCATTTTAGGCTCTGGTGATATTGGACTTATTATGGCAAGAAGAATGACTTTAGAGGGAGCAAAGGTTTTAGCTGTTGTAGAGCTTATGCCATACTCTAATGGTTTAACTAGAAATGTTGTACAGTGCTTAGAGGATTTTAATATTCCTCTATACTTATCCCATACAGTTACAGATGTTATAGGACATGGAAGAGTTGAAAAGGTAATTGTATCTAAAGTAGATGAGAATAAAAATCCAATTAAGGGTACTGAAATGGAATTTGATTGTGATACATTATTATTATCTGTAGGATTAATTCCTGAAAATGAATTATCTAAAGAAGCTGGTGTTCAATTAGATAAAAGAACAAACGGCCCTATCGTATATGAAAATATGGAAACATCTATTCCTGGTGTATTTGCCTGTGGTAATGTACTTCATGTACATGACCTTGCGGATAATGCATCGATTGAGGCAGGACGTGCTGGAGTTGCTGCTCAAAAATATATTGAAAAAGGTAATGATTTATCTGGATTATGCTTAGAAATAAAGAATGGGGAAGAGGTATCCTATACAGTACCTCAAAAGGTTAGAGTAAATAATTTAGAGGATTCCTTAAATATATTCTTTAGAGTGAGAAGTGTTATGAAGGATAAATATATTTATGCTATATCTAAAGATAAGGTTTTAGCTAAGGTAAAGAGATTATATTTAGCTCCAGGTGAAATGGAATCTATTAAAATACCTAAGGATAAGCTTATGGATTTAGAAGAAGATATTATTATAAAGGTTGGTGACTAAAATGAAGGAATTAATATGTATAACATGTCCAAGAGGATGTCACCTAACTGTAGATGAAGAATTAAAGAAGGTTACAGGTAATTCCTGTAATAGAGGAGAAGCCTATGGGCTTCAAGAGGTATTAGACCCTAAAAGAGTGATTACCTCAACTGTGACAATCCTCGGTGCAGATTTAAAAAGATTACCAGTAAGATGTGATAAGCCTATATCTAAAAAGCTAATGCTAGATGTAATGAAGGTATTAGATACAGTTACTGTAAAATCTCCGGTAAAATGTGGAGATATCATTGTTAAAAATATACTTGGAACGGATGTAAATATTATATCCTCAAGGGATTTATAGGAGGAATTATGGAACAACCTACAAAGAAAAGAAGATATATTATTGCCCTAGATCAGGGAACAACATCCTCACGTGCAGTCGTCTTTGATAATTCAGGTAAAATCGTTCAAGAGGTACAAAAGGAATTTAAACAAATTTACCCTAACCCAGGCTGGGTAGAGCATGATGCGATGGAAATATATGCAAGCCAGTATTCTGTTATGACAGAAGCAATTGCCCAGTGTGGTATTAGACCTTGGCATATATTAGCTATTGGTATAACCAATCAAAGAGAAACTACTATTGCTTGGAATAAAGAAACTGGTAAGCCTATTTATAATGCCATAGTATGGCAATGTAGAAGAACCTCAGCGATTGTAGAAGAGGTTAGAAAGGCAGGACTTCAGGATTATATTAAAGAAAATACTGGTTTAGTATTAGATGCCTATTTTTCTGCAACAAAAATGAAATGGATACTAGATAATGTTGAGGGTGCAAGAGAGCTTGCAGAAAGTGGCAAGCTTATGTTTGGTACTGTAGACACATGGCTTATGTGGAAGCTAACTGAAGGTAAAACTTTCGCAACCGATTATACAAATGCTTCTAGAACTATGCTATTTAATATAAAGAAGCTCGAATGGGATAAGAAGCTTTGTGATTATTTTGGTATTCCAATTTCTTGTCTTCCCGAGGTAAAAAAATCTAGTGATGATTTTGGTACTGTATCTATTTTTGGATACGAAATTCCAATTGCGGGTGTTGCAGGTGACCAGCAGGCAGCCCTTTTTGGTCAAGCTTGCTTTAAAGAAGGCGAAATCAAAAATACCTATGGTACAGGATGCTTCTTACTTATGAATACTGGGTCAAAGTATGTTGAAAGTAAAAATGGCTTAGTTACTACTATAGCTGCAAGCTACAATAATGAAATTCAATATGTTTTGGAAGGATCCGTATTTGTTGGTGGTGCAGTTGTACAGTGGTTAAGGGATGAGCTTCATTTAATTACAGATTCTTCCGATACAGAATATTTTGCACAAAAGGTTAAAGATAATAATGGAGTATATGTTGTACCTGCATTTACAGGTTTAGGTGCTCCACATTGGGATATGTATGCAAGAGGTACAATCTTTGGCCTTACAAGAGGCTGTAATAGAAATCACATCATTCGTGCTTGCCTAGAAGGTATTGCATATCAAACAATGGATGTAATGGATGCAATGAAGCAAGATACTGGCTTAAAGATTTTAGATTTAAAGGTAGATGGTGGTGCATCTAAAAATAATTTCTTAATGCAATTTCAAGCCGATGTATGTGATTGCAAGGTTGAACGTGCAAAGGTAATGGAAACGACAGCTCTAGGTGTTGCATATTTAGCTGGATTAAAGGTTGGAGTATGGAATTCCATCGATGAAATAAGAACTATCTGGGCAGCAGATGCTTGCTATGTGCCAAAAATGGATATAGAGAAAAAGAGAGAATATGTTAAGAAATGGCACAAGGCAGTAAAAATGTGTCAGGGCTGGGAAAAAGAAGAATAAAGCTAATTAGAGACCACCAAGGTCTCTTTTTATTTATTTATTTTGTCTTCTTTTCTTTACATTATTTCTTCTATTTGGTAAAATAGAATAATCTCATTTAAGGAGTTGTGATACTATGTTAACAAAGTGGAAAGAAGGTATCCCATCTTATAAGGATACTGATTTATTAACTAAAAATGATATCTATAAGATGGCAGTAGATTATGTTTCAGAATATGAAGAAGGAAACATAAAGCTTTTTTGCTTTTCTAAGGATTATGATATAAGAACAGGAGTATCTATTACTGGTCGTACTGGCTATGATGTTGTATATATCATGGTAAGATCATCTTTAGCTCCAGAGCAAGTAAAAATGACAGAATTTGAGCGTCATGTATTAATAGCTAAAAGCTTTATTTATGGTCAATCTTGCTATTTTGCATCAGTATCTATTGGTAGTAAGGATGAAGCAAGAAGAGAAAAAGGATTAGCTTTAAAGGATGATGATTATTACTATACATATCAGGGACTTGAGTATGTACCAAGAGCAAACTATAATCAGCATGAGATTTTATTATTACAGGCCTTAGAGGAATTAGGCGTAGGCTATTACATAAAAAATGCGGATAATTTTAAAAAGCTTATTGGGGACGATTGTAAAGTATATTTAGAGGATGGTACTACAATTAGTGGCTATAATAATGTTTGCAAGCATTATGATAAGTGCTTTTTAGCTTTAAAAGAAAAGGGAGTTAAAACAGATTATTTCCTATCTCGTGCAGAAAATGATTCTGTTGTATATATCGAATATGTATCCGATGGCTCTGCAACTGGTACATTAGTATATGCTAAGGTATCTGATGAGGATGGTTTAATTCAAGAATTAAGATATGATTCCCCATTAAAGCATAAGGTTTCATTTAGATAATTAATTTGGGGCAATAAGCCCCTTTTTTTAAGGAGAGTTTATGAAATGTATATTATTTGATATCGATGGAACATTAATGGATTTTAATCAAGCAGAAAGAAATGCTTTTATTAAAACAATAAAAAACTTTACAGATATTATTCCTAATGATGAAGATATAAAGATGTTTTCAGATATAAATGAAAGATTATTTAATGAATTTGCTAAAGGAAATTTAACAAGAATTGAATTTCAAAAGAAAAGATTTAGAGAAATCATGAATCATATGCAAATTGATGGAGATGAAGAAATCTTTAATTTATGCTATAGAAGTGCAATAGAAAAAGAGGCTACACTTTATGATGGAGTAATAGAGGTATTAGATTATTTAAAAGGGAAATATCGATTATTTATTGCATCAAATGGAATGAGTAAGGTTCAATTACAAAGATTAGCTATCGCAAATATAAAGGAATATTTTGAGGACTATTTTATATCCGACGATATAGGCTATGCTAAGCCAGATAAGAATTTCTTTTTAAGAGTAATGGAAAGGGTTGGTAATAATAATCCTAAAGATTACATAATGATTGGAGATAGAATGGATGCGGATATTATAGGTGCAAAAGAAGTTGGAATGGATGGTATTTTATTTACAAAGGATGCTTTAGATTGTACTACAATAAAGACAATAAAGGAATTAAAGAATATTCTTTAAAAAATAATTAATGTGTCAAGAAAAAATAATTAATGTGTCAAGAAAAAATACTTGACACCTTTTTATTTTGTGCTATAATCTTTCTCGTATTATAAAAAACTTAAAAAGGAGTGTATTATATATGGTTAAAATTAGATTACAGAGATTTGGTGCTCATAAGGCTCCTAAATATCGTATTGTTGCAGCAGATTCAAGATCCCCAAGAGATGGTAAGTTCTTAGAGATTTTAGGAACATATAACCCATTAACTAACCCAGCTACAGTAACTGTAGATGCTGAAAAGGTTAACGCTTGGATTGCTAAGGGTGCACAGCCTACAACTACTGTTAAGAACATTTTAGTTGCAAACAAAGTTATCGCTAAGTAAGAGGTTTTGCTATGGTAAAGTTTGAAGAGTTAATTAAAAACTTAATTCTTCCTTTAGTAGCTTATCCTCAGGACGTTGAAATTATACGTTTGAATGATTCTGAAGATGACCTTCAGTATCAGGTAAAGGTAAATCCAAGTGACTTAGGCAGAGTAATTGGTAAGGGTGGCGCTATTGCAAAAGCTATTCGTACTGTATTATATGCTGGAGCTTCTAAAGAAGGAAAGAAGATACACCTAGATATTGACAGTAAGTAAAAAGAGGGGAAAACCCTCTTTTTGTTTTGCAAAAAAATTGTTATAATAGAATAAACAAAACAAAAAAGGAGAAATTTATATGAAAAAATATTTTAGTGTACTTGCATTAAGTCTAGGTGCTTTAGTCTTGGCTTCATGTGGAAATGATGCAGTTTCAACAACGGAAACAGTTGTAACTACTACAGAAACAACAACGGAAACAACAACGGAAACAACAACTACTACAAAACCTACTCCAACAACTACAGTGGATAATCCAATAGATGTGAAAGAGTTTGATTCGGCTGTAACTTTAGGTACAACTAGTGGTGATTATGATTTGGCTGATAATATTCAAGATGGAACAATATTACACGCTTGGAATTGGAGCTATAATACAATTAAAGAAAACCTTCCTGCAATCGCTCAAAGTGGTTACTCTGCAGTACAAACTTCACCAGTACAGCAAAGCAAATCATCAGCTAAAACTGGTGGATGGAAGAGTGAATGGTTTAAATTATATCAGCCAGCTGCATTCAGCATTGCGGCAGATTCTTATTTGGGTACAAAAGAAGAATTGGCAGAAATGTGTGAAGAAGCAGAAAAATATGGTATTAAGGTTATTGTCGATATTGTTTCAAATCATTTAGGCAATAATGAGCAAGGAGATCCACTTTCTATATCTGATGCAGTTGGTACTTATGAACCAGAATTGGTTGCAGATGCTCCATTTGCAAAGTATTTCCATTCCTTTGCTCAAAATGTTAGTGATGATAGTGCATTGACTGTATGCTACTATAGCTTATCTAATCTTCCAGATTTAAATACTTCAAATAAATATGTTCAAGAGAGAGTTGCATCTTTACTTAAGGAATGTATCGATTGTGGTGTTGATGGATTTAGATTTGATGCTGCAAAACATATTGAAACTCCAGATGATGGAGACAGATTTGGTTCTGATTTCTGGCCAACAATTTTAGGTGCTGCTTCTGAGTATTCCAAAGAGAAGTTTGGCAAGGATATGTATTATTATGGAGAAATCTTAAATACTTGTGGTGGTGGAAGAAATTATTCTTTCTATACAAAGTATATGAGTGTTACAGATTCAAAGTATTCTGACAACTGGCGTAAAGGATTAAATGCTACAGCAACAAAGAAAATTTTAGGTAATACAAAGTATTCCTTTAGCGGGGATGGAACTAAGGCTGTTGTTTGGGCTGAATCTCATGATACCTTCGCAGATGGCACAAGTGCTACTCAAAAGCAAGAAGCAATGAACCGTGTTTATGCATTTGAGGCAAGCCGTGGTGGCGCAACTCCTTTATACTTTGCAAGACCTAATGCCGCAACGGGTATGGGTGATATGGGATCTAAGGCTTGGAAGAGTGCTGAAATTGGTGCTGTTAATCGTTTCCATAATGATATGATGGGCGAAAATGAAACTATTTCTTATCAGCCAGGGTTTGTAGTTACAGAACGTGGAGATAAGGGTATGGTTATTATTTCTACAAATCCATTAGCTGTTGCTAAAAACTTCACAGTTAATGCATACGCAATTAAAGATGGAACTTATTATGATCAAGTAACAGGTACTGAGGTTGTTGTATCTGGTGGTGTTGTATCTTCTAGTATTTCTGCTTGCGGAATTATGGTTTTAGAGCAAGTGACACCAACAATTTATCCGACAGTTTCATTAACTGATGAAATTGGTTATTTCTATGATGATTTCTTAGTTCGTGTTGATGTTACTCATGCAACATCAATGTCCTATTCTATTAATGGTGGAGATGCAGTTACATTTAATGGCTCTGCTACTATGACATTAGAACCAGATGCTTCAGGTGTTGCAACACTAACTATTACAGCTTATAATGGTGAATTAAAGACAGAAGAAACATATAGATATTATCAGGTTGAAAGAAAAGAAGGGTATGTTGCAATCTCAGGATTAAGAGATCTTGCAAGCAATAATTATTTAGCTTGGGTATGGCCAACAGGTAAGGCAGGTCATTGGGAAGAAGTTGCTATAGATGGCAATGTTGCATATATTAAAGTTCCTACAGATGCTTCAGGAAACTCATTAATATCTACATCTAACTATTTATTATGTGCGTTCCCTAAGGATTTTGATGTAACTGTATTATATGGAACAAGCGAAGATGTTTGGTCTCAGAAAACAGGACAAACTGCCGATTACTCTATGAATGCTGATGTAATTGAGGTTTCAACAATTTAAACTATATAAAAATTCAGTCTGATTAAAAATCAGGCTGTTTTTTTAAAAAAATTTTTAAAATAGACATCAATAATGTCAATAATGCCTTTATAATGGTAAAAAAATAAGGAGGATAGTCCCTATGCAGCTAAAAGAAGGATTTATCGTATGTGATAATCAAGTAAAATTGAGAATATTATCTAATTTAAAGGAATTTAAAAGATATATGTTTATATCCTATAAGGAGCTTATCCATAAGTTTTATGGATATGTTAAGGAAAATGCTATATTTTCTTTAGTATCTAATTATGGAATATCCTATGACCTAGCAAAAGAATATATGAGGTATGCTCCTTATACGGAAAATAAGGCATATAATGACATAAAGCTAGATAGTCTATATAAAGTTAAATCTTTCCTAGAAAAAGAAGATTTAATAGAAAAAGATCCATATTTCATATATCAATTAAAACAATATCCTATTACCTTTATGGATATTAAGGAAACAAAGGAATTTGAAAAATTAACAAGTGAGTTATCTAAAATAACTGAAGTTATTCTTATGCCTAAGGAAACTAAGAATTATCAGCCTAAGGTATCTGAATATGACACGATTTTAGATGAACTATATGATATATGTAATCAGATTAAAATTCTTCATAAAAAAGGAATAAAGTATTCCAATATCTATTTAATGAATATGAATTCCGATTATGAATTCATTCTAAAAAGACTATCAGAAAGCTATAATATTCCAATTGCTTTTAAGCCAAATAAGAATATCCTACATACTCGCTTTGTAAAAGACTTCCTTAAATTATCTATGGAAAAGGAATCATTTCAGGATATATTAAAAGAATTAAATGATTCCATATTTTTAAAGCCTTTAATTCAATTAATTACTACCTATTCCTTAGAAGACAAAAAGCCTATAGATTATATTGATTTCTTTAAAAAGGCATTTAAATCCTTTAGTTATGAAGAAAAAATATATGAGGATATGGTAAATATATCCAGTTCAACTATTTATGAGGATAATGATTATGTTTTCTATTTAGGCTTAAATCAAGGAATATCTCCTAAAATTTATAAGGATGAGGAATATTTACCAGATAATTTGCTAGAAAAGTTATTCCTTCCAACAAGTATAGAAAAGAATAAAGAGGAAAGAGAAAATCTAATTTCTTTGATAAGAAATACAAAGAATCTTTATCTATCCTATGCAATAAGAAAACAAACCTTAGAATTATTCCCATCAAGTATTATTCAGGAATTAGGATTAGAAACTATAAAAAAGACTCCTCTTTATGGTTATTCCAAAGATGAGGATATGCTAAGATTATCTGTATTATTATCTATTTTTGATAAGACAAAAGAAGAAAATATGGCCCTAGATTATTATGATTTAAGTGATATTCCATATAATACATTTGATAATAAGTTTAAAGGAATAGATAAAGCTCATATGATAGATAGATATAAAGAAGAAGGCTCTATATCCCTATCCTATTCTACAATGAAGTATTATTTTGAATGTCCATTCCATTATTATGCAGAAAAGATATTAGATTTATCCTCTTATGAGGATTCAATCGCAACAAGAATAGGTACCTATTCTCATGCAATATTAGAGGATTCTTATAAAGATGATTTTTCCTTTTTAGATTCTTCTTTAAAGCATAAAGAAGAAGGAATAAAGGATATCGATATAAAAGATGCCAAAAAGGCAAAATTCTATTTTGAGCAGATGAATGAGGTATTAGTAAATTTAATTGAATATAATAAAAACCATGAAGCATTATCTAGCTTAAATAAAGTAGAATGTGAAGCACATATATCTTATATGGAAGGAAATCTTAAATTTCATGGCTTTATTGATAAGCTTTTATATACAGAAATTAATGGCGAAATTTATGCTGCAATTATGGATTATAAAACAGGTAAGGATTTTATTACCCTAGATAATGTAGAAGATGGCTTCCATTTACAGCTTCCTTCCTATATGTTTTTATTATCTAAATATGAAAAATTTAAGGATAAAAAAATCCATATTATTGGTATTTATCTACAAAAGGTAAATCTGATTGCGTTAGATAATTCCAAGGATATCAAAGAACAAAGAGAAAAAAGCTTTAAGCTTCAAGGATTTACTATCCTTGATAAAAGCTTAATTCCTTTACTAGATCCTTCTTATAATAAGAGTGATTATATCCAATCTATGGCTACCATTAAGGATGGCTCTTTTGGTAAATATGCAAAAGTAATGGATGAAGAGGAAGAAAATGAATTGATTCAGCTAGTGGATGTATTTATTCATAGGGTAAGGGATGGAATTATGGACGCATCATTTTCTATTTCTCCAAAAAGAATAAATAACAAGGATCAATCCTGTTTGTTCTGTCCATATAAGGATTTATGCTTTAAAACATATGGGGATTATATTCATTTAAAAGAAAAGAAATTCCAAGATAAGGAGGGTGAATAATATGGGTTGGACTACGGAACAAGATGAAGCTATCCATAAAAGAGGAGAATCGATTATTGTATCTGCAGGAGCAGGTAGTGGTAAAACTGCAGTTTTATCCGAAAGAATATTAGATTATTGCTTAAATGGTGGAGATATAAGAAGAGTCTTAGTTTTAACATTTACTGAAGCTGCGGCAGAGGAAATGAAAGAAAGAATAAGAAAAAAACTTAAAGAAAACAAATTATTTACTCAAGCAGAATATATTGATTCTACATATATAACAACCTTTGATTCTTATTCCTTATCTATTGTAAAAAAATACTATTATAAGCTTGGCTTAGAAAAGGGTATTGCTATTATGGATGGGGCCTTAATTTCTATTAAGAAAAATGAAATTATTCGTGATTTATTTACAGAATATTATTTAATGGAAGATGAATCCTTTTTATCCTTCCTAAGGAAGTATTCTTTGCAAGATGATAAGCAAGTAGCAAATATGGTCTTTGATATGACATCAAGACTTGAGCTTATTGTTGATTTAGATAAATTTATAGAAGAATATGAGGATAGATATTTTTCTAATGAAAAGATAGAAGAAATTCTATCTTCCTATATGGAATATGTAAAAGAAGAGGTTAGAAGCTTTATAGATTCCTTAAAGGAATTGGCGAATGAAGCAAGCTATGATCCAAAATTAGAATCCTTTTATTTACCATTAAGTGAATATTTATCTCATTTATCTATTGATGATACATATTCCAATTTATATCAGCAAATTGCATTATATGAATTTCCAAGAGCTTCTAGATACTTTGATGATAGATTAAAGGAATTACATAAGATTGCTAAAGATAAGCTTGCTTTAATAAAGAAGGATGTATTTAAAGAATATACTACCTTAGATATGATGAGGGATGAAATCTATTCTACAAAGAAGGATGTATTATTCTTATTATCTGTTTGTGATAAGGTATTAAAAAGATTATTTGAATATAAAAAAGAACAAAATATGTTTGGATTTATGGATATTGCAAAGCTTGCGATATCCTTAGTTAAAAATGATTCTTTAGTTAAAGAGGAATTAATGAATTCCTATGATGAGATATTAGTAGATGAATATCAGGATACATCGGATATTCAAGAAGCATTTTTATCTTTACTTGAGAATAATAATCGATATATGGTAGGAGATATTAAACAAGCAATTTACCGCTTCCGTAATGCAAATCCTTATATTTTTAAAGAGAAATATAATAAATATGCAAGCCATGATGGTGGATATAAAATTGATTTAACATATAATTTTAGATCTAGACAGGAAGTATTAGATAATATTAATCAATTGTTTAATTCTTTAATGAGTGATTCTTTAGGTGATGCGAATTATAAAAAGGATCATCAAATGCAATTTGGTCAAAAAGATTATTTGGATTTGAAACAAAATATTGATTTTAATATGGATATTTTATCTTATGAAAAGGATGAAGATATTCCATTTGAACAAGCTGAAATAGAAGCATTTATTATTGCAAGAGATATAAAAGAAAAATTATTAAATGGTAATCAAGCCTTACGTAAGAAGAGCTTTTCTAAGGTATCCTATAATGATTTTGCAATATTAATATCTACTGCAAGTGAATTTTTAACATTTAAAGCTATCTTTGAATATTTAAATATTCCATTATCTATAGAAGCATCCTTAGATTTAAAGGAATCTATTTTACCAACATTATATAAGAATATTTTAACTGTATTATCTGGAATTAAATCAAAGGATTATAGTAAAGAGTATTATCATTCCTTAGCTTCTATAGCTAGAAGCTTCTTATATGAATATAGTGATGAGGATATTTATAGATTAATTTATTTAAAGGAAGATTATCCAATTCTAGAGGATATGAAAAATCTATTAATAACAGATGAAATATCCTATAGTACCCTATTCTATAACATTAATAGTATTATTCATGTTTATGATAAATTATCTAAAATTGGAGATGTTGATTCATCTTTAGTTGTATTAGAGTATATTCATAATATATTTAAGCAATTTGATACCTTAGGCTATGATATTCATGAGGCATCTCTATATTTATCTACTTTATTAGATTCTGGTATTAAAATGGAATATAAGCCTGGTGTATCTGCTTCCGATGCAGTAAGAATTATGACTATTCATAAATCTAAGGGATTAGAGTTCCCATATGTGTATTTCCCATTGCTTACAAAGGGATTCAATCAAGCAGATATGAAACAATCGATAGGTTTATCTATGAAATATGGTATATTTATTCCATTTGTCGATGAGGGGAAATCATCTACAATTATAAAAACTCTATATTCCAAAGAGATTAGAGATGAGGATGTATCTGAAAAAGTTAGATTGCTATATGTTGCCTTAACTCGTGCAAGAGAAAAGATGATTTTACTTCTTCCTAAGGAAGAGATAAAGAATATAAGTCAAAAGAATATCAAGAGCTTTAGTGATATGATTTATTATGCAAATAGCTTATCTAGCTATTTTAAGGATATTCATCTAGAGGATTATCATTTAGAGGATTATAAGGCATCCCTAAAGATGAAATCATCCTTTAATGGAGATTATAAAATAGAATATGAAGAAGATTGTATGCCTAACGAGGTATATAAAACTCAAATTTCAAAGGAATTAAAGGAATTACCTTCAAAGGAATTAAAAAAATCGATTGAGCTTGGTTTAAAATTCCATAGAGTATTAGAGGTTATGGATTTTAAATCGATAGATTTAGATAATATCCCTATGAATCCATTATTAAAGGAGAATTTATCTGTTTTATTAAATGATCCATTATTTCAAAATATACGTAATGGAAAATATTATCAGGAGCATGAATTTGTATTTTCTAAGGATGATTTAAATTATCATGGTATTATTGACCTTATGGTAGAATATTCGGATCATATTGATATTATTGATTATAAGCTTTCGAATGTAGATAGTGATGCTTATAAAAGACAATTAGGTATTTATAAGGATTATGTACAAACTATATCTAGTAAGCAAGTAGATTTATATTTGGTTTCTATTATCAAAAAAGAAATTAAAAAAATTGAATTAGAATAGAAATGGCTTCGGCCATTTTTATTGATTTTCAGGCATTAAAATAGTATACTAAAAATAGTTAGTGAGGTCGATTTTATGAAGTATTTTATGTGTGGCCATATCATGACAACTCATGGTATTAAAGGAGATTTAAAGGTAAAGAGCTATTCGGATTTTGATCGTTTTTATAAAGGAGCAAGATTATATATTTTACATGGCAAGGATTATGTAGAAGTTGAAGTTTTAAAGGCAAGTGAATTTGGTAATTATTATTTAGTTCGCTTTAAGGATTTAGAGGATATTAATTTAGTGGAAAAATACCATAGTGATGATATTTATATTTCTGAACTTGATCGTAAGGATTCCCTAGATAAAGGAGAGTTTTATTATTCCGATTTAATTGGTAAAAGGGTTGTGAATGAAAATATGGAGGATAGAGGTATTGTAGAAGAAATAAGAGAAATGCCTCATGCGAAGTATTTAGCTATAAGATATAATGAAAAGATTCATCTAGTTCCATTTATTGAAGAATTTATTGGAGATATAGATGATAAAATTGTTGTTAAGGAAATCGAGGGATTATTTTGAAAATTAAAATCTTAACCTTATTTCCGGATATGTTTACCGGATTTATTCATGAATCAATTATTAAGCGAGCTATAGAAAAAGGTGTAGTTAGTGTTTCTTTAATTGATATAAGAGAATATTCGTTAGATAAGCATAAGCATGTTGATGATACACCATGTGGTGGTGGAGCTGGTATGGTTATGGCTTGTGATGTTGTAGATAGGGCAATCAAAGCCAATAAAAGTGAAAATAGCCATATTATTATGATGACTCCCCAGGGTGCACCATATAATCAAAAGAAGGCTTTAGAATTATCTAAGATGGATGAAATTATGATTATATGTGGACATTATGAAGGATTCGATGAAAGAATAAGAAGCTATGTAGATGAAGAGATTTCTATAGGAGATTTTGTATTAACTGGAGGAGAGATTCCAGCAATGGCGATATCGGATTCGGTAATTCGTCTTTTAGACCATGCCATTCGAGAGGAATCCCATCTAGATGATTCATTTTCTACAGGATTATTAGAATATCCACAATATACAAGGCCTATTGAATATGATGGTATGAGAGTACCTGAGGTACTTTTAAGTGGAAATCATAAAAATATTGAAACATTTAGAAAAAAAGAATCTTTAAGAAGAACATATCTTAAAAGACCAGATTTATTAGAAAATTATAAATTAAACAAGGAAGAAGAAAAACTTTTGAAAGAAATCATAGAGGAGGAAAAAGTATGAGACAAGCAGGAGTATTACTTCACATTTCATCATTACCTAGCGAGTATTCCATTGGTTCTATTGGAAAAAGTGCTTATCAATTTGTGGACTTCTTAGAAAGATGTGGTCAGCATGTATGGCAGATTATGCCAATTGGTCCTACATCCTATGGAGATTCTCCATATCAAGGGGTTAGTGCATTTGCGTTTAATCCATATTTTATTGATTTAGAGCTTTTAGTGGAAGATGGATTATTACTAGAAGAGGAATTACCAGCAAAGAAAAGAGCATATCGTGCAGATTATGGAGATTTATTCTATAATCGTTTTAATGTATTAAGAAAAGCTTTCGCCAGAAGAAAAAAAGTTCAGGCAAAGTTTAAAAAATTCCGTGATGAAGAAGCTTATTGGTTAAAGGATTATGCCATTTATATGGTATTAAAGGAAAATCATAATTATGCATCCTGGGATACTTGGGAGGATGATTTTAAATATAGAAACCCTAGTGCTTTAGCTAAATTTGAAGAAACTGAAAAGGATAGAATCCTAGAGTGGCAATTCTATCAGTTTATCTTCTATGATCAGTGGATGAGATTAAAGAAATATGCAAATGCCCACGGTGTAGATATTATGGGTGATATGCCAATTTATTGTGCATATGATTCTGTTGATGTTTGGAGTAATCCAAATGATTTCCAGCTGGATGGAGCATTAAAGCCATATGCAGTTGCAGGATGTCCACCAGATGCGTTTAGTGCGGATGGACAGCTATGGGGTAACCCACTTTATAACTGGGGCAGAATGAAGCAAGAAGGCTATCATTGGTGGGTAGCTAGAGTTAAACACGCACTTAAGGTATTCAATATTTTACGTATTGACCACTTCAGAGGCTTTGCAGGCTATTTCTCTATTCCATATGGTGCTCCAAACGCTAAGGGAGGACACTGGGAGGATGGTCCTAGATATCAGCTATTCGAAAAAATTAAGCAGGAATGTCCTAATGCCAATATTGTAGCTGAGAATTTAGGCTTATTAACTCCAGATGTAGAGGAATTATTAAATCAGTGTGGCTTCCCAGGAATGAATATCTTCCAGTTTGAGTGGGGAGATTGGAATTATAATGTTCCTATTTATAAACCATATCCAACACATAATGTATTCTATTCTGGTACTCATGATAATCAGATGATTACATCCTTCTATGAGTCTTTAGATGAATGGCATAAACAAAAGATTAATGGCCTTGTTGGTATTAATTGGGGCGATAGACCAAATAGAAAGATTATTGAATGGTGTATGAGAACTGCCTGTGATTTATGCATTATTCCACTTCAGGATTATTTGGGATTAACAGATGAAGAAGGAAGAATGAATATTCCATCTAAGGCAAATGGTAATTGGCAGTATATGGCAAAGCCAGAGGATTTCTCCATAGATTTAACAAATTATATTACTTGGATAACAAAGGATTCAAATAGATAATATGTATAATTACATCATAACTACGGATGACATAAGTGCCGCAAATGAAAAAATTGAACAAATAAAAAGTAGCCTGTCATCCGAGTATGATGAAATAAGCTACGATATAGAAGAGGAAGGACTATATTCATTAGTTGATGAATTAACTACAGTGTCCTTATTTGATTCTTTAAAATTTGTGGTAGTTAAAGGAGCAGAAGCTATTACTAAGGCTTCCGATGCCCCTCTTAAGGAATTGTATTCAGCAATGAATGATAGAAATTCCGAAAATGTATTGATATTCCTATTTACTAAAGATACTGATTATCAAAAGTCAGAAAAGTTTAAGAATTTAAGAAAGTATTCTACCTATATAGATATTAGAATAAAGAATATTCCATTAGATCAATATGCAAAGAATGTATTTGAAAATGATGGTTATAAGATTACAGATCAAACTTTAGCATTATTGATTACTTATGTAGATTCCTTATCTAGCTTAAAAAGAGCAATCGAAATACTTGAGCTTTATAAAGCAGAAGAAAAGAAAATTTTAACAGCGGATATTGAGCTTATGATTACAAAGCCATTAGATAATGATGTATATCAGCTAATTAGTGCATTTTTAATAAATCATACAAAGGAAGTATTCTCTATTTATAAAGATTTAAAGGTAGTAAGTAAGATTCAAGTATCCTTTTTAGTATCTTTACTAATTAACAAATTTCAAGAAATGTATAATGTATCCATATTATTAAAGGGTGGAATGAGTCAAAATGATATTGCAGCTTTATTTAATGTTTCTCAAGGTAGAGCATATTATATGGTGAAGAATGCAAAATCCTCAAATTTGGGTAAAATCAAAGCCAATCTTGAAGATTTAGTTAAACTTGATGCAGATATTAAAAGTGGTAAGATTAAGGAAGACTTAGGTCTTGAATTATTCTTCTTAAAGTAATATAAAAACCTCCTGCCTGGAGGTTTTTTATATAACAAAAAAAGCATCTCATATGGATGCTTTTTTGTTTAAACTTTAGTTAAACAATATCTATTACTTTAATGTATTAACTGCAGAAGCTAATTCAGACTTATGTCTAGCAACATAATTCTTATGAACGATGCCCTTAGCCTGTGCCTTGTCTAACTTCTTATAAGCGTAGCTTAAAGCCTCCTGAGCCTTAGCAGCATCTTTAGCCTCAACTGCAGCGAATACAGCCTTCATTGCAGTTTTTAAAGATGATTTGAATGCTACATTTGCTTTTCTAGCCTTTTCATTTGTACCAACACGCTTAATCTGTTGTTTAATGTTTGCCATAGTTTTTCACCTCCGCTATCACATGCAATGACAATTATATCATTACAGAAATACTAAATCAAGTAAAAAATTAATTTTTTCCATGTATAATACTATCACTGTTTTCTATAGCGTTTTCATGGATTTCTTCATATCCAAATAGGAATATTCTTTCAAATTCTTCATCTGAAATTTCTGGTATAGTATTAGAGAAAAGCAGCATTATGTGCTGCTTAAAATGGCAAGAATTTTTTATATGCAGTTGGAAGTCCAATCGTGTTTAAGATTTCATCTTTTGTATAGGAATTATAATTTAATAAGTCTTTTGAATAGCATAGATAAGCCTTAATATTCCAAAGCTGATGCGAGAATATATGCTTGCCTTCTTTTATAAATTCAACATTATAAATATCTATATTATATTTATTCTTTATTTCATCAATGATTTCATAATCCATTAAAAAGGAATTAATTAATATAGGGGCTTGTAATCCTTTTAATACACCATCTTCCTTTGGAAGAAGTATGTATTTATTTCCATCTGTAATAAATATCATAGAATATTCTAAATATTGTTTTTCCATCTTTTCTTTTTTCTTTGGATAATCTAAAACTAGATTTTCTCTTTTTGCCTTACAAAAAGAAGAAAGAGGACAAATATCACATAATGCAATCTTTGGCATACAAACGGTTGCCCCTAAATCCATTAATGCTTCATTAAACATACCAGGTGTATCTGGGATAATCTTTTCTATTTTTTCTTTATAATACTTTTTAGTAGTATCCTTTAATATATCCTTATCATCTAAATATAATCTAGAAAACACTCGAAGTACATTTCCATCCACTGCAGCTATTTTTTCGTTATACGCTCTAGATAGTATGGCTCCTGCAGTATACATACCTATACCTGGAAGATTAATTGCATCCTTATAATCTTTTGGAAATTCACCATTATATTTATTTACTATTTCTTGAGCACATTTTTTTAAATTCTTGGCTCTAGAATAATAACCTAATCCTTCCCATAGCTTATATAATTCACTATCTTCTAGATTTGCTAGCATAAAAAAATTAGATGCTTTATTTAAAAACCTATGATAATAGGGCTTAACAGCTTCAACTTTTGTTTGTTGAAGCATAATTTCACTAATATATATTTCATATGGAGAGACATCGCCTCTCCAAGGTAAATCTCTTTTATTTTGGTTAAACCAAGTAAGTAGAGGTATTACAATTTCTTTCATAAAATCACCATAGCAATTATATCATATTTTTGATAAAAAAGAGGGGAAAAGTATATATATTTTGAGTAAATTTTAGTGAAGTTGGGAAATGAAAAAATGGCTTAACTACGCCAATTTTTCGTGATATAATTTAGGTATAGACCAAAAAGAAGAAATGTTTGGTTTTATAATGGTTTTCTTTTGTAAAAAGAAGATGAAATATTTCTTTTTAAAAATGGCTTTCTATGATATAATATTTTTGATATTTTTTATAGGGAGTGATTTGGTATGACATTGCCGAATAAACTTACTATCGGTAGAATTTTAGCAGTACCTGCAATGGTTACTGTTGCATGTATTCCATATTTAAGGGATACAAATATGTTTACTATCGATGGAGTAGGATATTTAACGATTGCTAATTTTATAAACTTTATATTATTCATTTTAGCTTCATTTACAGACTTTTTAGATGGAAAGATTGCAAGAAAATACAATCTAGTAACAACATTTGGAAAGTTTGCAGATCCATTAGCGGATAAGATGTTAGTGTTGACATCCTTCTTAATCCTTATGACACAAGGATTAACAGTTAGAGGCTGGCCTAGTGAGCTTGGTATTACACCACTATGGGCAGTAGCTATTATCTTAATTCGTGAGCTTATGGTATCTGGTATAAGACTTGTGGCAGCCCAAAAGGGTATTGTAATTGCTGCAGGATGGGCAGGAAAGGTTAAGACTTTTGTAACTATGGTTGCATTAGCATTTGTTTTCTTAGCTACAATTCATATTTCAATAGCTATTATCGCATTAATTTTAGTTTATGCTTCAGTAATCCTTACAGTATATTCTGGCGTTGTTTATTTCATTAACGCAAAAGATATGCTACTTGAATCAGTATAATAGGAGGAAAAATATATGGCAGAAGTCACAAGAGAGCAAGCTCTTGAAAATGCACTTAAGACCATTGAAAAAGAGTTTGGTAAAGGCTCTGTTATGCGTCTTGGGGACCGTGTAGATCAGAAGGTTGAGGTTATCCCAACTGGTTCTATTGGACTTGATAAAGCGTTAGGTGTTGGTGGATATCCTAAGGGAAGAGTCATTGAAGTATATGGTCCTGAATCTTCAGGTAAAACTACATTTGCCTTACATGCGATTGCAAATGCTCAGGCTGCTGGTGGTTATGCAGCATTCATTGATGCAGAGCATGCATTAGACCCAGTTTATGCAAAGAATTTAGGCGTAGACGTTGAAAATTTAATTTTATCTCAGCCAGATTCTGGTGAGCAGGCTTTGGAGATTGCAGAAGCATTAATTAAGAGTGGATCTGTAGATATTATTGTAATAGACTCTGTTGCAGCGTTAGTTCCTGAAGCAGAATTAAATGGTGATATGGGAGATTCCCATGTAGGCTTACATGCGAGATTAATGTCTCAGGCAATGCGTAAGCTATCTGGTATTATTGCGAAAACAAATTGTGTTGCGATTTTCATCAATCAGATTCGTGAAAAGGTTGGTGTTATGTTTGGTAACCCTGAAACAACAACTGGCGGTAGAGCATTAAAGTTCTTCGCATCTGTTCGTATGGAAATTAGAAAGGGTGAAGCTATCAAGGATGGTACAATGGTTATTGGTAACCGTACAAGCATTAAGGTTGTTAAGAATAAGGTTGCACCTCCATTCAAGACTGCAGAAGTAGATATTATTTTTGGTAAGGGTATTTCTAAGATTGGTGAAATCGTAGATATGGCTTGTCAAGCAGATATTATTCATAAGTCTGGAGCTTGGTTTTCTTATGAAGGAAATAAGATTGGCCAGGGCCGTGAGAATGCTAAAGAATTCTTACTTAATAATTCAGAAATTGCAAAAGAAATTGAAGATAAAGTTAGAGCTTTATAAAAGATTCGAAAGAAGATTTTGGGGACTTCATAAGTCCCCTAATTTCTTGTTGACTTTGTATTTTCAATTTGCTATAATGATGTAGCAACCTTGGTAGATGTCGACGTACTCAAGAGGCTCAAGAGGCTTCCCTGCTAAGGAAGTAGGTTGGGTAACTGGCGCGAGGGTTCGAATCCCTCCGTCGACGCCACGTAGGTAAAATGCGGCTTTCATAAAGAAGGTCGCTTTTTTGTTTACATTTTTTTAAGATTTGTTTAAAACATTGTAAAAAAATAAACCCTGTTCACTTTTGCTCATTTTAACTCTATCATTTTGTGATATAAATATAAGTGAAGCGAGGGGATTTTTATGAAGAAACATATTGTATTTTGGATAATATTTCCGATTGTTACACTATTTTTAATCGCAATAACTTTATTCTATATGGATTTGGCAAATGGACCAATTATATATCTTATTTTAGAATTAATCGCTATTGGAGTATATATTGCATTTAGCATAATACTAATTAATAAGAGGAAAGCAATAAGATTAATCCCATTTTTAGCTATGGGTATTACTACTGTTTTACTTTTTATGCTATCTCATCCATCCAAAGCGGTAAAAAGAGCAGTGGATGGTCCATATATGGAAACAGAAGTATTAACATTAAAAAATGGTGATGTAAAAGGATTATATAATGAAGATAAAACGGTTCGTGTTTATGCATCTATTCCTTATGCTGCTCCACCTGTTGGCAATTTAAGATGGAAGGAGCCTAAAGAGGTTTCTAATTGGGAAGGGGTACTAGATTGTACGAATTTTGCTCCTATCTCTATGCAAAAGGAAAGTAATGCGATTACAAATACTTTAGTAGATATTTATGCGGAAAAGAGTTGGCACCCAGATTATAATTCTTATCCAACGCAATATATGAGTGAGGATTCCTTATATTTAAATATTTGGAGACCTAATACAGAAGAAGAAAATCTACCTATATTGGTATATATCCATGGAGGCTCACTCACTGGTGGTAATTCCAATA
Organism: Anaeroplasma bactoclasticum; assembly: GCF_003550015.1. Classification (GTDB taxonomy): domain Bacteria; phylum Bacillota_I; class Bacilli_A; order Acholeplasmatales; family Anaeroplasmataceae; genus Anaeroplasma; species Anaeroplasma bactoclasticum. Next base: position 57,448 of record NZ_QXEV01000001.1, read on the forward strand.
GTAGTGATTATAATGGAGAAGCAATGGCCAAAAAGGGTGTCATTATGATTACTGTTGCTTACCGCTTAGGTGTTTTTGGCTATTTGGCTTTAGATGAACTTCAAAATGAATCACCAAATGGAACAACTGGTAATTATGGATTATTAGACCAAATTCAAGCATTAAAGTGGATTAATGAGAATGCAAGCTACTTTGGTGGCGATAAAAATAATATTACGATAGCCGGAGAATCTGCAGGATCTAGTTCTGTATCTGCATTATGTGTTAGTCCTCTTGCGAAGGGATTATTTAAAAGAGCTATTGGTGAATCATCATCTATAGTTGGTGCATATCCTCCTCATACTTTTAGAAGCTTAGATGATGCTCTTTCTACAGGAAAGAGTATTATGAAAAATATGGGATGTAATAGTTTAGAAGAATTAAGGAATGTTTCTGCAGAGAAACTTGTAGATGCATCCTATCTGAATTCATCTATGACTATCGATGGCTATGCTATAACAAAATCTCCAAACTTGGTTTATTTAAATCACGAAAACAATGAAGAAGCATTATTAAATGGATATAATGTCTTAGAAGCAGACGCATTTGTTATTCCTACGATGCTATTTGATTTACCAAATAAGAATAATATTAAGTCAAAGCTTACGGATTATTTCGATGAAAAGCTTGCTTTAGATATGATGGAATTATATAAGGATGAAATTGATAAGGATGCATTTAGTGTATTCAATGAAATCATTTCAGCCTATTGGTTTTTTATGCCACATTATGAATGGTCAACTCTAGCATATAATAATGGAGAGGATGTGTATTGTTATCAATTTACTAAGGAAAATGGATACTATGGTACATATCATTCTGGTGAGATTATTTATGCTTATGGTAATATTTCTAAATCAAAACATGGCTTTGCTTATAATGAAAGTGATTATAAATTATCTGATATAATGCTATCTTACTGGAGCAATTTCGCAAAATATGGTAATCCAAATGGAGAAGGATTAGAAACTTGGGATAAATGGGATAGTAATAAGAATAACTTATTAGAGCTTGGAGAAGTAATTCAAGTGATTCCAGAAAAATATATTGGAGCTTATCAAATTATTGATGAGTGGAATAGAAGAACAAAATAAAGAAGAGGAGCTATTTGTGCTCCTCTTTTCTATAGTCCTCATAGAAGGATAATCTATTTTTACCTGCATCTTTAGATGCATATAAAACTTTATCTACAGCTTCATATTGTTCATCAAAGCTTCTAAATGTACCATCATTTACCGCAACTCCGACAGAGAATGTTGTAGATTTTTCCAGTAGGGAAATTCGCATGGAAATCTTATCGAAGATTTCTTTGGCGATTTTTTTATAATCATCTGTTGGTTTAACAAAAATGGCTAACATGAATTCATCTCCACCCATTCGACATGCAAGATCATGATCTTTAGTTACAGATAATAATACTTGACCAATTTGAATTAAGAATTCATCACCCGCATGGTGTCCATAGGTATCATTGAATTTTTTAAAGTTATCTAAATCCATCATAACAAGCATGGATTTTAATTCAGGACATTCAAATCTCTTTTGTTCTATATCATTTACAAATGCGATATGAGTTAAAAGACCAGTTAGAGAATCTCTTCTATAGGTATCTTCCCATTTCTTTAATTGAACTTCAGATTTTTGTTCCATTGATTTTGCAAGAAGCTTTGCAGCATAAGTGGTAGAAGAATTAACAATGACAATTTCTGATTTTTCTTCTCTAGCTATAGAATCAAAATACTTTCTACCAAAACAATATACGGTTTTAATAGAACCATCTTTACAAAGAATTCTATGCTCTATATATGCCATAGAATTCATTCTTAATTGTTTTTCTACCTCTAAGATATAATCAGCTCTATCTTCCTTTGGAAGTAAATCCTTTTGGGAAAGCTCCTTTTCCTTTATATCCTTTAGAGTATATCCTGTGATTTCTGTAAATTCCTTATCAATTTCAACAATTCTCATTTCACTGTCTATAATATATTTTGAATATATCATTGGATGAATATTTCCATGAGAAGTCTCTTCATTATTGTCATTTGTAATTGTTTGAGTTGGAACTACTTTAGCATCCTGATTGATAGATATTTCATATCCATTATTTAGCATGCTTATAAATTCTTCAACCATTCTAGGGTCAAACTGACTACCTGCATTATGAATTAAATCTTCCTTAGCCTCTTCAATGGATTTGGCTTTTCGATATGGACGATTTGAAATCATTGCATCAAAAGAATCAATAACACTAATGATTCTAGATAGAAGAGGAATGGATTCTCTAGATAATCCATCTGGATAACCCTTACCATCCCATCTTTCATGATGATATCTAATTTCCTTTGCGATAGTTTTTAATTCGGAAGTTGCATTTGCAATAGCCTCTCCCTTTAAAACATGAGATTTTATAACAACCCATTCATCATCAGTTAGTTTTCCTGGTTTATTCAAAACCTCAAGAGGAATACTAATTTTACCAATATCATGTAATAAGCATAATAAGGATAATCTAGATTGTTCAATATCCGATAGTCCTAGTCTTTCACCTAAATCTTGACCTAGCTTTTGAGTTCTTTCTACATGAGCAAGTGTATCTGGGTCAGCTTCCTTTAATGCTCTAATTAAAGATGAAATAAGTGCAGACCTTGCAGAATCCTTGTCTAATAGCTTTTTAGCTCTTAAGCCTGCAAAGACTCTATGCATTACGGTAACTAGGTTTTCATCTTCATCAAGTACAGTATCATAAGAATACTGTATTTTTTCTTCAAAGCTTTCGGATAATTCTTTTAGGTATTTTGAACAATCCAGTTTTGTTTTGTCATAACATATTGCAATTAAATAGGCATCTTGTCCTCTAACATAATATGTGTCCTCAGGGAAGATTTTTCTCATGGTTTCAGACAAGGATTTTAATAATTGATCTCCTTTGTTTCTTCCATACATTGTATTAAATACAGATAATTTATTAATATCACATACACATACTGTAGTAGGATTAGGGAAATTCTTTTTGTTTTCAATTGCAAATTTTCTAAATGGCTCCCAGTTGTGGAAGCCTGTTAACAAGTCTGTATCAAGCTGTGCATCTACAAAAACGAATAAACGACCAATAATTTCGTTTCTTTCGTTTCTAAGCATTCTATAATCACATCTTAATGGCTTTTGTTTTCCATATTCATTGATATAGCATTGTAAGGAATATGCATCCTCATCCATAATGATGGATAGGTTGCATTTTTGTAAAAATTCCTGAAGTGTGGTTTCTAGTGTAATACCAATAGAAGAAAAGAATTTTTTAGCCTTATCATTTATGACAAGCATAGCTTCTTGATAATCATATAAAACAATACCTTGGTCAATGTTTTCAAAAATAAAGGTTTTGAAATGATTTAGCATTCCTTTTTTAGGGAATACATAACATGCCCAATAACAAATCACGGATCCTATAAAATAGAATAGAACTGCATAATCTGCAAGTAACCAATCGGAATTCTTAGGTAAGAATAAGAAGATTCCATTAATAATAACGATAATTACGAATGTATAGATTATAAATAGGTAAGGGGCTCTATATTCTTTTGGCACCTTAAGGCATTTCACAATTAGCATAGACATAATTGCTATAACTAAGGAATAGGAATATGCCAAATGTAGGTAGTAAAATACATTCATTTTATATTCATAATGCATGAAGCTTGTATTTCTTGGAATATATTCTATTGCGATTGGATTGAATATATTAACGATAAAGATAATAATTTCAAATAATAGATAGCCCTTTATGATGAAGGATATTATTTTAAAATGATTTTTTCTGTGTGATATTCTCCAATATACAATAAACGCAAGAAAGCTTAATAATAAGAAATCTATACAGATAAAATATAAGCTAGAGAATACTGCTACAATTGTATAATTGTTAGCTACTGCACTAAATGTATAGAAAGAACCTGTTAATATTTCAAAAATACAGGTTATAGCTAAGTACTTTCCTTTCTTATCCTTTTGCCTAAAAGAATTATAAATAATTAAAATGTTAAAACAGATTACCAAAAGCATAGCAATTTGGAAACCAACAGCAAAGGTCATAGGCATCATCTCCTAATTTATTGAATTTAAAAAAGTAATTTATTATAATAATTATACACTATTTTTAATGAAAAGGAAATAAACCTAAGTATACATATGACAAAAATTGAACGTTTAAAGGCTTGGATTATGGAAGCAAAAACTTTAGTTATCTTTACAGGAGCAGGAATTTCAACGCCATCTGGGATTCCTGATTTTAGAAGTAGCCAAGATAGATCATTTGAGGATATATTAACCTATGGATATATGATAGATAATAAGGATTCTTTTACAAATTATGTATTCAAACATTTATATTATCCTTTTGCAAAGCCAAATTTAGCACATTTGTATTTTGCTGAACTAGAAAGAAAAGGTAAAGTTACCTCTTTAGTAACTCAAAATATAGATGATTTACATATGCTTGCAGGACAAAAAAGAGTATATCCAATTCATGGGTCTATTCATAAATGGTATTGTATGAAATGTGAAAAGGAATATGATCCATTAAAGCTTGATCATAACCATGCCAATTATTGTAGCTGTGGTGGATTTATAAGACCAAATATTACTCTTTATGGAGAACCACTAGATGAGGCTTATTATCATTTGGGATTAACAGCTTGTCAGGTTGCTGATTTATTAATTGTTGTTGGTTCATCCTTAAATGTAGAGCCTGCAGCTTCTATGGTAAGATATGCATCCCAAAGATTGGTAATTATAAATAAGGATAAAACAAAATACGATAGAAGAGCAGATTTGGTATTTCATGAGGATATTATAGATGTGATTCATAAGCTATCTCTGTAACGCTACAAAATCTTTTAATAATCGTGTATAATAAAGTATAGATGCAAGGACGTGATGTATATGAAAATAATAAAAAGGATAATCCAAGGAATTGGTATTCTGGTATTAGCTGGAGTATTGTTCTTATTATTTATTAAGGTATTTGGGTTCTTTAAACTCAAGGATTTTTATGATAATTCCACAAGAGAGTTTAAAATTCCTGGCCTTTTTGAAAATTTTATCCCTCAGGGTATGGATTTTGATGAAACAAAGGAAACATTTGTTATATCAGGCTATGATAGTAAAGGGGATAAATCTACTATTTATACAGTAGATAAAGAGAAGAATGTAAAAAAGATATATTTAAAGAATTTGCAAAAAGAAGAATGCAAGGACCACTGTGGTGGCGTTACGATTTATAAAGATTATCTTTTAGTTTCTGGAGGAAACGGGGCATCAACAGATTTACAATTTGTATACACCTTTAAACTTGATGATTTATATAGTTTAAATGATGGAAGCTTTATAGAATCTATTGCTGAAACAGAAGTATATGTAGGTACAGCATTTATTAATGCTGTTGGAGATACATTATATGTTGGAGAGTTCAATCATGATGGAAGTCCTTTATATGATGTTATTAAAACTACAGGAAGAAGCTGGATGCCTTCTGATTCAAAGGCAATTATGCTAGCATATGATTTAAATATAGATGGTACATTTGATTTGGTTCCTACAAAAGCATATTCTATTCCATCGGATGTTCAAGGTATGGCAATTGTAGATGGTAATAAAATTGCATTTTCAGATTCTTATGGTATAAATCCTGGACATATTTCCTTTTATAATAATCCAACTGCTTCAGGTTCAGTTACCATTGATGGAAATAATATTCCTCTTTATTATTTCAATGATTCAAATTTTATAAAAAAAGTAGATACTTCACCTATGATTGAAGCAATTTGTTATGCAAATAATAAGATATATACATTAAATGAATCTGCCTCAAATAAATATTTATATGGCTTGTTATATAGAGGAAGCTATGTTTATTCCTTTGATTATACAAAAATTCTTTAAAATGGTGTGATTGTTTTTAAAATAGTGGTATAATCAAAGGTAAATAGGAGGAAAAATAAAAATGAATGTTTTATTAAAAAAAGCTGCTGCTGAATGCTTCGGTACTGCTATGCTAACACTAGTAGCATGTGGTGTTGCTGTAGCAACTCGTGATTATTTAGCAACATGCTTAGCATTTGGTTTTGTAATCGTTGCGTTAGCTTATTCCATTGGAAACATTTCTGGATGTCATATCAATCCAGCTGTTTCTCTTGCAATGGCTATTCGTAAGGAAATTTCATGGAAGGAATTTGGCGTATATGTAGCTTCCCAGGTTGTAGGTGCATTTGTTGGTACATTATTATTAGCTGCATTTATGAGAAGCTTTAATGCTTTAGGTGGTAATGCAATTACTGGATTCTTAGCAAATATGGATGAATGGGGCCGTACTAATCTTGATGCATGGAGCTATATTGGTGCATTCTTAATTGAAGTTATCTTAACTTGCTTATTTGTATTTGCTATTTTAGGTGTTACTGATAAGAAGTTTGGTAATGGCAAGCTTGGTGGAATTGTTATTGGTATTGCACTTGTATTAGTACATTTAATTGGTTGTGCATTTACTGGTACATCTGTTAACCCAGCAAGAGGCTTATCTGCATCTATTTGTCAGTTATTTGCTAATAATAAGACAAGTGCAGAGCAGGTATGGATTTGGGTATTAGCTCCATTTGCTGGTGGTGCAATTGCTCCATTCTTATATTCTTTCTTCTTTGGAAAGAAAGAGGATAAAGCAGAAGATCCTTCATCTAATTTAGAAACTCCAAAAGAAGAAGAATAATACTTTAGTAAAGATTAAGTCCAACGAAAGTTGGATTTTTCTTATTGTTTTTTGAGAGAATAGTAATATAATAACATTGTTAAGAGAGAAGGAGAAAACAATGAAAAAGAGAAAATTAATTTATCTACTAAGCTTAGCTACATTAGGTGCTTCTTTAGCATCCTGTGGAGAAGCAAGAGATTATAAATCAAAGAATTTTACTGTAGAAATGCCAGAAAAGAATTCTAGTGCTACCGTAGAATATAAAGCTTTAGAAGAAAAAAATGGATTAGTAGAGTTTTATGCAAATAGAATTGATCCATCTAAGGAAGGTAATGAAAACATCCAAGAAGATTTTTATAAGAAATATCAATCTGTAATGGCAACTTACTTTGGTAAAACTATTAGTTATAGTAATCAGGTAAAAAAAGAGAATGTAAAAGAAGCAAAATCTATTTTTGATACCAACAGTGGAAATTTATATTGTTATGATCATAAGTATTCTAAGGAAGATGGAAAGATTATTAGCGATTCTACAGTTGAAATGAATTCCATCAATAAGGATGGAAAGACAACTTTCACATTAGATATTACATTGAATAATGAAGTTCTTTATGTTTTTAATACCACTGGCTCTAGCATTAAAGAGATTAAGTATGTAACTGGTTCTTTAAAGCTTACTTCTACATTTGATTTTAGTATTGATAAAAATGCTAAATACTATAATACATTATTTGATATTACACATGATAAAGCTATAGCATATACCTCTAGCCTAGCTCTTGAGGATGACGCTAAAATCTATACAAATTCAGATAAAAGCTATTTATATTCTATATTTGAATCTACAAGAGAAAATAATGATGGCACACAATCTACTAGTAAGTATGTGACATCTAAAGAGAATTATTTAGTGACTTTTAAGGGATATGCTCATAAGTTTGGTGAAACTAGAGAGAATTTTTATAATTATAAGTATGAATACTTTGAGAATTCCTTATTAGGTGATACTATTGATACGAATGGTTTTACAGCTTGGGATAATTATCCGTTATTTTTTGATAATAAAAACCCATATCCTATAGCTTTTATGCCTTATAATTTGAGTTCTGTTGATGGATCTTGTCTTGATCGTTTCTTAGTATATCTTGCTGAAGATGAAGAATTGCAAGCAAAATTAACAATTACAGAAGATAATTAATATATAAGTGTACTTCGGCACACTTTTTTCTTTTGGAATTTTTTCGTAACTTTGTTATAAAAATCTAGTGTAAAGGTTGACATCATATATGAAAATGGTTATAATAAACTCCACAGTAATACTTAATATATAAAGTGCCTTTATACGCGTATGCGTGTGTGATGTGTGTCATTTTAAGGACATCTATTTTTTTTGCACTAAAAATCGTATGAAAGCGTTATTATAAGTATTAAAATAAAACGAGAAAGGTGTTATACAATATGAACAGTACAGTTTTGTTTGTTCTTCTTGCTGTAATCATTTCGACTCTAATTACTATACTTTATGTGTTTGTGTTATTCCATAAGGTATCAAGAGTTAAGATTACAAATGCAAAAGTGGATGAAATCCACAAATATATTCATAAGGGAGCCATGACATTCTTAGTGAGAGAATATAAGATTATCATCCCTTTCATTATTGGTGTAGGTATTTTACTTACCGTATTAGGATTTATTCCTGCACTTCAGGATGCTGAGGCAGTAGGCTGGAAGGCAGCATTATGCTTCGCTGTTGGTGCAGTATTCTCAGCTACAGCTGGTTGGATTGGTATGTTCGTTGCAACAAAGGCTAATGCAAGAACAGCTGTTAAGGCAAATGATGAAGGATTACCAAGCGCCTTAAGAGTAGCATTCTCTGGTGGTGCTGTATTAGGTTTAGCAGTTGTAGGCTTTGGCTTATTAGGCTTAGCAGCTATTTTCTTAATTGCATTTGCTATTGAACATGGAGTTAACCCTGATGGTGGTATTGAAGCTTGGGTTGATGCTCCAATTAGTATTTTAGCTGGTTATTCTTTAGGTTGTTCTTTGATCGCTTTATTCAGCCGTGTTGGTGGTGGTATTTATACAAAGGCTGCTGACGTTGGTGCTGACTTAGTTGGTAAGGTAGAAGAAAATATGCCAGAAGATGACCCAAGAAACCCTGCAACTATTGCGGATAATGTTGGTGATAATGTTGGTGATATTGCTGGTATGGGTTCTGACTTAACAGAGTCATATGTTGGTTCTATTATTTCATGCTTAACTATGGCATTCTTAACATTCTTTAATAAGAATGCTGTACAGGTTTTACCTATTGATTCATCATTAGCATTACGTTATATTTTATTCCCAGTATTAATCTGTGGTGTTGGTGTACTTGCAGCTGTATTATCTGTTGCATTCTTCCGTGCTAGAAAGTGGAATAACCCACATAAAGCATTAAATATTGCTACATATATTGCAACTGGTATTGTATTAATTGCTACTGTATTCTTAGCATTATTCTTTGTTGGAAATACTTCTACACCTATTTATAATGGTGGAATTGGTCCTAATGAACTATCTGGTTGGAAGCTAATTATTGCCGTAGTAGCTGGTTTAGCATCTGGTATTGGTGTTGGTTTTATCGCAGAGATTTATACATCTAGTGATTATAAAGAAGTAAAGAGAATTGCTAAAGAATCTCAAACAGGTCATGCAACTAACATTATTGCTGGTTTAGGTTCTGGTATGAAGTCTACTGGTTTAACAATTGCAGTATTAGCTGCTGCTATTGCAGTTTCATTCTTCTTTGCTGGTTCTTATGGTATTGCACTTGCTGCAGTAGGTATGCTTTCAACAGCTGGTATTACAGTATCTGTAGATGGTTATGGTCCTATTTCTGATAATGCAGGTGGTATTGCTCAAATGTCAGAATTACCTGAAGATGTAAGACATATTACAGACCACTTAGATTCTGTTGGTAATACAACAGCAGCTATTGGTAAGGGATTCTGTATTGGTTCTGCAACTTTAACTTCATTAGCGTTCATTGTATCATTTATTCAAGCATCTGGGGCTGAAATTAGACTTTCTGACCCTGCTGTATTAGTTGGTATGTTAATTGGTGCAATGCTTCCATATTTATTCTCTGCACTTACTATTTCATCTGTAGGTAAGGCTGCAAATAAGATGGTAGAAGAAATTCGTGATCAGTTCTCCACACATCCTGGTATTTTAACTGGTGAATATGTACCTGATTATAACCGTTGTATCGATATTTCAACTAGAGCTTCCTTAAGAGAAATGATTTTACCTGGTGTAATTGCTGTAATTTCTCCAATTTTTGGTGGTTTAATCTTAGGCGTATCTGGTTTAGGTGGTATGCTAATTGGTGCATTAGTTTCTGCAATCATGCTTGCTGTATTTATGGCAAATGCTGGTGGTGCATGGGATAATGCTAAGAAGTATGTCGAAGAGGGCAACTTTGGTGGTAAGGGTTCTGAAACTCATCATGCTGCAGTAACAGGTGATACAGTTGGTGACCCACTAAAAGATACAGCTGGTCCAGCTATGGATATTTTAATTAAGCTAATGTCTGTTATTTCCTTAATTTTAGTTCCAGTATTAACAAGAATGGATTCCTTATGGGATTTAATCGTAAAGCTATTTAATAAGTAATTATAGAATTAGGCCTCTACATGAGGCCTTTTCTCTTGATAAAAAATTTTTTTCTATGTGTTATAAATATAACTAACACTATTAAGGGGCATATTAATATGAAATATAGTTTAATAGAAGTAGATAATTTTAAATTTGTAAAAATAGATAATGGATTATTACTTATAGATACAGGATCACCATTTAGCTATTTCAAAAATGAAAAAATTATAATTGAGGATAAGGAATATAAAAATTCTGCATTTCAAAAGATTTTAAAGTTTAGAATGGAAGAATTTTATAGTCATTTAAAAGATAAGCTAAACGATGAAATCATTGGGCTTATTGGTATGGATATTATTTCTAGTTTAGGAATTACTATAAATAAAAAGGAAGGCTTTGTATCTTTTGATTCCATAGCTTTAAAAGATGGAGTATTCCTTGAATTTGAATTAGAAGATATAAAGAATCAAAAATATATAATATTTAAGGATATAGATGTTGTAGGCATGACAAAAGAAGGGTTGCATTCCTTTATCTTAGATACAGGTAGTGTAGTTAATGTATTTAAGAATACTCTTTGTGCTCATGCACAATATGCATATCGTATGGATTATTATTATCCATCCTTTGGTAGAACATTAACCTCTGATTTTATGTTTTTTACATTAAAGTCTAACAACACATTAAATATTATTGCTGGGGCTAATATAGATTATGATATGGACATGGAATTTGAATTTTTAAATGTTGATGGTGAGCTTTGCTTTAATGATTTTAGTTGGGACATTTTATCTATACATATGGGAGAAAAAAGAATATATTGGAAATAAGCCGGTTGATGGCTTTTTCTTTTTGAAAATGTTATCAAATTGAAGAGGATAGCTCTATCCTTTATAATTATTTATTGTAAAGGAGCGTGGTAGAATGCTTGATACATTTATTACCTGCTTAATTAGAGTAGCGGTATCCTTATGCTTTTGCATACCTGGCTTTGTATTATGCAAAATAAAAAAAGCATCTGCAAATCATTTATCCACAATGTCTACTATACTAGTTTATATCTGTGGACCATGTATGATTATATATGCATTCTATAATGCAGCTGTAATGGCTGATAAAAATGGATTAGATAAAGGCCAAATGGCCTTATCTATGCTATATTTTGGAATTGCTACATTGTTTTTACAGGCTATATTTATGCTTATCCTATATATAATATTAAAAAGAAAATATGAGGATGCAAAATATAGATTATTAACTTGCGGCTCTGTTTTAGGTAATGTTGGGTTCTTTGGACTTCCACTTGTCTGTGCCTTAGTTCCAGGTAATCCAATTGTTGCATGTTATTCATCTATATATATTATTACTATGAATTTGTTAGTATTTACTGTAGGAGTATTCTGTCTAACAAATGATACAAAATATATGAATTTAAAAACAGCTTTAGTGAATCCAACAACCTTTGGATTCCTACTTGCAATACCTGCATTTATTTTTGGAGAGAAAATTGCAGCCGCAAGTGTTGTTAATACATTTGCAGAAGGAATAAATCTTTTAGGTCAAATGACTACTCCTTTATGTATGTTAATTTTAGGTATAAGACTTGCTACAGTTAATTTTAAATCTTTATGGACTAGACCATTCATATATTTAATTTGCTTCTTAAAGATGGTTGTATTCCCGATTGCTTGCTTCTTTATGGTATATTTCTTACCATTCTTAGATCAAGACTTTAAAAAAGCTATATTAATAATATCTGCAGTGCCTTGTGCATCAGTAATTCTCAATATGGCAGAAATCCATCATGCAGAAGAAGAGCTTGCAGCAAACTGTGTTTTAGTTTCTACAATGCTTTGTATGATAACTATTCCAATTGTAACTTTATTAGTGAACATTCTTTAAATAAATGCCGATTTCATGATAAAATGGAATCGGTATTTATTTTGGTGGTGGTTTAATGAATGAAGAAATTAAAAAGCTAGAGGATGTAAAGACCTTAATGGAATCCTTTATGGATGCTTTAGCGAAATATTATAAGAACTCCTTAACAAGAGAAGTCGTATTTGCGGGAATGATTTTAAAGAAATCCTTAGATATATTAGATTCTGCGGAAAATGCATTAAAGAAATACAATATAACTGTTCAAATATCTTTGTTAAGACTTTTGTGTGATAATTGTCTTGCTATCCAATCCGTAAAAGAGCTTGGTCTTAAAACAGTAATGGATATGATTCAAAACAATGAAAGAGTAAACAATTATATGGTAAGCGAAGAACAAAACATGAGTGATGGGTATTTAAAAAGATTAGTTGATGAAACCTATCCTGGGTTTGGTAGGGTATATAAATTTGCCTGTGACTCTGTACACTTTTCAAAGCAAGCTATGGCAACAACCTTTGTAAAAGATAAGGATGGTCATATTACTCCCCATGTAGAAGTAGGAAATAAAGAATTAAAGGATTCCTTAATATCTAATAATGGTTCATTAATCACTGTTGCAAAAATAATTTTAGACATGTTAAAGCATGTTTGCATAGATAAAGAGTAAAAATGAGAGTCAAACTCTCATTTTTTGTTTTCTTTTTGCATAAAATTTATGAAAATTTATGAAAATGATTTGCAAATTCAATGAAAGTAAATGAAAATTTGCAAAAAATCATACAAAATATGGTTAAAATGTACCAAAAACCATATTTTTTCTTATGAAAATGATATGAAAAAGTTTTCATAAAAATATGAAAATGGTTACATATTTTCATTTTTATTAAGGGGTATATAATAGCAGCTGTAGGAGGGATAAAGGTATGAATACACTACTTATTGTTGTATTAGTAGCTTTAGCAATCGCAGTCATTGCTTATCTTTCCAACGTAACACTTGATATGAGTGGTAACGCGAAAGGTAAATGTAATTCTGAAGATTATCAGATTGCAGATAAGATTGCCGCAAAAAGAAATAACTAATACATAGAATTAAAAGATTATAAATTAAGATATATTGAAAGATCAAAAACTAGGAGGAAAAAATTATGAGTACTTTATTAACATTAGCATTATCAGTTATTGCAGTTGCAGTTGTATATTATTTATTTACTACTTTACCAGATTCAAAGGGTTTAGGTAAGGGTAAGTGCAGCGAAAAGGATTATGAAATTGCTGATAAGCTTGCAGAAAAGAAGAATTAATTAGATTTTATAAATTGAAATTGACTTAAACGATATAGGAGGATTTTAAGTATGACAACATTAGTTACATTGGTATTATTAGTTTTAGCAATTGCTGCTACAGTATATTTATTCACTTTACCTGATATGAATGGTTTTGGTACAGGTAAGTGCAGCGAAAAGGATTATGAAATCCAGGAAAATGTTGCTAAAAAGAATAATATTTAGTTTTAAGTGTTTTTGAGTGTTTTGTTTTAGGAAAGAGTTAGCGCGAGTGCGTTAACTCTTTTCTATTTTTATGACAAAATTGAATTAACTAGAGGTGTTCCTATGAATAAAAGAATAATAAATAAAGATTTAGCATTATCTTGGTTAATTGAAGGGAATAATGATTATATGGATGCCAAGCAAAACCATCATGGAGATATTTCTAAAGAAATTAGAAGTCATACTCATCATCATGGGCAAAATCCATTTGCAATAATTGTTTCTTGTAGTGATTCAAGAGTAATCCCTGAAAATATTTTCATGAAGGGCATTGGTGATTTATTTGTCATAAGAGTTGCCGGAAATGTGCTTGACGACTATGGGCTTGCATCTATTGAATATGCGCTGGATCATCTAGATTGTAAGCTTATTATGGTTCTTGGTCACACAAAGTGTGGGGCTATAGGGGCAAGCCTAGAAGGAACTCATCCTTCTTATATAGGCTTATTAACAAATCATATAAAAGAATCTATTGGTAATACGATGAATCCTACTTTAGCTTGTAAGAAAAATGTATTATTTGAAATGAATAGAATTAAAAAAGAAGTTATAAATAACAAAGAAGAATTTAATGATGTTTTAATTGTTGGTGGAATATATCATACGAGTACAGGGAAAGTTCAAATTCTTTAAATTCGCAATATAATGAAATATTTCGAACTTTATTCATAATATTGCTTTAATTCTAGTTTGATTTATGATATAATTTTTTTGTTATAAAAGAAGGGTTTACTATTTTTGGAGGATTTATATGGGCAAGGAAGTAAAAAGAGGAAGCATTGAAGAAAAATGCTTAGAGAGATTATATCCTAGAAAGCTTGCACTGGATTGGTGGCCTGAGGTTTTCATGGACAAGAGTTGTGTAAAATTATTTGAGACTTATGATTATAAGCCAGCTAAATACGCAGATAAAATTAGTAAGGCAGATGCTGCTAGATTATTAATTGCAGAATACAATACCGTAGAGGTAGCAAAGAAATATTTAAGAGATCATCCAAAGGCTATTTTTGTTAACTTAGCTTGTGGCTTTTCAACTGTATTCCAGCAGATTGATAATGGTACAGCACGTGCATATAATGTAGATACACGTGAGGTATTAATCGCAAGAAAGGAAGCCGTTGGTAAGGGAGACCGTGAACAGGGTATTATTGCAGATTTATTATCTGATGATTTCTCTTGGTTTGAAAAGATTGAATGGACAAGAGATGATGGTATTTTCTTCTATGCACTAGATTTATTCCATTATATGAAAAGAGAAGATGTTAAGAGAATCGTTGCGAATATCGCAGTAAACTTCCCAGATGGTATGATGGTATTTGATGCTGCATCAAGAGATGGCTTGCCTAAGATTTTAAAGACTAAGTATGACGAGGATGAAGTTAAGAACAATGCTGGATTCTATTTCTCTGTAGATGATGATGCACAAATCTCCAAATGGAGTGTAAGAATTGCGGATATTTGGAGACATCCACTTTATACTTACTATACAAAGAAAACCGCAAACAAGCTTGGCTTAATTACAGCTGTAGCTGTTAAAGCTATGGATGCAAAAAACGAAGTACAGTTTGTAGAGTTGACATTTAAACGTCATTAATTTATCATTTAAGGGAGTGTTACTCCCTTTTATTTTTTAGGAAAGAGGTATCTTATGGAAACTAAAATTATTAAAGATAAGGATGTATCCTTTATTACAGTAAAAAATGATAAAAATTTAGAAGTGACATTATGCTCCTTTGGAGCATCATTTTATAGAATTGTATTTAAAGGTAAAAACCGTATAATGACACCTATAAATCATGAAGAATTCTATAATAATGAACAATATTATGGAAAGCTAATTGGAAGATTTTCCGGTAGAATTAAGGATGCTAAATGTGAAATTAAAGGTATATCTTATGATTTACCAAAGAACTGGAATGGCATCAATTCCTTACATGGTGGACCTAAAGGAATATCCTTTTCTAACTTTGATTATGAAATAAAAGAAGAGATGGAATCTATAGATGTAATCTTTACTTTTATTGAAAAGGAATCTTATTTACCTGGAGATGTAAACTATAAGATTACATATCATATCTTTAAAAATAAAGATAAAATCTTATTAGATATGGAAGCTAATACAACAAAAGAAACTATCGTAAATATAACAAATCATGCATATTGGAGCCTATCTAGTGGGAAGAGATTAGTATTAGATGAAATCTTAACTCTAGGATGTAAATATCATGGAGATTTAGATATGAATTTAATTGCAAAATCTATCGTTACTGCAGGCCCAACTATGGATTTTACAAAGGGGCATGAAATTGGAAAATATATTAATGATTCCTATTTACAAAATCATACATCCTTTGGATATGATCATTTCTTTGTAAAAACAAACGAAGATGATACATTTGCAGCAAAATTAGAGGATAAAGAAGAAAATGTTACTTTAACAATTCATACATCATATCCTGCTATTGTTGTTTATACGGATAATTATCCAACAAAAATGGAATATGAAAATTGTAAGGTTGAAAACAAATATCAAGCAATAGCTTTAGAATGTCAATACATTCCAAATGGTATAAATATGGATGATGTAAATAAAGCTATTTTAAAACCAAATGAGCAGTATAAAGAATTTATATCTTATGAATTAGAGTAGAAATTTAGCTGCGAAATTGCAGCTATTTTTATATGAATGATGTATAATAAATATAAGTTTTGAGTGAATCTGATGTGGTTTTAGAGCCCTCAATTTTTAAAAATACTAGGCCTAAAAAATACTGGAGGAATGAAATTATGAAAAGAATTAGAAGAGTATTGGTCTCACTTGGTGCTACATTACTTGGTGTAGTTTTTTTGGCAAGCTGCAATAGTAAAGGCAGTTTTGAAACAGAATATGATGGTAAAACATATAGTGGTTCATTATATCAATATGATTATTCATACTATTCAGGCTTTTTTTTATACTATTTAGTTTCTGATTCGAACATTTATAGTCTTGGGAGCTCTACTTATGAAGGAGTAAAAAAATTAACTATTAGTGAAACAAATTTTATTCGGATTGATGCAAATACTTGGCAAAATGAGAATAAGTTTTTAACTCTAATAAATGATGGACAGGAACTTATGTATGCAAATGGAACTTATGGAGTTACAATTTACACGAAAGTAGATCATATTAAATATAAATAGTGATAGATTTATCATTCATAAAAGTGGACTAGAGTATTATTTCTAGTCCTTTTTCAATACATATTTTTTGAAAATTGTATGAAGTTTATATACAAATTAGAAAAAGTTAAGTACTTTTTACATTTGTTTGTTTCATTACTGAAAAATTGTGATAAAATTATTTTTAAAGAAGAAAAAGGGTGAATATTATGAATTATGTACTATATAATCCTTTAGCTCAAGCAGGTAAGGGAACAGAAAACTTTGATTTAGCTAAAGAAGATTTAAAAAAGGAATTTGGTGATTTTACTCCTATTAATTTAGTTGAGTATAAGCCAGAGGAGTTCTTCCCTAATGTGAAAAAGGAAGACAAAGTATGTGTACTAGGTGGGGATGGTACACTAAATGTATTTGCGAATAATATAAAAAACTATTCTACAGAATGTGAAATGTATTTCTATAAAGGTGGAAATGGTAATGACTTTTTAGAGGATGTTAAGGATGATGATAATCAAAAGCTCGTTTACCTTAATCCATATTTTAAAAGATTACCAAAGATTACAGTTAATGGAATGACTAGATATTACATCAATGGTATTGGCTATGGTATTGATGGAATGGTTTGTGAGGTTGCAGATAACTTAAAAAAAGAAGGCAAGACAGATATCAATTATGCAAGCCTATCCATTAAATTATTACTTCATGGATATAAGTGTCCTGAAGCAACTGTAGTTGTAGATGGAAAGGAATATAAATTCCATAAGGTATGGTTATGCTCTGCAATGAATGGTAGATATTATGGTGGAGGAATGAAGATTGCTCCAGGGCAGAATCGTTTAGAGGATACTTTATCCTTAAGTATTATTCATAATGCAGGTAGATTACGTACATTAATGATTTTCCCTAAGATTTTTAAGGGAGAGCATGTAAAGAATAAGAAGATGTCAACGATTATTACAGGTAAGGAAATTACAGTTTCATTCTCTCATCCAATGGCATTACAAATTGATGGCGAAACTGTATTAAATGTATCTAGTTATACAGTTGTAGCATAAGGAGCTTTTTTGCTCCTTTTTTCTTTACCATTTTTCAAAATGTCAACTCAATTTGACATTTTTTAGGGATAGTAATATAATTACTATGAGTTTTTTTAAAAACTAGAGGAGTTAGTGTAATGAAAAAGAAGATAATTATTACAATAATTATATTGCTAGTGACAGCCATTTTGGGAGTTGGTGGCTATTTTATTTATGCCATTAACCAAGGACCAGCAGAAATAGAGGATACCGATGCAGAGTTTGAATCTACTCTCCTAGAGGCTCCTAAGGATGGATCTGATCCATCAAAATATTCTGTTGAAGAGAATGTTTCTTTTGCACTTTGGACTGTTGCAAACACCAATGAGTTTTATACACTAACTACAGGTACAGCCCAAGCCTCTGTTGCAACTCAGCAAATCTATAATAAAAGAGTTGTTAAGGATAAAAAGGCAATGACTACTATGATTTCTTCAGGATTAGTATCTACTGCCAAGCAAAAATATTTCTTACCAGATAAGGTATTATTAAGAGATGCAACAAGCATAAATGGCGATACTGCAACATGGATTACATCAGCTCCTGAGGCAGTTTCTTATAAAACAATTCAAAAAAGATATGGTTGGTTACCTTATCAGGCAACAGGCTATATCATTTGTAGCGATACATATATAAATAAAGAAGAAATGAAAATGGTAGATAACCAAGATGGTACATTTACTTTAATTTTTGATTTAGACCCAGATGGAAATAAAGCACCATTTTGGTATAGAAGAGAAGTATTAACAAATGCGAATTCTTCAATTGTACCAGAATTCTATTCTATTCATTTTGAAATGACAATTAATTCTTCTTGGCAAATTCTAGTTGATGATATCCAAGAACAATATAAAGTAAAATCTATGGGTGTTGAGGCAGTAACTAAAACAAATTGTCATGAGGAATTCTATTATGAAAATGTAGAATTTGATAAAGAACCATATGATTATTTTGAATCCTATGCTTATTTATCTGTATTAGAGGATGAGAAAGAGGATTTACCAACTTCAGATGATGCTATGAGCATTATTGTTGAATCCTTACAAAATAAAGATAAATCCGATACTGTATTAGATTTATCCATTTCTACAGATGGTTTTAATACTCAAGGATTAGTATCCTTAAATATTACTGATTTAACAAATATTAAGGTTTATGCATTGCTAGAGGATTTATATGTTGAATATACGGATTCCTTATATCTTTCTATAGGTGGAATTAAAGTGAAAGCCAATATGGATGATTTAACAACACTTATAGAAACAATAACAAGTGTTTTACCATCTAGTGATACAGGTAGTTCTTTAGATGTTTCTAAAATCATGGATGATTTAGCAAAGTCTAAGATGGAAGATGATGGAGTTAATGTAAGTATTGATACAAAGCTAGATTTAATGGGTATATTATTACCAATTCATTTCGATATCATACATGAGGATGATACCTATAAGCTTGTTTCTGCAAGTGCAGATATAGATTTAAATGGTGAGATTATCCATTTAGGAATTAAATCTACAAACAAAAAAATAAATCCATTAGATCATAAGGATTTCATGGATTTAAAGAATTTAGATTTCATTGTTTCGGATATAGTATCTATTATTGAAAAGAAGAACCTAGATTTATCCTTAGAATTAGAATATAGAGGATTAAATATAAAATTAGATGGCAATTTATCTTTTGAAAATGAAATTAAGCTAGATTCTAAGATTAATTTAACTTATGGGAAGGATACCTTATCTTTAGATTTATATTATCTAGATGATACTATTTATTTAGGCTTTAACAATATTAAGCTAAAGATTACAACAAATGATTTATTAAGATTAATTGAAAAGTATTCAGGTAAGACTATTGATTTAAATATGTCTTTAGACTTTAATTTAACAACTATTTTAGAAACTGTCTTCTCTATTGATTATGATAAGCTATTAGAAGAATTAGTGATTACAGATAATAGCTTAGATTTGGCATTATCCTTAGAAGAAATCACAGATTTAATCCATTCTATTAAATTATCTATTTTAGATACAAATTATGGTATTAGTGGCTCTATTGCTATAGATGATATTCATGCTTCCTTTAAGGTTGGTAATTTGTCTTATAAGACAAGAACAATAAACAAAGAAGATTATTATAATTTAGCATACCTAGAAGGCTTCATCGATGATGCGATTTGCTTATATAAGGATGGTAAGCTTGGCTTTGATTTATCTATGGATTATAAGGATTTACATATAGCTGGTAGTGGTATTTTAGATTATTCTACTAATATTCAATTATCAGTAAATCTAGAGGTAAATTATAAGGAATTAAATGTTGAATTAAGTGCTTCTTATATTGAAGATATCTTATATTTAGATATTTTAAATACAAAGCTTATGATATCTAAAGATGATTTAATTAAGATTGTATCTAAATTTACTGATTTAAATACAAATAGCTTAGATTTATCCTTAGATGGAATACTTACTATTTTATTCAAAATGGATTATGAAAAGCTAATTAAAGAATTAGTAATTGAAGAGAATTCTATAGATATAGCCTTAGATATATCTAGCTTTGTAGATGGTATGAATTCTATTTCATTATCTATTAAGAAGGATAATGGAATTAACGTTTTAGCACTTATCAAAGAAGCAACTATTCATTTAAATATCCATTCTACAAAGAATAGTGTTAGTGTTACTGGAGATTATCAAAACTTAGGATATATTGATACTATCATAGATGATATTCTTGCAATATATAATTCTAAGAAATTAAATGTAGCTTTAAGCTTAAGCTATAAGGGATTAGATATCGAAGCTACAGGAATTATAGATTTTAATGATTCTATTCGTGCTTCAGTAAATTTAGAGGTAGCTTATCAAAATAAAGCTATTTCCTTAGATATTTATTATATTGATGATTGTATATACTTAGATTTTGATGATTGTCATATCCTATTATCTAAAGCAGATTTAGAAAAAATCATTGCATTATTTAGTGATAATAATGAAAGTGAATCTATTCTTGATAATTTACTTTCTATCGATTTTGAAGAAGTATTAAAAGCAATATCTATTACAGAAGATAATATCAGATTAGATATGAACCTAAGTAGTATCATATCCTTCTTAAGTGATATTTCTATTACACTTAAAGATATTTCATCAAGCATTGGTTTAGATATTTCTATTAAGGATTTATTTGATGTAAATATTATTGCATCAAGCTCTAATTCAGATATCCTATTACCTTCTTTTGATTATCAGGATTTAGGTAAGCTATATAGCTTATTTGAAATGATTAAAGGAATAATAGATAATAAGGGAATTTCTTTAAATGTTTCTTTAGAATATGAAGATATCAAAATTAATGGAAATGGTAATCTTCTATTTAAGAATAATTTAAGTGCAGAGTTTAATTTAAATGTATCCTATAAGACATTAGAAGAAGATATTCAAGTTCAGTATTTTGATTCTTTCAATGATATGAATAAGGTTTTATTCATTGATTTAGGAAATAATCATTTAATGCTACCATTATCTATCCTATTAGAAGATACTTCTAGTATGAAGGTAGAAGATATTATAGACATAATCTTTAGTGTTGATTTTACTAAGGTATTAGTATCTTTAATGATTGAAGAGAATAAGCTAGATTTAACATTAGATTTAAGTGATTTTGATTCTTTAGAAAATATTATAGATATTCATAAGGATATTTATCTTGAATTATCTATTTTAGACGGAGTCTTATCGATAGCATCTAGTGAAGTATTGAATATTCAAGCATCTATTTCTTTATTTGATGGTGATATTACACCTAGTGATAATACATATGTTGATTTAAGTAATATGGTATCGAATATTAAAGAATTTATTTCTTGGATAAAGGAAGATTCCTTCAAGGTATCTATAGATGGTAATATTCAAATTAAGTCTATTTCAATCGATTTAAATGGCTCTATTGATTTCATTTTAGAAAATGATAAATATAATCTAAATGGACATTTCCATATTGAAGCATTCCATACATTACATGATGTTTATTTTAAACTAGTGGATAATGTTTTATATCTAGAATATGGAGATGCTACCTTTGGTATTGATTTATCTAACATGAATGAATTTATAGAAGAAGTATTTAGTATATTTGGTCATACTTCTCCTGATTTTGATTTTAAAGAATTAGATTCTATTATTGATTCTTTAGAAATCAGTGAAGATAGTATTTCTATAGATTTATCTACATTAGTTGATTTCATTACAAAAATTACAATAGCTTTAAGCTATAGTAAGAATGATGAAATGTTTAATATTCATATATCTAGTGATGAAATTAATCTAAATACATCTATTGCTAAAATAACTAATTATGCAGTTTCATTACCAACTGAATATTTAGACAATGAAGATATCTTATCTTTATGTAGAACAATAAAAAGAGTAATAGATTTATTAGATAAGAGAGATTTCAATTTGAATTTAGATTTAGATGTTATGGATAATGGCTATAAGCATCTTAATATTAATGGTAATCTTATGATTCATCTTGGTACAGAAGAATTAAAGGATTTCAAGATTGATGATTTATCCTTTAAAGCTTCTATAGCTATTACTGAATATGAAGAGAATGGTAAGATTAAAGTAGTTCATAGAGTAGATTTAACATTAGTATCTGATATGGTTTATATCGTATATGGAAACAATGAATCTAATCTTTCTAGCAAGATTAAATTCTATGCAGAAAAGGATTCTATATTCAGTGTATTAGCATCTATAACCTCTGTATTAGGATTAGATTTAGATTTCTTAAATGATTATATGAATCAGGATTTATCCTTTGTTGATATATCTCAGCTTAAGGATCTATTTAATTTTGAAAGTAAAGATTTTGATGTATCTAGTTTAATTAAGAAATTAGATATTACAGAAGATGGTCTTGAGGTATCTATTTTAGCTTCTGTATTAAATGATATAATTCCTTCTAGTAAGCTTGTTACAGTAAAGCTAGAGGCTAAAGATGATATTCCACTTTCTTTAGAGCTTTTAGGATTATATACAGATTATGTAAGCGAAAACGAATATACAAGAATTGATTTAAATTATTTGACATTAACAAATGATTCTATATCTATTAATGCTCCAAGTGATTTATCTAGCTATTATAATATTTTTAATATTGATGAGCTTGTAAATGGAATATTAACAACAGCATCCAATAAGGATTATGCAATTTCAGGCACGGTTACTTTAGGATTGCCTATCGTTTCTGATATTGATGTAAATATTGATGCTAAAGTTAGAGTGCTAGAGGATGGCTCTCCACTAGTTTATCTTCATTTAGATATGTCAAGCTTGCCACTTCTTGCAAAGACTATAGGTTTAAAGGAAAAAGATGTATATTTCTATTACATGGATGGATATGTATATATTTATAGAAAAGAATCTTCAACAACTTACAAGTTAAAGGTATCTTATCAGGAATTCTTTGATGATATTATGTATTATTTAATGGATTTCTCCTTGGGTATGCCAGAAATCATTTTAAACGCAATTAATTCATCTACAAACGAAAATGAAGATTATGTCATTGATGCAGGTACTGTAATTAATAGCTATTCTTATAATAATCATAAGTTTAATTTCTCCTTAGATATGGAAGCATTAACTGGTAATTCTAATTTAGGAGATATGTCTTTAAGCTTAGTATTAAAGAATATGGCAATATCTAAGAATTCTGATGGAACTATTAATACATCCTATGCATTAACAGAAATTGCGAACTTTGAATTTAAATTAGTAAGTGTCATTACACTTGGTTCATCCTCTATTGCCTTAACAAATACATATAATGAAGATGGTTATACTTGGTTTAAATCTATTAATATGGATGATGTAGTATCCTTTATAGAAGGCTATTCTTATGGTACAGATATGATTTATAAGAATGATACATATATCGGTAAGAGAAGCCATACAATTACATTTGTTCTAAATTATTTAGATAATGAGTATTACCAAGCTCAAACCGGAGCTACAATTAAATATCCAAATTTAGATATAGTAGAAGTTGATGGTAAATATTATTTATTTGATGGCTGGTATTCGGATAAGTATTTGAAAGAAGAATTCACAAGTACAACTATGCCAGAATCAAATATTAAGGTTTATGCAGCTTGGAAGGAAATCCATTATTATGATTTAACTATTCATTCCATGGATGGAAATACAGTTGAATCTGTATATGGTGGAGCTAGCTTAAGTACATATTTAGATAAAGAAGTATATACAGATTCCTTAGGTGATAGTTATATTCTAAAGGGATATAGCTATACTCTAGATGGTGATATTGTATATATTTCTTCCATGCCAAATGATAATTTAGTATTATATGCTAAATGGGAAAAGGTTTCTTATAAGGTTTATTTAGATGATACTTATTATATGGATTTAGCATATGATACAAATTTAGCTTTAACTAAGGATTACTATTTATCTATTGATAATGCATATTTTGAATTTGATAAGGATTATTTAAATTATGAAACATTAGTTGTTAAATATAATAAATATTTAACTATCACAGATGGTATTGGTTATATTTATCTATATAGTGATGCATCTAGCCTAGGTGATTATTATATTGTAGAATTAGATTATGATATCGAAAAGTTTAATGATAAGCTATATAAAGCTGTTGCTTTAGACAAGAATATGGACTTTGATAGCAAGTATTTACCAAGTGGTGTATATAATCATATGAATATTAATTATTGGTATAATAATCAAGAGGAATACCATTTAGGTAATATTCATTTATTACCTCATCAAAATACTACTTTAAAGGCATATTATGCAACCTGTGATTATTTATCCTATGGATATGATATGGCAACAGGAGAAAGCTTACTTTCTGTTACAGGCTTTAATTATTCTGGAAGTGATTTAATTACAATTATTTTACCTAAGTATGTTAAAGTAGATGGTAGCTATGAAATATTAAGATCCTTAGCGTTGTTTGTAGATGACGATAATAATAAATATACAGTATTTACAAATAATAATAAGATATATGCAATATACTTTAATGATGGATTTGAAGTAATTGGAGATAATGCATTTAAGGATGCTATCCAATTAACAAATGTATATTTTTCTAATACTATAACTAGTGTTGCATCCGATGCCTTCTATATGACTGTTGGCTCTAATGCGGAGGCAAATGCAGCTTATGCAGAAAAGATTAGATTCTACATGGGAATTGGCTTTATGGCATCTAAGGCTAATTGGCTTGCTTCTAAATGGAATTCTACACCTAGATATTATGGTGAAAAGTATAGTGGATTCTTAGGTATGGGTAAGGCAGATTTATCTTTAGCATTTAATAGCTATAGTGGTGATTTAAGAGACATTGTTCATAGCTTAATATAATGGATTATGGGTATCCCATTGGGATATCCATTTTCCCTATTTAAAAAGTGGGTTATACATAAGTTTTTCGAGGTGGTAATATGAGATTAAAGCCAATAGATATAATATCTGCAGCAATTGAAATTTTTATTGGATTACTTATAGCATTTGTATTTATTTTGATATATTTTTATTCTGATTTTTCAAATTATGATATATCTGTTTTATGGACTTTTAGAGTTTTATATTTAATGGTTTTGCCGGGAGTTGGACTTTTGTTTATTATATTGGCATTTGTTAAGCTTTATAAAGCAAACAAAAAATATAAAGAAGAAGAAAAAGAAGATAGCGAAAACGAATGATTTAATGATATAATTAAAATATTATGAGGTGAAATCATGAATTATGAAGAAATGCTAGATTTTGTGAAAAAAACTTTAGAAGAAACAAATGGAATTAAATCTTCAAATCCATTACATAAATTTCGTAATCGTTTTGATCATGCAAAAAGGGTTTATGAATGGTGTAAAATCATCCATATGGATTTAGAATGTGATGTAGATGTTTTATATACTGCAGCAATTTTTCATGATGTAGGAAGAGGCATCAGCCAAGAAAACCATGCTCATATTGGAGCAAAGATATTCTTAAATTATGCAAGGGGGCATAATTTTAATTCAGATTTCACGAAAAAGGTTTATGATTTAATTGATAATCATTCCGATAAAAGTAATATAACCAATCCTAATTCATCCAATGAGCTTGTTTTACTTTTAGAAGCAGATTTATTAGATGAAGAAGGAGCTTTAGGAATTGCTTGGGATTTAATGGCACTAGGTGCAATGGATAATGTAACCTATTATGATGCCAATGATGCACTTCGCCACGCAAAGCATATCCTAAAGCAAGATTATATGGTTACTCCAAGAGCTAAAGCGATTTGGGAGCATAAAAAGAAATTAGTTTTGGAATTTACTTCTGATTTAACTCAAGATTTATTTTTGGAGGAATAAAATGGAATATTTTGATGTGATAGAAAAAAGATTTTCCTGTAGAAGCTTTAAGGATGAAAAAATTGATAGAGCTTTATTGAATAAAGTATTAGAAGCTGGTAGACTTGCGCCTACCGCTTGTAATTATCAGCCAGAAAGAATATTTGTTTGTGAATCTGAAGAAGTATTATCCAAATTAAAAGTAGCAACAAGATATACATTCGATGCGAAAACGATTCTTATCATATGCCATTTAAAGAGTGAATCTTGGCATAGAGGAAATGATGGAGTGGATCATGGTAAGGTTGATTCTACTATTGTTGCAACACAAATGGTTTTGGCATCTACAGCCTTAGGGCTTGGCACTTGCTTTGTTTGTTCATTTAAGGAAGCTTTAGTAAAAGAAGTTTTAGGAATAAATGATGATTATGAGGTAGATATTATTCTTCCTATTGGGTATCCTAATGATATTAAGCCTCATAATCAAAGAAAAGATTTAAAAGAGATTGTTTGTTATAAGTAGTTAGAGGATTTATATGAATATTAATATTATTGGGGCAGGACTTGCTGGATGCGAGGCATGTTGGTATTTATCAAAAAAGGGATATGATATTACCTTATATGAAATGAGACCAGTGAAGATGACTCCTGCCCATAAAACAGAAAAATTTGCAGAGCTTGTATGTTCAAATTCCTTAAAAAGTGATTCTTTAGAGAATGCCTGTGGAATATTAAAAAAAGAAATGGAAATGCTAGATTCTATTATTATAAAAGCGGCTAGATTACATCCTGTAGATGCAGGTGGAGCTTTAGCTGTAGATAGAGAAGGCTATAGTGAATATGTTACTAATGTAATTAAATCATTACCAAATGTAAAAATAGTAACAGAAGAGGTAACTAAAATAGATACATCTATTCCTACAATTATCGCAACAGGTCCTTTAACAAGTGGTCCTTTATGTGATGAAATTAAAAGATTATTTGGCTTAGATGATTTTTATTTCTTTGATGCACAAGCACCAATTATTTATGCAGATTCCATAAATTATGAAAAAGCATATTTAAAAAGTAGATATGATAAGGGTGTTGCATCTTATTATAATTGTCCTATGACAAAAGAAGAATTTGATAAATTCTACGAAGCTTTAATTACCGCAGAATGTGTTGAAGAAAAGGATTATGAAATTAAAGTATTTGAAGGCTGTATGCCTGTTGAAATTATGGCAAAAAGAGGCCCTCAAACTTTAACTTTTGGTCCTATGAAGCCTGTGGGCTTAAGAACACCAGATGGAAAAACTCCATATGCAGTAGTTCAGCTAAGACAAGATGATGCAGCAAAGACTATGTATAATATTGTAGGATTCCAAACTCATTTAAAGTTTGGAGAACAAAAAAGAGTATTTCAAATGATTCCTGGTCTTGAGAATGCAAGATTTGCAAAATATGGAAGAATGCATAGAAATACTTATATCAATGCTCCAAAGATTTTAAATCCTACATTCCAAACAAAGAAATTCCCTAATCTATTCTTTGCAGGTCAGGTATCTGGAGTAGAAGGATATGTGGAATCTGCAGCTTCAGGTATTTATGCTGCAATTAATATGGATAGATATTTAAAGGGAAAAGAATTACATGTATTCCCTAAAACTACATCTATAGGTGCTTTATCCTTATATATATGTAACGCGAGCGAGGCTGACTTCCAGCCAATGAGCGCAAACTTTGGAATTATGGAGGATTTAAACTTCCCTCATAAAAAGAATGAAAGAAAAGCATTATATGGTAAAAGAGCTATAGAGGTAATGGAAAAGGAGATTTTGGAATTAAATGACTGATGAAGAGGCTATAACTGAATTTTTAAATTATATATCTAAAGTTAAGAGCTATAGCGATAATACTCTTGAGGGATACCAAACGGATATCCTTGAGTTTTTAAATTTTCTTCATTCCGAAAGAATGGCTCCATCCTTACTTAGAATAAGGGCATCTATACCTAGGAATTATGTATCCTATTTATCGAATCAAGGATTAAAGACTTCCACGATTCATAGAAAGCTATCTTCATTAAATAGTTTTTATAATTATTTTTATAAGCAAGAACAGATTAAAGAAAACTTCTTTAAGGGTGTTGAAGCGCCTAAAATGGAAAAAAGATTGCCTAAAATGATTACGGATGATGAAATCATTATGCTGTTTGAAGTTTGTGATATGGAAACTAAGCTAGGCTATAGAAATTATTGTATTTTAGGCTGTTTATATGGATGTGGACTAAGAGTTTCTGAATTATGTAATATGCAAATAAAGGACATTGATTATTCTGCTAGAACTATAAGAATAAGAGGTAAAGGCTCTAAGGATAGAGATGTTGTAATGTATGAAGGCTTAGATGAAGCCTTAAAGCATTATATTTCTACTTTTAGAGTAGAGCTATTATATAATTCAAAGGATTTAGAGAATAGATATGTATTTTTAAATAAAAATGGTACACAACTATCTCGTGTTGGAGTAAGAAAAATATTAGAAAAATTAGTTTCTGATGCAGGAGAGCATTTCCATATTTCTCCCCATATGCTAAGGCATTCCTTTGCAACTGCATTACTTAAAAATGGGGCAGACCTAAGAAGTGTTCAAGAACTTTTGGGGCATGAGTCCTTATCGACTACTGCAATTTATGCGCATGTGGATTATAAAACTATGCAAAAAGAGTATCAATTATCTCATCCAAGGGCAAAAAGAGTAGATGTTGAGGGAAAGAAAAACTGATATGTTGGTTTTTTCTTGTATTTCAACTTTATCTTTGATATAATGCTAATGTTCGAAAAAAAGAAAAGGAGCAATGATTATGAAGACAAAGTTCATCGCTATTGGTGTTATGGCATTTTCTATGCTAGGATTAGCTTCTTGCTTAAATCAGGGAACTAAGGCAGATTATTCCACAACACGCCAGGTTTCAAAATTTGATGATGATGTAAAAACTGCATTTAAGTTATTCTATGATTCAGATGAGACAAATGCAGAAAAATTAGATAAAGATTCTAAGAGTGGTTCATATTATGACTTGTATGCTGCAAAGGATGCAACAGCAAGCTTATTTAAGTATGAGTATGATTTAACATCATATTTCTCTACTGAAGATGGAGCACGCAATAAAAATATTACAGTAAATACTTTATCCTTTGCAATTCAAGGTCAAGAAGCATTATATGATGAGGAAAAATCAGCAATTTTAACACAAGCTTATGATACAGAAAAGGGTGTAGCTAAGAAGCTAACTGTTGATTTTACTGTAACAACATCTAAGGATTATTCTAGAACATTTGGCACTCAGGATGCATATAAAGCATTTGAAGCAAACGAAACTGTTTCTTTATCTATCGTTTATATGCCAGTATATGTTATTCATTATGTTTCTAACCAGCCGGTATTAAGAAATTATGTTTTCTTACCTATTTATTCTACATTTGTAACTGCATCTGGTAAGGAAGTAACTACAGATGGAGCTTTAGTAGATTCTAAGGTTTCTACAGTTGCTTCATTAGATTTAAAGGATTTCTTTGATGAATCCGGAAAGACTTTAAGAGCTGCAAAGCCTGAAGAGACTCCAGCTGAGCCAGAAAATCCAACAGAAGAAGGAAATACAAATAATGGCTTATCTGCAGGTGCAATTGTTGGTATTGTACTTGGCTCTGTATTTGGTGCATTAATCCTTATTTACTTTGTATTAGGATTTACTTTATATAGAAGCGGTAAGCTTAATAGTGGCTTCTTCAAGGCTATTTATAAGTGGATTAAGCGTCCAACTAGCGTAAAGAAAAAGTAATTTATATATAAATATATAAGAGGCATGTGTTTTAAAATTTGCACATGCCTTTTCTTTTTTTAATAAAAAGGTTGAAATTGTACTTTACTTATGTTAATATGTTAAAGGCACAAAAATACACATGTTCTATGAGAAGGCCATCGTGTGCATGTAAAACTGTTGGGGGCTTTCGTTGATTAGAGCAGAGGACAAAAACAAAAATAAAATGGAGGAATTAAAAAAATGTCTGAATCAGTAGTTTCAATGAAACAGTTATTAGAGTCTGGCGTACATTTCGGTCACGCTACTCGCCGTTGGAATCCAAAGATGAAGAAGTATATCTTCACTGCAAGAAATGGAATCTATATTATCGATTTGCAGAAGACTGCAGATCAAATTGAAAAGGCTTATGCCGCTTTATTAGAAATCGCTAAGAATGAAGGTAAGGTTTTATTCGTAGGTACTAAGAAGCAGGCTCAGGAAGCTGTTAAGGAAGAGTCCGCTAGATGCGGTATGTACTATGTAAACCAGAGATGGTTAGGTGGTACATTAACTAACTTCAAGACAATTAAGAAGAGAATTACAAAGCTAGAGAGCTTAACTAAGTTATTAGAGGATACTGAGGCTACAGCTAAGCTTCCTAAGAAGGAAGTAATTAAGCTTGTTGCTGAAAAGGATAAGTTAGAGAAGTTCTTAGGTGGAATTAAGGATATGAAGAAGCTTCCAGATGCTTTATTCATTGTTGACCCTCGCAAGGAGCACAATGCAATTTTAGAAGCTCGTAAGTTAAATATCCCTGTATTTGGTATCGTAGATACTAACTGCGATCCTGATGATGTTGATTATGTAATCCCAGCAAATGACGATGCTATCCGTGCTGTTAAGCTAGTTACATGGGTTATGGCTAATGCTGTAATCGAAGGTAATGGTGGTACAGTTGAGAAGTTCGATGACGCTGCAGAGGAAATCAACCAGGCAGAGGAAATTTCTAAGGAAGTAGCTCCAAAGGCTGAAAAGCCTGCAAAGGAAGCTAAGGCTCCTACAAAGAAGGCTGCTGCAAAGCGTCCAGCTGTTAAGAAGGCTGCAAAGAAGGAAGCTGCACCAGCTGAAGAAGCTAAGGCTGAATAATTTTAAATTAAAAATAAATTTACGGAGGATATTAGAATGGCAAATATTACTGCTGCTATGGTAAAGGATTTACGTGAGAAGACTGATGCAGGTATGATGGACTGCAAGAAGGCTTTAGTAGCTACAGATGGCGATTTCGAGAAGGCTGTTGTATGGCTACGTGAGAAGGGTCTTGCAAAGGCTGCTAAGAAGGCAGGCGTTGTTGCTGCAGAAGGTTTATGTAACTATGTAGTTTCTGGTAACAAGGTAGTTCTATTTGAGTTAAACTCTCAGACAGATTTCGTTGCTCAGAACGCTAAGTTTATTGCTTTATTAGATCAGGTTGGACAGATCATTGCATCTTCCAATGCTACAAATACTGAAGAGGCTTTAGCTATTGATGTTAATGGCAAGACTTTAGAGACAGTTATTATGGAAGCATCTGGTACAATCGGCGAAAAGATTTCTTTACGTCGTGTTCAGGTTTTAACTAAGACTGACGCTCAGGTATTTGGTGCTTATAAGCATATGGGTGGAAGAATTGTTACTGTTTCTGTATTAGCTGGTAATGATGAAGTAGTTGCTAAGGATGTAGCAATGCATGTTGCTGCACTTGCTCCTAAGTATGTATCTAAAGATGATATTCCTGCAGATGTTGTTGCTAAGGAGAAGGAAGTTATCTTAGCTGCTGCATTAAATGAGAATGCAGCTTCACCTAAACCAAAGCCAGAGAACATTATTGCTGAAAGAATCGTTCCAGGTCGTTTAGAAAAGAACTTAAAAGAAATCTGTTTATTATCACAGGCATTCGTTAAGAACCCTGACTTAACTGTTGAACAGTACGTTAAGGGCGCTAAGTCTGAAGTAGTAACATTCGTACGTCTAGAAGTAGGCGAAGGCATCGAAAAGGTTGAGACTGATTTCGCTGCTGAGGTTGCTGCACAGGCTGCTGCTGCTGCAAAGTAATAACGAAATTAAAGGGAGAACAATGTTTGGATTTGCTCTCCCTTTTTTTGAAAAATAGGAGGAAAGAGTTATGTATAAACGAATTTTATTAAAACTTTCAGGTGAGGCATTAAAGGGAGAAACTTCTTATGGAATTGATCCTAAAACTGTAAACGAAATTGCAGAGCAGATTAAAGATGCAAAGCAATTAGGCGTTGAAATCGGTATTGTCGTTGGTGGTGGTAATATCTGGAGAGGTAAGACTGCAGAGGGCTTAGGTATGGACCGTGCTCAGGCAGATTACATGGGTATGCTTGCAACAATCATGAATGGTTTAGCTGTTCAGGATGCGCTAGAGCAGCATGGAGTACCTACTAGAGTTATGACTGCAATTGACTGCGACAAGGTTGCTGAACCATATATCAGAAGACGTGCAATTCGTCATTTAGAAAAGGGTAGAGTTGTCATCTTCGTTGGTGGACTTGGATCCCCTTATTTTTCAACAGATACAGCATGTGTTTTACGTGCTACAGAAATTGAGGCTGAGGTTGTTTTGATGGCAAAGAATCACACAGAGGGTGTATATGATTCTGATCCTAGAAAAAATCCTGATGCTAAGTTATTTACTGAAATCACATTCTCTGAGATTTTAGAGAAGAACTTACAGGTTATGGATTCTACGGCTGCTTCCCTTTGTAAAGATAATAAGAAGCCATTAATTGTATTTAATATGAACAAGAGAGGTAACATTGTTAAAGCTGTTCAAGGCGATAAGATTGGTACCCTTGTAAAAGTAGAATAGAGGAGGAGAAACTTAATGGAAGAAGAATTAGAAATGACCCTTTTAGAGGGCGAAGAAAAAATGGATAAGGCAATCGCTGCATATGAGCGTGAGCTTTCCACTGTACGTACTGGTAGAGCTGCTCCAAGCCTATTAGATACTGTTTATTTTGAATATTATGGAGCAAAGACTCAAATTAAGAATGCTGCAACAATTACAGTACCAGAGTCTAATCAGCTTTTGATTAAGCCTTATGATAAGTCTAGTGTTAAAGATATTGAAAAAGCTATTTTAGCATCACCTTTAGGATTAACTCCACAAAGTGATGGAACTCAGATTCGTCTTATTTTACCTAAGATGACAGAAGAAAGAAGACGTGAATTAGTTAAGTATGTTTCTAAGCTAGAAGAAACTGCAAAGGTAGCTATTCGTAACGCTAGAAGAGATTTAAATGATGACATTAAGAAGCTTGGCTTACCTGAAGATACAGAGGCTAATGCTTTAGAGGATGCTCAGAAGCTTACAGATAAGAAAATCCAAGTAGTATCTGAAATGACAGAGCGTAAGAGCAAGGACTTAATGACTATTTAAGTAAAATATGATAAAAAATCCAGCTTATGGGAAATGATGGTGTTTCTCTTATATGCTGGATTTTTATTTTTTATAATGCTATAATACAATAGATTAAGTATTGTATATAACATATACAATAATAACCAAACCTATTTGTGAGGTGATTCTTATGAAAAAAAGAGTAATTACCGGTTTAATATTAGCCGTTATATTACTTCCTATTGTTTTAGTTCCTGCATGTCTACCAGTGCTTGAATTTGTTGTTGCACTGTTGATTATTATTGCAGAATTTGAACTATTAAATATGTATGATAAGGATAAAAAAATACCACTTTGGTTAAAAATAGTTACAGCTGGTTTAACACTTGGTCTATCCTTCTCTATTTTCTCATTTATGTCTATGCAAGAAATAACAACATTAGACGCAGCAGGAAATCAGATAAGAACCCATCTATTTGATCCGAATAGTTCTATTATTTTAAAGGGTTTAAGAAGATTACATTTTGATTTAATGTTTACACCTGTTACCGCACTTTTAATTTGCTTCTTAATTTTAATGTCTAGTATGATTTTTATTCATGATTTTGAAGTAAAGGATGCAGGTAGATTATTCTTGTCTATCATTTATGTAGGTGTATGTAGTGCTGCATTTATGACATTAAGATTCTTTGGCGTACGTTTTGTAATCTATTTATTAACTATAACTACAGCAACCGATATATTCGCATTAGTCTTTGGACTTGCGTTTGGTAGAAGTGGTAAGCATAAGCTTGCACCTAGAATTTCTCCAAAGAAATCCTGGGAAGGCGCAATTGGTGGTACCGCAGTTGCATTAGTATTAGGCTTCGCATTTAGTTATTTTTATGAACAAATGTCAAGCTTAATGGCAAGCTGGGGAACACCTAATGTTGAAAAAATGGAATTCTTTGCCGGAGTATTTAACTATAATACCTTCACTCCAGCAGGAAAGGTATTTGTTTGTTTAGTATTAACATTATTATTATCTATAACATCACAAATAGGCGATTTAGTTGCATCTAAGTTAAAAAGAGCATATGGAATTAAAGACTATTCTCAAGTGTTCCCAGGACATGGTGGAGTATTAGACCGCTTTGATTCTGTATTCTTTGCATCAGCATTATTCTTATTGTTTATTATATTCGAGATTAATTTCATCGACGTATTATTAGTAAGTGCAGGTATTTAATATGAGATGTTTATATTTAGCGGGTGCCTGCGGTTCTATTGGAACTCAGACTTTAGATATCGTTAGGGAAAATCCATCCGAATTCAAGGTTATAGGAATGAGTGTTGGCAGAAATAAGGAATTAGCCGTTAGATTAATAGAAGAATTTCACCCGGAAATCGTATGTTTCCGGGAGAATTATCTTTATGAATTATCTTACACTCCAAAAATCGTAGTAGGAGATGCAGGATTATTAGAGCTTGCTTCTTATTCAAAGTATGAGGATGAGGTATTTGTTAATGCATTAGTTGGAATGAGTGGACTTATGCCTACAATTTCTGCAATTAAAGCACATAAAACAATTGCTTTAGCAAATAAGGAAACCTTAGTTGCTGGAGGAGACATTGTAAAAGAATATGTAAAAAAATACAATGTAGCTTTAGTCCCAATTGATTCTGAGCATTCTGCAATTTTGCAGTGCCTACAGGGGGAAAGCCATAAAGAGATTAAAAGATTAATCATTACAGCATCTGGAGGCTCCTTTAGAAATAAAACAAGAGATGAGTTAAAAGGAGTAACAAAGGAAGCTGCGCTTAAGCATCCCAATTGGTCAATGGGTGCCAAGATTACTATTGATTCAGCAACTATGATGAATAAGGGCTTTGAGGTAATTGAAGCACATCATCTATTTGATGTACCATATGAACAAATTGATACAATCTTGCATCCACAATCTATTGTCCATTCGATGGTAGAATATAAAGATGGTACTATTAAGGCAGAGCTTGGTGTATCGGATATGCATACTCCAATATCTTATGCCTTAAGATATCCTCATCATAATGTGCAAGAATCTAAACAGCTAGATTTATTTGGTTTAAAATTAGATTTTATGGAATTATCTAAAGATAGATTCCCATGCCTAGGCTATGCATATTATGCAGCAAGTCGTGGTGGAATTTATCCAGCAGTATTAAATGCGGCAAATGAAGCTGCAGTAAAATTATTTTTGAATGATAAGATTGAATTCTTAGAAATAGAAAGAATTATTGAAAAAGAAATTAAGGATGATAAGTATATGGAAATTCCATATACATTAGAAAATGTTGTTTCTGTTAGTCTATCCTTAATGAAAGAAATCTTATCTCGATATGGAGTTGATTAGTATATGTTTTTAGAACTAACAGGATTCCCTCTTATAATTGTAGCTATTGTTGCCTTTATTATTATTTTAGGTGTAATAATATGCTTACATGAAGCAGGACATTTCTTTGTCGCAAAGAAATGTGGTGTATTATGCCATGATTTCTCTATAGG
Organism: Anaeroplasma bactoclasticum; assembly: GCF_003550015.1. GTDB lineage: Bacteria > Bacillota_I > Bacilli_A > Acholeplasmatales > Anaeroplasmataceae > Anaeroplasma > Anaeroplasma bactoclasticum. Next base: position 93,633 of record NZ_QXEV01000001.1, read on the forward strand.
TATGGGTCCTGCAATATATAAGAAAAAGGGAAAAGAAACTTCATTCTCTGTTCGTGCCATCCCAATTGGTGGATTTGTTTCTATGGCAGGAGAAGAAGCTACCGATGAATTAACTAAAATAGGTTCAAAAATTGGTTTAAATTTAGTAGATGATATCGTAACTGAAATTATCCTAGATGATAAGGCCGATGCAATGGTTCGAGGAGAAATCAGTGATAAGGAATTAGAAGGTAAGGATGGTAAGGATTTATATATCACCTTAACAGATGATATGGGAGAGCCTCATTATTATCAGGTTTCTGAAACTGCAAAGTATGTTTTTGAAAAAAATGAGGTATTACAGCTTGCTCCATATCATAGAACGTTCGATTCTAAAAAGATTTGGCAAAGAATGCTAATTCTATTTGCTGGTCCATTTATGAATTTTGTATTAGCATTTTTCTTATATCTAATTATTGCCTTTGCAACTGGTGTTCCAAATTATGGTTCTAATAGAATTGGTTCTGTAAGTAGTGAATACCCTGCAGGAGCTTATTTAGTAAGTGGAGATACCATTACTGGAATTAATGGTGTAACTGTATCCTCATGGACTGAATTTGAAACTGAAATGGCTAAATTATATCAAGGCTATGGTACAACAGTAAATATTACATATATTCACGAAAACGAAACAAAGAATGCTACTATGGAAACATATAACTCTATTGTTTCTATTGGACTTACAAACTTTGGTGCAAAATCATTAGTATTATCAAAAATTCCAAGTACAGAAATAGATGGTCTAGAGGTTGGTAGAATATCTATTCGCTATAAGGGTGAAACAGGAACAATTGCTAAAGGTGATTATTTAACTAAGGTATCCATTGATGGCACAGTATATACTATTGAATCTTGGAGCCAATTAATTAAATTATTTAAAGAATTAAATGTTACAACTTCTGTAGATGTCAGATTCGAATATTACCATAAGGGTGAAAATGATACCTATACATTAGTTTCACTTGAGGAATGTAAATCTATTGAGCCATATACAGATGAATTATTAGAAAATCAAAGAATTGAAAAGATAGCACAATATATTGGTGTATCTCCAGAATATCATTTTTCTTTCTTTGAATGTATTGGTTCTGCAGCAAATAATTTCTGGAAGGATTTCACATTAATCTTTAGAACATTAGGTATATTAATTGCCCCATCTAGTGTAAGACAAGTAGGAGTATCGGATTTATCTAGTGTTGTTGGTATTTTTGATATGGTTAAGCAATATATTGGTGCAGGCTTCTTACCATTATTATCCTTAACTGCATTATTATCTGTAAATATTGGTGTAATGAACTTACTTCCAATACCAGCTTTAGATGGTGGAAGAATCGTATTCTTAATTATTGAAGCCATCACTGGTAAAAAGGTGCCTAAGAAGATTGAAAATATTATTAATCTTGTATTTATGGGCTTGTTGTTAATCTTATTCGTATTTATCACATATAATGATATTTTACGTTTAATTCATTAATTTGTAGGAGATGTATAATTTATGAGTAAACAAGAAAAAAACAAAAAAGACTTTGAAAAAAAGCCTTCTAATGGTTTTAAAAATATAAAAGAGAATGATCAGTTTATTCTTGATATAAAAAGAATGGGTATAAATGGCGAAGGAATTGGTTTTTATAATCGTCTAGCAATATTTGTAGATGGTGCAATTCCTGGCGAAGGACATAATATAGAAATAACTAAGCTAGAAGGTAAAATGGCTTATGGTAAATCTATAGAGTGTAAGCATGCATCTAATGCAAGAAAGATGCCAGAATGTCCATATTATGCAGAATGTGGTGGATGCTCTGTAATGCATATTGATTATCAAGAAATGCTAAAATATAAAAGAGAAATCGTCATTGAAGCATTATCTAGATATACTACGATTAATCCAAAAAGCTTTGAGATTAAGAATACTATTCCATCCGATTATACTTTAGGATATAGAAATAAATCTCAATTAAATGTCAAGAAAAATGATGGCAAGATGAGTGTTGCTATGATTAAAGCAAAATCAAATATTTTGGTTCCTGTAGATAAATGCTTAGTTCAAAAGGATTTAATTAATACATTAAACAAAAAGGTATTAAGTATATTAGAAGAAGCAAAGGTAGAACCATATATCCGTAAAACAAACACAGGATCTTTAAGATATCTAGTTATTAGAGCAACAAAAGAAAATAAGGCTTTAGTTTGTTTTGTTTGTCAACAAAAGGATGCAAAATTAAAAGAATTAGTAAACAAATTATTAGCTATTCCTGAAATAGTATCTGTTTATGAGAATATAAATAGTAATGATAAATCCTTAGAAATCTTTGGTAAAGAAACAAATCATTTAGGTGGAGAAGAATATGTTATTGAAACCTTAGGTAAGATTAAATATAAGATTTACCCTACAACATTCTTCCAGCTAAATTCATACCAAGCAGAAAAGATGTATGATGTAGTTCTTAAGCAAGCTAAGCTATCCTTTAAAGAAAGAGTATTAGATGCTTATTGTGGAGTAGGTACTATAGCCCTATATTTAGCACATAATTCTAAAGAGGTTATCGGTATTGAATACAATAAAGAATCTATTAAGGCTGCAGAAGAAAATGCTAAATTAAACAAAATTTCTAATGCTAAATTTTTACAAGGTGATGCATCTGAATTATTGCCTAAAATGTTAAGAGATGGCGAAGTCTTTGACGTATTAGTTGCTGACCCACCAAGAACTGGACTTGGTGAAAAGTTTATTTCAGCAATACTAGAAAGTAAGGTAAAAAAGTTTATATATGTATCCTGTAATCCAGCCACATTAGCTAAGGATTTAGAAAAATTAAAGGAATGCTATTCCATTAATTCTATTACTCCATTAGATATGTTCCCACAAACAGCACTAGTCGAAACAGTCGCACTTTTGACGTTAAATCCTTCAGTAAAAAAATAGCACTATTTTAATTGCTATACTATTACTTAGTAATAGTAAAGTGGTCAAATTAGTAACAAATCAAAATGTTATAAGTGAAAAATAACTCTAAGTTTAATGAAAACTTGGAGTTTTTTCAGAACTTGTATATAAGATTTTGACGAGCGTTTTCGTCAAGTGTGACGAATAAACATTGAATAAATTACTTGATAATGATTTAATTATTACAGATATTTAAAGAGGATTTTGTGTATGATAGAAATAAGAAAAGGTACATTAACAAATGGAAATACTGCTAAACAATTAATTGATTTATCTCAAGTATGGGTTGAAGAAAATTCAACATTTGGATTAATAAAGAATACTAGAGAAGATTTAAAAGAGCCACTATTCATTGCAGTAGATGGAGATAAAATAATCGGCTATACTTTTGGCCATTTTTATACAACTGAAAGAAAAACATCATATATTGGAATTGGAGTGAAATGCTTTGATATAGATGAGATATTTGTACTAGAGCAATATCGCAATCAAGGTATAGGAGAAAAACTATTTAGAGCGATTGAATCTTGCGTTAAAGATGAATGTGTTTATATTACATTAGCAACCGCAACAAAAGATTATGAAAAGATCTTAAGATTCTATACAAAAATGGTTGGAATGACATTCCACAACGCATTTTTAATTAAGAGTTGTAAAGACATAAAATAAGCCAATTATAATATGACAAGTACATCACATTTTGATGAAAAAAGTAGTTAGAAATTTGGCTAATATTTCTACTATAGAAAAACAAACCCTTTTACATATCTACAAATTTAATGCCACACACGGTGAAACAGTTTGCTGTCTTGCCAAAAAATAGAAAACAGATCTAAAATTATGATTGCTTAGTATCTAGGCAATCTTTTTTATTGACCGATAAATACGAGTTATCAAACAATAAAATCAAAAAATGAGTTTTTATGTTCCATAATTGACATTTATTTATCTTAATTCCTAAAAATACTAAAAATAGTAGAATTAGGAATTACTTTTATATTGAAATTGATAAAAACGTAGAATTCTACTTTTTTTTATATTTTAACGTTTGCTTATTTAGTTGTTTTATGATAAAATAAAATTGACAAAAGTGTAGAATTCTACAGAAAAGGTGATTATATGATTGAGCGAAGTGTATACCTTAATAAATTAATCAAGTCTAAAGAAAATGGATTTCCAAAAGTTATAACAGGAATAAGAAGATGTGGAAAATCTTATCTATTAAAGGAAATATATAAAAAATACTTAATTGAAACTGGAGTTAAAGAATCTAATATTCTTGTTTTAGAATTAGATGAAGAAGAAAATAGCAAATACAGAGATCCAATATACTTAGGAGATTTTGTTAGAAACTTTTGTAATAATAAAAGCATGTGCTATGTTTTTTTGGATGAGATACAAAAAGTAATTCCAATAGTGAATCCTGTTTTAACAAATGGCGAACATATAAAAGCTAAAGACACTGATGAAGATGTCATTTCTTTTGTTGATGTTGTTTTAGGGTTATCTCACAAACCTAATATTGACTTATATGTTACAGGTTCAAATTCTAAAATGTTGTCTACAAATATAATAACTGAGTTTAGGGATAAAGCCACAAATATTAGTATATATCCTCTTTCATTTGAAGAATATTATAATTATGTTGGTGGTTCTACTACTGATGCAATGTTTGAATATATGCAACATGGTGGAATGCCTTTAGCAGTATTAAAGGACGAAGATGATAAAGAAGAATACCTTAAAGGGCTATTTGAAACAACCTATTTTAAAGATATTTTAGAACATAATAAACTATATAAAAGTGAATCACTTGATGAATTGTGTAATATAATTAGTGAACTAACAGGTTCTCTTTTGAATTCAAAAAAAATATCTGATACGTTTAAAAGCGTAAAGCATGAAGATATTGATAAACAGACAATTGATAAATATATTGAATATTTTAAAGATGCATTTATATTAAGAGAAGCTAGACGTTATGATTTAAAAGGAAGAGAGGAAATAGGCGCTCTTCAAAAATATTATTTTACTGATACTGGTTTAAGAAATGCTAGACTGAATTTTGCATTCCCTGATGAAGGGCAAATGCTTGAAAATGTGGTGTATAATGAACTTATTTATAATGGATATACAGTAAATGTTGGAACATTTGAAACCATTGAAAAAAATAAAGATGGTAAGTCTGTAAGAAAGACAAATGAAGTGGATTTTTACGCTACCAAAAATAAAAAAAGATTGTACATTCAAGTTTCAAAAGATATTTCAAATGAAAAAACTATGAATAGAGAACTTAGCCCTTTTCATAGGTTAAACGATCAAATTCAAAAAGTTGTTGTGATTAATAAACCAATTAAAGAGACATTTGATAAAGATGGATATACTATTATTGGTGTGGCAGATTTCTTGCTAAGATATATAAAATAAGGAGTACGAATGATTATTGGATTAATGGAAGCTATGGTGTTGGTAAAACAACCATAGCTGAATACTTAATTAAAGAATTAAAGAAAGCATATATATTTGATCCTGAAGCAGTAGGTAATGCTGTAAGGGATAATCATCCAGAGGAATTAATCTATAGTTACATATTTGAAGACTATGAATTATGGAGAAAATTTAATTATGAATTGTTAAAAGATATTTCTAACAAATATGATGGAGATATAGTTGTGCCAATGACATTAGTTAGAAAAGAATCTTATGATGATATCATAAAATGATTAAAGGATAATAATGTTGAGATTCTATATTTCTTTTTGGATGGAGATTATAAAACTATTCATGATAGAATCCTGAAAAGAGGAGAAGGTGAAGATTCTTGGTGCATGCAAAATGTTAAAATGTGTCTTGATGCTCAAAACAATGATTCAAATGCAACACATATTGATACTGTAAATAAATCACCAGAAGTAATAGTTAAAGAAATAATTGCAAAAAGGTGCAATTTATGTGCTTGAAAACCGTGCAAAAAGGTGCAGTTTATGGAAAAATGATGTGGATCATTTCCCAAAATAGCCCATCTATGAGTACATCGTCGAGACGGTTTGTTACCTTGTCAAACGTTAGTGCATTGCTTGGAAAGAAATAATCGAAATATAACAAAACATCGGTATGTCTTTTATCTTTAAAAGATATCCACTAGCATAATCGGCAATCAAACGATTAAACGGCAAAATATATGCCGTTTTTTCTTTTGAGCTTTCTGTTTATATTTTGCCGATAATATTGTATAATAATATCGGTGGTGAAGATATGAACTATAAGACAGTTAAAGAATTATCTTTAGAATGGAATATTTCAGAAAGAAGTATTAGAGATTATTGTAATAAAGGAAGAATACCTGGCGCAGTATTGAACGGGAAGACATGGTTGATTCCAGAAGATGCAGTAAAACCAAATAGACAAATTAGACATACTAACACAAAAAAGAAATTATTAGATATTTTAAAATTGGAAAAAGATACTAAAAGATCTGGTGGGATATATCATGAGCTTCAAATTGAAATGACATATAATTCTAATCATATTGAAGGATCACAGCTTACCTATGATGAAACTAGGTATATTTTTGAAACTAAAACTATTAATTCTAATAATACTATAAAAGTTAATGATATTATTGAAACAATTAATCATTTTAGATGTATTGATTTAGTAATTGATATGGCTAATTATAAACTAACTGAATCAATGATTAAACAGTTTCATTTTGTTTTAAAAAACAACTCTATCGACTCTTTAGATCCAACATTCATGGTTGGAAATTATAAATTAAAAGAAAATGTTGTAGGGGGTATTGATACAACATCACCTGATAAGGTATCTATGGAGATGAAGAGATTATTAGATAATTATAATTCTAAAAAAGAAGTAACAATAGAAGATATAATTGAATTTCATCATGATTTTGAAACAATTCATCCATTTCAAGATGGTAATGGAAGAGTAGGAAGATTGATAATGCTCAAAGAATGTTTAAAATATAATTATGTTCCTATTATCATAACTGATGATATAAAAATGTTCTATTATAGAGGGTTAAAGAACTGGAATGAAGAACGAGGATGGTTAATTGACACTTGCCTTTCGGGTCAAGATAGAGTAAAGGAATTATTATCTTTGTTTAAAATAGATTTTGAATAAAGTGGAGCACTTCTAAAAATCTTGAAGCATATGACGAGCCAATCACACTACTAGTTCGCAAGAATACTAAATAAAATGTTAAAAAAGTGGCTTAAATACTGAACTTTTTGGGTGCTCTAAATTTGGAGTAGTACTTTAAAATTAGGGCTATCAATTTCGAGTAGTACTACCTTTCAATAAAGCGTAGTAATCGCTATAAACGAATTGTAGTACCTACCTATAAACAGAGTAGTAAAACGACGAAAAGGCATGTTTGATTACATGCCTTTTTTGTCGTCTAGCCATAGTATTTTTATTAATTATTTTTCTTTTTTATAAGGCTTTCTTTTCTTACCAATAGCCTTATTAGTTGTTGGTTTTCTATCAGCTTGAATAGGTTCTGTTTTATTAATGGAAAACATAATCCTGTTTCTTAATCTTTGAAAGTTTGTATATCCATTTGATACTTTAATTATTGTTTTAATGTCACTATTTTTACGTTCTAAATTCCCATTGGATATTCTATACCCATTGAGCCTAAAAAATGAATTAATTATTTCAACTTTCCATTCGTTTAATAGGTATCTAAATTTGTTATATTCTTTTATGCCACAAGTTCTAAATGCTTCATATATTTCATCGAATCTTTCCGCGGCATTTTCGTATGAAGCTGTTAAATTAAATTCTCTATAAGCTTCTTTTAAGTAATACGCCACTTTTAATTCGTCGCTGACTTTTAACATAGTTTCAATCAGTAGTGCAATAGTCATGGTTTGGTGAGTTTTTCTTATTTCTATTGTGACACTTGGATCTTTGATATTCTTTAATAAAAGCTTCCAAAATTTTTTAAAGTACCAATAGTAATAAGAATTCTCCTTTTTCAAATTCTCAAAACTTTTCATAATTCGAATCCTTACTTTATTAAAGGCTTCATTTAGGTTTTTAATTACATGAAAAGAATCAGCACAAACAGCAGAATAAGGTAGACATAGCCTAGAAATATCGCGATAATTCCTATATAAATCCATAGATACAGCAAATACCTTTTCTTTTTCTTCTATAGGTATTTTAGCAAAATAATCAATTAAGTAATTCTTATGTCTACAATCAAGAACATCAATTATCTTATGATTAATAGGATCATATAATACGCAGCAATAATTATATTTTGATACCTTCTTGATATATACCTCATCAATAGCCAAGACTTCTGGTAGATGTCCTCTTTTTATATCCACTTTCTTGTCAAAAAGATTTTGAACATAAGTAGTAGATACACCATATCTTTTCGCAACAGAAGTAAATGTAGCATTAATATCTTTTAATTCTTCTAAAATCAATACATCGTTAATATGTGTACTCTTTCTCCCTTGTAAAATAAATGGATTATCTTGTTGAAAATAAGAGAGACAATCATCACATTTATAAACATGATAATATAGTTTAATTCTGATGTCTTGTTCATTCTTATTCGCATGAATAAATTCTCTAGATTTAGTACCTCTAGAAATAGTATTTTTAGAATCACAGTAAGGGCATTTAACATTAGTTTCTTTCTTTAAATGTAAAACTATGATATGATTGAAATTACCTTGATCATAATCCTCTGAACATTTATCTAAATCAAATAAATCAGGATTAACTCCAAGGTGTTTAATGGAATCAAATTCCATAAAAAATATCCTCCTCTTAAATTAATGACTAGACATCAATATTATAAGGGGAGGATTCTTTTTATATATTAATATTTTTACTACAAATTGTTTATAGGTATGTACTACTTGAAATTTAGAATTAATTTTACTACTTTCGTTTATAGGTAGTATAGCTACTATTCGAAATTTAGATTATCGATAAAGACAAGGTTGTAATAGCCTTGTTTTTTTATATATACTTTCACTTTATAGCATAACAAGTGTAAAACTCAGGATATATTCATTCTAAATAACTCTCTAGAAGCAAGGATATATGGTTTTGCTTCTTTTAATATGTGCTATAATAATGTAAAGACTAGGGTGATACAATGAAGAAAAAGGTGTATGGTTCATTATTATTAAATCTATTTACAACGATATCCGTTATTGTTTGTGCAATTATTTTATCTATAAGAGGGCCAAAAACATTTAGAATGTTTACAACACAATCTAATATTGTTAGTGGTATAGTTGCTGCAATAATAGTAGTATTTGATATTTTAATATTGTTAAAAAAATACAATGAAATACCAAACTGGTTAAAGATTGTTAAAATGATTGCTACTACAGGAGTAACATTAACATTCTTTGTTGTAGTGTTTTATTTAGGCTTTGTTGCTGTAGCTGAAGGATATAGCTATTTCATTTTATTTAGAAGTACAAATATATGTTTTCATTTATTAACGCCTATATCAGCAATCTTATCATTTATATTATTTGAAGGAAGAAGTAATATAAAATTTAAATATACATTCTTTAATATGGTACACATGATTTGTTATGCTATTTTCTATACTATTAATGTATTTACACATTTAAATAGTGATGGGAGTGTGAATAAAGATTATGATTGGTATTATTTTGTATTAGGTGAGAATTGGACATATATATTTGCTGTTTTGGGAATACTTATAGTAACCTATGGTATTGGATTAGTATTATGGTTTACAAATAAGAAATTAGAATTATTTAAAGAACAATAGGTATTTTATTAGCATAGGTTATTTATTAGCCTATGCTTTTTTTGTTTATTAGGAAATTGTATATTAAGCTTAATTTTATATTTATAACGACAAAGAGCCTAGGGTTACCTAGGCTTTAAAACAAATTAATTCGATTTAGTATTTCTTATATTTGTTTTTCTTTTTCCAAATATCTAAAGGTACATAATGTGGTTTACCACATTTTGGGCAGTATAGAATTGGGTATTTGTTTCCATCCCAAATTTCTTCAATCATTTCCCAGTCAACATCTTGTTCCTCATAATCACATTTTAAGCATTTTAAATCAATGGTTTCATCATATATTTCTCTTTCAGCAAATTCATAAACTAGAGCCTTTGTCTTATCATCTAGTTTATTTATGTTTTCCTCAATTTTGACTAAAGGTTGACCATGGTCATCAAAGCCTTTGCCTTCCTCATACTCTAAGTCAAAATCTAAATCTTCATATGTATAGAAGAAGATGGCTCTTCTTAGTTTTTCTTCTTTAGTTAATAATCTTTTCTTTGTTTCAAATTCCATATTTATCCATCCTCCTTAGAATAGCCTACGAAGTAACAAAGGTCAGGAACAATTTCCAGTGTAGCTCCGCAGTGACAAAGTAGTGGGTCATATTTATATGATGAAATGAGTCTTACTCTCCAATTTAGATTAGACTTCATTTTGGCAATTTCTTTCCATTTGAAAAGTTTTGGTTGGTGCATTATGTCAAGGGAAGAATGATTAGCATAGAAGCCGTAATATCTAGTTGTATGAACGGCTTTGTTAGGTATATGAACAATTAATTTAGCTATAAAATCAAAAACAGACTCAGTAACATATTGTCTACCAATTTTATCATTTTCATTGATAATGGCATCATCTTCATGTGGGTCGTAATAATAGTATATCATTTTTGTATCTTTATTGTAGGAGATAATTCTTGATTCACTCATCGCAGGATGTCCTGCATATCTACAAACATAGTTTACAATCTTCTTGATTTGATTAGGATTTTTACATTCTTTTTGAGGAGCGTGAACATAGAAGCCTGATTCATTTTTCTTATATAATTCTTTCTTAATTTTGAAAAACTCATCTATATCATTTTTGTCATTTATCCCTTTAAGAAATTTATACATTCTTTTTAATAACTGGTTCATAAAAGATTTTCTTAAAGAATCATAATTGAAATAAGAATATGGTTTTCTCTTTCCGTTTTTGTCGATAGTACATTCAGCAATCAAAGTATGGATATGAGGGTTAAATTTTAAATCTCTACCAAAAGTATGAAGAGTAGAGATAAAGCCTAAACGTTCGTTTCTTTTTCTGGCGGCTTTAGATTTACCTTGAATGAGATGAGTTAATACATCATTAACAGCTCCAAACAATTCATCGAATAGGTCCCTATATTTTTGAAAGAACCATCTAAGTTCTTCAGCAATAGTCCAAGTGATATGTCTATGAGGGGCATAGATACAAGTCTTAGATATTTCATTCGCTCTAGCATCTCTATATTTTTTGCCACAAGATACACAAAATCTAGAATGACAAGATAATCCTCTAACATAAATGTCGTGACAATTAGGGCATTCATAGAACAAGTAGCCACTATTGAAGTTTCTACAATTAATCATACTATCAACATTACTTAAAATAGCATCTCTTAGGGGAATACTCTTCCTATTACAGTATTCGACAAAGTAACCCCAGTTATCTTTGAAAACTTCCTGAATGGTAATATGATTATTTTCTTTTCTAGCGTAAGCAAGATTATTAAGTTTATTATATTCATTTTCATAAACATCCTGTCCAGCTTTAGCAGCATCTAAAAGAAGATGAGAAAGGTATCCTCTTTTAGCGTGAACATAATAAGGGTTAGATTTAATTTCTAAAGGTAAATAATCAGTTACGATAGAAGCCATAAAATCACCACTATCTATAATACAGGAAAAAAGCCAAAACAAAAAGAGGGCAACGCCCTCTTAGAAGAATGGCAGAAAGATTTCTAATCTTTTGACATTCTATTTTTTATTAACAAAAGAAGAATAAATTCACTTTTTATTTTGGTTTATTGACATAAATAAATAGTTAGTCTATACTAACTTCGTTAACAACGTTAACAAAGGAGTTAAAAATGGATACGAAAAATTTGATTATAAAGGTGTCAAAAGAAGAATTCATTTTAAAGGGTTTTAATGATGCATCTCTTAGAGTGATTGCTTCTAAGTGTCATATTAGTGCTACAGCTATATATAGACATTTTAAAAATAAAGAGGAGATATTTGATGCAGTTATAAAACCATTTATTGATTACTTTAGGGAAATGACAAATTATATTGAAGAAACAGATACTGAGTTTTTAAAAAATGATCAGGTTTCTGAGATGTGGAATTTTGAACATGATGGTGGTTTTCAATATAAGCTTTTATTTGGTGAATATATGGATTTAGTTAAATTAATAGTTAAAGAAAGAAAATCCTGGTTAAAGGATTTTATAGTGAATTATGAATTTAATGCAACCATAAAATATATTCAAAAAATGAAATTAGAAGGATATAAACCAAATGATTTTAGCTTTGTTTCCTTTAAAGTATTATTAGATTCATATTTAGAAGCGTATCTTAATTTATTAAATCTAAAGTTAAAGAGTGAGGAGTTGTTAGAGGTTTGCAAGGAAATAAATGATTTTTATACAGTAGGCTTTAGGCATTTGTTAGGTTTTTAGGAGGGTAAAATGAAAAGAAGAGGCTTATTTTCAATCATATTTGATTATGCTGGTGCAAAGAAAAAGTATTATGTATTTAGTATTATTACTTCATTAATATCTGTTACAGCAGGAATATCACCATTTTATTTTATAGCTAGCATAATTAATAAATTAATCGAAGGAAGAAATGAATTTAGTGCATATTCCTTAGATAGTATTTTACTTTTAGTATTGTTCTTTTTAAAAGGAGCATTCCATATTGTATCTACATCCTTATCCCATATTGCTGCATATCAAACAATTAAGGGCGTAAGAAAAAGAGCAATTGATTCACTTGCTTTAGCATCACTAGGTGATGTTAAAAGCCATAATTCAGGCTCATTAAAGAATACACTATGTGAAAGAATTGATTCTACTGAAGTAGCACTTGCACATATCATTCCTGAATTTACAGGTAATATTATTGGATTTTTAGGGACATTTATATATTTAATGATTATAAGTTGGCAAATGGGATTAATTGCATTAATTCCATTTACTATAGGTATGGTTTCCTATTTGACTATGTCTATAGGTTATGAAAAATACTGGAATAATTGTATTAATAAAACAAAGGTATTAAATGATACCGCAGTGGAATATATTAATGGAATTGAAGTAATTAAGGCTTTTGGTAAAAGTGAATCGTCCTATAAGAAATTTAAAAAAGCTGCCAAGGAAGGTGCAGATTGCTTTGTGGAGTGGCAAAGAAAATGCAATATTGCATTTAGTATTGCGATGACTGTAGCTCCATATACACTTTTAGCTGTTTTACCTTTAGGTGGTATTTTATATTATCATGGAATGATTACTCTAGAGGTATTTGTCATTTCTATACTTATGTCTGTTGGACTTATTTCACCACTTATTAATTCTATGGGCCATGTAGATGATTTACATAAGGCAAAAACAATTTTTTCTGAGATTGATGAAATAGTATCTATGGATCATCTAAATAGACCAAGTGTATCTAAAAATACACCTAAGGATTCTAGTATATCTTTAAAGGGTGTAAGCTTTGGATATGAAGATAAAGAAGTATTACATAATATTAATTTAGATATAAAAGCAAATTCACAAATTGCTTTAGTTGGACCATCTGGTGCTGGTAAATCTACTATTGCAAAATTAATTGCATCTTTATGGGATCCTAATAAAGGAGATATTTATATTGGTGGAGTTAATATAAAGGATTTAACATTAGAAGACTATAATAAAATGGTTTCTTATGTTTCCCAAAATAATTACTTATTTAATGTATCTATTTTAGAAAACATTAAAATGGGTAATTTAAATGCAACGGATGAGGATGTAATAGCTGTATGTAAAAAATGTGGAATTCATGATTTTATTATGAATTTAGAAAATGGCTATAATACCATTGTTGGTGATAGTGGCTCTCACCTATCTGGTGGAGAGCGTCAAAGAATATCTATCGCAAGAGCGATGATGAAGGATTCTAAAATTGTTATTTTAGATGAGGCAACAGCCTATACAGATCCAGAAAACGAGGCAATTATTCAAAAATCATTATCTGCCTTAGCAGAAGATAAAACAGTAATTGTTATAGCTCATAGATTATCTACAATCATTCATAGCGATGACATCATTTTAGTAAATGATGGAATTATTGAAGCTCATGGTAAGCATGAGGAATTACTTGAAAAATCAGAATTATATAAGAATATGTGGTTAAGCCATATTGCAGGAAAGGATAGTGATTTAAATGCTTAAAATGTTAAAGGTTTTCTTTGATTTTTGTCCTTCAAAAAGAAAGAAGCAATTCTATTTAGCAATTGTATTAACTGTTTTAATGGGTATCTGTGAAGCAGCAAAATTACCTGCAATTTGGTATTTGTTTAAAAATGTATTTGAGGGTACATTTGATTTATATACTGTATTATTTGCATTTTTAATTATGCTAGTACCTGCAGTTATTTCTATTGGATTAAAATATGCATCCTCCATGCTACAAGTAGATGGTGGATATTCTACTGCAGCAGAAAAGAGAATTGAAATTGCAGAGCATTTAAGATATGTTCCAATGGGATATTTTAATAATAATTCCTTAGCTTATATTACCTCTGTAACAACAAATACTATGGAGCAGCTATCGGATATCGCAACAAGAGTAGTTATGCTTGTTACTACAGGTTTAATTAATACATTAATTGTTGTTGCATCTCTTTTCTTCTTTGATTATAGAATAGGACTTGTTGCTTTAGCTGGTGTTATAGTTTATTTATTATTTAATGAATGGATTAAATATTTAGGAAAGAAATTTGCACCAGACAAGGAAAAGGCTGATGTTGCGATTATAGGTGCAACCCTAGATTATGTTTTAGGTATTTCTGAAATTAAATCTTATAATTTATATGGTAAATATTCAAAAAGATTTAATGAAGCAAATGAGAGGGGAACAAAGCTTTATCAAACTGTTGAATTAAAGATGATTCCTGTACAAACTATTCAAACATATATAACAAGATTAATTGGTGTTTGTATGACAGCTGTTGCAATTTTATTATTCATTAATGGATATAATGATTTAGCAACAACAATGACGATTATTATCGCAAGCTTCATTATTTATTCAAGCTTAGATGCAATGGGAACATTTAGTGCATTATCTAAAATAATTGAACGCTGTGTAGAAAAGGGTAATGAAATATTATCTATTGAAACAATGAATATTAAGGGTGAGGATTATAAAACAAAATCTTCGGATATTGAATTTAAGAATGTTTCATTCTCTTATGATAAAAAGAGTATTATTAATAATTTATCATTAAAAATTAAAGAAAATACTAAGGTAGCCTTTGTAGGACCATCTGGTTCTGGTAAAACAACTATTTGTCATTTAATGGCAAGATTTTGGGATGTTAATGAAGGAGAAGTATTGTTAGATAATAAGAATGTAAAGGATTATAATATAGATTCATTAATGGAAAATTTCACATTCGTATTCCAAAATGTATATTTATTTAATGATACAATTATTAATAATTTAAGAATTGCAAAAGAGGCTGCAACAGAAGAAGAGATTAATAATGCTTTAAAGCTTGCTTGCTGTGATTTCGTTAATGATTTACCTGAAGGAATTAATACTGTAATTGGTGAGGGTGGTCAAACCCTATCTGGTGGAGAGCTTCAAAGATTATCCATTGCAAGGGCAATCCTAAAGGATTCTAAGATTGTAATATTAGATGAGGCTACTGCCAATGTAGACCCAGAAAATGAAGAAAAGCTAATGAAGGCAATTGATTCTTTAACAAAGAATAAAACAGTCATTATGATTGCTCATAGATTAAAAACAGTAAAAAACTGTGATAACATATTTGTTATTGATGAAGGTAATATTGTTGAATCTGGTAAGCATGAGGATCTATTAAAGAATGATGGTATTTATAAGAGATTCATTTTAGATAGAAAAGAAGCAGTAGGCTGGAAATTATAAAAGAGCAGTAAAAGACCAAAATGATTTGGTCTTTTTGCTTTTTGAAAGTGTTTTTATAATGAATTAATTTAAATTAGTTAGTTGACACTAACTTTCAATAATGATAATATATAGTAAGGTTAGTTATAACTAACCAAAGGAGGCTTATCATGAGTACCTTATTACAGAAAATACTTGCAATACATTCTTCACCAGCTATATGTGGTATTAAGGCTTCAAACCTAATCAATTTAAAGATTACGGATGAGCTATATGAAGAAATAGAAGAGCTTAATAAGAAGTATCCTAACCTTTGTTTTTATGTTCTTAAAAACGATGGTAAAAATGCACTAATCCTTGTTTATAGAAAAAAAGTATTAGAAAGATATTTATTTAAAGAGGAAAATAGAGCCTTTTTAAATAGCATTGGATATGAAACAGAAAGTGTAGAATTAATGCTTCTATCCTTAAGAGAAAGAATGGAAGAGGATTCCTTCCCACATGAAATCGGAGTATTTTTAGGGTATGATTTATCCGATATTAAATCATTTATAGAGGGAAAAGAATGCTTATATGTAGGATATTGGAAGGTATATTCTAATGTAGAAGAAAAGATGGAAATCTTTGATAAATATACTAGATGCAAGAATGCTGTAATGAGAATGATTGATAAAGGCTATCCTATTGAAAATTATATGAGATAAAGGAGAATTATATGAAAAAAATTATTGTTTATTGGACAGGCACAGGAAACACAGAGGAGATTGCAAATAAAATTGCAGGCGATTTAGGATGCGATGCATTTAAGGTGAATGAGGTAACTGTAGATGCAACACTAGAAAATGATTTAATCATTTTAGGTTGCCCTGCAATGGGAGCTGAAGTATTAGAGGAAGAAGAATTCCAACCATTCTATGATGAGCTAAAGGCTAAAATTGGTAATCAAAAGGTTGCCTTATTTGGTTCGTATGGCTGGGGTGATGGTGAATGGATGAGAAACTGGGAGGCTGAAGTTGGAACTAACCTAGTAACTAAGGGCTTAATTGTAAATGGTGGAGCATCAGAAATTGATGATCTAGCTTATGGTGAGTTTATTAGCGCATTAAAGTAGTAATAAATAAAGGGGGGAATGGATTATGTTTATATCTATTGATAATATTGAAAAGTCATATGGCGAAGGCGAAAATAGATTTCAAGTATTAAAGGGCGTTTCATTTCAAGTAGAAAAGGGTGAAATGGCTGTATTACTTGGGCCATCAGGCTCTGGTAAATCTACACTATTAAATATCATTGGTGGTATAGATACATTAGATAATGGCCGTGTAGGTATAGATAATGAATATATAGAAAATATGTCTGAAAAGGATAGAATAGCTTATCGAAGAAAAAACTTAGGTTATGTTTTTCAAAACTATAATTTAATTCCTAATTTAACAGTAAGGGAAAATATAGAGGTTGGGGCATATTTATCTAAAAATCATTTAGATTTAGAAGAATTGTTATCGGTTTTAGGACTTAAGAAGCATGAAAATAAAATCCCATCCCAATTATCTGGTGGACAGCAGCAGCGTACATCTATTGGCCGTGCAATTATAAAAAACCCTAATTTATTACTTTGTGATGAGCCAACAGGTGCATTAGATAGTGATACATCCAAACAGATCCTTGAGCTTATTGAAAAGGTTAAAGAAAAATATAATACATCCATTATTATGGTAACTCATAATGAAAACATTGCTAAAATGGCAGATACTATTATTAGGCTAAAGGATGGAGAAGTAAAATCTATCAATAAAAATGTCAATAAAGTAAAGGCAAGTGATTTAGAATTATGAAAAACCCTTTATTTAAAAGACTACCTAGAGAATTTAAAAAAGATATTATTAAATATATTGTTATGTTTTTATTCTTAACATTACCAATCGCATTATGTAGTGGATACATGATTGGTAATGATTCCATGATAAAAACATATTATGAAGGAATCGAATATTATAATTTAGAGGATGGTCATTTCATTACAGAAAATGAATTAGATTTGAATTTAATAACTTCTATAGAAAAAGAAAATGAAATTACCATTCATAAGATATACTATAAGGATTTATTAACGAATTTAGAGCATACCATTCGACTATATAAAATAGAAGATAGAGAAAATATTAATAAATGGTGTGTTCATAAAGGAAATCTTCCCACTTTAGATAACGAAATTGCATTAGATAGATTATATTGTGAGAATAATAAGATTAATATTGGTGATAATATTAATATTTCAAATAAAGATTATAAGGTTACAGCATATATATCTTTATTTGATTATTCATCATTATTTAAAAACAATACAGATTCTATGTTTGATGCGAATAAGTTCTCTATTTCCTTAGTAAACGAGGCTGCATTTAATAATATATCTAATGATAATTTAGTTTATGAATATGCTTACTTATATCCAAATAGATTAAATGATAAGGAAGCACATGATAAAACAATAGAATTAAGTAAAAATATATATACTAAGCTTTTATTAAATGGAAATAAGCTAGATAGCTTACTTGCAAAGGAAGATAATCATGCAATAACCTTTACAATAGATGATTTAGAAGGCGATTTAACAATGATGTTAATATTTGGAGCTATTATTGTAATAGGCTTAGCCTTTGTCTTTGCCTTATCGATTAAAAGTCAAATTGAAGCAGAAGCTAAATCCATAGGCACCTTAAAAGCCATGGGATATAAGAATGGAGAACTATTGGTTCAATATTTGATACTTCCAACATTTGTAACACTACTTGCAGGAGTATTTGGTAATATATTAGCTTATACAGGCTTAAAGAATTATATAGTATCCTTATATTACCATTCATATTCCTTGCCATTATATACAACATTTTATAATCCTAAAGCATTAATTTATACAACAATTTTACCAATTCTAATGGTACTATTAATTAACTTTTTAGTTATATTAAAGGTATTATTAATACCAAGCCTTAATTTACTTAGAAATCAATTAATTGTTAAAAAGAACAAAAGAATAGTGAAATTAAATCATAGAATTAGATTTATACCTAAATTTCAAATAAGAGTAGTATTACAAAATAAGGGTACATATCTTGCACTATTCTTTGGTACATTATTAGCTTCTATTATTTTATTATTTGGACTTATGATGGATCCTTTACTAGAACATTATAAGGGTGAGGTTATAGAGTCCCAAATAGCTCCATATCAAACGATATTAAAGGTGGATATAGATAATTTAGATGGTGAAAAGCTATATGTAAAAACAATTGATTATGCAAATGATCAAATTATGATCTTTGGTTTAGAAAAATATGGAAATAATTCTAAGTATTTAAATAGCTTAAATATTAGTAATAACAAAGTAGTTATTTCTAAAGATTTAAAATCAAAATATGGCTTTAAAAATGGTAGTGCTATCGAATTAGAAGAAAAGTATACAGATAATAAATATAGCTTAACAGTAGAAGGAGTATACGATACTACAGGTACTTTAGTTATATTTATGGATTCAGCATATTTTAAAGAAACATTTAATGATTATGCTGTATCTTATTTTTCTGATAATAAGCTAGATATTAGTGATGAATTTATATATAAGGTTATTTCTTTAGATGATTTAATTGTTGTATCGAATCAGCTTGCTGATTCTATGGGAAGGGTATTTATATTATTTACAGTAATATCTATTATATTATTTGCCCTATTAATATTTTTGCTTGCAAAAATAGTTATTGAAAAGAATCAAAATCAAATATCCATGCTAAAGATAATAGGATATAAAACATTTGATATCAATAAAATATATAATGTATCTACAGGAATTGTTACTATGATATCCCTAATAATATCTACATTTATTGCGCAATTCTTTATAAAGATCGCTTGGGATATTGTTTTAAAAACTAAAATGAGTGGATGGTTAGATTTTTATATTGCTCCATATTTATACCCAATCATCTTTGGATTAGGTGTAGGCTCATTTTTGATCGTATATTTAATTGAATCTAAAAAGATATCTAAAATTAATTTAGCATTAGCACTAAAAGATAGTGCATTATAAAAGAAGAAAGCAGGAGAAGAAGCCTCCTGCTTTTATTCGTTTAATTCTGATATTTTTTTAATACTTAAATCTAGTATTTCTTTTTCTTTGCTTGGATCTATATCTAATTCTTCAACTGTAAAATTAATAGTTTCTTTAATTCCAAAGAAATTACCAATAGCCTTTACATATTCAAAACCTAAATTAGCTCCATATATTTTTCCACCGCTTGTGGAAATATATATGATTTTTTTGGCTTTTGCTAGTCCTTTTACAGAATCCTTATCATATTTAAAGGTTAATCCAGAAATGCTTATATTTTCAAAATATACCTTTAATATAGAGGGGAATGATAAATCCCAATAAGGAGAAGCTATGATAATTTCATCATATGATGCAAATTCTTTAGCTAAATCAAAAATTGGATCACTATAATCATTTTTATTAATTAGATTATCTCTATATTTTAAATCTTTTTCTGTTAATGGCTTAATATTTAAATCATATAGCTTAACTATTTTTATTTCGCCTTTAAGTGTATTTAAATAGCCTTGGCATAGCTTTCTTGTTCTTGAATTTAATCTTGCGCAAGCATCGATAACTAAATATTTCATAACATCACCTCCCGTCTATTATAACAACAAAATAAAATAGAGTCAAAAAGAGTTCCTTTTATAAAAAAGTGAATAAAACAATTGATTATGTATATGTCTTTTATGATATAATAGTACTATAATAATGTAGTTATTAAAATTGGAGTTGGTGTATATGGATGTATTCGGCTACATTTTGAATAATTATACAGTCTTCTTTGAATTAATTGGTTTATTGATTGTTTTATTTATTAGTGCACATATTCCTGTATTGATGAAAAAATATACAAGAATAGTAGCATTATTATTGTTTTTAGCCACTCTTGTTTCTTTTGTAGAAGCATGGCTACAAACATTTGAAACCTTGAATTTATGGAGATTCTTTTTAACTGCAACAAAATATACATTATATCCAATTATTATTATTTTTGTAATTTTAGTATTATCTACAATACATGATTTTATAAAGCTAAAATGGAAACTTATTTGTTTAATTCCACTTGCTATATGTATACCTTTATACTATACATCTCAGTGGACACATTTAATTGTATATTATACACAGGAAAACCATTATTTGGGTGGTCCATTAAATTATTTACCTTATATTATATTCGCATTATACTTTGTATTATTCTTTTTATTTAATATTGCATTCTTAAAAAGATTTACTGCTAGAAATAGAATTATGTATTTATATATAGCACTAGGTGCTATGCTAGGTGTAATATTACATATGATTCGTGGAGAAACAGATGATTTTACTCCAATATTTACATCAGCATTATCTTTCTATTTCTTATTCTTATATATTCATTTAGCTTGTGTAGATCCATTAACAAAAGTAATGAACCGCCAAAGCTTATATCAGGATATAGAAACATATCCACAATCCATTGATGCGATTGTATCTATTGATATGAATGAATTAAAATATTTAAATGATACCTATGGTCATGCCAAGGGTGATGAAGCATTAAGTACAGTTTCAGATGTATTTATTAAGAATTCTCACAGTAATAGAATTTATCGTGTTGGTGGAGATGAATTCATTATTCTATATAGGAATATTAAAGAAGAAGATATAAAGAAATATATTGAGGAAATGATAGAAGGCTTATCAAATACAGAATATTCCTGTGCATTTGGTTATTCTATGAGACTTGAATCTATAGATGAAACAATTAAATGTGCAGATGAAATGATGTATGAAAATAAGAAGAGGATGAAAGAAGAAGCCATAGAGAATGGTACTACATTACATATTAGAGACTAGCAGGACATTTGTCCTGCTATTTTTGGAGGATTTATGTTAATTGAAACAAGTAGATTAATAATTACAAAACTAAATATAGATATGGCAAAGGATATACATTTAAATTCTTTAGATCAAGATAATAGAAGATTTGTTCCTGATGAGGTTTTTGAAACTATAGAGGATGCAAAAGATGCAATAGATTATTTAATTGGTCAATATGATAATGGTGGACCATATGTATATCCTATATTAAAAAAAGATACGAAAGAGAATATTGGTTATGTTCAAATGATTCCTTTAGATAATGAATGGGAGATAGGATATCATATAGGAATGAAATATACAAAGAATGGTTATGCAAAAGAAGCAGTAACTGCCTTCTTGCCTATAATCACTAAAAAATTAGGTGTAAAAGAAGTAATTGGTATTTGCTTAAGTGAAAATATAGCTTCTAAGCATGTATTAAATAAATGTGGATTTGTTAAAGTTTTTGAAGGCCTTGGAGATTATCAAGGAGAAAAAAGAGAAATCTTTAAAAGTGTATGGATAAATAAATAAGAAAAGGGACATCGGCGATGTCCCTTTAGTGTTTATTCTTGATTTATATCTTCTACAGTATAACCTAAATTTGTGATTAAGGATCTTAAATCATTTAAATCAATTTCCTCATAGGAAATGATTTTTGTAAGATTCTTTTTTCTTTTTGATATAACCTTATTTACTTTGTATTTATTTCTTATTGTGGTATTGATGTGTGATTCACACATTCCACATTTCATACCTAATACTGTTAAAGTATAAGTGAATGTATTACTTTTTGAGTTCATTGTTTAAATCTCTTCTACATTCTTCTAAGAAGCCTTTGGCTTTGTCTTGACAGGATTTGCAGTCTCCTATACAGTCTTGTCTATAGTGACCACAATCACATTTTAATGTGCCTTTTTTCTTCTTAACGAAGTATGAAATTATTGGTCCTACAACAATAAGTACTGCCCCAAGGGCAATAAGAGGCTCAAACCACTGCATAGATTATGCCTCTAAAGCAACAATAGAAGATGCTTTCTTATTACGCTTTACAACGAAATATGCAGCGAATACTAAGAATGCAACAAGTGCAAGAGTAACAATCATACCTGCCCACCAAGCTACTGCCCAAAGAGCGCCTAGCCAGTAAACTAAAGCAGATAATCCATAAGAAATACCAAACCAGAAGCCTAAAGTCTTTAAGAATTCCTTCTTTGTTTGTTCAGCCTTTGCTGTAGCAATTGCTGCAAAGCAAGGGAATGTTAATAGGTTGAAGATAGCAAAGGAATAAAGACCATAGGATGTAAACTGAATAGTTTCTTCCATACCCTCTTCAACGCCATTGTTGAAGAATAATGCCATTGTACCAACAACATTTTCCTTTGCAACTAAGCCTGTGATAGAAGATACTGTGTGCTTCCAACCATCAGCACCAATTGCCCATCCACAAGGATAGAAGATGTACTGTAATGCCTTACCGATATATGCAATGAAGGAATTATCCATGTTTTCTACCATTGCCCATCCACCATTTTCAATACCGAAAGTCTGTAAGAACCAAATAACTACTAAGGATGCAGCAATGATTGTTGCAGCTTTAATTACATAATGCTTTAGCTTTTCCCAAAGGTGAGCTCCAACATTTCTTGGCTGTGGTAGGTGATACTGAGGTAATTCCATAATGAATGGAGAAACATAAGTATCTTTTGTAAATACTCTCATGAAGATTGCAAGAATGATTGCAAGTACAATACCACCTAGGTAAATAGTAAATACAAATACATCACCATAGCCGAAGCCAGCATAAGTAGCAACTGCAGCAAGCAATCCCCAAATAGGTGCCTTTGCACCACAAGAGAAGCAAGTCATTAAACGAATAGTTCTATTCTTTTCAACTTCGTTTTCTAGAGTTCTTGTTGCCATGATGGCAGGAACACTACAACCGAAGCCTGTTAACATAGGAATAAATGCTTTACCAGATAGACCGAATTTTCTAAATGCTCTATCCAAAATGAAAGCAATACGTGCCATATAGCCTGTATCCTCTAATATAGCAATAAATAAGAATAATAGCATAATTTGTGGGATAAATGAACATACAGCATCAAGTCCATTTAAGATACCATCACAAATAAGGGAACCATACCAAGTAGCAGATGCAGCTTCAGCAGCAACATCTCCATATTCTTGGAATCCACTACAAATCCATTGGAAGCCTGCAATGAAATGACCAGAGAACCAGCCCATCCAGTTTTGTAAGAATACACCTAAGGATGGAATACCAGCTAAAGGCTCTCCTTCATAGCCCATACCAGTTAAGAAGTTAATAAATCCTTCATTATGGATTTCAACTCCAAACCAAGCATTTAAATAGAATAAGTCTTCAGCAAATGTGAAGTGGAAGATAAAGAACATAATAACGATGAATAGAGGTAATCCCCAAATTCTATGAGTCATAACCCTATCAATCTTATCAGATTTTGTTTTTTCTTCCTTTTCTCCGGTTTGAGCTTTTTCATATACATTTGCGAAATTCTTAGAGATATATTGATAACGTGCATCAGCAATATATGCTTCAAAATCTGTACCAAAGGTATCGTTAGAGAATGTTTTTTTGAATTCCTCAACCATAGGAATTAAATCCTCATGATCCTTTGCTTCAATTTCATCAAGCTCTACAAGCTTAACTGCATGGAATAGAGGATTTTTGATACCTCTATATTCGATTGCGATTCTGCAATCGTTAACTAAATGATATAAAGGATCTTCGCTATTTAAGATTAGATTACCCTTTCTTGGAGCTTTAGAAGCTTCATCAGCAACCTTCATTAATGCATCGATGTTATAATCCTTTAATGCAGAGATTTCAACAACAGGTACACCAAGCTTTTTAGAAAGCTCATCCTTGTTAAGCTTATCTCCATTTTTAGATACGATATCTGTCATGTTTAATGCAATGACAACAGGAACATCGATTTCTAGAATCTGTGTTGTAAGATATAAATTTCTTTCAAGGTTTGTAGCATCTACAATGTTGATTACACAATCTGGTGCTTCATCTAGAATATAATTTCTTGATACAATCTCTTCTGGTGTATAAGGAGATAAAGAATAAATACCAGGTAAGTCTACAATTTCTACAGTCTCATCTAGCTTTTTATACTGACCTGTTTTCTTATCTACTGTAACTCCTGGCCAGTTTCCTACGTGAGCAGTAGAACCAGTTAAGGCATTGAATAATGTTGTTTTACCGCAGTTTGGATTACCTGCTAAAGCAAATCTTTTCATTATTTGTTATCCTCCACTTCTAAAGTAACCAAAGCGGCCTCATCCTTACGTAAGGATAATTCATAACCTCTAATTGTAATTTCAATTGGATCGCCTAATGGTGCTTTCTTTTTTAGGTAAACACTTGCTCCTGGTGTTACACCCATATCGAATAATCTTCTACGAAGCCTTCCTTCGCCACCGACCTTGACGATTTTGCCCGAATCGCCAACGGAAAGCTCATTTAATAATTTTTGCATATCATTACCCTCCTCTTATGCAACTAAGATTTTTGTAGCAACATGTCTATCTATTGCAAGACGTCCCTCTCTAACCTGAATAATACAATTTCCGCCAGTACAAGAGATTACCTTGATTGTGGAATTGATTGTTATTCCTAGAGATTCTAAATGCTTTTTAAGCTTGTCCTCTACTAAAACCTTAACAATTCTTAAATCTGTATTTAATGGTGCTATGACTAATGGCATACACGTTCCCCCTTTGGAGTTAGTCTTATATAACTTATCCTTCTAAAAAATAACTGAAATTGGATTTCAGTTTAGTTAATTTTTATTTTTTAAAATAAAGTTACACATAACTAACTTTTATCAAGATAAAAGATAACACTAAATTATTCATATGTCAACAAAAAAGTTAGTTATAACAAATCTTTTTTAATTAAAAATTAAATGTAAGTGTTTTTATTATGAAACTAACAAATTTATGTGGTAGAAGAAGCAATAAAAAAAGCCCCGAAGGGCTTTAATTATTCAACATCTACAAGTGCTGCTTGGCCGGTTTCACCAGTTCTAACCTTTACTACATCTAAGCAGTTATATACGAAGATTTTACCGTCTCCGATATGACCAGTATATAATATCTTTCTGGCTGCTTCAATTACTGTAGATACAGGGATATTTGCAACAACAACATCTACCTGAATCTTTGGTAATAATGTAGGTTCAATCTTGATACCACGGTAGTATTCAGGAGCACCCTTTTGGATTCCACAACCCATTACATGGGATACTGTCATACCTGTAATACCAATATTTAAAAGTTCATCCTTTAATGCTTCAAACATACGTTCTTTACATACAATTTCAATTTTTGTGATTGTTTTATCGCCTGGCTTGATATTATCTACAGTAGGCATTGATTTTACTTCAATTGCTTCACTTAATGGAATATCTCCATTTACCTGAGCTACTGCATCACCATAATCAAATGGCTGTGGTGCCATTTGGAAGCCTGCATAAGCTGCTTGAAGACCATGCTCTGTTAAGTCTAGACCTCTAATTTCTTCTTCTGGAGTAGCTCTTAAGAATGGAGTAACTCCATCTTTTCTCTTAATAAGCTTCATAACACCAAAGATTAGGAATGCCCAAGCGGCTGTCCAAGCACATACAGCTAAAACACCAATAGTCTGGATTCCAAGCTGAGCAAAGCCCTTACCATAGAATAGACCGGTAGTTGTAGAGAATAAACCAGCTGCAAGTGTTCCCCAAACTCCATTTAAGAAGTGAACAGAACAAGCACCTACTGGGTCATCGATATGGCATACCTTATCGAAGAATTCTACACCGAAAGTTAATACGAAACCAGATACAATACCAATTGCGATAGAGCCAACTAAATCAACTCTAGAGCAACCAGCAGTAATAGCTACTAAACCAGCAAGTGATCCGTTTAGTGTCATAGAAACATCTGGCTTACCATTTTTAATCCAAGTAATCATCATTACAGTTACTGTTGCTAAGGATGCAGAAATGGTTGTTGTCATGAAAACCTGACCCATTCCCTCATATCCTTCCCAAGCAGTACAAGCTGCAGGGTTAAATCCATACCAACCAAACCATAAAATGAATACACCAAGTGCACCAACTAATACGTTATGACCCTGAATGGCATTGATTTTTGTAACCTTGCCATTCTCATCTCTAACATATTTACCAATTCTAGGTCCAACCATCCATGCACCGATTAAAGCAGTTAAACCACCAACCATATGAATGGAGCAAGAACCAGATAAATCAATGAAGCCTTGAGCTGTGCCACCATCAAGTAAGCCCCAGCTATTAGCTAACTGCTGTAACCAGCCATTATTACCAACGCCCCAGTTCCAATAAGCTTCTACTGGATAAACAACAGCTGAAATAATCATAGAATAAATACAATATGCTTTAAAGTTAGTTCTTTCAGCCATTGCACCTGAAACAATAGTAGCAGTAGTGGCACAGAATACTAAGTTGAAGATGAAATCTGTCCATCCAATCCAGTTTGCGCCTTCACCAAACATACCCTTATATACCTGGCCTACTTCACCAAATAGGCCACCTGCAAGTGCATTTTCTGCACATAGGATAGGACCTCCGATTAGGATAAAAGTAATTGTTCCTAAGCAGAAATCCATTAGGTTTTTCATTGTAATATTACCTGTGTTTTTAGCTCTTGTAAAACCTGCCTCACACATTGCAAAGCCAGCTTGCATAAAGAAGATTAAAGCAATGGCAATTAATTTCCAGATTTGATAGTTCCACATAATAATCTCTCCCCTTTTTATCTTACTTTATATAAGAGATCGCCATATGTAGGAACAGGCCATGCCTTACGATCCATGACAGGTTCAATTGCATCAATAATGCTTCTAGCTTTCTCCATTAAAGGAAGAACCTCTTCCTTATAATACATAGATCTTGTAGCATAATCTTCAATTTCCTTTGCTACATTAATCTTATCTTCTAATACTAGCTTAACTTTATATGCTTCATTTAAACCAGTATTAATCTTAGTTAATGATTCAGATTCATAAGAAGTATCTAATCCAACATTCTTTTTAATAATAATAGAATTAGATAATTCCTTTGTATATGCTGAAATTGCTGGTAAATAATCCTTATTTAACATATTTAAGCAAGTTAATGCTTCAATATTAACTACCTTAGAATAATGCTCCTGAGCAATTTCATATCTTGCGTTAATTTCATCTGTTGAATATACCTTATGAGATGTGAATAGCTTAACATTCTTATCATCTAAATAATAAGGTAATGCCTCTGGTGTTGATTTTAGATTTAATAAGCCACGATGTTTAGCTTCCTCAATCCATTTATCATCATATCCATTACCATTGAATATGATACGCTTATGATGGATAATTGTTTCTTTAATTAAGTTATGTAATTCTGTATTGAAATCAGAAGCCTTCTCTAATCTATCTGCAAACTGCTTTAATTCTTCAGCAACAGCTGTATTTAGCATAATGTTTGAACATGAGATAGATTCAGATGAACCAACTGCTCTAAATTCAAACTTATTACCTGTAAAGGCAAATGGAGAGGTTCTGTTTCTATCCGTTGTATCTTGGGGAAGTGGCGGAAGAACATCTGCCCCGATTTTAAGGAAGGTTTTACCATTTGCCTTTAGAGGCTCGCCAGTTTCTATCGAATCGATGACCGCTTGAAGGTCAGATCCTAAGAATATGGAGATAATTGCAGGAGGTGCCTCGTTTGCACCAAGACGGAAATCATTACCTGCACTGGCTACTGAGATTCTAAGTAGATCCTGGTATTCATCAACTGCTTTAATTACAGATACTAAGAATAATAAGAACTGTGCGTTCTCTGCAGGAGTATCTCCTGGCTCTAATAGGTTAATTCCTGTATTTGTGGAAATAGACCAGTTGTTGTGCTTGCCAGAGCCATTTACACCCTTAAATGGCTTTTCATGTAATAAGCATACTAGATTATGCTTTTTTGCGATTTTTTGCATTACATCCATAGTGATTTGGTTGTGGTCTGCAGCAATATTTGTTGTTGTAAATATTGGGGCAAGCTCATGCTGAGCAGGAGCTACCTCATTATGTTCTGTTTTTGCAAGGATACCAAGCTTCCAAAGCTCAGCATTTAAATCATTCATAAATTCCTGTACTCTTGGCTTGATAGATCCAAAGTAATGATCATCAAGCTCCTGTCCCTTAGGTGGCATTGCACCAAATAGAGTACGTCCTGTATAAATTAAGTCCTTACGCTTATCATAAACATCCTTATCGACTAAGAAGTATTCCTGTTCAGGACCTACTGTTGTTTTAATAGATGTTACATTATCAAGTCCAAATAGCTTTAAAATTCTTAATGCTTGAATATTTAAAGCTTGCATAGATCTTAATAATGGAGTCTTCTTATCCAAAGCCTGTCCATCATAGCTACAGAATGCTGTAGGAATGCATAGGCATTTGTCTCTAATAAATGCATAGGAGGTAGGATCCCACGCTGTATATCCTCTTGCTTCACATGTAGCACGAAGTCCACCAGAAGGGAAGGAAGAAGCATCAGGCTCGCCCTTAATCAATTCCTTGCCTTTGAATTCCATAATGATTCCACCCTCACTATCTGGAGAGATGAAGGAATCATGCTTTTCAGCTGTTGTACCAGTCATAGGCTGGAACCAATGTGTATAATGAGTAGCACCATTTTCAATTGCCCAGTCCTTCATGGCTAGTGCTACGGAGTTCGCAACACTAATATCTAGTTCTTTTCCATCGTTGATTGTCTTCTTTAGCTTTTTATAAACATCAGAAGATAATTTCGATTTCATTACCTTATCGTTGAAGACAAGGCATCCAAAATAATCCGTTACTTGTTTCATTTTTTAATCCTCCTAAAAACAAAAAAAGGCAGTGGGGGTGGTATTAATTCCACAGGCCCCGTTGCCTTTATGAGCACATTATAGACCCAAAAAAATGACCTGTCAACAGGCAATTTATAATTTTTTTGATAATAAAAGCGTTTTTCACGAATTATCTTACCTTAAAAAGCCTTTTTGGTGAATAAAATTTGAAAAAATGTAAAAATGTTAAATATTTGTCTTGAACTGCATAAAGAAAAGTGCTATCTTATTTGTATATTTAACAAAAAAATGGCGTTTTTGAGAATTATATTTTTAAAAATGGCGATTTTTTGGTGAATATTTTGATAACAAAATGACATTTTTTAAAGAAAATCTTTAAGTTTTTAAGTCTTAGACAGCAACAATGGAGTTGACTAATAAGACTTTGATTTCTTTAGGTGTTATTAAGAAAATTGTATAGATTCTAAAACCACATGAGGGGAAGGTGTTGGCAATGAACATTAAGATTAACGATAGCTTTTTGAAAATTAACGATAGCTATTTGTTTTCTACGATTAACAAAAAGGTAAAAAAATTTATAAGTATAAATCCTAATGCGGATATTATACGTTTAGGAATAGGCGATGTTACATTGCCACTATCTAAGGTAGTTATAGATGCTTTAGAGAAAGCTTCAGCTGAAATGGGTGTACAAAAAACCTTTAGAGGCTATCCACCTGAGTATGGATATGACTTTTTAAAGGAAGCGATAAAAAAATATTATAGTAGATTAAATGTCACTTTGGATATGGATTCTATATTTTGTTCTGATGGAGCAAAGTCTGATTTAGGAAATATAGTGGATATATTTGGAGATAACTTGGTATATATACCAAATCCAGTATATCCTGTATATTTAGATTCTAATATCATGGCAGGAAGAAGAGTACGTTTTATGGAAGGAAATAAGGATAATAATTTCTTAATTCTTCCAAAAGGTGATTATGAATGTGGAATATATTATTTATGTTCTCCAAATAATCCTTGTGGTACTGCATATACATATGAAGAATTAAAAAAATGGGTAGATTTTGCCAAAAGAACTGGTTCATTAATTATTTATGATTCTGCATATGAAGCATTTATAAAAGGAAATGAATTTGTTCATTCCATCTATGAAATAGAAGGAGCTAAGGAATGTGCAATTGAGGTATGTTCTTTCTCCAAGCAAGCAGGGTTTACTGGCTTAAGATGTGGATTTACAATCATTCCATTAGAGCTTGAGGCTATGGGACATTCTATAAATAAGCTTTGGTCAAGAAGACAAGCTACAAAGTTTAATGGTGTATCTTATCCAGTACAAAGAGCTGCTGAGGCAGCACTTAGTCCTTTAGGCATTGCTGAATGCATGAAGAATATTGATTATTATATGGAAAATGCAAGGATGCTTAGTAAGCTTTTTGATGAAAAGGGTATTTATTATACAGGTGGTAAATCATCTCCATATCTTTGGATTTTATGTCCAAAGGGTATGAAATCATGGGATTTTTTTGATTATTTACTAGAGAATGCCAACGTAGTTGGAACTCCAGGAGAAGGATTTGGAACTTGTGGAGAAGGTTATTTTAGAATAACATCTTTTAACACACATGAAAGAACAAAAGAAGCAATCGAGCGTTTAAGAAAGATATTGTAGGAGAGAATAATCATGGCAAAGCAAGCAAAATATATATTTGTAACTGGTGGAGTTGTTTCAAGCTTAGGAAAGGGAATTGCTGCATCTAGCATTGGTAGAATTTTAAAAAATAGGGGACTTAAGGTATTTATGCAGAAATTTGACCCATATATCAATATGGATCCAGGTACAATGTCTCCATATCAGCATGGTGAGGTATTTGTTACAGACGATGGAGCTGAAACAGATTTGGATTTAGGTCACTATGAAAGATTTATCGATGAAAGCTTATCTAAGAATTCAAATATAACTACAGGTAAAATCTATTCTTCTGTAATTCAAAAAGAAAGAAGAGGAGAATATTTAGGTGGTACTGTTCAGGTTATTCCTCATATTACTAATGAAATTAAAGATAAATTAAAGAAAGCTGCAGAAGAGTCTGGTGCGGATATTATCATTACAGAAATTGGTGGTACTGTTGGTGATATTGAATCCTTACCATTCCTAGAGGCAATTCGTCAGGCAAGAAGAGATTTTGGTTATGAAAATACAATGTATATTCATAATACTTTAGTTCCATATTTAAGAGCTGCAGATGAGGTTAAAACAAAGCCAACACAGCATTCTGTTATGGAATTAAGAAAAATTGGTATTCAGCCAGATATTATTATTTTAAGAACAGAGGTTCCTCTTAAATGCTCTCACAAAGAAAAGATTGCTTTATTCTGTGATGTGAATAAGGAAAATGTAATTGAAGCAAGAGATCAAAAGATTATATATAATGTTGCAACAAGCCTACATGAACAAAAGATTGATGATATTATTTTAAAGCATTTCCATATCGAAGCTTTAGAAGCTGATATGAGTGAATGGAATAATCTTATTGAAAGAATTGAAAATTTAAACGGAGAAGTACATATCGGTTTAATTGGTAAATATTGTTCCTTACATGATGCATATTTATCTGTAAATGAAGCATTAAAGGCTGGTGGCTATTATTTTTATAAAAAGGTTGTTGTAGATTATGTAGATTCTACAATAATTACTAAAGATAATGTAGGTGAAGTATTATCTAAATATGATGGAATCATTGTACCTGGTGGATTTGGTGATAGAGGCATTGAAGAGATGCTTTTGGCAATCAAATATGCTAGAGAAAATAATGTTCCATTATTTGGTATTTGCTTAGGTATGCAATTAATTTGTATTGAATATGCAAGAAATGTAATTGGCTATAAGGATGCAAATAGTAAGGAATTTGATAAAAATACAACTCATCCTATTATTGCTTTACTTGAAAATCAATATAGTGGTATTGATATGGGTGGAACATTAAGATTAGGATTATATGATTGTGAGATTTTATCTAAAGATAGTAAAACATTTAAAGCATACCAAATGGATGCTATTAAAGAAAGACATAGACATAGATATGAATTTAATAATAAATTCTTAGAGGTATTACATAAGGATTTAGTTATTGCTGGTAAAAACCCTCAGGCAGATTTAGTGGAAATTGTAGAGCTAAAGGGACACCCGTGGTTTATTGGATGTCAATTCCACCCAGAGTTTTTATCTAGACCACAAAGGCCTCATCCACTATTTAGGGATTTCATTGAGGCTTCTATAAAATTCAAAGAGAGGTAAGGTGATCCATATGCAACAAGATTACCCAAATAAGCAAGGATTATATAATCCTGCTTATGAACATGATTCCTGTGGTATTGGTGCAATTGCTCAAATTAATGGTATAAAAAGTCATAAAACAATTAAGGATGCCCTAGATATTTTAATTCATCTAGAGCATAGAGGGGGTACAGGTGCAGAGGATAACTCTGGTGATGGTGCTGGTATCTTATTTCAAATTCCTCATAAGTTTTTTGATAGTGAAATTTTAGGATTTGATTTACCTAAAGAATTTGATTATGCAGTAGGACAATTATTCCTATCCCAAAATGAGGATTTAAGAAATAAAGAAATTGCTTTAATTGATGATGGACTTAAAAGCGAAGGATTAGAAATCCTAGGCTATAGAAAGGTACCTGTAGATGTAACAGATATTGGAAAAACTGCCTTAAAGGCTATGCCTTATATTGCTCAGGTTTTTGTAAAAAGACCTGAGGATATTGAGGTTGGCTTACCATTTGAAAGAAAGCTTTATGTTGCAAGAAAAAGAATTGAAACTTTAGCAATTAAAGAAAAATCAAGATTATATTTTTGTTCTTTTTCTTCAAGAACTATTGTTTATAAGGGAATGCTTGTATCTACCCAAGTAAGAAATTTCTTCTTGGATTTATTAGATACTAAAGTAGAAAGTGCGATTGCACTTGTACATTCTAGATTCTCAACAAATACCTTCCCTTCTTGGGATAGAGCTCACCCAAATCGTTTCTTATGTCACAATGGTGAAATTAACACTATTCGTGGTAATGTAAATATGGTTCGAGCTAGAGAGGGATTATTAAAATCCGAGGTATTTAAAGATGATTTATCTAAGGTTTTACCAATCATTCCAAAGGAATCTTCCGATTCCGCAATGTTTGATAATTTCTTAGAATTTATGTATTTATCTGGTAGAACTCTAGAAGAAACTATAATGATGATGATTCCGGAACCATGGGATCATAATAAGGATATGGACCCAAGCCTAAGGGCATTTTACGAATTCCATTCGACCTTCCAAGAGCCTTGGGACGGTCCAGCATCCTTAATATTTTCCGATGGTATTAAAGTTGGTGCGTCCTTAGACCGTAATGGCTTAAGACCATCAAGATATTATATTACAAAGGATAATTATTTAATATTATTCTCTGAAACAGGATCTTTAGCTATTGATGAGGCTTCTATTAAAGAAAAAAGAAGACTAGAACCAGGTAAAATCTTATTAGTAGATACAAGTAAGGGTATGGTTATATCTAATGATGATGTAAAGAAGTATTATTCATCTATTCATCCATATCAGGAATGGAATAAGAATATCATTCGTCTAGAGGATTTACCAAAGGAAGCTAAAGAAAAAAGAAAGTATGATATTAATTTCTTAGAACAAATGGTTGGATATACCTATGATGAACTAATGGATGGAATCCTACCATTAGCTGAAAAGGGTGTAGAAAAGGTTGTATCCATGGGAAATGATATGCCTTTAGCTGTACTATTAAAGAATGAATTTAATTTATTCCAATTCTTTAAGCAAAGATTTGCTCAAGTAACAAACCCACCTATTGATTCTATCAGGGAAGAAAATGTTATGGCAACATTCAATTATTTGGGTTGTGAGGGTAACTTATTAAATCCAAATAGTAAAAATAGTGAACGAGTAAGAATTGATTATCCAATATTATCTAGTGAAGAATTCTATAAAATTAAGAATTTGTATTCTAAAGGAATAAAAACAGAAATTGTTTCTATTTGTTATGATTACGAAAGAGAAACAATGGAAGAGGCATTAGAAAGAATTTTTAATGAATGTGATATTAAAATTGATTCTGGTGCATCTATTATTATTCTTTCTGATAGAAATCAAAATGGAATTCAAATTCCATCTTTACTTGTAGCAAGTGGAGTGCATCAGCATTTAACAAAAACATCAAGAAGAACACATGTTTCTTTAGTGTTAGAAGCTGCAGAGCCAAGAGATATTCATCATTATGCATGCTTAATTGGCTTTGGTGTAAATGCGATTTATCCTTATTTAGTATATGAAACTATTGAATATTATTTAAATAGAGGATATTTAAAGATTTCTTTAGAAGAAGCATTAGCTAATTATAAGAATGGTGTAATGCATTCTATTACTAAAATTATCGCTAAAATGGGTATATCTACAATTCAATCCTATAATGGCTCTCAGATTTTTGAGTGTCTAGGATTAAATGATGATATTATCGAAAAGTATTTTACAAATACTCCATCCTCTATTGGTGGTATTGGTATTAAAGAAATTGAAGAAAACGCAATAAAGTTATATAAAAAGGCATTAAGCCATAAGGATGATACTCTAGATTCCTTAGGCTTACATGGCTATAGAAAAAAACAAATAGATCATATTTATGATCCGCTTACAATTATGCATTTACAAAGTGCATGTAGAAGTGGAGATTATAAAGAATATAAGGAATTTACTAAGTTAATTGATTCTAAGGTTATCAATATTAGAAATATCCTAAAGCTTAATTATAGAAATTCAATTTCTATTGATGAGGTTGAAGGTGTAGATAGTATTGTTAAAAGATTTAAAACCGGCGCAATGTCTTATGGCTCTATTTCAAAGGAAGCCCATGAATGTATGGCTATTGCGATGAACCGTCTTCATGCTAAATCCAATACTGGTGAAGGTGGAGAGGAAAGAGAAAGATATCAAAAATTAGAAAATGGAGATTCCAAATGCTCTGCAATTAAGCAGGTTGCCAGTGGTAGATTTGGTGTTACAATTGAGTATTTGACAAACGCAATTGAAATTCAAATTAAGATGGCACAGGGTGCAAAGCCTGGTGAGGGTGGACAATTACCTGGTGCAAAGGTATTCCCTTGGATTGCTAAGGCAAGACATTCAACTCCTGGTGTATCCTTAATATCACCACCACCACATCATGATATTTATTCTATTGAGGATTTAGCACAGCTAATTTTCGATTTAAAGAATGCGAATAGAACTGCAAGAATTTCTGTTAAGCTTGTTGCGGAATCTGGTGTTGGTACTATTGCTGCAGGTGTAGTAAAGGCTGGTGCGAATACAATCTTAATTTCTGGTTATGATGGTGGTACAGGTGCTGCACCTAGAACATCTATTTATAATGCAGGTATTCCTTGGGAGATTGGTATTTCTGAGGTTCATCAAACATTAGTTATGAATGGCTTAAGAGATAGAGTTAGACTTGAAACAGATGGTAAAATTCTAACTGGTAAGGATTTAGCTTGTGCAATCTTACTTGGTGCTGAGGAATTTGGCTTTGCGACAGGACCATTAATTGCGATGGGCTGTATTATGATGAGAGTTTGTAATTTAAATACATGCCCTGTAGGTGTTGCAACACAGGATGAAAGATTAAGAAAGAACTTTACTGGTAAGCCTGAATATGTCATGAATTTCATGAGATTTATCGCAAGTGAATTAAGAGAATATATGGCTCTACTTGGCTTTAGAACTATCGATGAAATGGTTGGTCATACAGAATTATTATCTTTAGAAGAGGAATATAAGAATAGAATTGATTTATCTAAGCTATTATTCAATGCTGAGGTTGTAAATAAGGATAGTATATTTAAGGCATATAAGCCAATTGATTTAATCAATACTTTAGATTATAGAACATTATTGCCATTATGTAAGAATGCTATAGCTGGTGGCTTAAGCAAGAGATTAGATATTGAAGTATCCAATATTAACCGTTCCTTTGGTACCATGCTTTCTAATGAAATCACAAAGATTTATGGAGAAAAGGGCTTAAAGGAGGATTCTATTATTATCCATGCTTATGGTAATGCAGGTAACTCCTTTGGCTGCTTATTAACTCATGGTGTAAATATTACAGTTCATGGAGATGCCAACGATTATTTTGGTAAATCCTTATGTGGTGGTAAGCTTTGTGTAATTCCAAGCCAAAAATCTAAGATTAAGCCAGAAGAAAATATTATTTGTGGTAATGTTGCACTATATGGCGCAACAGAGGGTAAATGCTTCTTAGAGGGAATCGTTGGCGAACGATTTGCTGTAAGAAACTCAGGAGCCTTAGTTGTAGCACTAGGCTGTGGACAGCATGGATGTGAATATATGACAGGTGGAACTGCTGTTGTACTTGGTAAAATTGGTAAGAATTTTGCTGCAGGTATGAGTGGTGGTACTGCATATATTTATGGTGTTGATAATAAAAAGAATATCAATGATGAGCTTGTATCTATATTAGAATTAAATGATGAAGATGAAGCTAAGCTAAAGGAAATTTTAGCTGAGCATATCCTTCATACAGATTCTTCTTATGTAAAGAGTATTTTGAAAAACTTTAAGAAGGAAGACTTCTTAAAGGTATTACCAAAGGATTATGCTAAGATTATTGAATTAATTAGTTATTATAAGAAGAATGGCTCTAATTCTCCAGAACTTGATGCGTTTAATAAATTTATGGAGGGAAAATAATGGGAAAGCCAACAGGATTTATTGAATTTAATCGATTAAATAAAGAAGAAATTTTAATATCAGAAAGAATCAAGAATTTTGATGATTTCCATATTCCATTTGATTTAAAAACACAACAAGAACAAGCATCAAGATGTATGAATTGTGGAGTCCCATTCTGTCAGTCTGCAATGAAGGTTAATGGAAGAAATGTTGGTTGTCCTTTATCGAATTTAATTCCTGAATGGAATCATTTAATCTATTTAGGCTTATATGAGGAAGCCTATAAAAGATTAGAAAAGACAGCTCCATTCCCAGAGTTTACTGGTAATGTATGCCCTGCACTTTGTGAGGCATGCTGCTCATGCTCTATTCATGGATTGTCTGTTGGTGTAAAAGCTAACGAGCTATTCTTAATTGAAGAAGCCTATAAAAATGGTTGGATTCATCCAAATAAAAAGATTAAAAGAAATGGACTTAAGGTGGCTATTATTGGTTCTGGTCCTGCAGGATTATCCTGTGCTAAAAAGCTAAATGATGAAGGCTTTTTAGTTACTATTTATGAAAAGAATGATCGCTTTGGTGGACTTTTAATGTATGGTATTCCAAATATGAAGCTTGAAAAGGATGTCATTGAAAGAAGAATCAATCTTCTAAAGGAAGAAGGCATCATATTTGTAAAAAATACAAAGATTGGTTATGATCTACCAATGGAAAAGCTAATACAAGATTATGATCATATTGTATTTGCGTGTGGTACATCTATGCCAAGACCATTAATGGCTAAGGGTAGTGATGCCAAAGGCATTTTATATGCTGTAGATTTCTTACATGAGACAACAAAGAATTTATTAGATAAAAAGCCATTTACATATAACCTAGAAGGTAAAAATGTAGTTGTAGTTGGTGGTGGTGATACTGCAAACGACTGCTTAGGCACTGCAGTAAGAGAAAATGCTAAATCTGTACTGGATTTAGAAATTATGCCAGAGCCACCACTTGAAAATACACTTCCATGGCCAAATTATCCAAATAAAAAGAAAACAGATTATGGAGTATTAGAGTGTAATACAATTTATAATACCGAGGTTAGAAGATTCTCTACAACCATTGATGAAGTTATTAAAGATGAAAATGGAAATGTTAAGGCTCTTAAGATTAAGCAAGTAAAATTTGTAAATGGTAAATTTGAAGATATTCCAAATACGAAAGAAGAAGTTTCTTGTGATACTTTAATCATTGCGATGGGCTTTTTAGGTACATTAGATTCTGATTTAGAACATTACAATTTAAAATCTAATCGTAATAAAGTAATCTTAAATAATTTTACATATGATGATAAAATATCTGTTTGTGGAGATATGAAAAATGGTCAATCCTTAGTTGTTGTTGCAATTGCGGATGGTAAGGATTGTGCTTTAGAAATTATTAATAAATATAGAAAGGAATAAAATGGAAAAGAAGGCTTTTGTTACAAAAGAACAAATTGAAGAAATTGTAAAAACATATCCTACCCCTTTCCATATTTATGATGAAAAGGGCATAAGAGAAAACGCAAGGAAATTAAAAAAAGCCTTTAGCTGGAATAAAGGCTTTAAGGAATATTTTGCAGTTAAAGCTACTCCTAATCCTTATATTTTACAAATATTAAAGGAAGAAGGCTGTGGAGTAGATTGCTCATCCTTAACAGAATTAATGCTATCGGATATGGTTGGATTTAAAAAGGATGAAATTATGTTTTCATCTAATGTAACTCCAAAAGAGGATTTCCTCCTTGCTGCAAAGCTAGATGCTTATATCAATTTTGATGATATTACATTAATTGATTTTTATAAGGATATTGCAGATTTTAAAGAAACCATGTGCTTAAGATATAATCCAGGTGGAGATTTCACATTAAATAATGAAATAATGGATACTCCTAAGGATGCAAAATATGGCTTAACAAAAGAACAAATGAAGGAAGCTATTTTAAAGCTTAAATCCTATGGTGTTAAGCATTTTGGTATTCATTCCTTCTTAGCTTCTAATACAAAGGATAATGGATATTATCCAAAGCTTGCAAG
Organism: Anaeroplasma bactoclasticum; assembly: GCF_003550015.1. Lineage (GTDB taxonomy): Bacteria > Bacillota_I > Bacilli_A > Acholeplasmatales > Anaeroplasmataceae > Anaeroplasma > Anaeroplasma bactoclasticum. The sequence goes on from NZ_QXEV01000001.1 coordinate 133,272, forward strand.
AATCTTATTTGAGCTTGCTGTAGAATTACATAAGGAATGTGATTGTCATATTGCTTTTATAAATCTATCTGGTGGAGTTGGTGTAGATTATAAGCCTACTGAACCTAAAAATGATATTGAAATCATTGGAGAGGGTGTAAGAAGGGCATATGAAGAAATCTTAACTAAAGAGGGTATGGATGATGTTAAAATCTTTACAGAGCTTGGTAGATTTATGCTTGCACCTTATGGTCATTTAATTAGTAAGGTTATTCATGAAAAGCACATTTGGAAGGAATATATTGGTCTTGATGCTTGTGCTGTAAATCTAATGAGACCTGCAATGTATGGTGCATATCATCATATTACTGTTTTAGGCAAGGAAAATGAAGAGGCTAAATATAAGTATGATGTAACTGGTGGATTATGCGAAAATAATGATAAATTTGCAATTGATCGTATGCTACCTAAAATTGAAATTGGTGATTATTTAGCTATTCATGATACAGGTGCACATGGCTTTTCTATGGGATATAACTATAATGGAAAGCTTAAGAGTGCTGAATTATTATTAAAGGAAAATGGAGAGGTTAAATTAATAAGAAGAGCAGAAACTCCAAGTGATTATTTTGCTACATTAGATTTAACTCCATTTAAAAAATAGAATTTACAATATTGGGATAGATTGTAACGCCTTACAGTCTATCCTTTTCTTTTTATGTCGCAATATGATAATATGATAGAAGAATACGATAAAAGAGGATATTTATATGAAACAAAGTAAAGCATTAAGCTTACTCATTATTCTTGGAATATATATTCTTGCGGGAGTATTAGGATATTTTACTTATATCTATATCCCACTAGAGTTTTATTTTAAGCTATTGTTTGCAGATATTGTAGGCACAGTAGTAGTATTTATTTTTAGTCTAATACTTAAAAATGCATCCTGCTATGATGCATATTGGAGTGTATTACCTATGGTAGTAGTACTATTTTATATGTTTACAAAGGAAATGAATGTAGTAAGGCTTTTAGCATCTATTGCAGTATTAGGCTGGGGTTTAAGATTAACTATAAATTGGATATATACATTCGATAATCTATCCTGGGAGGATTGGAGATATAGAATGCTAAAGGAAAAGACAAAAGCATTTTATCCAATTATTAATTTCTTAGGAATCCATTTATTCCCAACACTAGTAGTATATTTATGTATTTTACCTATCGCATTTATATTTAATTATGATGTCTCTATGAATATAGGTGTTGTGATATTCTTCATTCTTGCAGTATTATCCTTTTCTATGCAAGGCCTTGCAGATTTAGAAATGCATAAATTTAGAAAGAATAGAAATTCTGTATTTATTAGAAATGGCTTATGGAAATATTCTAGGCATCCGAATTACTTAGGAGAAATTTTAATGTGGTGGAATATTGCAGCTTTATCTATTTTCGCGCTTGGAAAAAATTATTGGCTAATGTTTGGTGCATTAGTAAATACATTAATGTTTACCTTTATATCTATTCCTATGGCAGAAAACCATCAAAGAGAAAGAAAAGAAGGCTTTGATGAATATAAAGCTGAAACAAGAATGCTACTTCCTATATATAAACGAAGCAAAAAAGAAACAAAAATTGAGGGCTAAAGATAGCCCTTTTAATTTTCTTTTTACTTGGAAACGTTTTCTAAAATAACGATACTAGCGAAATGAATAAGTAAATTTTCGAAACGGAAGAATATAACCTTTTTATCATATGTTATTCAAAAAGAAATTAGACAAAAAGATTAAAAATGTTTATCTTCTCTAAAAAATTCTTTTATTACGAAAAAATTGAGAATTTTTCATTTTTAAAATGAGGATTTTTTTCGAGTTTGTTTAGGTATTTTGCGTTTTTTTTCGTTAATGATATACTTAATAATGTAGTTATTCGGTTTTATATAAATATAAATAAGGAGAGCAAAATCATGTATAAAGCGAAGAGTTTTATTCTTAAAGTGATTATTGGTTTCATGAGCATTGCTATAATTGCAATTTGTGCAATTGCCTTTATCCCTGGAAGTTTAGAGAGTAAAGAGAAGACGACAGACGGGGATAGTGAATTATCTTCAACAACATCGGTAGATACATCAGTTTTTGCAGATAATGTACAAGATGGTCAAATATTGCAGTGCTTCTGTTGGAGCTATAATGAAATCATGGAGTATTTACCAAAAATTGCAGATCAAGGTTTTACAGCGATTCAAACATCACCTGTACAGGTATGTAAGGAAGCTACACTTGGCCAAACTGCGAAGGGTTCTTGGTGGGCATATTACCAACCAGCTGCCTTCACCATTGATGATACTGGTGATAATGCACTTGGTACGCCAGAAGAATTTAAAGCTATGTGTCAAATGGCACATTCCTATGGCGTTAAGGTATTAGTTGACGTTGTTGCAAACCACTTAGGTAACCAATGGGTTTCTGATTCCTTATGCGAGCGTGCATATTATTATGAATGGGAAATCGCAGGTATGTCTACAAGTGTAGAAGATGGTGGATATATTCCATATACTGGTGAAGTATGGGCATATGGAGGAGGAACAACTACTCCTGGTGCTGCAAATGCTTCAACAACACCTGTAATTGATACATATTATTATAAAGATACATTAAAGTTCCATCCTTATTTAATTCAAGATAATGATGAGCCTGGTAATGTTACACAGGGTAATATTGGTATGATGGATCTTGATACATCAGATCCAGTAGTACAAGATGCTGTTGCGGATTATCTAGAGGAATTAATCAGTTATGGTGTTGATGGATTTAGATTTGATGCAGCTAAGCATATTGAAACACAGTGGGATTCTATATCGAGTGATTTTTGGCCTTATGTTATGGATAGAGCTGAAACAGCTGCTAGAAATGCAGGTAGAGAATTATATGCATACGGAGAGATTTTAAATAGACCAGGTATTGGTAGAAGCCTATCTTGGTATACAAATAATAATGTGGCTATTACAGATTCTGGAATGGGTCATAATATTGTTGAAAATGGTGGTTCTGGTCACTCTAGCTTTAATGGTGCCGATGGCAATAATTATGCTGATTACAAGGAGCATATGGTAACATGGGCTGAATCCCATGATAACTATATGGGTACTCAGGATACTCATAATAAGAGTGTAGAGGTTATTAATAAATCTTATGCTATTTTAGCTTCTAGAAAGGATTTTGCAACATTATATTGTGCAAGATTTGAAGATTATGAAACTTCCGTTTTAGGTAGTGTTGCTTGCTTAAATGGTTGGTCATACCCTGAAATTGGGGCAGTAAATAAATTCCATAATTTCTATGCTAAGGCAGATGCTGATGAGGCTTGCTATGATGCAAATGGATATACAATTACTGAAAGATTTGTTGATTCTTATTCTCAGAATAATGGTATTGTAATTGTTGGTAATGCTGGTGGATGCCAGGTACCTGCTTACCATTTGGCAGATGGTACATATACCGATTGTGTAACTGGTAATACATTTATCGTATCTAATGGCACAATTAATGGTAATATTGGAGAATCTGGTGTTGCAGTAGTTTATAATCATTTTGAAAATAAGACACCATCCATTACTGCATCCTTAGCTTCTGGATATATTACTGAGGATTATTTATCTGTAACTTATACATTTAAAAATGCAGTATCTTCAAGTGTAGTAGTTGGTACTGATAAGGTTCAATCAACTGCTGAATCTGCATATGTTTATGTAAATGGAATTCAAGAAGGTCAAACAATTACTGTAGTTGTTACAGTAACTAGTGTTGATGGTGTGGATTGTACAAAGACTTATACCTATACAAGATTTAATCCAGTTGGCACGGTGACATTATATTTCACAAATACAATGAATTGGTCTACAGTTAATGCTTATGCATGGAAGGGTGGAAATAAGAATGCTAGCTGGCCTGGATTAGCATTAACAGATACTGTATTAGATAAGAATGGAAATACTTGTTACGTATATGAATTTGATATGGATTCCTATGATCATATCATCTTTAATGATGGTAACAATCAAACAGAAGATATTTTAGTTGCTGCATCCAAGCAGTATACTCTATCTGAAAAGGGTATTAATTGCTATAAGGTTCTTGAGTCTGATTTTGAACCATATGATGGTGGAGAAATTGATCCAATAGACAATTCAAACGTAATTACAGTAGATTTTAAGAATGATTATAATTGGGATAGTGTTTATGTATATACATGGCGTAATGGCTCAAATAAGGCAAACGCTAATTGGCCTGGTGTAAAGGTTGAAACTCTAAATAAAGATAAAGATGGCTTTATGGCTTGTTCTGTAGATGTTGATTTAGATCAATTTGACATGATTATCTTTAATAATGGTGGAAATGCTAAGACAAATGATTTAATGCTAGATTCTGAAACCTTAGGCTTTACTTTTGATGGTTTATTCTATGATTTTGAACCATATGATGGTGGAGATGTAATTGATCCTATTGATGATTCAACTGTAATCACAGTATATTTTAAGAATGATTATAATTGGGATAATGTTTATGCATATGTATGGAATAATACAACTGGAACTAATAATTCATGGCCAGGTACATTAGCTACATATGTTGGTAAGGATAAAGATGGTAATTTTGCATATTCCTTTGATGTAGATTATCAGGTATATGATCATATCATCTTTAATAATAACAATGGTGGCCAAACTTCAGATTTAGAATTAACAAGTGAAACTAAAGGATTTACTTTTGATGGTTCAGCATATACATATTCTCCATATGTAGATATAAATACAAGTGAAATTACTGTATATTTTAAGAATACAGATAATTGGGATAGTGTGTATGTATATTTATGGAATAATGCATCAGGAAATAAGAATGCTGAATGGCCAGGAGTAAAATTAGAGTCTATTGGCACAGATGGTGGATATCAAGTTTATTCAGTTACAGTTAATTTAACAGAATATGATATGATTATTTTCAATAATAATAGTGGTAAACAAACTTCAAATTTATCCTTATCTGTAACAACAACAGGCTTTACAGCTAATGGTTCATCCTATAGCTATAATGGATAATAATGTAATAGGCAAGCAAAAAAGCTTGCCTTTTCTTTTGACAAGAAATCTATATAATATAACTTGTGAGCAATTTTTTTAAAATTTCTTTTAAAAATTGATTAGTTACTCGTTAATATTAATGTGGAGGAAACGAAAGATGAATTTAGAAAAGCTCGTTGTAGATTATAAAGCGGGGAATGAAAAGAGCTTTGATAAGATTTATAAAGAAACTTTACCATTAGTTAAATCAGCAATTTTAAATTATATTACGGATAAAGATACTGTCTTAGATTTAATTCAGGATACCTATTTAACATTTGTAGAGAAAAAGGAATCTTATAATTCTCATTCATTTTCTGCATGGATATATACTGTAGCTAAAAATAAAGCATTAGATTATTTGAAAAAGAAAAAAGAAGTTCTAATGGATACAACAGATATAATTCCAGATAATTCTATAAGTCCATGCCTAACTTACGTGATCAATAAGTTAGAGCCAAATTTAAGAGAAGTTTTTCTATTAAAGGTTTTAGTAGGATATTCATCAAAGAAAGTTTCCACCTCATTAGGCATCGATGTAAGTTTAGTTAATAAGTATTATTATGAAGCAAAAGAGATTTTAAGAAAGGAGCTTAAGGATTATGAAGTTAAATGAATTTAATAAAAAATTAAAAAAGGAATTTAATGAAAATTATAATAGTGATGATTCTTTGGTAGTAAAATCCAAAAGAAAAAGAATGGCTATACGCTTAATACCAGTATATGCTTTATCCCTTGCTTGTATAGCAATAGCTATAGTCTTTGGTATTCGCTATGGAGTATCTAAACCAGTTTCTTATGAAAAGCAAGATATAGCACAAGATGAAAATTATAGAGAACTATCATCTATATCATTTAGTGATTTAAAGGGCTATATTAGTTATGAAAGAAGTACACAAATATCAGCAACTGTTCCTATTGATGTAGAAACTACTGCAGTTGCTCCGGGGTCTAAAGATCTTGCAACCTCATATGAAACAAATAATCAAGAAGAAGGCGTTATCGAAGCTGATATTGCGAAATTTGATGGCAAATATTGTTATTATTTATATGCAGGATATTTATATATTTATGATTTATCAGGTAATCAATTAGTGAATAAAGTAGTATTCACTAAGGGAGCTCATATCTATGAGAAAATGCAAATATATAACAATCGAGTAATTATATATAATTATAATGATTTATATATTTATACCTTTGATGGAGAATTAAAAGAAGAAATTCATAAGCATTATCATCTTGTTGAATCAAGAATCATTGATAATACCTTATATGTAATAGCGAGACAATTTATAGATGTATATAATGATGAGATAGAATCAGATAAAATATATTATGATAAATTGACAAGCATTTCATTTATTTATTCCTTAGAGAAAATCAATTTAGATACACTAGAAGAAAAAGAAGTAGAATTTGCATCAGGATATGATGGAATAATATATATGAATCAAAATTATATGGTTCTTTCTAATCAGGCATATTCAAATTCTTTATGTAAGACAGTAACATTAAATTCTGTATTCAATATAGATTTAGAGCCTATTGGAGTATTTGTTGTTGAAGGTACTATTTTAGATCAATATTCTATAGATATCTATCAAGATACATTAAGAGTAGTATCTACATTAAATGATTCGAGTATAGAAGGATATGTCAGAAATGAATTAACTATTTTTGATTTAAAGGAATTATCTACATTGTCTTGTCTAAAAGAAGGAATTGGACTTGTAGGTGAAAGAGTAAAATCTGTAACATTTAAGGATTTATATTGCTTTATCGTAACATTTAGAACAACAGATCCTTTATATGAAATAGATTTAACAGACTCTAAAAATCCTATTATTGTGGATGCATTACATGTAGAAGGATATTCTTCTTATTTAAAAGCATTTATGATAAATGATACAGAGTATCTATTTGGTGCAGGCTATATTAGTAATCAAATTAAGTATTCTATTTACTTAAATGATAAAGAAAACACTCAAGTAGGTAGCGACTATTTACTTTTGGATGGAGAACAAGTAAATTATAGGTATTATGATGGTTCCAATTGGGTATATAGCGGTATTTGTGATTATGCCGTAAATCCACACGCAATGTTCTTTTATCTAGATAATGAGTATTTCTATGTTGGTGCACCAATGAATAGAACCCTATATAAAATATTTATTGTAGATGTAAATTCTAGTACAGTTATAGAGGAATATAAGAGTATCGAAACAGAAGGCGAAACAAGATTATTCTTATATCAGGGTAAGGTTTATTTACCACAAAAGGATAAATTGATTATAGAAGACTTTTAATAGGAATGGAGCCGGATTTACCGGCTCTTTTCATTTATAGGCCATATATTACAAAAATAACTTTAAATCGAACAATATCTATGTTATAATACAAAATACCCTAGAATTAGGGTGGTATTGTAAAAAATGTAACTCTTTTTACGAAAATTTTTAGGAAAACCATAAAAAATCTTTATTTTTTATTAAAAAAAGAGTTATAATATTAATGAAGATATACGTTTTGTGAAGAAGGTGATTACATATGGGACTTTTTGATAGATTTAAAAAGAAAAAGGAAGATGTCCAAGAAGAAGCACCAGTAATTGAAACATATAATTATGTAGAAGGATGCGAAACTTATGTAACCGACCAGGGCTTTTTAGTTTTAATACCTGAGGTAAAACCACCTTTCCAGGTACTAATTGTAGATAATGGAGAGCATAAGCAGATTCTGGTTGAGAACATGAATAACCATAAGAATATAGATTTTGGTGACATTAAGACATCATATAGTAAAATTGAAGATGGAGTTTATACATTTGGTTTGTTACCTGAAGAGGCAAGAAGACAAAAAATGGAATTCAATCGTCGTATTACAGATAGAGAACATCCGCCTATTGCAGGCACATATGATGTATCTAAACAATTAGAGGGATAAGCTAGGTTTCTAGCTTTTTCTTTTATTGTTTTATATTTCAAAAAAATATGGTAAAATAAATGTATTCAAAAGACGACTGGATGTGATGTTATGGCAAAGAACGAATTAGTCTTAAAGGAAGATAAAGAAAATAAAAAGGAAATTGGAAAATTAACATTAGAAGAATATCAAAAGAAGTATTCAAAACCAGTAAATGAGAAGGTTGCAAAAACATTCTTATTTATATTTGCGGCAGCAATTGGTATTATTATATTTTTCTGTTTATTCTCCTTTGTAATTAAGGTTTATGAAACATTTGATAAGAATAATATAGCATTATATATTTCAATTCCTATTGCATTATTAATCTTTATTTGTGTATATGTTATTCCACTATATAAGATTCATGAGGCTAAGCCTTTTATTACAAATGTAGATTCAAGGAACGCAAGAGAAGCAAAGAAATATAATAAAGCATTAAGAGAATCTATTGCTGATAAAATGATTGATTTAAAGGCAAAAACTACTGGTGTAACTTGGTATAGTGAGGCAAATGTTGGTAAGCTTGCGATTGCACGTCAAACACATGATGATGAAGAATTAAAGAAGGCTTTAACAGAAACCTATGATACTGATGTTAAAGCAGCCGCAAACAAAATGATTAGAGATCATGCATTTAAGGTTGGTGTTACAACTGCATTATCTCAATCCGAAAAAATTGATACATTATTTGTTGTTACATATGATTTAAATTTAATTAAAGATTTAATTTATCTATATGGCTTCCGTCCATCCGATACTCAATTAATGAAGTGCTACCAAAGTGTTATTGCAGATGCATTAATTGCATATGGCTTAGGTAACGCAACAAGTGCTATCGCTACAGGCGTAGTAAAGAAGATGGGCAATGTTGTAGATAAGGTTCCTGTTTTAGGTTCTATGGTTTCTACTGTAATTGATTCAGTTACTCAGGGTTTAGTGAATGCTTCATTAACTGTAATTATTGGATTCCAAACAAAGAAGTATTTAATGAAGGAATATCATTTACAGGATATATTAGATACTGTTGAGCTTCCTACAGAAGAGGAAGAGGCAGAGGAAGCTTCCGAGCTAATGGATTCTTTAAAGAAGGATATTACTCTTACAGCTAAAAAGGGTAAGGTACAAACAGCTTAAAAACAGGAATAATTCCTGTTTTTTTGTTTAAAGGAAGGAGGTTTTTTATGAAGGATTTAAAAGAATCATTTCGCTTAATAAAGAGGAATATTTATGAATATGCCAAATTAAATGATTTATTATTTCAATCCCTAGATTTTGATGATTGGAATTTAATGCTAAAGGAAAGAAGCGAAAAAATAAGAAAAATCTATATAGAAAATGAACAAGAAATAGCCTTCATTAAAGCCTCTTTAGATGATTCTTTAGATGAAGATACTGCATCATCTTTATTTGAGGCTTTAAAGGAATTTAAATATGAAGAAATTCATGATGCAGGCTTTACTATTCCAATAATGGAAAAGCTAATTTCTTATTATGAAAATAAGAATAATAAAGCTAAATTATTATTTTTATATTTAAATTATGGATATGAAATAATGGAATATTATTTAAGAATGGGTAATGTTTCATTTATGGATAAGGCAAAGGCATCCTTCTTAAAGGTTATTGCTTTAAAGGATTATTATAAAGAATTTAAGCCAGAAATAAGAGCTCGTATATTTATTGGATATTATAATTTAACAAGTGCCCTACCAGATTTAATAGAAGAAGATAAAAAATTTCCTTGTATATATTATAAAGAGATGTTAGATTTCTATTTCTCTAAAGATATTATGGAATTTGATAAAGATAATATGACTTCAAAAGATGAGGTTATTTATGTTGTAGAGGCATTCTGTTATGGCTTTGCAAAATATATAGATGAGGATTCTTTATATAGAGATGAATTCTTTTCTTTAGTTGAAAGAAGCTTGAAGTCATTTGATGATTTATCTAGTGATGTTGTAAGAGTGGTAAGTATTATTTTAGGATATTATCATAAAGAATATGATATCAATGAACTATTTTCTTTATTAGAGGAAATGAATAAAGAATACTTAGAAATGAATTTAACATTTTTAGGTACAGAAGATTCTATATTAGATTTTTGTAATTGGATGGATGTAGCATCCGCTTTAGTTGAAATTACAAAAAGAAGAAATATTCCAATAGAAAAACAAAAGGAATATATTATTTCTATAGAAACTCCTATATTAAATTACATTTCCAATGTAAATTATAAGGATTATACATCCTATTTTGATGATGTATCTTCGGATATCTTTAAAGCTTTCTTGCCATGTGTATCTACACTAGATGAAAAGCTTGATTTAATTCAAAGATTAATCATAAGAAGACAGCCTATTACCTATATTCATTCTCTTATGGTAAAAAGAATTAGTGAAGAAATAACATTTGCAATATTAAGAATGAATAAAGCTATTTTAAATCCATTGTTTGATTTAGGAATGGGTGGAGCGGATATATTAGATTATATGGGTATAGGCGCAATGATTCATGATTTAGGTAAATGCTTAACAGTTGGAGTAATTAATGCCCAAAGTAGGCATCTTACAGATGATGAATTTGATTGTATAAGATTACATCCAAAAAGAGCTTTAGATTTCTTAGGCGAAGATAAGGATTTTATACCATTTTATGATATCATGCTTGGGCATCATAAATGGTATGATGGAAAAAAGGGGTATCCTATAGATTTCGATAATACAAAATCCAAATATAAGATTGCGATAGATATTATATCTATTGCAGACTCTATTGATGCTGCAACAGATATCTTAGGTAGAAATTATACTATAGGAAAAGATTTTGATTCCCTGCTTACTGAATTAATAGTTGGTGCATCTACAAGATATAATCCAGATATTGTAAGATTAATAGAAAAGGATGAGGTATTAAAGAGTAAGCTTAAATATTTAACTACATATGGTAGAGAAAGAGTATATTATGAAGCATATAAGGAGATTGCAAAGAAATAAGCAATCTCCTTATTTCTTGATTATTTGTTCTTTTTCAAATAAAATAAGAATAAGGGATACGATTGGAGGATTAAAATATGTGGCCATTTAAAAAGAAAGCACCGAAGAAGGTTATTGAATCTATTTTTAAAAAGGGTGATTTTGTAAGATTCATGTTTCATGGGGAAATGACCTATGGCTATATTTATGAAATAAAAGAAGCAGCGGATGGATCTGTTTTATATGATATCCAAGTTGGTGCCCAGTGTCCTTGGGTTGCGCCAGACATTCCAGAAGCTGGTGTAAAGCTTCATAAGATTCATCAATATACAACATTTGATGATGAAGAGAATTAATGCTCTGAAAACGGATTACTTCCGTTTTTCTCTTTATCCTATAATCGATAGACAATAATTATGTTATAATACAACGTAAGGTTGATTTATATGAAAAGGGTGATTAATGTGAAAAAAAGAATACATCTACTTTTATTCATAGTTTTAATTGGATTAGCTTCATTTTTTTCTTATGATGCTTATGCAGATAGTGTATCTTCAGATAAAAGTGAAATCTTAGTAGATTTAGAGGTATCTGGTGCGGAGGCATTATGTCAAACCGATGATGGTTTTATTTGGATTGGACAATATTCTGGTTTAACTAGGTATGATTCTAAGGAATTTCAAGTTTATAAGTCATTTGAAGAAGATGGAAAAAACTATGAAATTATTAATGTTAGAGATTTAGCAAGTATTGATAATACCTTATATATTCTTACATATACAAGCTTATATTCTTATTCAAATAATCATTTCCATGTAATTTCTACTGAATTGGGTTCTTTATATGATTTAGAAATTGATAAGGTAAATAAAAAATTATATGTTGCTTCTGAAACAAAGGGTGTAGCAATTTATGATATTGAAAGTGATACCGTTACTACGCCAGAGGCTCAATTGGGGATGTCTGTTATAAGGATTGATGCAGACAAAAATAGAGATACATATTATTATCAAACTAGTGCAGGGCTTTATGATTCTTTAAATAATCAGATTTGTAATTTTGAAAATGTAATGGATACTTATATTTATGAGGATATCCTATATATCGCAAGAGCGGATGGTGAAATCTGCCAATATGATTTAGTTAATCATGTAATGCTTACAGAATCATTTAAAATAGATGATCAAATTAATAAATTACTTTATGATTCTAATGAAAAATTATTATATATAGCTTGTGAAGCAGATGGTATTTATTATTTAAATTTAAATACAAAGGAAATGAAATTAATTGGTGATTTGGAAAACAAAAAACAAATCATTGATTTGATGATTGACTATGAGGGTAACCTTTGGTTAGCCTCTCATTATATTGGAACATCTGGTGTTTCATATATTACTAAGAACGCATTAGTTGAATTATTTTATGATGATCCAATTTGGCAAAATCTAGCATCTACATTACAAAAAAACGAAAGAAATGTATATGCTGTAGAAAAGATTGATGATATTTTATATGTATGTTCTACATCCGGTGTATTCTTTTATGATACAAAAACAAATAAAATATTAGATTCAAATCCAGTAATGGATAAGGTAAAAGAATATGTAGAAGCAAATGGTATAACTTATTTTGATTTTAGAGATGTAGAAGAGTTTAATAATAAGATTTATTTTGCTTCATATTATATTGGGCTTATTGAATATGATCCTATAACTAAAAATGTTAAGATTTATGATGTGGATTATATCGATAATCATAATGGTGGAAATCTTTATAATGGTGTAGTTATTAGTCAATTAAATATGATGAGATGCTTAAGAAGCTTTGATAACTATTTAGCTATTGGATATAATAAGGGAATTGCAAAATTTGATGGAGAAAATTTTAGTGCCCATTATATTGGTAATGTACTTTATATTAATAAAGCAAATGATGGCTCTATCTTATTTAATACAACAAAGAATATCTTTACTATAACTGAAGATTTTAAAGAATATTCTATCATTCCTACTATGACAGAGGTCGAAGGAAATAGACTTAAATTCTTAGTAGATGGAGATTATATTTACTATAATTTAAATGATCGTCTATTTAGAACAAAAAAAGAAGGATCAGAATATATCCATGAAGAAATAGAAATTCCATATGTAAAGGGATCTATTGTAGAATTATCTAAGGTTCGCTTACAGGATAGATATGGTAATGAATATTATAAATATGTAATTGGAAGTCAAACTCAGGTATATATTGTAGATTCCTTAGATACAAATAAGATTACAGATTATGAATTCTATGATAAAACGAATGGACTTCAGCCTATTATTGCAAATACGAGTGGATATTTTGATGAAGCAAGCCAAAAGTATTATTTCCAAACTGCTGCAGGTGTATTTGAATATAGCTTTATTCAAACACAGGATGTATCTATTCCAATAAGAATGGCAGTGAATTCTGTAGAGTTAGATGATAAAAGTTATTATGGTAATGAGATTCATGTAGATAAAAATACATATCGTATTTCCTTTAATTTATCTGTATTTGGCTTTAGACCAAATAAAGGATATACTATCTATTACAAGCTTGAGGGTGTAGATAATGATTATAATATTGCGAAAGAGGATAGCTTATCTATTTTCTATACAAACCTAAATGGTGGATCTTATGATTTTTCTGTATATGTTGTAGATGAGTTTGGTCAAACATCCAATTTGGTTCATATTCATTTAGTTAAAGATAAATTTGTTTATGAACAGGCATGGTTTTGGGTAATTATCGCAGTTATTGCGGTTGCCTTAATTGTTGCTTTAAACATTTTATTAATTAAATTAAAAACAAGAAATTCCATAAGAAGACAATTACAATTAAAGAATATTACTCTAGAAGCAATTCAAGCTATCGCAAGAACAATCGATGCTAAGGATGAATATACTAATGGTCACTCGATTCGTGTTGGTTATTATTCTAAGATTATAGCTGAGCACTTGCATCTATCTAATGATGAGGTGGATAATATTTATTATATTGCCTTACTTCATGATATTGGTAAAATTGCAATTCCGGATAGTATTTTAAATAAACCAGGAAGATTAACGGATGAGGAATTTGCAATAATGAAGTCTCATACCGTAAGAGGAGCTAAGATATTAAATGGTATTTCAACGATTCCTCAAATTATTGAAGGAGCTAAATCCCATCATGAAAAATATGATGGTTCAGGATATCCTGAGGGCTTAAGAGGAGAGTTTATACCTTATGTAGCCAGAATTATTTGTTGTGCGGACTGTTTTGATGCGATGGCATCTAAAAGAGTTTATAAAGAGCCATTCGCACTGGAAAAGATTATAGGTGAATTTGAGCGCTGTAGTGGTACACAATTTGATCCACAGATTGCTAAGGTAGTAGTCGATTTGATTAAATCTGGCAAATTAAAGCCATATACTGCAGAAAACACTTATTTAGGTAGTGATGGTAAGACGCACCGAATGAAAAAGGAAGAAGTAGAAGCTAAAGAAGAATAAAAATTGAATGTTATGTATAGCATAATTGTATTTTTAAAAAAACTATGGTAAATTGAAATAAGCAGTTTTTCTATATTAAATTTTATAAACGGAGGTGTTAATATGAACATCCCTGAAGCGATAAAAGAGTATAAAGAAGCTATTATTGAAGCAGAAAGGCTAAATGAAGACCTATTTACAAAAATGGATATGGATTCATGGATAAAAACCTTACATAAAAGAGCGGAAAGATTAAGCACTTTATATGAAAAAAGTAATGGGCTTCTAGATTTAATTACCAAAGAAATTAATAATGTTATGGGAAAAGATATGGATGATGCATTCGAAGCCCTATATGATTTATATTTAGATGGATTTGATGATGCTCCATTAATGATTCCAATTTTAAAAAGAATGGAAGAATATTATGGAGAGACTAAAAATTATGAAAGAATGATTGTCTCTTATTCTATTCATGCATATGAATCCCATGAATATATTTCTAGGCTTGATCCAACAATTCCAATCAATATGGAGCAATATAAAGCCATATTAAATCTTAAGGATCATTATAAGGAAGTAGAGCGTCCAAGAGTAAGATGGAATTATTTTGTTGCTTATTATAATATTATTGTCGCAAGTGAATATTTAGTGGGCGTTAGTCCATCTGAGGTATATGATTATTTGGTTGAGGCAGAAGAATTATGGCAAAGAGAAGATGTACAAGCCTTAGATGGAGATAATGAAGAGGTTAAAGAAACTGTAGATGAAATTAAACGAGGATTTTTAATTTATAGTGAAAGATATCCAGATTTAACTCCATTTTTAAAGGAAGAAATCTATCAAAGAGCCTTAGTATATTTGGATAAAGAGGATATAAATAAAACTCCAGTTGTACCATTTTTAGCTTATTCTAGATGTATGTTTGAAAGAGGAGAAATTACAAAAGAGGAGCTATTAGCTTCCATAGAATCCTTCTTTAAGCCAAGGATGGAGCATTTCTTTGATACAGAGCTTGATGATCAAAGAATTACAGAAGCCTTTGAAATTATTGGTACAATAATGAAATGTCTATCCTTAAAGGGAGATGCCAATGTAGGCTATTATTATGGAGAAATCAAAAACTTTGTAAGAAAGATTGAGGCTAAAACAAAGG
Organism: Anaeroplasma bactoclasticum; assembly: GCF_003550015.1. Lineage (GTDB taxonomy): Bacteria > Bacillota_I > Bacilli_A > Acholeplasmatales > Anaeroplasmataceae > Anaeroplasma > Anaeroplasma bactoclasticum. The sequence continues at coordinate 148,971 of NZ_QXEV01000001.1, forward strand.
TAAAAAGAATGACTCCATATATCAATACGGTTATTGCCGGTTTTGTAGTATCTTCACTACCTTTTGAGGATAATAAGGAAGAAATAGAACAAAGCCTATTTGATAATTTAATTAGAAGACAGGCTCCAACTTATATTCATTCTGTAATGGTTATGAAGATTGCAGAAACCATTTATGAATATATGGATAAATCCTTATTACCAAAAATGGAGAATCCTTTAGAATTTATTCAAAATGGTGCATTATTACATGATATTGGTAAATCTATGATTACGGATATCATTAATATGCAAAGAAGAAAGCTATCCGATGAGGAATTTAAGGGTATAAGAAATCACCCTACCTTTGGTAAAGATATCATAAGAGAAAATCCACTCTTAGAAGAATACCATGATATCATTTTAGGACATCATAAATGGTATAATGGTTTAGGTGGATATCCAGCTGATTTTGATAATACAAAGAGTAAATATAAAATCATTATTGATTTAATTACTATTGCAGATTGTCTAGATGCTGCAACAGATAAATTTGGTAGAAATTATAAAAGACCAAAATCTGTTAAGGATGTATTAGCTGAATTTGAAAAGGGTAGTGGTACTATTTATAGTCCATATTTTACAAATTTAATTAAAGAAAATAAGGAATTAGAATATAAGCTTGAGCAATTAACAGAATATAAAAGACCTGAATATATGTATAGAGCATATATCAAAGGTAAAATTGGAGAATAAGGGTGCATATGCATCCTTTTCTTTTATAAAAGAAAGGAATTAATTGTTTTCTTTAAAAATCTTTATTTTAATGCTATAATCTATAACAAAGTTATGTATGAGGAGGGATTTTTAATGTCTAGATTTAATTTGACAGAAAAAGAAAAGGAATTATTAAAATACGCATACATAGACAATGATAGAATTGATGAAGGAAATCTATTTGATTATCAAGAGGCTGCATTACATATGATTCGTAAATCTAGCGTGTATTTAGAGGTAAGATATCCGAATCATGATTTAGAAATGATATCCTTCTTACCACAAACAAAAAAGACTCCATATTCTGAGATTCATTTTGTAGAATCTGGTAGTGATGTTACTTATACCTTAAGATGTCAAATGAAAAATGGAGAAGATACATTTAGTGATAATTTTTATGATGTTCCTTTCGAAAAGGAATATGATAAAAGAGTAGAAAGGCTCTTAAAGGCAAGAAAGATTTCTTCTAGAGTTTATACTGTATTTCCTTTTTTAATATCTAATAGAATTGATAGCCTAGAGGATTTATTAAATATGGAAAGGCTATCTAGGAATACAGAGGTATTTATTGGTATAGATGAATTTCCTTCTGAGGAGGAAATGCAAAATACATGTTCAAAGATTGAAGATATATTTAAGCAAAATAAGCTATATGGTAGCTGTGTTGTTTATTTTATGTTAGATATAGAGGATATGAATAGGGACATATCCTATTTTGATGAATATGTTAAGGATAGAAAGAATCAAAAAAATATAGTTTCTATTGCATTCTATACGAAGTAAGAGGTGTATTATGGCTTTATTTAAAATTGATGAGTTATTGTTAATTGAAAATTTGACCTATTTTGAGGAAACCTTTCCTTTTACAGGAATTATTAATTCAAAGGGTTTAACCGTGAAAGAATTTTTAGCTAAGGTTGATATGGATAAAATCGATATGGAATTTGAATATGCAACCTATATGACTGGATTTGATTTTAAGAATTTAATCTTAGCTACAAAAAGACATCATAATATTATGGATTGTTATATTGCGGAAACTCATATGGACACTGCCTATGGCGGAGGAAAGGGAGTATCTGCAGTATTCATTAATGAAAAGTCAAAAGAGGCTGTAGTTGCCTTCCGTGGAACTGCATTAAATGAATGGGTGGATGACTTTGTCGCATCCAATCAAATTGATTCTTTGCAACAAATTAACGCATTAGAGTGGTATAAACAAATATATGACAAGCTAGAGCTTGAAAAATATACTGTTACAGTTATTGGTCATTCTAAGGGTGGTAATAAGGCAAAATATATTACAATTTTAAATGATACAGTGAATAGATGTGTATCCTTTGATGGTCAAGGCTTTAGTGATGTATTTATTGAGCATTATAGGGATAGAATTTTAAAAAGACAGGAATTAATTGAAAACCATAATGTAGATTATGATTATGTAAATATTCTATTAAATGATATTGGTAATAGAACATATTATCATGGATATGATTATGGTAAAGGTGGATTTGCAGAAGCACACTGCCCAAATACCTTCTTTGATTTTGAAGAGGATGGAAAGTATAATATCCGTATTAATTCTGCAGGTCAAGCTCCTGAGATGCAGATATTAGACCAATTTATTAATTCTATGTCTAGAAGTGATTTTTCTGATAAAGAAAGAAATGAAACAGCTCAGCTTGTTGGTGTTTTAGTTGAGAAGGCATTTTCTATTGGCGCAAGTGAGGAAAATACAGTAACAGATTATATTTCCTTTGTTTGTGATTTAGTTAAGGATGAAAAATATTCAAATAATACTGCATTCCTATTAGCCTTTGTTATTAAATTCTCTGCCGAAAACAAAGCGTTCCTACCAGCTTTAAAGGATATTATGAGACACTTTGGTATGGATGATTTTTCTAATATGATTGATATGATGGGAGAAATTGTCTTATCTAAGAAGCTAGATACTATTGTAAATCTTTCAAATTTCTTAGCCTTACATGTATCTGGTGTTGTAACAAAGATTATTCAATCTGTTGCGAAAAAGAAATATGGTGTTGAATTAACAAAGGAGCAGGTTAAGGGCATATTATTAATTGTTTCTATGACAAAGGAAACCCTAAAGACATTAAAATTGAATTTAGATGGTTCAGATATAGTCTTAGAAAAGGAAATCGAAGAGGAAGCAGAATATACACTACCTACAGATTTAAATATTGTTGTTTTATGTGGAGGATTATCCACTCAAAGAAATGTTTCTATTAAAAGTGGTATTTTAGTTTCTGATGCATTAAAATTCCATGATTATAATGTAATCTTACTTGATTCATTTATGGGATATGGAGAGGAAGAGGAGATTATTGATGATCCTTTTGATGATCCAGATAAGTATTCCTTAAAGATTGATGAATTTACAAATGAAATACCAGATTTATGGGCAGTTAAAAAAAGAAGAAAGGATCAAAGTGGATCTTATTTTGGTCCAAATGTACTTCAAATTTGTAAAAAGGCTGATGTGGTTTTCCTAGCTTTACTTGGTGGAGATGCAGAAAATGGTAAGCTTCAAGCTACCTTTGATTTATTAGATATTGATTATACTGGATGTGATTATTTCTCAAGCGCAATATCTACAAATAAATATGTAGCTAAAGAGATTTTAAGAAGTAATGGTATTCCAGTACCTAAGGGTTATTTAATTAAAAAAGGTGAAAATATTATAGAACCAGAAGAAAAGAATATGAATTATCCTGTTGTTGTTAAGCCATGTAATGGTGGAATTGGACTTGGTGTTAGTGTTGTAATGAATAAGGCTTCCTTCCAAAAAGCGATTAAGGATGCTTACCGCTGGGCACAGGAGATATTAGTTGAGGAATATGTTTCTGGTAGACAGTTTAGTGTTTCAACAATTAATGGTAAGGCACTTCCTATTTACGAAAGTGCTGCATTAAATACATTAGACGATAAAACAGATTTAGCACTAGATGGTAAAATTGTTGAAAACTTTAATAAAAAGTATTCCAATAGATTTGTTAAGGAATTATCTAATCAAGCCGAAAAGGCTGCATATTGTTTAGGCATGAGGGATTATTCTATGGCAGATTTTATCATAAGAAGTGATGGTACATATGTATGTCTTGAGGTGGATTCCTTACCAGAAATCACAGATGATTCTAGGTTTGCATCATCCGCTAAGGAAACAGGCATGTCCTTTGATATGCTTTGTGTTAAAATATTAGAGCTTGCCTTATCGAATAAGGGCAAGTAAAAAGGAAGGCGAAGGCTATGGAAGAGAAAAAGTTATTTGAATGTTTGAATAAAGAAGAAGTATTAAATACTTTATCAACAAATATTGAAAATGGTCTATCAGAAGAAGAGGCTAAAAAAAGATTAGAAAAATATGGTGAAAATGCCTTAAAGGAAAAGAAAAAGGATGGTCCTTTTAAGATTTTTATATCTCAATTAATGGACCCTATGATTTATGTATTATTTGCAGCAATTGCTGTTACGATTGGTGTATCTATATATGAAACAGTTAAGGTATTAAAGGCAGGAGAGGCATTCAATTTCTTTGAAACAGGAGATTGGCCAGATGTTATTATTATCCTATTAGTAATATTAATGAATGCCATTATTGGTACTATTCAAGAGATTAAAGCAGAAACATCTTTAGAGGCATTAAAGAAGATGTCTAGTCCGGAATCTACTGTCATTAGAGGTGGCAAAAGATTTAAGATTAAATCCTCTTTATTAGTTCCAGGGGACGTTGTAGTCATTGAAGAAGGAGATACCATTGGTGCAGATTTAAGATTAATTGAGGCAGTAAACCTTAAGGTAAATGAATCCTCTTTAACTGGTGAATCTGTTCCTGCAGAAAAAGATGCAGATGTTGTATTTACTGATTCTGTACCTCTAGGCGATAAAGCAAACCTTTGTTTTATGTCAACAACAGTAGCCTATGGTAGAGGAATTGGTGTTGTTGCATCAACAGGTATGGCAACTGAAATTGGTAAGATTGCAGAAGGCTTAACTGAAAAGAAGGAGGAGATGACTCCTTTACAGAAGGTTTTAGCAAATCTTTCTAAGATTTTAGGCTTAATTACACTAGCTGTAGTTGCCCTTGTATTAATTGTTGAAATTATTTGGATTTTTATTGATGGATCTGGTTCTGAGATTGAGGCATATATTGAAGCAGTATTATCTGCAATTTCTTTAGCAGTAGCTGCAATCCCAGAAGGACTTGCTGCAGTAGTTACAATTGTATTATCCTTAGGTGTTCAAAGAATGGTTAAGGCAAATACTATTGTAAGAAAACTGCCTTCTGTTGAAACATTAGGTTCTGTAAGTGTTGTATGTAGTGATAAGACTGGTACATTAACACAAAATAAGATGACTGTATTAGAAGCATATGTTCCTGGTATTCTTTATAAAAGAGAAGATTTTAAGGAAGGACATACAGATAAGAATTTAGTATTACTTGCTAAAGGAATGTCTTTATGCTCTAACGCAACTGTAGATGAGGGCTTATATGGAGACCCTACCGAAATTGCGCTTGTAGTATTTGCGAACGATTTTAATTTACATAAATCCAAGCTTGAGGCTGATTATCCTAGAGTAGAGGAATTACCATTCGATTCTGTAAGAAAGCTAATGTCTACACGTCATGAATATGAAGGTAAATCCATTGTGTTTACAAAGGGAGCATTAGATTCTATTACAAAGCGTGCAACAAAGATTTTAGATAATGGTAAGGAAAGAGATATTAATGATTCTGATATAAAGGCTATTTATGAAAAGAATCAATATTTTGCAGATAAGGCATTAAGAGTATTAGCCTTAGCTTATCGCTATAAGGATGATATAGAAGAAGATCAATTATGCTATGTTGGTATGGTTGCAATGATTGACCCAGCTCGTCCTGAGGCAAAGGATGCAGTAGCTAAGTTTAAAACTGCAGGCATTACTACAGTAATGATTACAGGAGATCATAAGGATACTGCATTTGCAATCGCAAAAGAATTAGGTATTGCAGAAGACATTAGCCAGTGCTATACTGGCGAGGATGTTGATAATATGAGCGAAGAGGAGCTAAAGAAATGCGTTGAAACTGCAAGAGTCTTCGCTAGAGTATCACCAGAAAATAAAGTTTCTATTGTTAAAGCATTTAAGGCCAATGGTCATATTGCTGCAATGACAGGTGATGGTGTTAATGATGCTCCATCACTAAAAGCTGCAGACATTGGTATTGCAATGGGTATTACTGGTACTGATGTTGCTAAGGGTGCAGCAGATATGGTATTAACGGATGATAACTTTGCATCTATTGAAAAGGCAGTTGAAGAGGGTAGATGTATTTATTCGAATATTAGAAAGACAGTATTATTCTTATTATCTTCAAATATTGCAGAAGTTATTATGATGTTTGTATTAATTTTAGTTGGTATGCCTGCTCCTTTAATTGCAATCCATTTACTATGGGTTAACCTAGTAACAGATTCCCTTCCTGCAGTTGCACTTGGTATGCAGCCAAAGGAAGATGGATTAATGAATGAAAAGCCAAGAAACCCACACGAAGGAATCTTCGCTAATGGTGGTATGCTTACAACATTACTATATGGTGCAATATTGTCCATTTCTGTTATTATTGCATATTTCATGCCTGCATTAATGAATCAGGATTTATTACAGGCATATGGTGGAAATGTAAAAGCTCTATATAGTGCTAAGGAAAATGCTGGCATTTTGGCTCAGGCTAGAACTATGGCATTCATCACTTTAGCATTCTCTGAATTAATGCATATGATTGGTATGTCTGATGTTAAGCATTCCTTCATCCATGTATTTAAGGATAAGAACTGGATGATGGCACTTGCCTTTATAGTAGGTATTTCACTTCAGATTTTTGTTGTTATGGTTCCTGGTGTTAATCAGGTATTTAAAACAAGCCAATTATCTATTTCTGAGTGGTTAATTGCATTAGGATTATGCTTAATACCACTTGCTATACATGAATTCTTAGTTCTTGTATGGCATAGAAATGTCAAAAAGTAGTTTTAAAATTGGGAGAGAGAACTTATGACAAACGATGTAATTTTAAAATATTTGAAAGATGAAAACTATGATAAATTAATGAAGGAATTAAATGATGCTTTACAATTTGATACATTTAATCCTGCATATCATTATTATTTGTTTTTAGCTAAAAATAAGGGATATTTAAATGTGGATTATAATAATCCAATCGATCCGGATTTATTAGATAAAGCATTAGATTTGGATTTGACAGATGTCATTGATAGGGAGCATTATTTCTTTTCGATGCTACCATTAAAGGAAAGAATTATCTTTGCTTATGCAAATTATATGGATGAGGATGCAATAAATAAAGTTATTTCATCTAGTGCAATTAAGAATTCTAAGCTTTTCTATAATAGTAAAGAAATTAGAACATTATATGATTATGCAATGGATATAAAGCTTGAAAAGCAAATGCTTCTTACAGGTAAGGTTATTTTAAGCTTTATAGAAAATAGAGTCTATGAAACTCCTGAAGAATTAAAATTTAAAGCTTCCTTACAAGAAATTGTTGAGCATTTTGAAAATCATCTATTTACAAAAATTACAAATGAGAAATCTAGATTGGCTAAAGATGATGATGTAGCACCTTTAGTTAGTGAAGTAAAAATAGATGAGGTTACTATAGCGCCAAATATTGAAAGTGTTAAAGTAGAAGAACCTAAAGATGATACTATAGTTATAGAATCTAAAGAAGAAATCAAGGTAGAAGAACCAAAAGTAATATTTAAAGAAGAACCAAAGGAAGACTCAAAGGAAAAGTCTTTAAATATGGATGATTATTATAGGGCAAAAAGAGAATCATTTGTGTCTAATTATGACTATTTGAATGAGGATAAGAAAAAGGTTGTATTACCTAAAAATCAAAAAAAGGAAGAGTTTATGCCCAAAAATAGAACATTCTTTGGACTTTTCTTCCCATTTGTATTTGTAGGATTTTGGGTATTTATTGTAATATTCATTATTAACTCAAATAAGAATGGAAATCCAGTAGTTGCAACTGTATTTCTAATTGCTTATTCTATAATTGGAGTATTCTCTTTATTCTTTGCAAGAAAAAAGATTTTAAAGGGTCTTGCTGCAATTTATATGTCTATAGAAGTAGTAATCCTTGTTTTAGGAATTACTTTTTCACAATTAAATCAAATTGGCTATACCTATCCAATTGATAATGGACACTATTCTGAACAATCTCGTAATCCTAAAACAGTACCAACAATTATTTGTAAAACAAAAGCTTCAAGATTATATCCTGGTGGAGATAATCATTTGCTTTATTTAGATCTTTATTTAGATTCATCTTATGAAGGAACTTCTATAAATCAAGTTAAAGGAACTTTTGCTATTGTAGATAGTCAAGGAAATATATTTGAAAGTACAGCTTATATTTCTACTCAAAATATAACTACGGTATCCTTTTATATAGATACTATATATATACAAAAAGCATATTTTACGATGAATGGAATTATATATTCAGATTACATGGTTGTAAGTGGTTTATCTATAAAAGGAGAAATAGAAATATATTATAATTGTGAATAAATGACACTTCTAAAAGCCGATTCATCGGCTTTTTCTTTGCCATAAAATTTAACTATGGTATAATATTTATTAGATTTAAGAAACAGGTGTAATAATGAAATTCTTTAATAAAGACAAAAAAGTGGAAGAGAATAAAATAAAAACCTATAACGAAGATGGCTATGATAGTGAAGGCTATGATATAAGTGGATATGATATCTTTGGTTATGATAGGCTAGGCTGGAATAAGGAAGGCTATAACAAAGAAGGCTATGACCATGATGGCTATAACAAAAATGGTTATAACAGGGATGGCTTTGATAGAGATGGCTTAGATATGTATGGAATGAATATCGATGGTTATGATAAGCTAGGCTATGATAGATTTGGTTATAACAAGGAAGGCTATAATAAAAATGGCTATGATAAATATGGCTATAATAAAGAAGGATATAATTCACAAGGCTATGACAAGGAAGGCTTTAATAAGGAAGGTCTTAATAAAGATGGATTAAGACGCGAGGATATAAAAATTAAAGCTTATGATGAATTTGGTTATGACCAGGATGGGTATGATAAATATGGCTATAACAAAGAAGGCTATAATAAGCGTGGCTATAATAAGGAAGGCTATGATAAAGAAGGTTATAACTCTTTAGGCTTTAATAAGGATAATATTCACAAGAATGGTACATTGTATGATGAGGATGGCTATAATAGAGAAGGCTTTAATAAAAATGGCTATAACCGCTTGGGCTATGATAAGAATGGAATCCATGAATCTTTAGCCCCAAGGATTAAAGAATTTAAGCTAGAAGCGAAAAAAAGCTTAGGTAAATTAATTTACCATGAAAAATATGGTGAAGGGAAAATTACTTCTATTACACCTAAATCCGATTTTAAAAGTGGTTATGCAAAGGTTGAATTTGCTCACGGAATAAAAAAAGAATTCATTTGGCCAGATGCTATTGGTAATTTCTTAACCTTAGATAGTCTTATTAAAAAGGATGATTCTTTATTAACTTATAGCGAAAAAGAATTTAAAAAAGAAAAAAAATACCTATCTAAGGTATTAGATTATTGTAATTCAAATCAAGAAAAAGAATATAAAGCTCCAATATTAGTTAGAGATAATTCTTGGAATAATCCATATGATGATGATTATGATTTCCAAGATACAGAAAACCATTTTTATAATATTTCTATGAAGGATTATTGGAATAAGGTATCCTTATCTCCATTCTTTGGAAGCTTTATCGATAAGAATGGTTTAAAATATATTGGAAAAGAAGAAATACCAGGGCTTGTATATGACTGGAGAAGTAAGGATGCATCTACATATTATGTATATAGATCCTTATTAAATTCTGATTTAGAAATATCTTTAGTTAGAAATCATACCATTGAATATAAAAGATATAAATCCTTCATTGATTTATTTAATAAAGAATATCCAAATAGTATTACTTTAGCTACAGAGGATGAGTATTTATCTAGAATCTTAATAGATTCAAGATTAACAAAGGAAACTCATGATATTATCAATTCTATTCAAAATAAGCAATTTGAAATTATTTCTAATTTAAATAATGAAAATATCTTAGTAAATGGCTGTGCTGGTTCTGGTAAAACTATGGTTTTATTCCATAAGATTGCATATATGGCTTTTAATCTAGAAAAGTTTAATCCTAGCGAAGTATTAGTAATATCTTCTAATATTTTACTTAAAAGAGAAGGAGATTTACTTGCTAAAGAATTAAAACTAGATAAGATTAGAAATTATAGCCTAGAGGAATTTTATGATTCTTGTATAGATTCTATAATAAAACCTAAAAATATCACTATAGATTATTCCTTTAAAGAAAACAATGAGAAGGCTATAAATCTTTATAATGATAAAGCCTTAAAGCCTATTATTTTGGCATTTAAAGAGTTTTTAAATGATTGGGGTAATATTACTCAAGAATACCAAAAATCTTTAAAAAGAAAAGAAGAAATATTTAAGGATTCTAATTATTTAGATGAGGTATTAAATCTATTTAAAGATATTCCTTTCATGAATTTATTAACGGAATTTAATACCTTAGAAATCAAAAGAATAAAGGATTTATTTAAGGATTCTATAGAATATAATGATAATGGTTCTATAAAAAAGAAATATAAGAATTCTATAGAATTTAAGGAATTATTAGAGAAAGATTCTACTATATTAAATAAAGCCTATGCATATATGAATTATAAGAATGAAATTAAGAATTATAATTTATATAAAGAAGGAAAATTAAATGAATTTATAGTTCCTTTAGCTTCTTATTTCTTAAATAAAGAAATTAAATATAGCTATAATCCACTAGATTATAAATTCTTAATTCTTTATTTAATTAAAGATTATATTAAGGATTATCCATTCACAAATAGAATATTTATTGATGAATATCAAAATTATTCTTTAGTTGAATTTAATTTATTAAAAGAATTATATCCATATGCCACATTTAATTTCTTTGGTGATATCAAACAAAGAATAGATGCATCTGGTATTAAATCTAGCTTAGAATTACCATTTATTTGTAAATCTTATGAGCTTAATGTAAATTATAGATCTGCAAAAGAGATATGCTGGTATTTAAATAAGAATTATGATACCAATATGGTACCTATTGGTATAAGTGGTATTGCAGAAGAAAAGGACTTATCTGAAAAATTATATATTGATGAAGAAAATGATAGATGTGCTTTAATTGTTAAAAGCTTAGAATATACAAAGGAATTAAAGGCTAAGGATAAATGTAAATTCATCAATATATTAAATAAAGATAAGATGGATAAGAAATTTATTAACATTTTATTAGTAGATGATGTAAAAGGTCTTGAATTTGAAAAGGTTTATGTTTATCCTAAAGGTATGAGCAAAGAAGAGGAATACTTAGCTTCCTCTCGTGCTTTAAGGCATTTAGTAATGTTAAAGGGGTGATATCTTGGCTGCCCATATTGAAAGTTTAAAAGATTTAGAAGGGATTTATAAATACAATGATTGTGATTTATATAAGCTTGGAAAAGAATTTCCAAATCTAGATGATGATATAAGAAATTTAAATGTGTCTGATAACACATTTAAAAGATGGAATGAAGAATATGTATCTAAGCATATTGAATTATTTAATCCTAAAAATGAAAAAGCAATTGCTTATTTAAAAAGAGATATCTTCTTAAATGTAGATTATTCCTATACCATTTTACTTTTTGATTGCTTTAAAAGAATTTTAGATATAGATGCTATAGAAGCTTCTGAAAAGCTTGAATACCTATTAGATATTCATTTTAGCTTATATCCTGGTAAGCAAGAGCCATTTACTGGCTTTATGGGTCTTGCAGTATATAATAAGGATTATGATAGATTAAATGAAATGAGAGATATCTATATCGACTTATTATTAAAAGCAAAACCAAAGGATGGTATAGATTCTTATAAGATATTCATTATATTCTCTTTAGCATATGATTTAGATTATCATCTTGATGATGTAAATAAAAAATATGCCTTAAGAGCTTCTAAGGCATTTGAGGAAGATTTAGATGATGGAGAATCCTTATGGCCTATGGTATGCTATTTAACTGGTATAGCAGTAGAAGAAAACTTTAAAAATGCGTATAGAGCATTAAAACTTACTTACGATAAATACCATGAAATCAGCGATGATTTCTTAAATTATTTAGCATTTATTAACTATATAGCAAAAAGAAATTATACCGTAGATGATGTATTAAAACTAGAATCATTATCTAAGGCAGAACCAATGCCAGAATTATCAGAAAAAATTGGCTTATATCCAGGTGAAATGTAAAATAGCTCCCAATCGGGAGCTTTTACTTTTATATTACTTATATTTGTCTATTATATAGCTTGCAGAATGAGCTAAGTCTGGTAGCATTGTAGAATCATTAATGCCTACATTCGCAAGCTCTTTAAAGATACCAGCTTTATTTTTAATAATGATACGAGGTAAACCTGTTAATGTTCTTGAAGAGAAAATCGGATCATATAAATCTCTTTCATTGTTTAAATAATTACTATCTAATCCAAAAAGAATAAATCCACCAGACTGCATACGAACTCTATCATTAATGAATCCAACCTTAACAATTCTAGGTATCATTAGGTTTGAAAAATAGAAGCTATTATAATTATTTTTTTCAGCAGATACTAAACTAATTAATCGTGCGCAGGATTCTATTTCTGATTCTTTTATTGAGCTAAAAGGGAATCGTTGATTTAAAGTTTTATAAGTTTTATTAATTCCCATTCTATATTCTAAAGGACTTATATTGGGTATTATTTCCTTGTTGAATATATCTTCAATATTTTCATTATTAATCTTCTTTAGCACATTCATAATTGCATTCTTATCTTCATTTCTTATTTTGGCTAGATTAGCTAAATAAGATACACTAACCATATCGCTATCGTATATACAATTTTTGTGTGAGAAATAAACTATTATTTCTCCATACTCTTTTTGTTGATTATCCCCAGTATATATTTTATTTGTTGCCATATATAAGGCTACTAAAGGATTAGTAGTTATATCTAATAGTCTTGTTTTTAATTCAAAATGCTGCATATCGGTTAATTGTTCAATTGCAGAGTGTCCATTAAAATGATTTGGATGTCTTTGAATCATTTCCTTAACCATTTTATCTTCATTTTCACCATTTTTAATTCTAAAAACTGCAGCTTGTTCAGGATATATTGGTGTACTTACCCCACGAAAGAAGACGTCTGTAGGATTATTCTCATAAGACTCGATGATACTTAAATATTTGTCTTTTCTTTTGTCCCCAGACTCATTTATAATAGTTTTAATTTCAGTGATTGCCTTTTGATATTTTGAATCTCCAGATAGGATCTTTTTTCTATACTCTATAGATTCCAAATTCTTAAGTGTATCGCTGAATTTATCTTGTATTAATTTGTATATTTCGGATGTTAAAGTAAGATCTACATACATTAATTTTATAAAGGTATCTAAGTATCTATAAAAATTTGTCACATTAATATATTGTGATAAGTTTGATACTTCGAATGTTAAACTTTGTACAGGACCATCATCTGTTATATTTATATATTCAGCAGATTTCAAGAATTCATCTCGTTTTACCTCTTTAACGAATATTTTTTCATTATTAAATCTTACAGAACCATCCTTAAGAAAGGATAATTCCCTGTATGAATAATGTTTATTTTCAAATTCTGGTTTTAGCTCAAAATCTGTTATTTCAGCTTCTTTGTTGCTGCTATTAGTGTAATAAAAACCCATATTTAATTTTCCCCCAATTCATTCAATCATTATAATTATAGTCTATTAATAAAAAAACAAAAAGAATTTAAAACATATTTCTAAAAAAAGTTTTATTTCATATATTTGTATTCAAGTTTTTATGGTTAATATTGAATATATTCTAGATTTTGTGGTATTATATATGCGGTTTCTTAAAAATGGGAGGGATTAATATGAAAAAGAAATTATTTGGTATTTTTGCATTATCTGGAGTTTTAGCTTTAGCAAGCTGTGGAAGCAAGGCTAGCGATAGAGATACTTTTGTAACTGTATGTGAAAAAGTAGTAGATACAATGCAAATTAAAGAAACTAAGCTTACAAGCTTAGAAACTTCATTAGATGAATTTAAAGTGTTAGATGATTATCAAGAATTAACAATCGCAAAGACAATGATTCATTTTGTTGAATTGTTATATAAGAATGAAAGTTATCCTGTAACAGATAAACCTGTATATATAACTGGTAATTATGTTAAGGAAGGTAAAACATTACAATATAACGAAGAATATATCAAATCTAGCTTTAATAAAGAAAAGAATAATGTTGAAATTGAATTTTTAGGATTTTCATCATATACAGATGCAAACTTTAAAAATACAAAACCAGCATATTTCCGTTTATCTGTAGATTATGATTTTGAAAAGAATGATGTTAATACATATAGCTTTTATCTAGGTCAAGTAGAAGCTGAGGAAGCATTAGAGCTAATTATTTATGAAGTATATAATGGAACAGATATTTATAGCTTAAAGGATTATAGCACTATAAAAGGAGAAATTACATCAAACTATATGGATGGATTTAAAACTTTAGGTCAAGAAACTATTGGTATAGAATTATCTGGAGATTATTCAGCTGAATACATTAAAGCTACTGACGATATGTTAGGCGATAATTATTTTGGGGAATAGTAAATTGGGAATGGGCGTGATTCATATATGAATTCACGCCTTTAATATAAGAAAAAAGGAACTGTTGAAGTTCCTTTTCGTCTTTTAAGCCTTCCATAGACCATGTAAGTTACAATATGCGTATACAGCCTCTACCTCATCGCCATCACAAATAGAGAAGCAAACAAAAGGTTCGTCTCCTGGCTTTAAAGCTTTTCTTTGGTTACCATACTTTGTTTTTAGGCTTACCCATTCAATATAGTGTTCAGGAATCATTGGGTGATCAATAGAACCAATTCTTACCTTAACCTTACCATCTTTAACTTCAAAGGATGGTACATGCTTTTCAAGTGAAGCATCAACAGAACATGGAATAATTTCTTCCATAGCTTCACCACAACACATCACTGGGACACCAGTCTTTTTAACGATTGCGACAATTTGTCCACAATGCTTACAACGATAAAATTTCATTTCCATAGCAATAGCCTCCTGTAGATTTATTATAACATTATTATTTTAAAAAAGTCTATTATATAATCAAACTGGATAGATAAAAAATAGAACAAATGACTTTATTATAGTATGAAAATTAAATATTATGGAAGAATAACAACTAAGTCTTATATTAACAGTGAAATTGTTAAAAAAATTTTAAGAAAGTGTTATCTTACTCTTTTCTTTTTGAAAGACTTAAATTATAATACTTTGGAAGAATCCTTCAATTCATTACTCTCTCTCCCATTAGAATTGAAGGATTTTTTCTTTATAGGGGGAATTTTGTTATGGAAACAACAAATTTATTATTACAAAATATAGATAAAATACATACAACAACAATGGGTATAGATAGAATTAAAAAGAATCTAAATTTAGATGTGTTGGATGTTGTAGATTATATAAAAAATATAATATTGGATAAGGATTGTATTATTTATAAGAATGGAAAGAATTATTATTGTGAAATAAATAATATACGCATAACTATTAATTCATATAGCTATACAATTATTACTGCACACAAGATGTGAGTTTTTAATATAGGATGAATTATCTTTCAATATCTTTATTAAATAGCTTTATTATGTGAGATTTTTAATCTAATCTTTTTATCTGTGATAGCAAATTCCCAAGTAGAAGGACAACTTGGGGATTTTATGCTATACTTAGAATAGTTAATTGATGGGTGATATGATGAAATATGGTTATGTTAGAGAATTGAATGCAATATTACTAGATAAGTATAATGAGAATGAATATGGATTGACTTTCGTTGATTATTATATGTTTCAAATAACATCTTTTGGGTTATCTCTATTTAGAGAACTTAACCTAGATAATCAACGCATTAGCTTATCACAGGCATTTGATGTTAGATGTATAATTGAAGCACTTGCAGTTTTAAGAATGTATGACAAAGAAGAAATGCCAGAGTATGCTTCTGATCTATTAAGAAGTAATCAATTCATATGTGAATATAGAACCTATAAAAAATATCCAAAACTACATGGTATTACCTTTGATTTAGAAGAAATGGAAAGGAATTATAATGATGCGGTTTCCTATTATCGTGAGAAAATAGGTACGGATATTTCATCGAAAGATTTTAAAAAAATAATAAAAGGAAAATTGCCACATTTAATGGAGGATTATTCGTACTATTCCTTAATAAGTATGTATTGTCCTGAATTCGTAGATACATATCAACACTTGAGCGTTATATTACATCCATCTGAAATTGTTACCAATTTCTGCTATTTGGAAATAGAATCTGTTATTGATATATTAGGCAAAATATTTGATGCAATTACTGAATTAATTGAAAAATACTATCCCAACATTATCCCTTCTTATGAGCATAACTGGGAATATGAATGTGAATATTGCTTTGGTGATGGAACTAACTATAGTCCTTTAGTTATTGCAGGTAAACCTCAATTAATGCTTATAAAAGAACTTACATTAAAAATACATGAAGATTTAAAACTGCCTGATGGCGAAGTGTGCTTACCTGAAGTTTTCTTTGGAAGAGTATATGAAGAACTTGAAAGTATTTTATATGATAAAGCTTTTGGCTTTTCAGAAATAATAAAATCAAAAGTAAAACCAATCTTTGAATTGTTTGCCACATTCCATTATTCTTTAAAACAAGGTGAAGGAAGTCTAATTTTAGATTTAATGCAATATTATACAATAATAAATTATTTAAAAGTTAAGAATGAACCTTTTGAGGACGAATTAAACAAATCATATGAAATTTACAAAAAACAATTCAATAGTGAAATCACTTTGGATAAATATACTGACTTAATAACTAAAAATTTTATGCCTGTATATTTGGGCTATGAAGACATTAAAGGATTTGTTTTTGAAATGATAGATGATTTAGTTATAGATATACTTCATCAAAAGGATTCGTGTAAAATGCTTTATGAGGAAAGTCAATGTCTTTCACATGGTAATGGTTATGTTCTTTCATCAAATGTTGGAGCATTCCTTGACTCTGATTCGGCATGTAAGTCAATTGATGTATTGTTATTGGCATTATTTAAAGAATATGCTGAAATAGTTAAAAAAAATAATCTGCCTAAGAAGTTGAAATATGACATAAAATCATTGTTAAAAAAATATGAGATTATTCATACTACTATATTATATGAAGAACTGACATTGAAACCTCTCATAAAAAAATTAGGATAGCATCATGTGTAAAAGCATGATGCTTTTTTTGAACCACTGGTTCATATTTTTTTTGTTTATCTAAATATATAATTAAGATGAAATTACGAGGAGGATAAAAGTATGAATTTATTGTTTTTCGATTTAGAATATGCAACATCTCGTGGTGGTAAACCTAAAATATGTGAATTTGGTTATGTAGTTACTGATGAAGGTTTTAATGTCGTTAAAAGAGGTAATTTTATTATTAATCCTAATATTGAAAAAAGTGAATGGGATTGGAGAGTCGTAAGAAAGATACTTACAAGAAAAGTATATGAATATGAGAAACAAGCTGATTTTTATTTTTTTTATAAAGAGATTAATAATCTTATAACTAATGCTGATATAGTATTAGGTCATTCTTTAAATGGTGATGCTAAAGCATTAAATTTTGAATGCAAGAGATATGGACTGGATAGTTTAGATTTTACATTTTATGATGTTAAAAATTTCTATAAAGAATATAATAATACAACAAAGGATACTTCGGTAACTAATATTTTAAAATCCTTTAACTTAGTGGGAGAAGAAAAAGAACATGATGCTGAATCAGATGCATTTAATACAATGCTTGAGTTGAAGGCTATGCTAGAATCATTAAATTTATCAATCACTGAATTGATAGAACTTTGTCCTTCAGCAAAAGATAAAAATGAAAATTATGTTGTTGAATCAATTGAAGCATCTAGGCTAAAGAAGAGAGCAAAATTTGAATCAATATTAAAAGATAATACATTTGTGAAACATAGTTCAAAGGGAAGGTTATTATTACAGTTTTTAGATAATGTTCAACCTATGGATGTTTGTCAACAAACATTAGCAGGATTAAGCTTTTCAATATCAATTAATTATGAAGAGAACCATTATAGACAGTTACTTAATATAATTCAAATTTTATCTAATTTAGGTGCAAAGTATGTTTTAAAAGCTTCCACAACAGATGTCTTTGTGACTTATGATACATTTAATGAGGATGGAAGCATAAAGCCATGTTCTAAAGCTAGATATGTAAAAGAAGCAATAGATGCAGGGAAGAGTATCAAAGTAATATCTTTTGACGAGTTCTTAGAAATGATCGGTCTTTCTGAAAGTCAATTGGATGATCTCCCAATGGTATCATTCGATTGTTTATATCGAGAAAATGCCATTATAAAAGATAGAAAGATTACAAACTTATTAAATAAAAAAGAAGATAATAAAAAAAGTATTAACCATTTTAGCACTACTATAGGAGATTTATTTGGCGATATTCTAGTTGGATGCTAAAGGATAATTTTATAAAGTAAATAGGAGTATTGATTATGAAATATGTATATTCAGAAGAATATGTGTTGATGAGATTAAAAAAATTGAAAGAAAAAAGTCATGATGAGATAAATACAACATCATTTGATTTAAACTATTTGGTTGAATTATGTAACAAGTATAACTTGTCGTTGGATTTCTTTGTTATTGTGGAAAAATAATTTTCATGATAAAATAAATTTGTTAGTCATAAGTAGTGGGTCGGTCTGTGCAATGTCATAAGGAGGACATGAACATGACTAATGAAAACACAAAAACTCTATCTGTTGAAAATATCGGTGGTAATCTACTTAGATTGCGTAAAGAACATAAGTTATCTAGAGAGAAATTCGCAGAGCTTATTGACGTAAGTTCTAGAATTGTCTATGACTATGAAGATGGTTTTAAAACCCCTTCACTAGATACTCTTGTCCGTATTGCCAACCTATATGGAGTAACTTTGGATGACATCTTACGTTCTGCGTAAGATGTTATTTTTTTGAACTAAAGGTTCATTTTAATTGAATAAAATGTCTATTATAATTTAGTTGTAATTCAAAAGTACTAGTTTTGTCTTTGGATTAACATATAGATATGTTAAAATTAAATTAACAGGTTTCGATTATTGGAGGTATAAAATATGGCTCTTAGAGTGGATTTTGGTGGTAGT
The DNA here is from genome assembly GCF_003550015.1 of Anaeroplasma bactoclasticum. Lineage (GTDB taxonomy): Bacteria > Bacillota_I > Bacilli_A > Acholeplasmatales > Anaeroplasmataceae > Anaeroplasma > Anaeroplasma bactoclasticum. The sequence continues at coordinate 168,211 of NZ_QXEV01000001.1, forward strand.
TATAACGAAAGTCAACAAAGAAAAGCTAATGAAATATATGTTAAGATTCAAAATACATTTTCGAAATTTGAAATGTCTGATAAGGATTTTTTTGAATTAATGAAAACAAATATTGATGGCTACTATTTTTCATCAGCTAATTTTGATAGAACTGCTGAAAATAGAAATAATGGTGATAAGTTAATAAGAAATATATTTTTGAGACCACGTATTGATTCTGAATTTTCTCAAATGTTGGAAGGCAATGGGTTTATTTTAATTGGGGATGTTTTTATTAATCCTCGAGAAGAAAGATCATATTTTTCTGTAAATGACTTTTATTTATGTGAGAATAGTTCTCAAATGGAATATGAAGTATTTGCAAATGCTCCAATTAATTTGAGAACTTTATACGATGAATGGGATTTAAGACAAACTAATACTGTTCTTAATCTTGATTTGATATCTGAATTACCATACATTGTATCACCTATTAAATTTAAACGTTTCATAAAAAAGTGGGAAAGCTACTTAGAATTTGAATATGAATTAACAAAAATGGGAATAAAGTATAAAACAATTAAGAATCTAAGATTTGATGTTTTATATGAAGTAAATGCAAATGAAATCAATAGGGATACATATAAGAATGATATTCTTGTTGAATTTGAAAAAAAACTGTATGTTAAAGAGAATTCACAGTATTTGACAGGTGAAGAAAATCAATATGTATTTGCATCTATTGAATTGGATAAGAGTAGTGATTTAAAGTCATTCTTTAATCAATCATTATCGCTTGTTGCGAAAAGAAGAAAAGGATTACTAGATAAACTTATTAATGGTGAAGATGTTGAGGATATTGTTCAAGTACCTCTTGGAGAATTTTTAATGTCTAAAGACACAGAATTTAAAACAACCATTGCGTATTTTTATGTACCAGATGCAATTGATGATGAAGGTAATGCTGATCTAGCAAGCTTTAGAGAAGCGAATAAACATACATTAGATGATGATCCAGTATTAGCTAGTACAGCAACTGGAGATATAGCATTGTATAAGCGCGGTAAAGCCGCAATCGATAATATGAAAAAAGGAAAGGTTAAAAATCCTTTCTTAGTAGGACTATTAATTGATCCGGCTCATTTTGAATCTCATGTAGAATTGTATAATGAAGATAATGTTGAATTTGCACTTGAAAAGAAACTTAATTCAAGCCAAAAAGCAGCGATTATCAAAGCTTTAAACAGTAATAGTATATTTGCACTTCAAGGTCCTCCTGGAACTGGTAAAACACAAACAATAACAGAACTTGTATATCAATATAATAAAATGGGGAAGAAGGTTTTAATTTCTTCACAGACACATATCGCTATTGATAATGTTATTGAACGTTTACCACATGAAATGAATATATTGCCTATTAGATTAGTTAAAGATACAAAACGAGCAAATGTCAAGTATTTACCAGATAAATTATTAGATAATCTTTATGAGTCTGCATATGATAAGTTTTCAGAGAAGATAGAAAATTACAATAATTTCTCTAAAGAAATAGATGCAATTCAAGCTCATTTTGAGAGTAATAAAGAGTTATATTCTAATATTAAGAGTAGACAACAGAAATGTGATAAATTAAATGATGAAATATCTGGCCTTAGAAAAGAATCACAAATATATGCAGACCAATTACTTGAATTAGAACGTGAAGAAAAGAAAGCTCAAGCAAATAAAAAATTCTTGCTTGAATATTATAATAACGAGCTTGATTTTAATAAAATTACTGATGATATTTATAATGAAAAATATTATGAAATGCTCGAAAGTTTGTTTAAAGAATTAGGCTTTGATGAAGAAGAATCAATCACAGATCATATTCTAATGCTTAAGAGAAGAATTGGAACAACTAGAATAGAACTTTTAAATGAATTATCAAATGGAAAAACAGGGAAATCTAAAGAATATATTGATATAGAAAAACAAATAGAAGACCAGAAAAATGCAATTAAGGCATTAGAAGCTATGAATAATCCATCTTTAGCATCTGCAATCGAAACAACAAGAAGTAACATTAATTCTCTTTTAAGAAAATTAAAGGATCTTGATGAAGACGGTGGAGAAAAGATTGTTGATCTTTCAAATACAACTTTCTATTTTGTTAAAGATAAATCAAATCCTGAAATGGCTATTTCAGAGGAAATCAAGCATATAAATAATGCAAATGAATTGTATAAAAAACATGTTAGGAATTTAATGAACAGCAAATTTATTAAATCGTTAGAAGAAAATGATGTTTCTAAAGAAAAAGAAAAAGTAGATGAAGAATATAGACGAGTTGATGTAAAAATTAAGGGTCTTGAACAGGAACTTAAAGAATATTTAGAACCTATTAAAACCCAAAGAGAACATTTAACTGAGTATTTTAATTCATTCTTTTCTGAAAAATTAAATAATAATTCATTGCCTGAATCTGATGAAGAAAAGTTTAATAGAATTCAAGAATATATTAATGAACAGCAAGAACAATTTGAAGAATTCAAAGAAAATTACGATTTATATCGCCAAATTTATGAAGATAGTGTTCAATTGCTAAAAGATAGAAAGAATATTTTAGGCAGACAAAGAATTAAATTTACAAAAGATTTGTTTATAAATAATGCAAATGTGTATGGAATTACTTGTACATCATCGGCAACTTTCTATTCTGATAGAAACGATTATCTTAAAGCCCTTAATATTGGTGATGTTGATGTTTCTAAACAAGACTTTGATGTCGTAATTATTGATGAGGTTTCCAAAGCAAATCCTATTGAAATTATGATTCCGCTTTTATATGGAAAGAGTGTCGTTTTAGTTGGAGACCAAAGACAATTACCACCAATATTTAAATATAGAGATTCAATGTTTAAAGATTTCACTGATAGTCAAATGAGTAAACTTTTTAAGAATTACACATTAGACCAAATAAAAGAACAAGTTGAAAGCAGCTTGTTTGAAGAAATTTATAACTTATTAAAATACAATAAAGCAATGCTTACTCAACAATATCGTTTTAATAGTCAGATTATGAAATGCGTTAATGTATTTTATAATGATAAACTTGAAGCTGGGTGGGGAAGTGCTCAGGATAATAAGAAGCAACATTACTTGAAAGTTGATTATAAGCATAAAGGTAAGGATGTTGTAATTTTTGATCCTAAGTATTCTACATATTGGTTTAATACTAATAAATATGCAGATGATGTTGTAGCGTATGAGAAGTCTAAAGAAGGGAAAACCTCTCTATATAATGAATTAGAAGGGAAAGTAACCTATGAACTATTAAAGCTTTTAGACTTAGGATATGGAGATTTAAAAAAGAATACACCTGCAACATATGAAAAGGCAATCGAGACAACAGAAAATAAAAAACCAAGTGTGGCAGTAGTTTCTATGTATGGTGCTCAAATTGGGTATATAAAGAATTTAATCAAAAATGACAAATATAAGTTTGCTAATATAGATGTAGATATTTCCACTGTTGATAATTATCAAGGCAAAGAAAAAGACATCATCATAGTAAATTTTGTTAGAAATAACAAAAGAGGAGATGCAGGAGAATTCATTAAGAAATTCAACCGTATTAACGTAGCTATATCAAGAGCTAGAAATATGTTAATTGTTGTTGGAAGCAAAGTAGCATATTTATCAAATGATGAATATGAATCTTATTTAAATGGTAAAACAATAAAAAACAAAGAAGTTCCAGCACATTATGATAAAGATGGTAACCTCTTAGATGTATCATGCATGAAATCAACAGCCTTTTTCACAGAAAGTCGGCAATATTTAAATGATTATGAGACTGCCCTTATAGGATTTGATTTGATGAAGCCAATAATGAAGAATAGGATGATTCAGTTTATTGAAGATTCCTCAGTGTCTTCAAAAGTATCTCAAAACTCTAAGTTTAATTTTTTTATATCAAGTAGGTATAAAGATATACTTGGTAGAGTAGAAAAATATTACTATAAAGAAAAAAATAATTTTGCTTTTAATAAAAAACTAAATAGTATGTTAGGTTTTGTCACAGAATACTGTGCCAAAATAAAACTAGATTATTCTTTGCCAAATGTTGTTGATAAAGAATTTAATATGTTTGGTAATGGAAAAAGAGCGAAAGACTCTAAGATGATTAGAAAAGCCATACTATTATATAAAAATCAAATGAAAAGTGTTTTTAGTTCAGAAATATCAAAAAGAATCCCTACACTTACAGTATGGAAACTATTAGATGCTGCATATGATTCTTTTGTTTCTACGGTTGATAAATTATCTAATAGAGCAGTGGAATTGATAAAGAGTTTTTCTATTGAAAAAGAAAAATACATGGAATATGCTGATTTATCTGTTAGGCATATTAGAGGTTTAGCAGATTTTATTGATGACAAAAATATATTAGATTTAAAGTGTACAGCTTGTATTAATGAAATATATATCAAACAAGTATTAGCATATTATTATTTATCACAAAAAAGAGGCTTATCTATTGAAAATGTAATTGTATATGATGCCGTATCAAATAGATATATAAAAATAAATATGAATACTACTGAAATTATTACTAATTATGAATTAAAATGAAATAAATTTTATCCCGAGAGTAGAAAATACTTTCGGGATTTTTTTCTTTTTCTGTAAATTTTTTTACGTTATTTTATAATATGCTAACTTTTATCCCTGGTGGTTCATTGAAACCACTAGTTTTTTGTTTTGATAGAATTAGGTATTACTAAGGCTGTTTTTCTATTTGTTTAATGATATAATTATTACGATAATTAATTACGATTAAGAGGGGTTTCTAAGATGAAAAAAGTTAAATTTGCTGTAAAAGATCAAAGATCATTAGAATTACAAGAAGATGCATCTAAGGGTGATATTATTGATTTAACAGATGAAATATCTATTGATACATCTAGTATTGAAGTTAAAATTAAAAATGAAATAGATGCATTAAAGGATAATGAGTACAATAATAGATTAAAAAAGGAAAGAGAAGATTTAGCTATAAAAGCTAAATTAGAAATGGAGAATTCCTTACAAAAACAAAAGAGTGAATATGAACAAAGAATTGCTAAACTAGAAGAAAGTATTCATAAGGCTGAATTAGATAAGGATTTAGCTTTAAAGGAAAAGGAAATAAAAGAAAAAGAAGAAATTAATAGATTAGATTCTAAGCTTAAGGAAGCTGAAAATGAAAAGAAGCTTGCTGTAGCAGAAGCTTTAAATAAAAAAGAATTAGAAATTAAACAAAAGGAAGCTAAAATCTTAGGCTTAGAAGCTGATATAAAATTAAAAGAACAACAAGCAGAGCTTGAAAAGAAGAGTATTGAAGATAAATATAAAGAAAGATTAGAGATGAAAAATGCTGAAGTAGAATATTATAAGGATTTAAAAAAGAAGCTATCTACAAAGATGGTTGGTGAAACCTTAGAACAGCATTGCTTAATTGAATTTAATAGAGTTAGATCTTATGCATTCCCTAATGCTTATTTTGAAAAGGATAATGATGTAGTAGAAGGTACAAAGGGAGACTTTGTCTATAGAGAGGATTTAGATGGAGTTGAATTATTATCCATTATGTTTGAAATGAAAAATGAAATGGACACTACTCAAACAAAGCATAAGAATGAAGACTTCTTAGATAAGCTAGATAAGGATAGAAAAAAGAAGCATTGTGAATATGCTGTATTAGTTACATTGCTTGAAGCTGATAATGAATTATATGATAATATTGTAGATGTATCTTATAAATATCCAAAGATGTATATTATACGTCCTCAGTTTTTCTTATCTTTAATTGGATTACTTAGAAATTCTGCACTTAATTCTATTAAGTATAAAAAAGAATTAGAATTAGTAAAGAATCAAGATATTGATGTATCTGATTTTGAAGCTAAGATGCTAGATTTCCAAGATAAGTTTGGAAGAAATTATCGTATTGCATCTGAAAAATTCCAAACAGCAATTGATGAAATAGATAAATCTATTGCTCATTTAAATAAGATTAAGGATGCTTTAATTTCTTCAGAGAATAATTTAAGACTTGCAAATGATAAGGCACAGGATTTATCTATTAAGAAATTAACTAGAGGAAATCCAACAATGCAAAAGAAATTTGAAGATGTAAAAAAGGGTATTGAAGAATAAATAAAAATGATATAATACGTTTAAAAGTGGAGGTTATATTATGGGACAGGTATTGACAAAAACAATTAAATTTGAAGGAAAAATCAACTTTGTTGAATTAATGGACAAGGTAGTGAATATGCCAAATGTATTTGATATTAGAAGAAAAGAGTATTTAGAAAAGAATAAGTTTGTACTTAATTTTGCATATAAGGATATGGTAGTAGAAAATACTGGCTTATTCCGTACTACATCTTTTGCAAGATTTCAAACAGTATTCACTCAAGTTGAACCTAATTTAGTTCAGCTTGCAACAGAATATGGTTTTATTGGTAGTGCATCCAATATGGCCTTAGCTGATAAGATGAATGACATTATTGCAAAGTATTTAAATGAATCTAGAAGTAACGTAGTAGATGCAGAATATAATGATGTACCTACACCAGATAGTGATTTCATTTCATCTGCAGATAAGCTTTTAAAGGCTAAGGAATTATATGATAGGGGAGCAATATCTTTTGATGAATATGAAAGATTAAAGAATAAATTTATGGAAGATGCTTTAAGGTAATTGTTATGCAAAATATACCAGGAGCTACATTTAATGCATATTTTTACAATTTAATCAGTAAGCTATTCATGATGGGACAAATTCCAGATAATATTATGGATAATGATGATACTGCTAAGGTATTTATTGAAAGAACAATAGATGCCATTGGCTTTGTATCTAAAATGCCAACTCCAGAAGGATATAAGAATTTATTCATTAAAAGCTATAAGGATGAAAAAGGATCCTTCTTATATATTGAATTACCTGATGCATCTAAGGATTCTGATTCTAAGGTTTTATTATTAATGAATGTATTAGGCACTAAGAAGTTTTATACTGTAGAAAAGTTTGGAGATAAGTTCTATACTTGTGAGTATACTAACTCATCTAAATCAACTTCATCCTTTATGATTAGTGAATATAATGATGCAATGGAGCTATATTTTTCATTAACAGGAACTGTTAGTGAATTTATTAGTTAAGGGAGGATTTATTATGAAGGTATTAGGAAATATTCTTTGGATTATCTTTGGTGGATTATTCTGGGCAATTAGCTCATTTATCGCAGGAGCCCTATGGTGTGTAACGATTATTGGTATTCCTGTTGGACTTCAATTATTTAAGGTTGGTAAATTTGTAATATGGCCATTTGGTAAGACAGTTACACCACAAAAGGTTACAGGCTTTAAGATTTTCTTAAACATTTTATGGATAATATTTGGTGGTATTGAAAGTGCAATTGGTTATTTCTTAACAGGAGTTTTATTCTGTATTACCATTATTGGTATTCCATTTGGTAAGCAATATTTCAAGATGGCAAGATTCGTTCTTACTCCACTTGGATATGGATTTGAATAGTTTTTAAGCTGGCTACATTGTAGCTGGCTTTTTTAATCACTATAAAATATATAGAAAACCTTATAATAATTGTGTTATAATTATTTTAATAATTACGTTGGAGGATTCTTATGGATAATGTTTTTGTTAAAATAATTGAAGGCTCAAACCTAACAGATAAGGAAGCTTGTGAGCTATTTAAATGTAATGAGAGTGAGCTTAAGCAAATAAAAAAAGGCACACAAAAGCCAACAACAGAAGGCATTTATGCCATCACTAAGCGCTTTGGGTGCTCTATGGATTATGTTATGACAGGTAAGCCTACTCAAATTGCAGATAGAAGATTAGAATTCTTATATGAAAAGAAAAAGGCAAAGGATAATCAAGAGATTGCCTTAATTGAATATGAGGAATATCTACTTGAAAATGATATTAGACCAACAAAGGCAATGATTAATGCCTTTGATAAGGGTAAAAAGGTTTTAAATACATATCAGGTATTAGCAATTAATAATTTCAATTATATTGAAGTATTATCTAAATCAAGCTATATGCCACTTGGTGGATATAAGGCATCTCCATTTAAAGAGGCCAATGAAAATTTAATTACTAATTGGGATAATTTAAAAAAGGCTTGTGGAAAGCTTTATGTAAATGATATCTTAACAGATGATGGATTTGCAGAATATGCACTTTTAGAGGATGCACCTGTAAATGCGAGAAAGATATTATCAGAAATATCTAATGGTAGTAGAAAGTGGAATCCAGAATTGATTTTAAAATTAATTGCGAAGGGTGCTTGTGTACAAAAGGCAGCTAGAATTGATTCTAATAATAATCTTGTATTCCAAGATGACTTTGTATCTACAAAGCTACTTGAAAAGCTTTGTAAGGAAGAAGTAGAAAATCAAAAGAAGAAGAAATAACAAATAAGGTGGAGCTTTTGGCTCCACCTTTATTACGCTAGTATGATTTCTTTTTTGGGTTTTGTTACAAAAATATAGAAGATTATTGCAAGAAGCATGGATAATCCCCAACCAATTGGCCAACTAATCCATATACCATTAGAGCCCATATGGAATGCATATGGGAATAGGAATGCTAAACCTACTCTTAATCCTAAATCTAAGAAGGTATCAATCATAAAGAATCCCATTTTTGCATATCCTCTTATTACACCATCTGCAATTAATTTCGTAGCAACCAAGAAATAAAATGGTGCAATAATATGTAAGAAATTATTCGCAACGGAAATGGCTTCTTCTGATGTATTCTTCTCTAAGAAGATTTGTACTATATATCCTCCTAAGAAGAAATATAGAATGGAAAAAGGAATAATTAATACTAATGTCAATTTAAATCCGGCTAGGAATCCTGGTCGGATTCTTTCTTTTTTACCAGCTCCAAGGTTTTGGGCTGTGTAATTTGATATACCATTACTTAGGGTAGTTAAGCCAGTAATTACTAGGTTTTGTAGTTTAATTACAGCAGAGTAACCTGCCATAGTGGCTTCCCCGAAGGAATTAATTACGCTTTGTATTGCAATATTACCAATAGAAACAAAGGATTGCTGCAAAATAGATGGTATTGCAATAACAAGCATTACCTTAAGCATTCTAAAATCATATGGCTTAACCTTATCTATATCATTATCGAAAGGCTTAAGCCTTTTTAATCTTATGATAACTATAATAAAGGATAGTATTGCAGATACTCCTTGGCAAATAAATGTTGCCCAAGCAACTCCTTCAATACCCATATGAAATGCTTTAACAAATAATATATCCATTCCTACATTACATATAGAAGATATAGCTAAGAAGATAAATGGTGTTTTAGAATCACCAAATGCGGCAAATATACCTGTACATAGGTTATATATAAATACAAATAATAAACCATAGGTATATATATCTAGATATAACTTAGAATCTTGGATTAAGCTTTCAGGAGTTTTTATTAATTTTAATATAGCCTCACCTAAGGTTAATCCTATAATCATTAATATTACGCAGGTTATTGTTGTAGTAATTAAAGCAGTATAAATAGAGGTTTTCGCTTTATTAATTGCTTTTTGTCCAAAGAATCTAGATACAATGACAGAACAGCCCATATTACATCCGAATGCGAATGCTAAATAGACTAGGGTAATCTCATAAGAGTTTCCAATGGCAGCTAGTGCAGACTCTCCATCCTCTAACATTCTTCCTGCAACTAAGGAATCTGCAATGCTATATAATTGTTGAAATATTACAGAAGCAAATAAGGGAAGACAAAACATCCATATAACCTTACTTGGCTTTCCTAAAGTTAAATCCTTTGTCACAATTATCACCTAAAATGAGTATAACACGCTTTTTTATAATCTGTAATTTATTATAGAAAACAAAACGTTTTCTTTTTGTTACATTTATATTTCATATTGTTTTTGTTCTAAAATATAGATGTGATATAATTCTTATATATTATATAAAATGTGCGTTTTGGAGGTTTCTATGAGAGAAGTATCTATAAGAGAAAAAAAGATTACAGAAACAGGTATTATTGGAATACTTGCGAATGTATTACTTGCAGTAGGTAAAGCAATTGTTGGTTTAATTGCTGGTGCAGTATCTGTAATTTTTGATGCAATTAATAGTTTAAGTGATGCCATATCTTCAATTATTACAATTATTGGAGTGAAGCTATCTAAGAAAAAACCAACAAAGAAGCACCCTTATGGCTTTGGTAGAATTGAATACTTTTCTACCATTATTATTGCAGCGATTATTCTAGCTACAGGAGCAACTGCCTGCTATGAGGCAATCCAAAAGATTATTCACCCAGAGGATGTTGAATTTACATGGGTTACTGCAGTAGTTGTAGGATCTGCAATTGTAGTTAAAATTGCTTTAGGATTATTTACACGCGCTCGTGGTAAAAAATATAATTCTGAATCCTTAGTTGCATCCGGTACAGATGCATTAATGGATTCTATTATTTCTATTGCCACATTAGTTTCTATTGGAGTATTCCTTATTTGGAATGTCAATATTGATGGTTGGATTGGTGTATTAATTTCTATCTTTATTATTAAAGCAGGCCTTGAAGCACTATTTGAAGGAATTTCTCATGTTATGGGAAAAAGACCAGATGCAGCTATTACTGTAGCAATTAAAAAGAGTGTAAATGAGATTCCTGGTGTATTAGGTACTTATGATTTATTATTACATAATTACGGCCCAGAAAATGCAATTGGTTCTTTGCATGTTGAAATTGATTCTAATTTAACTGCAGAAGAGATTCATAAGCTAACGATGCAAATTCAAATAAAATTGATGGAAGAATTCCATATTATGATGACTGTAGGTATTTATGCAGTAAATAAAAAGGATAAAGAAAAATATGAAAAGATAAGAGAAATCATAAAATCCTATCCTGGTACATTAGGATTTCATGGATTATTTGCTGATGATGACATGAAAAATATGTCCTTTGATATATTAGTGGATTTTACAATTAAAGATAAGAAATCTTTTATAGATGAAGTAACAAGTAAGGTTAAAGAGGAATATCCAGATTATAATGTTTATATTAATTTGGATATGAATTATAGTGATTAGGAGTATTTATGAAAATACGTAAGGGAGATATTAAATATATATCAGACTATTTAGATATTTATGACTCTGCAATGAAGTTCATGGCAGAATCTGGGAATAAAAACCAGTGGACTATCGATCACCATCCAACAAAAGAGATGATATTAAATCATATATCTAATGGTAATTTTTATGATATATGGGATAATGATTTAAATAGTGTTGTTGCATGCTTCGCTTTAATTTTCGGTATTGATGATACCTATAATGAAATTGAAGGTGCATGGTTAAATGATGAAGATTATGTAACTATTCATATGGTTGCAAAGAAGAAATCCGCTAAAGGTATATTCCATGCAATATCTAATTTTGCAAAGGCAAGATGCAAAAATGTAAGAATAGATACCCATAAGGATAATATCATTATGCAAAATGCAATATTAAATCGAGGATTTAAATATTGTGGTATTATTCATTTAAATGATAAGAATCATTCTGAAAGATTAGCTTATCAATATGTAGAAAAAGATATTCCTTTTCAAGATTACAAATTATTTATTGTAGATTATGATGGTACTATTATTTCTTCTATGGAAATGTGGGCACATACTTGTAGTAGTTTTTTAAAAGAAAAGGGCTGTAAGGTATGTGAGGATATAGATTCTAAAGTAATTACAATGACCAATAGAGATGCAGCAAGCTATATTCAAGCAAACTATTTACCAAATTTAACCTTGTTTCAGGTTATAGGTGAAATGAATACATATGTAAAAAAGTCTTATGTAAATCAAAGATTAAAGCCTAATGCATTATCATTATTAGAAAAGCTTAAGAGTATAGGCAAGGTAATATTATATTCTGCAACATCTATGGCACTACTTGAAGCGTCTTTAGATGCTTTAGGTATTAAAGATTATTTTGATAATATATATTCTGGGTCTGAATTATGCTTGAGTAAGCAAGATGGTACAGGCTTTATATCTCTTATTTCTAAAGAAGGCTTTAAAGTGGAAGATGTATTAGTAATTGAAGATTCTACTCATGCAATTTTAGGGGCTAAAGGCCAAGGTATAAAGGTTTTAGGAGTAGAGGATACATCCAATTTAAGACATCTATTTTTAGATTATGAGCTTTGTGATTATTTTTTACCTTTAAATTATGCTTTAAAGTAAGGGAGAATTTCTTATGTTTAGATTATTAAGATACATGAAGAAATACTGGTATATCGCAATACTTGCTCCTATATTTATGATTATAGAAGTTGGCATGGATATGTTTTTAACGAAATATATGCAATTAATGGTAGATGATGGCATTTCTATAGGATCTATGGATAATATTATTCATTATGGCTTAATTATGATTGGTATATTAGTTTTAGGCGTAGCTGGTGGTATGCTTTCCAATATATTTACAAATATAAGCTGTTATAAATTTGGTAATGATTTAAGAAAAGCTGTATTTACTAAGATTATGGATTTATCCATACATCAAGCAGATAAATTTAAAACAGGCTCATTAGTTACTAGAGTAACCAATGATATTACTCAAATACAAAATATGATTGCTATGTGCTTAAGAGGATTAATAAGAAGTGCTTCCTTCTTTGTATTGGGTATTATTTTTACTTTAAGCATATCCAAAAACTTTGGAGGAGTTCTTTTAGTAGTTCTTCCTTTAGAAATAGTTTTAATGATTATATTTATGGCAATTTTATTCCCTGTATTTAAAAAGATTCAGGATAAGCTAGATAAGGTAAATACTGTAGTATTAGAAAATGTACAGGGCTCTAGAGTTGTTAAGGCATTTTCTAAGGAGCAATATGAATATAATCGTTTTGTTGGTGTAAATTATGATTATACAGAAAAAGTATTATTTGTATCTAAAATTACAGCATTCCTATCTCCATTATTAAACTTAATAGTATATGGTGGACAAATCATTATTTATTATATGGGTGGAACAGTAATTGTAGATGCATTTAAAAATGGTATTACTCCAACATTAATGGTTGGACAAATTACTCAAGCAATCACCTATATTACAATGATTTGTATGTCCTTATTAATGCTTGGTATGACATTTACTATGATTGCAAGAGCTTATGCATCTGCATCTCGTATTAATGAGGTATTAGATGAAAAGCTAGAGCTTATAGATGGTAATTTAGATATAGCATTAATTGAAGATAAGGATAAGGGAACAATTTCTTTTGAACATGTATCCTTTGGATATCCTGGTGCTAAGGAGGATATATTAAAGGATTTAAATTTCAAAGTAAAAAAGGGAGAAACTATTGCGGTAGTAGGATCTACTGGCTGTGGTAAATCTACCTTAGTAAATCTAATGGTTCGACTATTTGATACAAAATCAGGTACTGTTTATATTAATGGTCATGATGTAAAAGAATATAAAAAGGAAGATTTACACAAAATTGTAGCAATCTGCTTACAAAAGGCAGAGCTCTTTGCTGGAACTATTGAAGATAACATAGCCTTCGGTAAACCGGATGCTACATTAGATGAAATTAAATGGGCTGCAAGAGTAGCTCAGGCAGAAGAATTCATTTTAGGTAAGGATGAGGGCTACCAAGAGGTAGTAACAGAAAAGGGAACCTCGCTTTCTGGTGGACAAAAACAAAGAATGTCTATCGCAAGAGCTATTTTACGTAAGCCAGAGATTTTAATTTTTGATGATTCTACAAGTGCACTGGATTTAGTAACCGAAGCTAAGCTTTATCAGGCTATGAAGGCAGATTTATCTTATGTTACAAAAATTATTGTTGCTCAAAGAATTGCAACTGCAAAGAATGCAGATAGAATATTAGTGCTTGATAAAGGAGTAATTGAATCCTTTGGTACACATGATGAATTAATGGAAAATTCATTAGTGTATAAGGATATCTATTTATCACAGCTAAAGAGGGAGGAAGAGTAATATGAGTGAAGCAAATAACTCCCGTGAAAAAGTAAAAAGTGCAATGAAGGGTAATGGCGCCCCAATGAGAGGGCCTGGTGCTAGATTTACAAGAGCAAAAGAAAAGCCAAAGAATACAAAGGTAACAATTAAAAGATTATTTGGCTATTTAATGCATTCTAAGGTATTAGTTATAGCATTACTAATTGTTGCTCTTATATATACTGCTGCAGGAATATATTCTAGTGTATTAATTAAAGATGTTGCAGGAGCATTAGGTACATATAATAGTGAGGCAAAAGCCTGGGTGAGGGAGCCTAACGAGGCATCGTTTTATTATTCCTTATGGTCATTATTAATTACTTATGTTGTATATTGTGTATTCTTATATTTATCATCCTTATTTGGAGCATTTTTAGCTGCTAAAACAGTTAGAAAAATGAGAAATGATTTATTTGAAAAGATCGTATATTTACCTATATCTTATCTAGATTCTCATTTCCATGGAGATTTATTATCTAGAATGACAAATGATGTAGATAATATTTCTAATGTAATATCTTCATCCATTACTTCATTAATTAGTGGTGTATTAACTATTTTGGGATGCTTAGGTGTAATGCTTTGGCATTCTCCACTATTAACTTTAATTTCCTTTGTTGTATTAATTCTTACATTAATCTACACAAAGCTAATGAGTAAATATGCAAGACCTCTATTTGTAAAACAGCAAGGAGTACTTGGAGCATTAAATACTCAAACGGAAGAAATGGTTACAGGCTATAAAACGGTAATAACAAATAATCATGAGGCTATAGCTATAGAAGAATTCTCTAAATATAGTGATGATTTTACGCATACAGCGATTAAAGCTCAGGTATTAGGCTCATCTATGGGACCTATCATGAACTTTATTGGAAATATAGGATATTTCTTGGTTTGTATTTGTGGAGCATTATTTATTGTTCATGGTATTGGTGGAACAATCTATGGTGAGCCATTAACTATCGCAATAGTTATTATGTTTTTAACTACTACAAAGCAGTTCACAAGACCTATTAATGAGGTTGCAATGCTTTATTCATCCATTGTTACAGCACTTGCAGGTGCAGAGAGAGTATTTAGTGTAATGGATGAGGAAGTAGAAAACTTCAATGGTACACTAGAATTTAAATATGATGATGTTAAAGGTGAGATTGATTTTTTACATATCGATTTTGGATATGAAGAAAACGAGCTTGTATTAAAGGATTTCTCTATGCATGTAGATAGTGGCCACAAGGTTGCACTTGTAGGTGCAACAGGTAGTGGTAAAACCACTATCGTAAATCTACTATTAAGATATTATGATCCAAATAGTGGTAAAATCCTAATCGATGGGAAAGACACCTTAGATATTTCTAAAAAGGATTTAAGAGATGCAATTTCTATTGTTTTACAAGATCCTGTATTATTTGGTGATACCATTGAGAATAATGTAAAATATGGCAAAAAGGATGCAACTGATGAAGAGGTTGATTTTGCACTAACATTCGCGAATTGTGATTCTTTCATCAACAATTTACCAGATGGAAAGAAAACAATCTTAACCGAAGGTGCAACCAACATAAGCCAAGGTCAGCGGCAGCTACTTACTATAGCTAGAGCAGTTTTAGCTGATCCTAGAATTTTAATTTTAGATGAAGCAACCTCATCTGTAGATACAAGAACAGAAAAGAAGGTTCAGGATGCCATGGTTAAGCTTATGGCAAATAGAACATCCATTATCATTGCCCATAGATTATCTACAATCCAAGATGCCAATAGAATTATAGTACTTGATAAGGGACATGTAGTAGAAGAAGGTACACATAAAGAGCTTTTAGCTATAAATGGTGTATATAGAAAGCTATATGAAACTCAGTTTAAGGGACTAGATACATAAAAAGAAATTAAAGAATAAGCTATTTAAGGTAGTAGATAGAGAGCTTGTAAATGATAAGCTAATTCTAAAGCTTACAGGGACAAAGAATATGATTAAAAGCAAAGAAGCATATAAGGAATCTATTACTTTAGCTATAGAAAATAAAGATATTTTTGAAGGACAATTTGTCTTTGTAAAATAAAAATATATGATATGGACTACAGATATGGACAATACCCATATCTGTTTTTCATAGTCGTACACCTGTTTTTATGTAAAGGATTTCATATTGAAATGGTATAGTAAAACTGATATACTAAAGGCAAGTTTTAATTGAGGTGGTATGTCTTATGAAATTAGGATTATTTGGATATGGTACTATTGGTAGGGGAGTATATACATTAGTAGAAGGATTAGATAAATCTTATAATGTTTCCATCCCAAAGGTATTTGATTTACCTATAAAAAAAGAACAGCTTGGAGATAAGCTAGTTACAGATATTTATGATATTATTAACGATAAGGATATTGATTGTGTTGTTGAGGTATTAGGTGGACATGATGTACCTTATGAAGTAATTATTGGATGCTTAAAAAATGGTAAAAGTGTAATTACAGCCAATAAAGAGGTAGTATCGAATCATTTAGAGGAATTCATTAATTTAGCACACGAAAATAATTGTTCCTTTTGCTTTGAAGCATCTGCAGGTGGAGGAATTCCTGTTATTCGTACTCTAATCGATAATTTAAAGGTAAATGATGTTAATGATATTTTTGCAATATTAAATGGTACAACAAACTATATCCTAACAAGAATGGATGAGGATAACCTATCTTTTGAGGATGCTTTATTCTTAGCAAAGAAAAATGGCTTTGCAGAAGCTAATCCTACTGCCGATTTAGAGGGATTAGATATTGTAAGAAAGATTAATATTTTATCCTCACTAGCATTTAAGGGTAATATTTCTAATGATGATATTTACCACTATGGTATTACAGGAGTTAATAAAGAAATCCTAGATATTATTAAGAAGGAAGGCTATGCCTTAAAATTTGTAGCATCCTCTATGAAAAACGAAGAGAATGAGGTATTGATTCGTGTTGAGCCTACAATGGTTCCACTAAATCACCCATTTGCCTCTGTAAAGAATGAATTTAATGCAGTATTATTTACTGGTTCTACAAATAGTGACTTGATGTTTTATGGTAAGGGCGCAGGCTCTATCCCTACCGCAACTGCGATTGTTTCTGATTTAGTTTCTATTTTAGAGAATAGAGCTTATATCAATTATAAGAACTTAAATCAGCTTAAAGTTAACCATGATTTAAAGAATCTATATAAGTATTTTATCTTCCAAGAAGATGGAAAATATGAGATAAAAGAAGAGGTTAGCGACAAAGAACTTATGGCTTCTAAGTTCTATGCTAGAGTGATTTAAAAAGACATAATTTAATTATTTTCGTAAAAATGATATCTTTTTTTAGATATCGTTTTTTTTCTTTAAATGAAATGTCATAGTGTGATATAATTTAAATATGCAGTAAACGTTTGCATAAAAACGGTAAAACCGATTCAAAAACAAGGAGGAAAAGATGAAAAAGCTAGTTAAATATATGATTGCAGCAATCATGGGTTGTTTTGCATTCATAGGAATTATCTCTGCATTTGATATCATCAAGGTAAGCGCTGCAGGATATAGTGATGTAGAGAATAAGTTAGTATTCCACTACGACGGCGATAAAACCGCATTTAACCATATGTGGATTTGGCCAAAGAGTGGAAACGGTAATTGGTATGCATGGGAAGGAACCGATGATAAAGGATTCGCCTATACAACTTTTGATTACACAACATCTGCAACTAAGGAATTTGGCTTTCTAGTTGTTAAGGGCGAATGGGCAGCCAAGGATACAGATGCAGATAGATATGTTAATTTAGATGAATTAACATTAGATGCAAAGAGTAACTATCATGTTTATTTGGTACAAGGAGATAGCGAAGTGTATACAAAACCAGGAGTAGTACAACCAAAATTCTATTCTTTACAGATTACAAAGGATAATACAGGTAATTATGTATTGTATTGTAAGACAAATACAGAATGGAAGGATTTAACATTATATAAGGGAGAGACTCCAATTTTAACATCTCTTACATTAGATACAGATCCAAACGTATCTGTAAGCGGCATGGAATTATCTTATAATCTAGGAACAGAATTCCCAGATTTAGCTATGCCTTATAAGATGGAAATGACATTTGATGTTGAACAGGAAGATTCTTCTGTTATTGAAGTTTCTGTTGATGCAATCGCAAACACATCAACTTTATACAGCGAAAAAGAATTTGCAGATAATTATACTTATACAGGAGAACTTGGTGCAATTTACACTAAGGCTTCTACAACATTTAAGGTATGGACTCCAATTTCTTCATCTGTTAAATTAAGAATTTATGAAAATGGTACTCCAACAGATGTATCTGATTCATTAGGTGATGATACTTATACTGAGTATGATATGACACTTGGTGAAAAGGGTGTATTCTCTACAACTGTTGAAGGCGATTTAGATGGCAAGTATTATACATATGTTGTTACAAATCCATCTTTCAAAAATAGAGAAATTGTTGATCCATATGCTAAGTCTACTGGTGTTAATGGTAGAAGAGGTATGATTGTTAACTTTGATAAGATTAATGAAGAATTAAATTGGGATTCTGTAAGCATTAATGAATATAAATCAACTAATCTTACTGTATATGAAACTCATATTGCAGATTTAACATCATCTACAACTTGGGGTGGACCTGAAGAGTTATCAAAGACTTATAAGGGATTCTATTTAGAAGGAACAACTTATACAGAAAAGGATACTACAGTTAAGACAGGTTTCGATCATATTAAAGAATTAGGTGTTAACGCTGTACAAATTATTCCTATCTTTGATTCTGATAATGATGAAATTAATCGTTCATTTAACTGGGGTTATAATCCATTAAACTATAATTCATTAGATGGTTCATATTCTACTAATCCATATGATGGATATGAGAAGATTCGTGAATTCAAAGAGTTAGTTAAGGCTTATAATGAAGCTGGTATTAACATTATTATGGACGTTGTATACAACCATGTAATGGCAGCTTCTGGATCAAACTTTGATGTATTAATGCCTGGATATTACTATAGATATAATGCAGATGGCAGCTTATCTAATGGTTCTGGTTGCGGTAATGAAACTGCATCGAATATGCCAATGTTCCGTAAGTTTATGATTGATTCTACTGAGTTCTGGGCTAAGGAATATAAACTTGGTGGTTTCCGTTTTGACTTAATGGGATTACATGACGTCGAAACAATGAATGAGCTAAGTGAGAACTTACATGATAATGTTAATGAATATATTACAGTATACGGTGAGCCTTGGGCTGGTGGAACACCTGCGTATGATACAAGCAAACTTGCATATCAGGATAATATTTTAAAGTATACAGAATATGGTTGCTTTAATGATAAGATTAGAGACTCTTTAATTAAGGGTGGTTTATCTAGTGATGGTGCTAAGGGTTGGATTACAGCTGGCACAAAGTATGTAGCAAATAGTGCCGTAAGAAGCCAAGATGCATTTGAAAAGGTAATTGCAAAGATTAAGTTATATACTAGAGATGGTCTAAATTATAATGAAGTTAAGTTAGAAGATGGTTATCAGGCTGGTACAGTTTACTATCAATTACAGAGTGAGGGTGCATCTAAGGCTGATATGACAGAACTTCAAAATGGTATTGCTGGTTTCGTACAGGATTACCCAAGATATCTTGCAGCAACAGTAACTGCAGATAATTTTGCAGAAAAAGTTGCAGCTGGTATTTATGTAGAAGATGGTGATTATTATAAGAAGGTAACTTCTAATGATACATTTGATGCAAACGCTAATTATTTCATTAGAAAGGCTTCTAATGAGCCATGGCAGGCATTAACTTATGTAACTTGTCATGATAACTATACTCTTGTGGATAGAATTAGTGCTGCAGGTATTGTTGGTAATAAGACAATTGGCCAGATGGCTGTATTAGCTAACTCTGTTGTATTTACATCTCAGGGAATTTCTTTCATGCTTGCTGGTGAAGAATTCTTAAGAACAAAGGGTGGAGACAAGAACTCTTATTCATCTTCTTATGAAGTAAATGAATTAAATTATGCTTTAAAGATTAAGAATGCTAAAGTATTCGAAACTTATCAAAAGTTAATCGCAATTAAGCAAAACGCTAATTTATTTGGTTATAACACTCAAGAAGAGTGCGAAGCATTTAGAAATACTATTCAGATTTCTAGTGATTACTCTATGGTATCTTACAAGATGAGATATGAAGATGGTGATGATTTATTAGAATACTATATTATCCATGTTAATGGTATTGGAAATGCAGAAGACCATGTTGTAAATTTAGCCGGATACACATTATATCTAGATACATTAAATACAGGTGCTGAATTAACTGATAATTATCAATTACAGTCTTACCAGACAATCATTGCTTATCGTAAGATTGATCAGACTATTGGTGATTTCACTCCAGCTGAAGCTAAGAATGGTGTTGTAGTTTCTAATGTATTTGCTAAGGCAAAGGATGGAAATGCAACTGCAACATTCAATGTTGGTACTACAAAGATTGAATTCAATAATGCGGCAGTAAATGAAATTGCTGGTAAGGATGTTACTCTTACTGTTAAGGTAAATGAAACTGAAGTGGCTGGTGCTGCTTATGTTGTTGAATTATCTTTATCAGGTTCTACATTCGCTAATGGTGCTGCTACAGTATCCTTCGATTATAATGAAGCTACACCAGATGGTAAGGTTGCTAAACTATACTACATTAATGATAATGGTGAAAAGGTGGATATGAATGCTACATTCGCTAATGGCAAGGTTACATTCACTACAACTCATTTCTCTACATTTGCAGTATTCTATGATTCCCTACCTTCTACAGGTTTAAGCGCAGGCGCAATCGTAGGTATCGTGCTTGGTTCCGTTGCATTAGTAGCACTTGCTGGCTTCTGTGTATATTATTTCTTCTTCCGTAAGAGAAATGCATAAAAACTAGTTATAAATACATAAAGTCCTTCATTTTGAAGGGCTTTTGTTTTTTCTCTTTTCCTAAGAGTTTTCTTTAAATTTGATATGTTTTATTGTATAATAAAACCTGATATGGAGTGATGATTATGAATCTAAAGAACTTTATTACCTTTGAAGGTGGAGAATGTAGTGGAAAGACTTCTATTATTAACTCAGTAAAGGCTTTATTTGATGAAAAGGGAATTGATTATATTTCAACAAGAGAACCAGGTGGTATTAAGATTGCAGAACAAATTAGAAATATCATCTTGGATATTAATAATACAGAAATGACAAGCGAAACAGAAACCCTACTTTATGCTGCTGCTCGTATGCAGCACTTACATGAAAGAGTTATTCCAGCTTTAAATAGTGGTAAGGTTGTTTTATGCGATAGATTCTTAGATTCTAGCTTAGCTTATCAAGGATACGCAAGAGGAATTGGTATGGATAATGTATTAAAGGCAAATAGCTTTGCTTTAGATAAATTACCAGATTTAACTATCTTTATTGATGTAACTCCAGATGTTGCACTAAAAAGATTATCTGGAAGAGAAAAAGCGGACCGTTTAGATTTAGAAGCTATGGATTTCCATCAAAAAGTATATGAAGGATACCACAAGGTATTAGAAATGTATCCTGACCGCATTGTAAGAATTGATGGTAATAAGCCTTTAGAAGAGGTTACTAAGGATTGTATTAAAGCAATTTTAGATTATTTAAAAATATCATAAAAAGGTGAATTATGAACGTAAAAAGAGCAGTAGATAACCAAATTGGTATCTTTAATATGTTGAAAACTGCAAAGGACCAAGGCCGTATGTCTCATGCATATTTATTTTATGGTGAGGAGGGTACTGGCAAAAAGGAAATGGCATATGCCCTATCCTGTCTTTTATACTGCCCTAATGGTGGAGATTTGACTTGCGATGTTTGTAAAACAATTCTAGAGGGGAACCATATGAATGTGGATTATATAGGAATCCAAAAGGATAAAACAAAAATCTCCAAAGAACAAATTACATCCTTGCAGGATGAATTTTCTAAGACTTCTTTAGTAGAAGGTACAAGAATTTATATTATAGATGGAATTGATACCGCAACAAGTGCGGCTCAAAATAGCTTATTAAAATTTATTGAAGAGCCAATCAATCAAACACCTACAGTAGGTATCTTTTTAGCTAATGAATTATCGAATGTAGTAAATACAATTCAATCAAGATGTATACTTGAGCATTTCCCATCCATTTCTAAAGAAAAAGAAATATCCTCTTTAATAGAAGAAGGAATTGATGAGCTAGACGCAAGACTTTCATCCATTTTAACAAATGATATTGATGAAGCTATTGAAATGGTAAAGAATATAGATTCTAATCCTTTAGAGGAATTAAGAGGCGATGCAAGCTATAGTGCCTTACTTTTATCTAATCCAGATAAAGGAGAAGCCTTAATTAAAGAAATAGCTGAAAAAATGGTAAAAAAGAGTAAGGATTATTATGCTGTAAAAGAAATATTCTTAGAAATGATAAAGCTTAAAAATGAAAAAATGACAGTTATGTTTTATACAAAATATGTCAATGTATTCCAAGAAGTATATCGTATGAATATGCTACTAAATTTTACGATTTGCTTTTTAGAGGACTGTCTATTTCATTTAGATAACCCTCATCTTTCCCCTTTATCTAAAGAGATTCAAGAATATAATAAGAAGTATGGAAATAAGGTTAAGAATAAGCTTGAAGAGTGCTTAACACTTTCTAAGGAATTAAGCTATAATGTTTTACCTAAGAATATATTCCATTCTTTATTACTCAAATTCATTTAATTGAAATATTAGCTAAAAATAATATATAATTATATTGAAGGTTTTTTAAGGTGATGTTATGAAGGTAACCAAGGTACAGTTCAAGCCTCTTGGTAAAAGATATTTTTTTGGGATAGCAAATTTAGATTTAAAGGATAAAACACCAGTAGTAGTAAATACCATTCGTGGTATTGAAATGGGATACTGTGTTGGAGATCCTTTTGATTTAGAAGAGGATGAATCTATTCCAGAGCTTAAGGATGTTGTAAGAATCGCAACAGAAGAGGATTTGAAGAATTACAATAAGAATAAGGCTTTAGAGCCAGAGGTTGTTTCTAAAACAAAGGAATTTGCGAAAAAGGAAAACCTTGAAATGAAGGTTTTAGAAGCTGAATATACATTAGATCAAGCAAAGCTAATCATTTATTTTGAAAGCGAAGGAAGAGTAGACTTCCGTGAGCTTGTAAAGGATTTAGCTGAAATTTATCATACAAGAATTGAGCTTAGACAAGTAGGATCTAGAGATGGAGCTAAGGTATTTGGTGGAATTGGTCCTTGTGGATTAATTGTTTGTTGCCAAACATTTATTACTCAGTTTGATAATGTTTCTGTTAAAATGGCTAAAAACCAAAACTTAAGCTTAAATCCTGTAAAGATTAGTGGTAACTGTGGTAAATTATTATGCTGTATTAATTATGAAAATGAATTATATACTGAGCTTAGAAAATATGCTCCAGATACTGGAGATATTGTTGAAACACCAGATGGTCCAGCTAAAGTATTAACCTGTGATGTATTAAATAAGAATCTAAAGGTTAAATACGTTGGAGAAGATAATAAATTTGGCTATTTTAAGCTTGATGAGGTAAAGTTTACTCCATCTAAGGATAAAAAGAAAAAGAAGGAAATAGAGGAAGATTTCGATGCCTATAGTTTGCAATGAGTTATTAGGTAGAGAATTAATTAAAATATATCAAGACACAGAATCCTTTAATTTTTCTATTGATTCTATGCTATTAGCTGATTTTGTATCCATTACTGCAAGATGCAAAAGCATTTGTGATTTATGTACAGGTAATGCTCCAATTCCTTTATATTTATCTTTAAGAAGTAAGGCAAATATTATTGGAGTTGAGGTACAAGAGCATTCCTATAATTTAGCTATAGATTCCGTTAAGGTAAATAAGCTAGAAAATCAAATTACAATTATCCATGATAATTTAATTGATATTTCAAATAAAATTGGTAAATCTAAATTTGATGTTGTAACATGTAATCCCCCCTTCTTTAAGGTTGGAAATCATCAAATTAATCCGAAGGATTCAAAAGCGATAGCTCGTCATGAGATTTTAGCTACATTAGAAGATATTATTAAAGAAGCTTCTAAATTATTAAATACTCGTGGTAGATTTGCCTTAGTACATAGACCAGAAAGATTACCAGAAATCTTAGAATTATTTAAAAAATATCATATAGAGCCTAAAAGATTAAGGCTTGTATATCCTAGGGTGGGTATGGAATGTAATCATATTCTAATTGAAGGCATCAAAGATGGTGCAGTAGATGGACTTAGAATTGAAGGACCATTATATGTTTATAAAGATGATAATACTTGGACCGATGAGGTTCTAAAAATATATAATTATACAAAGGAGTGAGTATTATGTTTTTAAGTTTATTAAACAAGAAGGAAATGCTAAAATTCCTAGATTTAGCTATCTACATGGTAGATATCGATGGAGAGCCTACTGATGTAGAAAAGAGAGTATTAACAAAAATGATTGCAGAGCTTGACGCAGTTAAGGATGAATTCTCCTTCCGTTTAGCTGATACTGTAGAAAATACAATCAATTTCTTTGCTTCTGCAAACCAGGTTGTAAGAAATGTTGTTTATCTTAACCTAGTTACTATTTCTATGGAGGACGATTTATACAATACTTCTGAATTATTATTCCTAGAGAAGATTCAGAAGGTATTTGAAATCACTGCTGAAAAGAGAAGAGAATTAATCTCTATCGTTTATGCAGAGCGTGATTTAAGAGAAAAGGCAATTCGTATAATTAAAAACTAATGAGAACTAGAAGTTTTAACACTGATAAGGGCATTCTTTATCTTGTGGCAACGCCGATTGGAAATTTATCGGATTTTTCATTGCGCGCGATAGAAACTTTAAAATCCGTAGATAAAATATACGCAGAGGATACAAGGAATTCCCTTGTTCTTTTGAAGCATTATAATATTACAACAAAGCTAGAAAGCTACCATGAATTTAACCAAGAGGAAAAAACATTAGATGTTGTAAAGGAAATTGAGGATGGTATGAAAATTGCATTAATATCTGATGCAGGCTTACCTGTTATTTCTGATCCTGGCTATAAGATTGTAGAAGAAGCCTCAAAAAGAGGACTTGCTATATCTACAATTCCTGGAGCTTCTGCAGGTATTAGTGCTTTAATTGCTTCAGGCCTTGCGCCTATGCCATATACATTTTATGGATTTTTAGATTCTAAAAAGACAAAAAGAATGTCTAGTCTTAATGAATTAAAATATATCCCGCATACAATAATCTTTTATGAGGCACCTCATAGAATTATGGAAACTCTAACAGATATGCTAGAAGTTTTTGGTAATAGAAATATTTGTCTTGCAAGAGAATTAACAAAAACCTATGAAGAATATATTAGAGGTACCATTGAGGATGTTTTAAAGATTGAAGGATTAAAGGGAGAAATGGTCCTTATTGTTGAAGGATATAAGGACACAAAGGCTCTTGACGCAAATCCATTTGAAAAAATAGAAGAGCTTATATCCTTAGGCTACAAGCCTAATGAGGCTATAAAAGAAGCCTCTAAGCTTTTTAATATGGATAGAAGAGAGCTTTATAAGGATTATTTAGAATATAAGAATGAGAAGTAGAGGCATATGGTTTATAGTGAGGAATATAAAAATTTAAAAGATGAAAAAAACGTCTTTAAAGAAATAAGCTATGAAGAGTTTATGGATATGTTTGAGCATTTAGAAACAGGTATTGTATTACTTGGTGGTGCTTGGTGTAAGAATGCTCAAATCATTGTCCCTTATGCAAATACCTTAGCAAAGAAAAAAGGTTTAGATGTTATTTATAATTTTGATTTAAAATATGAAAATGAATTAGGCCGTCAGGGAGATTTAAGAACTGGTACAAGCCTAGATCATAGACTTGAATATTTTAATATCGCAGAAAAAACTGGAATTACAAGTGAGACAGTTGTAGAAAATACAATGATGCCAAGAATTCCATCTCCTACATTTGTAGCAATTAAAAATGGTGCAACAGTAGGCTATTTTACTGCAAAATATGTTCAAGATGAATCCTTAGATAATTTAGAATTATCGGATACAGATATGCTTGATTTTGCAGCAAAATTCACAGATTTAGTTGATTTAATCAAAAGTGATAACAGATTCAATATTTAAAAATTTGCTTACCTGAGGATTCTTGGGTAAGCTAATTTTTTATTATAATAGAAAAACAAGACAAAATAATATAAAATTATATTAAAGAAGACTATTTAAAAAGAGGATTATATGATTACAAAGGATTATTTGCCAAATCATCCTGAAATTGAATTGTATCAGGATGATGAAATGCTAAGAATTAATACTGATACCATGGTGTTAGGTGAATTTTTAAATATATATAGAAATGATATTGTTCTAGATATGGGAACAAATCAAGGAGCATTACTTTTATATGCCAATTTATTTCATCCAAAAAAGTTAATTGGACTTGAGCTAAATCAAAGAGGCTGTGATTTAGCAATCAAGAATATGGAATTAAATCATATTGATAATTATGAAATTATTTGTGGAAATATTATTACTTATACAAATGATCCTGTAGATATAATTATATGTAATCCTCCATATTTTAAAACCGAAGAGGATAATAAAGGAAAGAATAATTATAAGGCTATAGCGAAGCATGAGGGAGAATTAACCTTAAAGAATTTAGTAGAATCCATAGAAAGAAATTTAAAGGATAATGGAACATTATACTTTTTATTCTTATCCTCTAGATTAGATGAGGTATTAATGGAATTAAGACGTAAGCACTTAATTCCAAAGATTATAAAATTTGTATATGATAATGATAAACAATATTCTAATGTATTTTTAGTGAAAGCAGTTAAAAATGGTAAGGTAGGATTAGTAGTTGAAAAGCCTATTATTATAAAAAGATAGGAGGTCTTCCCTATGGAATTTTATAGTGTTTTATTCCCTAATATAGAATTAGAGGAAAAGGTAAATGAAATAGCCCCTAAAAGCTTAAAGGATCTACATTTAGATCAGCTTTTTGGCTATATATTTCAAGAAAAATATGAATATGATTTAAAGGGCTTTTTCTATACGCCTTTAAAGAATTTAGAGGTTATTTCCTATAGACAATCTGTCTTAAAGGATTTACTTAAGGGGGATGTTCGTGCTTTATTTACCACCTTTTCTTCAAAAACAGGATATTTAAAAAGAAAGATGAATAATATTAGAGGAGGCCTTCCAAAAAGACTAGAAAAGGAAAAGAATTATCTGGTTCGAGGAGAATTACTAGAATCTGCATATGTATATGTATGTGCTATAGAAGATTTAATTTTAAAGCTAGATTCTATGCAAATTGAATCGAAGGGATTAGTTTTATTTAAGGAATATATAAGTGAATATGCAAAGGATCCATTCTTTATAAGGTTAAAGAATGAGGTTACAAGAGTTAAGGAAATATTTAACAAAATTCAATATAATTTATATATTAAGGGTACCTCGATTAGTCTTTTTAAATACGACGACGAAAAAAGCTTAACCGATGAGATTACAGCTTTATTCGATAAATTCCATCAGGATGGGAATGGTAAACCATTACCAAAGCTAAAGCCAGAGGCATATAATGTTGATATGGAAAATAATATTATGGCTATGATGGCAAAGGTTTACCATGAGGAATTTAAGGAGCTAGAAAAGTTTTGTGCAGAATTTAAGGATTTTGATAATCCAGTACTTTTAAGATTTTCTAAAGAAATTCAGTTCTATTTATCTTGGTATGAAATTACAGAAATGATAAGAAATAATGGCATGAGCTTTACAATTCCTAAGGTTACCTTAGATAAAGGGCATATGTATATCAATGATTTTTATGATTGTATGCTGGCATTTAATTTATCTGGTCATGTTGTACCTAATAGTATAAGATTAGATTCTCCTGAACATATTTTGGTTATTACAGGTCCAAACCAAGGTGGTAAAACCACCTTCGCTAGAGCCTTTGGTCAGGCTCATTATTTAGCCTCCTTAGGCTTAGATATTCCGGGAAGTGATGCAGAAATCTATTTAATTGATCAGGTATTGACGCATTTTGAGGTTGAAGAATCCATTGAAACCTTAAATGGCAAGCTTGAGGATGAGCTTGAAAGATTATATGAGCTAAAGGAAGCAGCAACTAAGGATAGTGTTATTTTAATTAATGAAATCTTTGCTTCGACTACAGTAGAGGATGCAGTAAAGCTTGGAATGCACATGATGAAGTATTTAGAGGATTTAGGTGCAATCGCGATTGTGGTTACCTTCTTAGATGAGCTTGCAACCCTAAGTAGCCACGAGGTAAGCCTAATGACTGAGGTAGCGGGAGAAGAGGATCACACTAGAACCTTTAAAATCGTAAGGAAAGCCCCAGATGGTAGAGCCTTTGCGATGGATATTGCGAAGAAGTATGGACTATCTAAGGAAGACTTAGAGAGGAGGCTTGCCAAATGAAAGCTTATTTAATGTTTAAGGATAAGAATTTTGTTTTAGATGATAATGGAATGTATAATTCTATAGTTACATTAGATGATTTAGAAATAGAATCTGTTTTAAAATATGCATCGGATTCGGATGAATTAATTCATAACGTTTTAAAGAAATCTCTTGCAAATCCATTACTTGATTTAGAGGAAATCAAGTATCGTCAGGAGGTTTTAAAGGATTCCTTAGATAACCCTGAAATTGTTAGAGATTTATATCAAATTTGTGTAGATACATTAAATAAAATAAAAAAATATTGGTTTGGCTCAGGCTCTGGATCCTTATCGAATACCTATGTATCCGCACTTGATCACTTGTCCTATTTTATTGAAGGGCTAAAGAGCTTAAGAGAAATTGCAGATAAGCATAGTAATAAATTTAAATCGATAGGCTTTATCAATTTATTTAAGGATTTAAAGGAAGAATTATCTAATGAATATTTAGCTAAGGTAGATGCCTTAGTTAAGGAATTAAATAATAGAGATGATTATTTAATTTCTGCAACCCTAGGTGCACATTTAAATGGTATTAATTACACCCTAAGACATGTTGAAAACGAAAAGAAATATAAATCCTCCCTATTCAATAGAGCTCCAATCTATAAGGTTAAGGAGGATGATAGTGTTGCGAAAAAGGATTTAGAAAATAGAAAGAATTTAGCGCTTGTTCATGCAGCCAATGCCTTAGCTATTGCAGATAACCATCTAGATGGCTATTTCAATATGCTGATGAGTGAGCTTGCCTTTTATGTTGGTAATCTAAATTTGGCTTATGAATTAAATTTAGTTCATATGCCATATTCTATTCCAAATGTATTAGAAATAAATTCCTATGATAGAGAATGGATAGAATTATATGATTTAGCCTTAGTATCGAAAAAGAAAAGAGAGGTAACCTCAAATTCCAATATAGCCCAAGATATTCATCTACATATTATTACTGGAGCGAACAGTGGAGGTAAGACAACCTTCCTAAGAAGCTTCGGCCAGGCAACCTTGATGGGGCAAGCTGGAATGCTAGTTCCAGCTAAGGAGTTTAAATTCCCAATAAGAAGTGGAATTTATACACACTTTAAAAAGGAAGAGGATAAGAAGATTAAAAGTGGTAAGCTAGATGAGGAGCTAAAGAGAATTAGTGAAATTATAGATCATATAGATAAGTATTCCTTAATTCTATTTAATGAATCCTTCTCATCTACAAATGAGCGTGAGGGCTCTGAAATTAATAATCAAATTGTTGATGCATTAATTTCTCACTCCCATGAGGGTTTCTCTGTATCTCATTTATATACCTTTGCGTCAAAATATTTTGAGGATAAGAATGTTGAATTCTTAGTCGCAGAACGTAAGGATGATGGAACAAGATCCTATAGGATTTTAAAGGGATTACCAGAAAAAACAGCTTATGGATTAGATTTATATAATAAAGTTTTTGGTTAATTTGTATTTTTTGATATTAAATTGAAAAAATTTGTATTACTTTTTGAAAGAATGTGTATAATTTATATGCATTCTTTTTATTATGGTATAGAATAGAATTAGAAAGGGGTGTTAGTTTGCAAAACCCACAGGAGCAATATACCTATAGAACTTTGTTAAAAAGAACTTGTTTTATAACAAACATAATATATTTAATCATTCGAATTTTATATTTAATATTTTTCATTACAACAAAAGTCTATGTGTTAATATATTTTGATATCGCATCGATTGCTATGTATTTATTTACATTCCTACTAGTAAAGAAGAATAAATTCTATGTTTATTCCTTATTTTGTGGAAATGAATTTTTAGTTTTAATGTCCTTATCTACTATATATTTAGGCTTTGCCTCAGGATTCCAGCTAAATATTATTGGTATTTGTGTTGTAGCCTTCTTTGCAGCATACTTCTCTAAAGGAAAAGGAATCAGAAATTCCTTAATTTGGAGTGTAATGAGTGTTGCCATATATTTGTTCTTACATTTTTATATGAGTTTCCATACTCCTATTTATCCTATGGAAGCTTGGTTTAATATAAGCTTTTATGCCTTCCATGCAATTCTTGTATTTGCGTTTATTGCAATTTATCTTGTGGTATTCGTTAGATATACAAGAAGCCTTGAGGAAAGAATACTAAGTGAATCAAGAATTGATTTCTTGACTAAAACGCATAATCGATATGATTTATATAGCTACTTAGATTCTATTACAGAGAAGAAGGAATACTCTTTAGCTATATTCGATATTGATGATTTTAAAAAGATCAATGATGTATATGGTCATATTTGTGGAGATTATATTCTAAAGGAATTAGCATTTATTGCAAGTAATACTCTAGGAGATTCCTTTGTATCTAGATATGGAGGAGAGGAATTCATTATTATTGCAAAGGAAAATAATAATGAATTCTATGAAAGATTAGAGGATTTAAGAAAATATATAGCTTCTCATGTTTTCCAATTTAATGATACAAAAATAAATATAACCATCACCATTGGTGTTGGAATTTATGAAGAAAATATGAGTATTGAAGCTTGGATAGATAATGCAGATAGCAAATTATATCAAGGAAAAAATAGTGGTAAGAATAAAACAGTAATGTAAAAAGGCGGGGCTTATAGCTCCGCCTTATCGTCTTCTTTAATTCTTTCTTTTGCAATCGCAAGCATTAATTTAATACGATTTTCTTGATTAACCTTTGTAGCACTAGGGTCATAATCAATCGCAACAATGTTTGCATCTGGATGTAAGGATTTGATTTTTTTCATTACACCCTTTCCACAAATGTGGTTAGGTAGGCATCCAAATGGCTGTGCACAAATGATATTTTCATAACCAATTTCTTGTAATTCCATCATTTCTGCAGTTAAAAGCCAACCTTCTCCCATTTTTGTACCATGAGAGATTACACCTTCACTCATTTCCTTAGTTTCTTTAAATAGCTTCATTGGAGTGAATTTTGTTCCTTCCATGGAAGCTATCATAATTTTTTCTCTTCTTTGCATAAACCAAAGCAAGAATTTAGTGATTAATGCTTTCTTTTTCCATCTACCATAGATTTCTGTATCATAAATATTATTCCAGAAGCAGTATAGCATAAATCCATAAAGACCTGGAACCATGGCTTCTGCATCTTGGCTTACTAAGAAATCCTCTAGGTGATTATTACCTAATGCAGCATATTTAATATAGATTTCACCAACAATACCAACCTTAGGCTTTTTGTGGGATAAATCTAAATCCAGATTGTCATAGGATTTTGAAATAGCATAGCAGTTTTTCTTTTGAGCCTTATAGGATGTACCCTTACCATTTGCAAATTGATTAGATAATTCTTTTACCCATTTTTCTGTTAGAGCCATTGTGGCTCCTTTTTCTTTTTCATATGTTCTACATTTATTATTTAAATACATGATTAAATCGCCATAAGTAAGAGCCGCAGCAAGCTTAAATATAAGCTTTGGTGTGTACTTAAAGCCTGAATCCTTTTCTAGATTACTCATATTTAAGGATACAACAGGAATATATCCATAGCCTGCTTTAATTAAAGCTTTTCTTAATAAATGTAGGTAATTGGATGCTCTACATCCACCACCAGTTTGAGTGATTAAGCATACAACCTTATCTAAATCGTCTCTATGATTTAGATTATCAATAAATTGACCAATAACCAAAAGTGCAGGATAACATGTATCATTATGCACATACTTTAATCCTTCACTAACAACATCAGGACCTTCATTTCTCATAATTTCAACCTTATAGCCAGACTGAAGAAGAACCTGTTCAAATAAGGACATGTGAATAGGAAGCATGTTAGGAATTAGAATAGTATGGGTTTTGACCATGGATTCCTTGAACTTTGGATATTCAATTTCTTTTTCTTCCATATCCATTACTTTTTCATCCTTTCTTGCTTTAAAGCTTCAAATAAGCTTCTTAGTCTAATTTTTACTGCACCAAGGTTTGTAATTTCATCAATTTTAATTTGTGTATAAATCTTACCCTTTGCTTCAAGTATTGCCTTACATTCATCCGTTGTAACTGCATCAACACCACAGCCAAAGGATACAAGCTGAACTAAATTCATATCATCCTCGTGTGTGCAGTATTTAGCTGCAGAATATAATCTAGAATGGTAAGTCCATTGATTTAATACACCAACTTTAAATTTCTTAGTTAAGTGAGAAATAGATTCTTCACTAACAACATAAGCACCCATTCCACTAATTAGCTTATCAATACCATGATTTACTTGCGGATCTTGGTGATATGGTCTACCTGCAAGTACTATAATTTCAGCCCCCTTTTCTCTAGCTTCTTTAATATATTCATCCGCTAGCGAACGGATATTTGCTAAATAAGTATTATATGCATCATATGCTTTATTTGTTGCATCATTTATTTCTTTTTTAGATATTTTTAATTTTTTAAAATACTTATCTAAAATAAGCTTCATTTTTACCTTAAACATTTCTTTATCATCTAAGGCAATGAAATCATCTATAAATGTAACATCTTTAATTTTACCTACATTATTTTCAATGTTTTGTGGGTAATATGCAACAATTGGACAGTTGTAATGATTATCTCCTAATCCTTCATCAATGTTATAGGATTGACAAGGATAGAAGATAGTTTTATTTCCTTCATCAATTAATTTTTCAATATGACCATGAACAAGCTTTGCAGGATAGCATACAGTATCGGATGGAATTGTATGCTGTCCTTTAGAATATAGCTTTTCATTTGAGAATCCTGAATTAACTACTTCAAAATCTAATTCAGTAAAGAATGTATGGAAGAAAGGTAATAGCTCATACATATTTAATACTAAAGGAATAGCTATTTTACCTCTTTTGGCATTTTCCTTTGGTTTTAAGCTAGATAATACCTCTCTATTATATTCATAAATGTTTTTGCCCTTAAAGGAAGCTTTTATTCCAAGAGGCTTTTCACATTTATTACCAGATACAAATTTATTTGGATTATTCGCAAAAGTATTAATTGTTAATAAGCAGTGATTATTACATCCTTGGCATTGTAGGTTTCTAACGTCATGCTTGAAGGATAATAATTCCTCATGAGTAATAGTAGTAGTATTTCTGATATTTAAGGATTTTGCATATAATGCAGCACCATAGGCTCCCATTAATCCGGCAATATTAGGACATACAACCTCTAAATCTAATTCTCTTTCAAATGCTCTTAATACAGCTTTATTTAAGAATGTACCACCCTGTACTACAATATGCTCTCCTAAGGATTCCTTATTTGTAGCACGAATAACCTTATATAAGGCATTCTTTACAACAGAAATAGATAAGCCTGCAGAAATATTATCGATGGTTGCACCATCCTTTTGTGCTTGCTTAACAGAAGAATTCATAAATACAGTACATCTAGAGCCTAAGTCTACTGGCTTTTTCGCCATAAGGCCTAGCTTTGCAAAATCAGAAATATTATATCCTAGCGCGTTTGCGAAGGTTTGTAAGAAAGAACCACAGCCAGAAGAACAAGCTTCATTTAAGAAAATGTTTGAAATTGTATTATGCTCAATTTTAAAGCATTTAATGTCTTGTCCACCTATATCAATAATAAAATCAACATTTGGCATGAACTTTTTAGCTGCCATATAGTGAGCCATAGTTTCAACTAAGCCACCATCAAGCTTGAAGGCATTTTTAGCTAAATCCTCACCATATCCTGTTGATGCACTAGCTGCAATTTTCATATTTGGATACTTCTCATAAAGAGAAGTAAAAATATCTTTAATTACGGATACTGGGTTACCTTTATTTGGTTGGTAGGATTCAAAGCGAATGTTTCCATCTTCATCAATTAAAACGAATTTTAATGTAGTAGAGCCTGAGTCAATACCTAAATATAATTTACCAGTATAGTTATCTAAAGGAAGAGTTTCTACTCTATCCTTATCATGTCTTTTAATAAATTCATCATACTCCTCTTGGCTTGCAAAAAGAGGTGAATTATATGCATAAGTTGCCTTATTGGAAAATTCTACTAAATTTTTAAGTGCTACATCAACCTTAATAGCTTCCTTAGCACAGAATGCTGCACCTAAGGATACGTAATATAGTGAGTTTTCTGGACAAATTCCAGTTGTATTTAATGTTTTATCGAATGCTTCTTTAAGCTCGGATAAGAAGGTTAGGGGTCCACCTAAATATGCAACCTTACCTTCAATTTCTCTTCCTTGGGCTAAACCACCAATTGTTTGGTTAACTACTGCATAGAAGATTGATGCAGCAATATCGGATTTCGATGCACCCTGGTTTAGAAGTGGTTGAATATCGGATTTAGCGAATACTCCACAGCGAGATGCAATAGAATACAGCTTTTGGTGATTCATGGCTAAACCATTGATTTCTGTGATATCTACATTTAATAATGTAGCCATTTGATCAATGAATGCACCAGTACCACCAGCACAAGAACCATTCATTCTAACTTCCATACCATCTGTTAAGAATAATATTTTAGCGTCCTCTCCACCAAGCTCAATGATACAATCTGTACCTGGAATTAGCTTATTGGCTGCAATTCTTGTTGCGTAAACCTCTTGAACAAAAGGAATATGTGCACCCTCTGCCATACCCATACCGGCAGAACCAGATATCGCAAGCATAACCTCTTCCCCAATGATATTTTTATCCTTAAGCTCGGTTAATTTTTCTATGATGTTATCCTTAATATGGGAGTAATGTCTTTTATAGTCTTTATAAATGATGTTGTCATTCTCATCAAGTACGACGCACTTAATGGTTGTAGAACCAACATCTAAGCCTAGTCTTAGCATGGATTTAGCCTCCTTCAAAACATAATAATATAATTATATTATCCCCCCATATAAAAGTCAATTTGAAACCAAAATATGTAACATTTTGATTGAAATTTCAAACTTAATTTTTCGTTGTATATTCTACCCTTTTAGGGTATAATATGATAGTATATACAAGTATTCATACTTGAAATTATAGAGTTGAGGTATTTTAAAATGAAAAAAATTACTGGATTATTATCAATAATCTTTGCCTTTATTTTCACAATTGTACTAGCATCTTGTAGTAGTACATCAGGAGTAGAGGTAGAAAAAAATGTTACTGCAACAACATCTTCAATTACATTTGAGTTGACTTTTGCACGTAATGAAAACTTAGAAAATAAAACAGCCTCTCCATATATTAAGGCATTTAATTATGATGAGACAAAAGAAGATAATATTGGAACATATGTTTCTAAGCAGGATTGTACATTTAGTGGTGTTTATACATCATCTACTGTTACATTTACATCCTTAACTAAGGGAGCTAAATATGTTTTCCGTTTCTATGTAACTTATAATCAGTCAGATGAATTAATCGCTACATGGGTTGAATCTACATTAAGCGATAACAAAAAGGAAATTAAGACTGTTGATGATTTCTTAGCAATGAAGGATGACCGTGATGGTGAATATACATTGATGAATGATATTGATTTTAGTGGTGAAAAGCTAACGGGCTTATTTAATTCATCTTCACAATCATTCACTGGTGTATTCAATGGTAATGGCTATACAATTAGCAATTTCTTATTTGAATCTTCTGATAATGGTATCTTTGGTTATACAAAGGATGCTTTAATTAAGAATGTTAAGATTGTTGGTACTGATGAAGAATATTTATTAAACAATCTTGATGAGGAAGGAAATCCATTAGAATTAGTTAATGGTAATTTCGGTAGCAGAAGTGATGCAAATATTGGTACTTTAGTTGGAAATGCTGAAAATACAGAATTTGTTGATGTTACTATCGATAATGTTAATTTATCCTTAAAGGGAAACAACAAGGCTACATTAAAGGTTGGTGGAGTTGTTGGTTTAGCATTAAATTGTTCATTTACAAATGTTAAGGCAACAAATATTTCTATAACTTCAGAAAAGCTATGTACAAATGTATACGTTGGACTATTTGCAGGAGCTATTAATGGTGATGCATTAGAAACAGACAATGGTACTTATACAGCAAAGAATACATCTGCAAGTGGTGAAATTAAGGCTACATTATCTTATGGTTCTTATGAAGGTAATGCATATATCGGTGGATATGCTGGAGATTTAGGCTCAAGTGGACTTGTTTCTGAATCTTATACTGATGCAGATATCACATTATATAGAGATCCTAAGACTTCTAACTCTAATAAGTTTAGCTTAGTAGTTGGTGGTTTCGCTGCTGGTAACCTTGGTGGTAGTATGTGGGTTGATGGCTGTGTTGCAGCTGCTGATATTAAGGTTGTTGCAGGATCTGATTCAACTACTTTAGAAGATGCAGCTTTAAGCAAGCTTTGTACAAAGACATCTTACTTTGGTGGATTTGTTGGTGTAATTAATAAGCATATCAACAGAATTGAGAATTCTTGTTATGTAAAGAAGTCAGCTGGTTTAAATGTTTATGCACTTGAATCTGAAACTGATGAGGAAAGCAATGTTAAGACATTAATCGTTAAGAATAATGTTTATGCTAATAAGCAGTATGATGCTATTTTAACAAACCTTGTATGTGCAAATGATGATGCATTTGATACATCTGTACTTGCAAGCGAGGTTAGCGCAGTAGTAGCAAAATATTTAGCATAATTTGGAAAATAGAGGCATGTCCTCTTTTTCCGCTATAAAGGAGTATTTATATGGGATTAGTTATTTACAATTCTCTTACCAATAAAATGGAAGAGTTTAAACCTATAAAAGATGGCAAGGTAAATATGTATGTTTGTGGCCCTACCGTATATGGATTTATTCATATTGGTAATGCAAGACCTGTAATCTTTTATGATATGTTAAGAAGTTATTTGGAATATAGTGGTTATGATGTAACTTATGCATCAAACATCACAGATGTTGATGATAAGATTATCAATAAGGCAATTGAGGGAAATACAACAGAAAAAGAAGTTGCAGCTATGTTTGAGGCTGCATACTGGGATTCTGTTTCTATGGTTGGGTCTAAAAAGCCAAATTTAATTCCTCACGCAACAGAATATATTAATGAAATGATTGAAATGATCCAAGGCTTAATCGATAAGGGCTATGCCTATAATGTTGATGGTGATGTATTCTTTAGAGTATCTAAGATTAAAGATTATGGATGCTTATCTAACCAGCAGGTTGAAGAATTAAATAGTGGTGCTCGTATTAGTGTTGATGATAAAAAGGAAAGCCCACTTGATTTCGCATTATGGAAGAAAACAGATGTTGGTATTAAATGGGATTCTCCATTTGGTAGTGGTAGACCTGGTTGGCATACAGAGTGTGTTGTAATGAACCATAAGCTATTTGGTGATGTAATTGATATTCATGGTGGAGGAATGGATTTAAAATTCCCACATCACGAAAATGAAATCGCTCAGGCTGAGGCTGCCTATGGCACTCATTTAGCTAAATACTGGATTCATGTTGGTAGACTAGATTTAAATGGCGTTAAAATGTCTAAATCCTTAGGTAATGTTATTTATGTTAAGGATATTGATACAACTCATGATGGTATGGTATTAAGATGCTTAATCTTATTCTCTCCATATCGCCAAATGATTCCTTATTCTATGGATTTATTCAATCAGTATTCCAAAGAATATGATAAGTGGGTTAGAGCCTATAAACAAAGCTTATATGAATTACAGTATAGAAATATTGAAACAGATAAAATGGATGATAATGATCTTACTGAATTTAAGAAGTATATGGATGATGACTTCAATGTTCAAAATGTATTAACATTAATCAATAATATTGTTAAGGCAATGAATACATCCTTAAGAGCTAAGGAATATGAAACTCTTGCTGTTAAGACAAATACATTTAAAAAGATTTTAGACGTATTACGTATCAATTTATTTGTAGATAAAATGACAGAAGAAGAGCTTAGTGTTTATAAGGATTGGCAAGAGGCTAGAATTAATAAAGACTTTGAAAAGGCAGATATTGCCAGAGCAAAGCTTGTTGAATGGAAGATTGTATAAAATGGATTATAAGCAGCTAAATGGGCTTACCTTAGCTTATATGGGAGATGCAGTTTATGAAATATATATTCGTAAATATGTAATTTCCTTAGGCTATAGTAAGGTTAATGAACTTCATAAAAGAGTAATTAAGTTTACAAGTGGTAATGCCCAAGCTGTGCTTATGCATTCCCTCTTGGAAGAGAATTTACTTACTGAAGAGGAAATCAATATATTTAAAAGGGGTAGGAATTCACATGTTCATACCCAAAGAAAAAATATGAATATCCAAGATTATATGGATGCTACAGGATTTGAAGCGGTTATTGGATACTTATATTTAATGGAAAATATTTCTCGTATTGAAGAGATTGTAGAATATGCAGTGAAGAAGGGAGGCGCTTAATTTGAAAAATCCTAATTTAGACGAATTAAGTGAAGAAGAACTTAAGGAATACTTAGCGAAAAATTCCGAAGAAGATCTTCGTGCCGATATGGATGGTGGAGTAGCAGTTGAGGAGGAAGAAAAGGTTCAAGTAGCTGAAGAAATTGAGCTTCCTGCTCCAAAGAAAAGAAAAAAGCTTGCTACAAAAGAAGAAAAAGAAAAGAAAAAAGCTGAAAAGCTTAGAGAAAAGCAAATCAGAAAAAGAAGAAGAGAATTACGTAAGAATCCTTCTACTTTAGTAAGATATAAAATTGATCCTGCAATTGGTTTAACAGATGAAATTGCAGAACAACGTATGATTGATGAGCTTTCTAATAGAACAAAAGCAAAATCCAATCGTTCTGTTTTCAGAATCATCATGCATAACCTATTTACCTTCTTCAATATTTTAATCTTTGCGATTGCAGGATGCTTAATTGCAGTTGGTGCACCAGTTAATGACTTTGTATTCTTAGTAATGGTTTCTTGTAATATTATTATTGGTATTATTCAAGAAATTAACGCAAAGAATATGATTGATAAGCTATCCTTAATGAACGCTCCTACAGCCTTTGTAAGAAGAAGTGGTGTTGTTCATGAAATTGCGATTGAGGATGTTGTACTTGATGACTGCCTATTACTTGAAAATGGTAGACAGATTTGTGCAGACTCTATTGTACTTGATGGTGCAATTGAGGTTAATGAATCCTTACTTACTGGTGAATCTGATGCAATTTTAAAGAAACCAGGAGATCAATTATTCTCTGGTTCTTATGTAGTATCTGGAAAGTGTTCAGCAAGAGTAGATAAAATTGGTAAGGAAAATTATATTGAAAAGCTTGCAAGTCAAGCTAAGCAATATAAAGCTCCAAAATCAGATTTATATGGCTCTTTAAATAAAATCATTAAGTTTATGGCCTTCCCAGTTGTTATTTGTGGTGCATTATTATTCTATAGAATGTACTTCAATGTGACTTCGGTTGATCCAGATCATTTAAAAACTTCCGTAAGAGCAACCGCTGGTGCGATGATTGGTATGATTCCATCTGGATTATTCTTAATGTCAACTATCGCATTATATATAGGTGTAATTAAATTAGGCCAAAGAAACGTATTAGTTCAAGACGTTTACTGCGTTGAAATGCTAGCACGTGTAAACTGTATTTGTTTGGATAAAACAGGTACCATTACTGATGGTACAATGGTAGTTAAGAATGTTATTGATTATAATAATGTTCATGGACTTGCAACTAGAAATATCGTTTCTGCAATGCTAAATGCATTACAAGATAGAAACCTAACAAGTCAAGCATTAAAGGAGAAATTTGGATTAGGTAAAAGAATTAAACATACCGCAACTATTCCATTCTCCTCTTCTAGAAAATATCAAGCAGTTACCTTTGATAAATATGGTACATTCGTGCTTGGTGCTCCAGAATTCGTTTTAAAGAATGACTTTAAACGAGTTGAAAAGGATGTTAATAAATATGCAGCCTTAGGATACCGTGTATTATGCTTAGCACATAAAGAAGGCACAATTACTGGTACAGAATTACCTGAAGGTCCAATTGAAATATTATCTATGATTTTAATTGAGGATAATATTCGTCCAGATGCAATTAATACAATTAGGTATTTTAAAGAATCTGGAGTTGAGGTTAGAGTTATTTCTGGTGATAACCCTATTACTGTTTCTAAGATTGCAGCAAGAGCTGGAGTAGAGGGTGCTGAAAGATTCGTATCCTTAGATGGAAAGAGTGAATCTGATGTTATTAACGAAGTCAGAAAGGGTACAACCGTATTTGGACGTGTATCCCCAGAACAAAAGAAGCTTATTATTAAAACATTAAAGGATTTAGGTAGAACTGTTGCTATGACAGGTGATGGTGTTAACGATATCCTAGCCTTAAAGGAAGCAGATTGCTCTATCGCTGTTGCATCTGGTTCTCAGGCAGTAAGAAGCTGTTCTCACTTAGTATTATTAGATTCTAATTTTGATTCCATGCCAAGTGTTGTATCTGAAGGTAGAAGAGTTATTAATAATGTTGCGAAGGTTGCAGCCTTATTCTTAACAAAAACAATCTTCTCTTTATTCCTAGCCATTGAAGCATGTATCGTTGGAGAATACCCAATTACTACATCTCAGCTAATTATTATTGAAGCATTCGCTATTGGTATTCCATCATTAGTATTAGTTAATGAACCAAATAATAGACCGGTTAAGGGTAGATTCCTTGCTAATGTCATTAGGGAATCCCTACCAGGCGCATTAGTAATATTAATTATGTCTGCAGTTGTATTTGGCCTATCTACAGAATTAGGCTTAGATAAGGTATCCCTATCTACAATTATTGTAATTGCAGCTACTCATACATGTATGATGGTATTATTTAAAGTTTGTAGACCATTTACTACAATTCATAAGCTACTTTGTGGCTTCTGCTATACAATGTTTATTATCATTATTACACTACTTCCAAAATTCTTGGAATTAAAGCCAGTCGCAAGCTTTGCGGTTTATGAATCTAATTCGATAGAGCAAAAATATATTAAGAACTATAAAGAAATTACTATTTCTACAGAAAATTCATATGTCATTGATGGGAAGATAGTATCTTTACAAACTACAGGTAAGGGCTGGACAATTTCAGCAACAGAAAAGGATGGAAAGTATTATTATCAAATTAATGACAATGATACAAAGATTGATTCTTATATTTTAACTAAGGAAATCAATATTCCAACATTAAGCTATTCTAATAAGGGTGATGTTTATGTTGGAGGATATTCTATTTATAATGGTATTGAATATTCTGAGGATTTAAAGCTTACTGTAGATAATTATGGTAATTTAAAAGCTAATGATAAGTATATTAAGATTGTTTTAACAAAGTCTAATGAAAAATATGGTTATGAGATTAAATATGGTAACTATGTAGAAAGCGATGCTGTTTTCACTTATAATATTTTACCAACAATCACTGTTTCTTCTGGAGAATATGTCATTGACGGTGTAAAAAATAATGTTCATTATAAGGTTCCTTCTGGTGTATCTCAAAGTAATAGAGAAAACCCAGTAGTTACTGTTAATCCAGATACTTTAGAAGTTTCTGTAAATGGTAGTTTATTAAAGGGTACAACCGATTCAGAAGAAGAGGTAATCTATAAGGCTTCTATGCCAATTGTTACTACAGATGGAAAATACAAAAAGATGTATTTATCTGCAGTAAATACAGGACTATCTATTTGGTCTATCTATGGAGATACAACATATACAATTGCTGATGTTACTGGTGCCCTATATACAATTTATGATCAAGATGGAAATGCTTATTCTTATTCACCAAAGACTTCAACAAAGCCTGAGGAATACTATAAGAATGGTGTTTTACTTGAGAGCTTCTCTTTTGAAAATATAGGAACATTAGGATTCTCTAATTTTGAAACCAAGAATGAAGATTCAACTTATTCAACAATTCAGATTGCTGATTTAAGCTTATCTGTTCAAAATGATGCAACAAAATATACTTTAGTAAGAAATGCTAATCCAATGAATCAAAGCTTTACTTGTGTGGGTGCTGATTTATCGAATACTATGTTTGCACCAGAAATAAAAATTGCTGAAAAGGATAATTATGTAATTGATGGATACTATACAGAATTTGAATTCAATAAGACAGCAAATTTAGACCCACACCTAAGCACAGATGATTATTTAGTACTTGGTGGAGTTATAACAGATTATAAGGTTAAGACAAATGATATTGATGATTTAAAAGAAAGTGGAACAGTTTATCCTCTTCCAACAAATCAATTGATTTTCTTAATTATGCTATGTGCTGTTGCAGGTCCATTAATGAAGCTTTTACAAAATATTGTACCTTGGGTTTTAAAGCAAGGAAAAGCATTAAAGAAATTCTTAACAAAATTACAATAGAAGGATGGGGTTACCCCATCTTTCTTTTTTCTTGCAATTTTTTCTTTATAGGTTATAATAATAGCGTACAAATAAAAATGAAGAAAAGAAGAGTAGTAAATGAATTCTTCAAAGAGAGTATCTAGTTGGTGAAAGGATATAAGATGAAGTTTATGAACATGGTCTTGGAGTTGTGTTGGTGAATAATTAGCCAGCATCAGGATTCGCCTGTTACAGCGATAGGAAATGTTAGTTTCTGAAAATAGGCTGAGAAATCAGTGAAGCAAGGTTGGTACCACGGAATTCATATCCCGTCCTTAATATTTTTTAAGGGCGGTTTTTTATTTGTAGTATATATATAATTAATAGGAGGAAATAAAAAATGAGCGACAAAAAAACATTTTATTTAACCACTGCAATTGCATATACATCCTCTAAACCACATATTGGTAATGTATATGAAGCTATTCTAGCGGATGCTATCGTAAGATATAAGAAGAAGGATGGCTTTGATACTTGGTTCCAAACAGGAACAGATGAGCATGGTCAAAAGATTGAACAGAAGGCATTAAGCTTAGGTGT
This sequence comes from Anaeroplasma bactoclasticum, assembly GCF_003550015.1. Classification (GTDB taxonomy): domain Bacteria; phylum Bacillota_I; class Bacilli_A; order Acholeplasmatales; family Anaeroplasmataceae; genus Anaeroplasma; species Anaeroplasma bactoclasticum. Next base: position 211,776 of record NZ_QXEV01000001.1, read on the forward strand.
AACACCTAAGGCTCATGTTGACAAGGTATCTAAAGAATTAAGAGATACTTATGATTTAATGAACGTTAAATATGACCATTTTATTAGAACAACAGATGATTACCATGAAAAGCAGGTAGCCTTAGCTTTTGATAAGCTATTAAAGAAAGGCGATATCTATAAGGGAACTTATGAAGGCTTTTACTGCGTAAACTGTGAGTCTTATTTTACCGAAAAGGATTTAGTTGATGGTTGCTGCCCTGATTGTGGTGCAAAGGTATCTAAGAATAGTGAGGAATGCTATTTCTTAAAGCTAGAGCCATATAGAGAAAGATTATTAAATTATATTAATGATAATCCATCCTTCATTGAGCCTGAGGCTAGAAAGAATGAGATGATCAATAATTTTTTAAAGAATCCTATTCCTGATTTATGTGTATCTAGAACAAGCTATAAGTGGGGTATTCCTGTAATTTCTGACCCTAAGCATGTTATTTATGTATGGATTGATGCGTTAATTAATTATATTACTGGTTTAGGCTATGATTTTTCTGGTAATAATGGAGATTTATACAAGAAATTCTGGCCAGCAGATATTCATTTAATTGGTAAGGATATCTTAAGATTCCACACAATTTATTGGCCAATTATGCTAATGGCTTTAGATATTCCACTACCTAAGCAGGTATTTGGTCATCCTTGGGTATTAATGAATCATCAAAAGATGAGTAAGCATACTGGTAATGTAATTTATGCTGATGAGCTTGTTAATGTATTTGGTGTAGATGCTGTAAGATATTATGTATTACATGAAATTCCATTTGCACAGGATGGAAATATTACTTATGAACTAGTTTGTGAAAGAAGTAATTCTGATTTAGCAAACACTTATGGTAATTTAGTTTCTAGAACTCTAGCAATGGTTAAAAAATACTTTGGTGATGAGCCAATTACAAAAGGCACTCCAACAGAATTTGATGCCCCACTTAAGGAAGCATTCTTGCAGGCTTATGGTAAATACCATAATTTAATGGATCAGTTTAAGGTTGCAGATGCATTAGAAGAAGCAATGAAGGCATTACGTAGTGCCAATAAGTATATTGATGAAACTGCACCTTGGATTTTAGCTAAGGATGAATCCAAGAAGGATACATTAAAGAATGTATTATATAACCTACTTGAGGCAATTCGTTTAGGTACTATTATATTAGAGCCTGCAATCCCAGAAACTGCAGCTAAGGTATATAAGGCATTAGGCACTTCTAAAACTGAGCTTAAGGACTTAAGCTTTGGCTTAGTTGATTCTTATAACATTACTCCAACTGAAATCTTATTTAAGAGATTAGATGTTAAAGAAGTAATGGATGAGGTTGTAGCTAAGGAAGAAGCAAAGAAAAAAGCCTTAGAGGAAGCTAAGCTAGCTGAAGAAAAGGCTAAAGGTAAAGAAGAAATCACTATTGATGATTTTGAAAAGATCGATTTAGTTGTTGGTCAAATTGTTGAGGCTAAAAAGCATCCTAAGGCAGATAAGCTTTTAGTATTTAAGATTAATATTGGTACTGAGGTACGTCAAATTGTATCTGGTATTGCAAAATTCTATACTCCAGAGGAGCTTATTGGTAAGAAGGTAATAGTTGTAAAGAACCTTAAGGCTATTAAGCTTAGAGGAGAAGAATCTCATGGTATGCTACTTTGTGGTTCAGATGATATTGATAGCTATTTAGAGCTAGTAAATATTGATAAATGTAAACCAGGAGATACTGTAAGATAATAATGCCTCTATAAAATTTGAGGTTGTTTGTAGGTTGGTAACAACCAATTGATTTAAAGATTTTTAAAAAAAGGAAATCAATCCCTTCCAAAATATGGTTGGTAGATTTCCTTTTTTCTTATGGCAAATAACTTTTTTTATGTTTCTAATTTGTTTGCTCTCCTTTCTTAAATGGTTTCTCGACAATTCTCATTATAAAAGGAGATCATTTTTTATATAAATAAAATGCCAACATTCAATTAAATGCTGGCATTATCTATTTCTATTAGTTTTAATTTATGATAAAGGATTCCAAATAATGTAAAATGAACCGATAGGGTTAATATCCATGATATTGGATAACTGATAACTAATCCAGATAGATTATGTAAATATTCCTCTTGCCACAAGGTATATATCCATACAATTCTTAATAAACAAGCACCTATAAGTGAAATTATAGCTGGAGATGTAGAATAACCAATTCCTCTTAAGGAATATGCTCCTACATCCATAAATCCACATAAGAAATAGGAACAAGAAATAATAAATAATCTTTTGGTTCCTTCTTCAATTGCAACATTATCCTGTATATATAATAAAAGAAGCGGCTTATGGAATAATAGGATAATTCCACCTGTCGTTATATTCATTAGAAATACTAATCCTAATGCACAAAATACAGTCTTTTTAATGTTTTTCTTTCTTCCTGCACCGTAATTTGCAGAAATGAATGCGACTGCTGCTTGAGCAACACTATTCATAGAAGTATATATAAAGCCTTCTAGGCTTGATGCGGCACCATTACCATCTACTACCGATGGTCCTAGTGAATTAATTGAGGATTGAATTAATACATTCGATAAAGAAAATATTGTAGATTGTAATCCTGCAGGAAGACCAATTCTTAAAACTTCGAGGCCTTCTTTTTTGTAAAAACGGATTTCTTTCCATTTAAAATGGAAAAATCCACGGCTTTGTACTAGTGCACCTACAATTAATATAGCAGATATTCCTTGAGATATAATGGTTGCAAGTGCTACGCCTTGAACATCCATATCTAGTGGAATAACAAATAATAGGTTTAATAAGACATTTATAATTCCAGATAAAGCTAAGAAGGCAAATGGACGCTTTGTATCTCCTATTGCTCTAAATAGTGCGGCACCAAAATTATAAATCATAGAAAATGGTAAGCCTATAAAATATATAAATAGGTAATCTGCAGATAAATCAATAGTTTCTAGAGGGCTTTTCATCCAGATAAGGAATGTTTTAGAAAGACTCATTCCTATAATGGATAGGATTAAACCAAAGGCTAGGGAGAAGATCATAGAAGTATAAACAACTCTTTGTCCTTTTTCTTGATCTTTTGCGCCATAGCATCTTGCCATTAATACATTTGCTCCAACAGATAATCCCATAAATAATTGAATGATTAAATTGATTAGGGATCCAGTAGAAGAAATAGCTCCAGTAGAGTGAGGGCTACCAAATTGTCCACAAACAATTAAGTCTGCTGCATTATATAATAATTGTAAAATTCCAGATAGTATTATGGGAAGTGAATAGAAGAAAAGATTTTTGAATATATGTCCATCAATCATCTTATTATTGATTATTTTTTCTTCCACCTTAACACCCCCAAAACTGCACTTGAAATTATATCACTTTTTTACATAAACAATTTTTATAACGACACTATTTCAAATGTAAGTGTTTTACAAGCTCATTTTCTAGTTTTGAAAAGAAATAAATATGTTAAAATATTAGTGGTTATTGATATATCGGCCCGGATATGGCGGGCAAGTCTCTACCCTCTAGCCTAAAACATGAGGACTATCAAAAGCCTATTAACTTATTTTTCAAAGTATTTGGAGACTACTTGAAGGAGTTTACATGATACAGTCAAGAAGTAACGTTAATAAAATGAATAAGCCATTACTCTGTAATGGTATTTTGAAGCGCAATTAACAACACAAGTCTACCCTGTGTTGTTTTTTCGTTTTTTAGGAGAAATTATGAAGAAAATAGGTATTATTGGCGGTGGTCAGCTAGGTATGATGCTAGCGATGGCTGCCAAAGAGCTTGGGGCAGAATGTATTTGTCTTGACCCAAACCCCACTTGCCCTGCAAGCTTTGTTTGCAAAGAGACAATTGTAAGTGAATATAGTAATCTAGAGGGATTAAAAAAGCTAGGTGATAAAACCGATGTGTTAACCTATGAATTTGAAAATGTTCCATCAGAACAGCTAAAATTCATAAGAGACACCTATAATATTCCTCAAGGAATTCTACCACTATTCGATTCTCAAAATAGAATTAGAGAAAAGATTAATGCGAAGAATTTAGGATTAAAAACTCCTAAATTTAAGCCAATCTATTCTAAGAAGGATTTAGAGGATGGAATAAAAGAAATTGGATATCCTTGTGTATATAAGACAACAACCATGGGCTATGATGGTCATGGACAGGTTGTTTTAAAAAGCGATAAGGATATCGAAAAGGTAAATCCTTATTTAAAGGGAGAAGGAATATTAGAAGAATTTATAAAATATGATTTTGAAACTTCTATTATTCTAATTCGTTCTAAGGATAAAACTATTTCCTTCCCAATGGGAATAAATAAGCATAAAAATGGTATTTTGGACTTATGTATTATAGATGAAGCATTACCAGTATTTGATTGGATAAAACAAGCATCTATAAGATTTATGGAACGTGCAAAGTATTATGGTATTTTAACTATTGAGTACTTTGTTAAGGGGGATGAGTTCTATTTCAATGAAATGGCACCAAGACCTCATAACAGCGGACATTATACTATTGAGGGATGTAATGTAAGCCAATATAGTGAGCTTGCGAAGTTCTTATTGGATTTACCACTTGAAACTCCAAAATTAAAATCAAAAACAATTATGAAAAACATACTTGGTTTTGATTATGAAAATATGAAGAAGCTAGAAAATAGTGATAAAGTTCATATTCATGATTATCATAAGAGTGATGTTAGGGAGAAAAGAAAAATGGCACACATCACTTTTACAGATACATCAATTGATGAATATAACTTGAAATATAAAAAATTATTTAGTGAGGATGAATAAAATGGGTGATTATCGTATTTATGTAGAAAAGAAGGAAGGCTATAGAGTTGAATCAAAATCTATGCAGGATGATTTAAATCTAAATTTAGGACTTCATCTTAAAAATGTAAGAGTAATCAATGTATATGATTTATTCGGATTTACAAAGAAGCTACTTGAAAAAACAAAATATCAGGTATTTGGGGAGATTGTTACAGATAATGTTTCTGAAGCATTAAATTTATTAGGTAAGAAATATATCGCAACAGAATTCTTACCTGGTCAATTCGATCAAAGAGCATCTTCCGCAATTGATTGCGTAAAGCTTATTGATCCAAATGCAAAGATTAATATTCGTTCAGGTAGAATCATTGTATTAGATGATAATACAACAGATGAAACTGTAGAAAGAATTAAAAAATATGTTATCAATGCAGTAGAAGCAAGAGAAAAGGACTTATCTAAATTATCGGATTTAGAGAAGGCTGAAATTAAGCCTGTTGTTCAATTAGAGGGCTTCACTGAAATGAGTGATGTTGAATTACCTGAATTCTGTAAGAAATATGGTCTTGCGATGAACCAGGATGACTTAAAATGTGTTGTTAAATACTTTAAGGCTGAAGGTAGAGACCCTTGGGAGACTGAGCTTAGAATATTAGATACATATTGGTCTGACCATTGTCGTCATACTACATTTAATACAATCTTAACAGAAATCACAATTGATGAATCCTTCATGAAAAAGGAATTATCTGACTCATTAGATTTATACTATAAGATTCGTAAGGATTTAGATAGAGAAAAGAAAAAGATTTGCCTAATGGATTTAGGTACAATCGGTGCTAAATATTTAAAGAAGATTGGTAAGCTTGATGATTTAGAGGAATCTGAAGAAAACAATGCTTGTTCAATTTTCGTTACTATTGATGTGGATGGACAGCCTGAAAAATGGTTATTACAGTTTAAGAATGAAACACATAACCATCCAACAGAAATTGAGCCATTTGGTGGAGCATCCACATGCTTAGGTGGAGCTATTCGTGATCCACTTTCTGGTAGAGCATATGTATATCAGGCAATGAGAGTTACGGGTGCTGGTAATATTTATGCTGAGGTTAAGGATACTATTCCTGGTAAGCTTCCACAAAGAGTTATTACAATGAAGGCTGCACAGGGTTATTCTTCCTATGGTAATCAGATTGGTCTTGCAACAACACATGTTAGAGAAATTTATCATGATGATTATGTTGCAAAGCGTCTTGAGGTTGGTGCTGTAGTTGGTGCTGTTAAAGCAGATGTAATAAGAAGAGAATCTCCAACTCCAGGTGATGTCATTTTATTACTTGGTGGTAGAACAGGTAGAGATGGTATTGGTGGTGCAACAGGATCTTCTAAGGAGCATACAGAAAAGTCTATTGAGGTTTGCTCATCCGAAGTTCAAAAGGGTAATGCCCCAGAAGAAAGAAAGATTGCTCACTTATTTAGAAGACCAGAAGTAACAAAGCTTATTAAGAAATCTAATGACTTTGGTGCTGGTGGTGTATCCGTTGCTATTGGAGAGCTTGCAGATGGATTATTAATTAACCTAGACAATGTTCCTACAAAGTATTCTGGATTAAATGCAACAGAGCTTGCAATTAGCGAATCTCAAGAAAGAATGGCTGTTGTTATTGAACCTAAGGATGTTGATAAGTTCTGTAAGTATTGCCATGAGGAAAACATTGAGGTTTCTAATGTTGCTACAGTTACAAAGGAACCAAGACTTGTAATGAATTATAAGGGCAGAAAGATAGTTGATATTTCTAGAAAGTTTATTGATTCTGCAGGTGCAGATCACTTCGCTAGAGCTGAAATCTCTGCAGTTGAAAATAAAAACCCATTCCTAAAGGGAAGAAGTAAGCTAAAGGATAGAGTATTAAATACTTTATCAGATAATAACGTAGTAAGCCAAAAGGGCTTAATTGAAATGTTTGATGCAACAATTGGTGCATCAACTGTATTAATGCCATTTGGTGGTAAATATCAAAGAACTGAAACTCAAGTTTCTGTACAGAAGCTTCCTGTAAAGGATCATTATACAAATACAGCTTCAATCATGGCATTTGGTTATAATCCATTCATTACAAAGTGGAGTCCATTCCATGGTGCTGAATATGCAATTGTTGAAGCATGTAGTAAGGTTGTAGCTGCAGGTGCAAGATACAATAAGATGAGATTCTCTTATCAGGAATATTTCGAAAGAATGCATAACGAGAAGTCTTGGGGAAAGCCTTTAGCTGCATTACTTGGTGCACTTAAGATGCAAAATGAATTTGGTCTACCTTCTATTGGTGGTAAGGATTCTATGAGTGGTACCTTCCAAGATATTTCCGTACCTCCTATGCTAATGGCATTTGGTATTACTACTGTAGATTCTAGAGTTGTAATTTCTCCGGAATTCAAAGCTCCAGGTCATAATATTTATTTAGTTAAGCATTATGAGAATAGAGACTTCACACCAAATGTAGATGAATTAAAGATGAACTTTGATTTCGTTTCTTCTAATATTGAAAACGGAAGAATCAAGGCAGCATATGCACTAGGCTTTGGTGGTATTATTGAAGCTGTTTCTAAGATGAGCTTTGGTAACAAGATTGGTTTTGAAATTGAATATGATGAAAGAGAGCTTGATGCATATAATTATGGTTCTATCATCATTGAAACAGATTCTGAAATTGATTATCCAAATTCTATTTATTTAGGTAAGACTATTGATAAGGAAGTTGGATCATTCAATAGAACATCCTTCTCCTTAGATGAATTATATAAAGCAAATACAGAAAAGTTCACACAAGTATATAAGGATAAGGGAGAGAATACTTGTACATTAATGGATATTACTCCTACAAAGAAAACTGTATCCTTATTAAAGAATAAGAAGAACGTTAATGTATATTTACCAGTATTCCCTGGTACAAACTGTGATTATGATACAGCAAGAGCCTTCCAAAAGGCTGGTGCTTTAACAAAGAGTACAGTATTTAAGAATTTAACTAGTGAAGATGTATTTAATTCCATTGATGAAATGGCAGAGAATATTGATAAGGCAGATATCTTCGTATTATGTGGTGGATTTAGTGCTGGTGATGAACCAGATGGCTCTGGTAAGTTCATTGCGAATGTATTAAATCAAGAGAAGGTTAAGGATGCAATTCACCGTCTACTTGACCGTAAGGGATTAATCTTAGGTATTTGTAATGGATTCCAAGCATTAGTAAAGAGCGGATTATTACCATATGGTAGATTAGGTATGGTAAATGAAAAGTCTCCTACATTATTTAGAAATGATATAAACCGTCACGTATCTCAGATGGTTTATACAAAGGTAATGACAAATGCATCTCCATGGCTTTCAAGCTATAATACTGGTGAGGTACATGCCATTGCAGTATCTCATGGTGAAGGTAAGTTTGTTGTATCTAGTGAATTTGCAAAGGAGCTTGCAGCTAAGGGACAGATTGCCTTTGCATATACAGATACAGATGGTAATTTAACCGCAAATGCACCAGAGAATCCAAATGGCTCAAGCTATGCAATTGAAGGTATTATTTCAGAAGATGGTTTAATCTTAGGTAAGATGGGTCATTCTGAAAGATATGAAGAAAATCTATTTAAGAACATTAGTGGTAATAAGCAGCAAGATATTTTCAAGAATGCTGTTGAATATTTTAGAAAATAATAAAAGAGGGATTAGAAAATGGAAAAGAAAGAATTACTTTATGAAGGAAAAGCAAAGCAGGTTTATGCAACAGATGATGAAAACATCATCGTAATGCATTTTAAGGATGATGCTACTGCAGGAAATGGTGCAAAGCATGCACAATTTGCTCACAAGGGTGAATTAAACTGCGCTATTACAACATTAATTTATGAACGTTTAATTAAAGCAGGTATTCCTACTCATTACATTAAAACTTTAAATTCTACAGATCAGCTATGCAAGAAGGTACATATTTTCCCTCTTGAGGTTATCGTTAGAAATATTATTGCAGGCTCTATGGCTAAAAGATTAGGTATTCCAGAGGGAACACCTGCAAAGAATACAATCTTTGAAATCTGCTATAAGGATGATGCACTTGGTGATCCATTAATCAATGATCATCATGCAGTTGCAGTAGGAGCTGCAACTTATGAAGAATTAGCTACTATTTATGATTTAACTGGTAAGGTTAATAAGGAATTACAGGCTATGTTTAAAGAGGTTGGTGTAAAGCTTGTTGACTTCAAGGTTGAATTTGGTAGAACTAGCGATGGTGAAATTGTTCTTGCAGATGAAATTTCTCCAGATTGCTGCAGACTATGGGACGCTGAAACTAACGATAAGCTAGATAAGGATCGTTTTAGAAGAGACTTAGGCGATGTTATGGGCGCTTATGTTGAAATTCTAAATAGACTTAAGACATTAAAGTAATTTGTTTCTTTTGGAGTAGATTATGCTAGAGAACACTCTTTTAGATGAGCTTCATGAAGAATGTGGCGTATTCGGCGTATTTGGTTGTCATGGTGCAGCTGAAATTACCTACTTTGGACTTCATTCCTTACAGCATAGAGGTCAAGAGGGCGCTGGTATTGTCGCATGCGATAATGGAAGCATGAAAAGAATAAAGGGGCAGGGTTTAGTTACAGAAGTATTTAAAGAAGGAAGCCTAGATAAGCTTCCTGGTGATATGGCAATTGGCCATGTTAGATATTCCACTGCAGGTGGTTCATCCATAGAGAATGTCCAACCATTCCTATTTAACCACCACACAGGCCCATTCGCATTATGTCATAATGGTAATTTAGTAAATTCAAATGAATTAAAAAAATTCTGTGAGGATAGAGGAAGCTTATTCCAATCTACATCTGATTCAGAAATATTAGCTCATTTGATTCAAAAGAATTACAATGATAGAACATTTATTTATTCATTAAAAAGTGCACTTGAAATGCTAGATGGAGCATTTGCATTCTTAGTTATGCTTGGGGATAAGCTTATTGCAGCAAGAGATAAATATGGTCTTCGTCCATTATCTATTGGTAAGATTAATGGTGGATATGTAGTATCTAGTGAGACTTGTGCATTTGAAGTAATTAATGCGAAATTTGTAAGAGATGTCAATCCTGGTGAGGTTGTTGAAATCTCTAAAGATGGTATTAAAAGCACATATTATTCTAATATGAATAAGCATCATATGTGCGCAATGGAATATATTTACTTCTCAAGACCAGATTCTGAGCTTGAAGGAAGAAATGTACATGCCTTTCGTAAGGCATCTGGAAAGCTTTTATATAAAGAGATGCCAACAAAAGCAGATATAGTTATAGGAGTTCCAGATTCAAGCCTTTCTGCAGCCATTGGTTATGCAGAGGAATCTAAGATTCCATATGAAATGGGCTTAATTAAAAATAAATATGTTGGTAGAACATTTATTCAGCCTTCTCAGGCAATGAGAGAAAAGGGCGTAAGAATGAAGCTTTCTGCAGTATCTTCAATTATTAAGGGTAAAAGAGTAATCCTAATTGATGATTCTATTGTAAGAGGTACAACAAGTAAAAGAATTGTTGCCCTACTTAGAGAAGCAGGAGCTAAGGAAGTACATGTTCGTATATCCTCTCCACAAATAACAAATCCTTGTTTTTATGGAGTAGATATTTCAACTTATGATGAATTAATCTCTGCAAGATTAGATCTTGAGGGAGTAAGAGAATATATTGGTGCGGATTCCTTATATTTCTTATCTAAGGAAGCACTATTCGAAGCTGCAGAGCGTAATGATTTATGCCTTGCATGTTTTACAGGAAAGTATCCTACTGCACTATATCATGCAGTAAAGGATGCAAATAAAGACGGAAAATTCTAGGAGGAAAGAAAATGGCAAAAAGTTATGAAAGCGCCGGAGTTAGCTTAGAGGCTGGCTATGAGGGCGTAAGAAGAATTAAGAAGCATGTTGCTGCAACAAACCGCCCTGGTTCAATGGGAAATATTGGTTCCTTTGGTGGTATGTTCAATTTAGCATCCTTAGGCTATAAAGAGCCTATCTTAGTATCTGGTACAGATGGTGTTGGTACTAAGCTTAAGCTAGCATTTGAGATGGATAAGCATGATACTATTGGTATTGATGCAGTTGCAATGTGTGTAAATGATGTATTAGCACAGGGAGCAGAACCATTAATCTTCTTAGATTATGTTGCCTTAGGTGAAAATATTCCAGAAAAGCTTGAAATGATCGTTAAGGGAGTTAGTGATGGTTGTATTCAGGCTGGATGTGCACTAGTTGGTGGTGAGACTGCAGAAATGCCTGGTATGTATCAGGATGGGGAATATGATATTGCAGGCTTTACTGTTGGCTGTGTAGAAAAGGAAAACCTAATCGATGGCTCTAAGGTAGCTGTTGGCGATGTATTAGTAGGTATCGCATCTACAGGTGTTCATTCTAATGGATTCTCCTTAGTAAGAAAGATTGTTAAGGATAATCAATTAGATTTACATAAGCCATTAACAGAATATTCTGAATTACCTTTAGGTGATTTCTTATTAACTCCTACAAGAATTTATGTTAAGCAGGTTCTTGAAGTAATCAAGAAAACAGATGTACACGGAGTTGCCCACATTACTGGTGGTGGTTTTGATGAAAATATTCCAAGAATTTTAAAGGAAGGAATGGGTATTCATGTAGTTGAAGGAACATGGCCAATTCTTCCTGTATTCAAGTTCTTAGAAAAATATGGTAATGTCCCTCATAGAGAGATGTTCAATATTTATAATATGGGTATCGGTATGGTACTTGCAATGCCAAAGGAGGAAGCTCCTTTTGCAATTGAGATTTTATCTAAATTTGGCGATAAGGCATATGTAATTGGTGAGATTACAGATAAGCCAGGTGTAGATATTGAGTTGGTAAAGTAATATGAAAAATATTGCAATATTTGCCAGTGGCTCAGGAACAAACTTTGAGGCATTAGTTCAAGCCTGTGAAAATGGTCAGATTGATGGCAAGGTTGTATTAATGGTTTGTGATAAAAAGAATGCCTATGTTAACGAAAGAGCAAAAAATCATAATGTTCCATCCTTTGTATTCCGTTCTAAGGATTATGCATCTAAAGAAGAATACGAGGAATTAATTGTAGAAAAGCTAGAAGAATACAATGTAGATCTTATTTGCCTTGCAGGCTATATGAGACTATGTGGTTATGTATTACTAAAGAAGTACGAAGGAAGAATAATTAATATTCATCCAGCCTTACTTCCATCATTTAAGGGTGCACATGGTATTTTAGATGCATTTAATTATGGAGTTAAGGTATTTGGTGTAACTATCCATTATGTGGATAGCGGAATGGATTCTGGTAAGATTATTGAGCAAAGAGCCTTCCATTATACTGAAGGTGAAACTGTAGAAGAAGTTGAAGCTAGAATTCATGAAATAGAACATGAGATGTACCCAGAAGTAGTAGCAAAATTAATTAAGGAGATATGAAAATGAAAAGAGCATTAGTTAGTGTAACTGACAAAACAGGTATTGTTGAATTCTGTAAGGAATTAGTAGAATTAGGTTATGAAATTATTTCAACTGGTGGAACAAAGAAGGTATTAGACGCTTCTGGAGTTCCTACATTAGGTATTTCTGAAGTTACAGGCTTCCCTGAAATTTTAGATGGACGTGTTAAGACACTTCATCCAAAGGTTCATGGTGCATTGCTTGCTGTAAGAGATTTAGAATCTCATAAGGCACAGCTTGCTGAAAATAATATTGAATATATTGATTTAGTATGTGTAAATTTATATGCATTTAGAAAGACTATTGAGCGTGGTGCTGAATTTGCTGAGGCTATCGAAAATATCGATATCGGAGGCCCATCTATGCTAAGAAGTGCAGCTAAGAACCATAAGTATGTAACTGTAGTTTCTGATGTTAATGATTATCCTACTGTATTAAGCGAAATTAAGCAGTATGGTGATACAACATATGAAACAAGATTACGTTTAGCTGCAAAGGTTTATACATTAACTGCAGAATATGACACAATGATTGCAGAATATATGAGAGAAAAGGCTGGCTTAAATGAAAAGCTATTCATTGAAGGTGATTTAGTTCAGTCCTTAAGATATGGTGAAAACCCTCATCAGGCTGCAAAATTCTATTCCTTAGATAAGGATGCACCTTATTCTTTAGCTAATGCTATTCAGATTCAGGGTAAGGAATTATCTTATAACAATATTCAGGATGCAAATGCTGCATTAAATATTGTAAGAGAATTTGGTGATGAGCCTTTCGCAATGGGCTTAAAGCATATGAACCCATGTGGAGCTGCAGTTGGTAAGGATTTAAAGGAAGCTTGGTTAAAGGCTTATGAATCTGACCCTGTATCTATTTTTGGTGGTATTGTTGCTACAAACCAGATTATTGATGGTGAGGCTGCAAACCTAATTAAATTTGATCATGGTGAGAAGGGTAAATCTATTTTCTTAGAGGTTATCCTAGCTCCAGGCTATACTGAAGAAGCATTACAGGCATTCTCAAAAAGACCTGATTTAAGAATTATTCAGTTTAAGCTTGGTGAGACTAAGAAGACTAAGCAGTATGTATCCGTAAATGGTGGCTTATTAGTTCAGGACCAAGATTTAGAAATGAAGACTATTACAGAGGATATGACAATTACTTCTTGCAAGCCAACAGAGGCACAGCTTGCTGATATGAACTTTGGCTGGAAGATTGTTAAGCATGTTAAGTCTAACGCTATTGTAGTTGTTAAGAATGGTGTAACATGTGGTGTTGGTGCTGGTCAGATGAATCGTGTAGGTGCAGCTAAGATTGCTATTGAAGAAGCTCATTCTAGAGGAGTTATGGATGGAATGACTTTAGCATCTGATGCATTCTTCCCATTCTCTGATACATTAGAGTATGGTATTGAAAATGGAGTTTGTGCTGTTGTACAGCCAGGTGGATCAAAAAGAGATCAGGATTCCATTGATTATGCAAATTCTAAGGGCGTTCCAATGGCATTTACTGGAATGCGTCATTTCAAACACTAATTGATTTAAGGAGTATTACTTATGGCTAAGGTATTAGTTGTAGGTGGTGGAGGAAGAGAGCATGCCATTGTGCATGCTTTATCCAAGTCATCTAAAGTAAATGAGCTTTATGCAGCACCAGGAAATGCTGGTATTGCAAAGCTCGCCATGTGTGTAAATATTAAAGACACAGAGGTAGATAAAATTGTAGAATTCGCTAAGGCTACAGAAATTGATTTAGTTGTAGTTGGCCCTGAGGCTTCCTTAGCTTTAGGTATTATTGATAAGCTTAAAGAAGCAGGAATTAAAGCCTTTGGTCCTACAAAGGCAGCAGCTCAAATCGAATCCTCTAAGGAATTCGCTAAGAATATTATGGTAAAGTATAATATTCCAACAGCTGCTTATCAGTCCTTCTCGAATTATCCTGATGCAGTAGAATATGTAAAGAATGGTTCTTTACCTACTGTTATTAAATATGATGGACTTGCTGCAGGTAAGGGTGTAGTTATTGCTACAACCTATGATGAGGCAATTTATGCATTAAAGGATATGCTACTTGATGATCATTTCGGTCATGGAAAGGTAGTTATTGAAGATTATTTAGAGGGTCCTGAATTTTCATTTATGTGCTTTGTTAATGGAGAGAATGTATATCCACTTCAATTAGCACAAGATCATAAAAGAGCATATGATAATGATATGGGACCTAATACAGGTGGTATGGGTGCATATTCTCCATTACCATTTATAACTGAAGAAGATTATGAATATGCATTAAATCAAATTATGATTCCAACAGCTAAAGCTATGGTGGCTGAAGGAAATCCATTCACTGGTGTATTATACGGTGGCTTAATGAAGACCAAAAATGGAATTAAGGTAATCGAATTCAACGCTCGCTTTGGTGATCCTGAAACAGAAGTTGTATTACCAAGATTATCTAGTGATATTTTTGATGCATTTAATGCTGTAATTGATGGAAAAACACCTGTACTTGAATGGGAAAAGTGTTATACTATAGGTATCGTACTAGCCTCTTTAGGTTATCCTGGAGATTATAAAAAGGGATTTGTTATTGAAAATGCAGATTCTGATGATATTTATCATATGGGAACTAAGGTAGATGATAATGGAAATCTACTTACTAATGGAGGAAGAGTCTTATTTGCAGTTGCTAAGGGAGATACCCTAGAGGATGCAAACAAAAAGGCTTTAGCACTTGTTGATGAAATCAAGTGTGATAATCTGTTCCATAGAACAGACATTGGTGCGAAAGCATATAGAAAGTAGGTATTGAATTATGGCTATAGTAATTAGCGGAAAAGAGCTTGCAACATTAAGAAGAGGTGCAATGAAGGAGGAGGTTTCAACTTTCACAGAAAAGTATGGAAGAGTTCCTCATTTAGCAGTTGTATTAGTTGGAGAAGATCCAGGTAGTGTATCTTATGTTGCAGGAAAGGAAAAGGCATGTATCGAAATTGGTATTAAAAATACCACTATACGTAGACCAAATACCATCTCTCAGGATGAGCTACTTGCTATTGTTAATGAACTTAATCAAGATGATTCTGTAGATGGTATCTTAGTACAGCTACCACTACCAAAGCATATGGATTCTGATTTCATTATTAATGCAATCGTTCCAGAAAAGGATGTGGATGGATTCCATCCATATAATGTGGCATCCTTATATTTAAAACAGCCTGGAACAGTTTCTTGTACTCCTAAGGGGATTATGGAAATTTTAGATTATGCTCATATTGAAATTGAAGGCAAAAGAGCTGTTGTTATAGGTAGATCAAATATTGTTGGTATGCCTGTATCTAAGCTTTTACTAGATCGTAATGCTACAGTTACTATTTGTCATAGTCGTACAAAAAATATAAGTGAAGTAACTAGTGAGGCAGATATATTAATTGCTGCAGTTGGTAAACCATTATTTGTTAAGGCAGATATGGTAAAGGAAGGTGCTGTAGTAATTGATGTTGGTGTAAATAGAAATCCAGAAACTGGTAAGCTTTGTGGTGATGTTGATTTTGAAGCTGTAAAGGATAAGGCTTCTTATATTACAAAGGTACCAGGAGGTGTTGGTCCAATGACTATCACTTGCTTAATGGAAAATACTATTGAATGCTTCTTAAAACATATGGAGGAAAAGTAAAATGATAGAACGTTACAGCCGTAAGGTTATGCGCGATATCTGGACTGAAGAAAATAAGTTTAATGCTTATTTGAAGGTTGAGATTTCCAATGCGAAGGCATGGAGTGAGCTTGGCGTTGTGCCAAAGGAAGATTTACCAAAGTTAGATTTAGCTACATTTACTGTAGATAGAATTAAAGAAATTGAAGCAGTAACTAAGCATGATGTTGTTGCTTTTACTAGAGCTGTTGGTGAATCCTTAGGTGAAGAAAAGAAATGGATTCACTATGGATTAACATCTACAGACGTTGTAGATACAGCAAATGGCTATTTATTAAAACAGGCAAATGAAATTTTAAGAAAAGACATTGTTGCTATTATGGATGTTTTAAAGAAAAGAGCTATAGAGTTCAAATATACACCATGTATTGGTAGAACTCATGGTATGCATGCAGATATTACATCCTTTGGTTTAAAGTGGGCTTTATGGTATGAGGATATGGTAAGATGCCTTGACCGCTTTGATTATGCTTGTAAGGAAGTAGAGGTTGGTAAATTATCTGGTGCTGTAGGTAACTTTGCAAATATCCCACCAGCAATTGAAGAATATGTATGTAAGGATTTAGGTATTAATTATGCCTTAATTTCTACACAGGTATTACAAAGAGATAGACATGCTCATTATATGAGTACACTTGCATTAATTGCATCTGAGCTTGAAAAGATGGCTTTAGAGGTTAGAAATTTATCTCGTCAAGAGGTAAAAGAAACAGAAGAAGCCTTCTCTAAGGGACAAAAGGGTTCCTCTGCAATGCCACATAAGAGAAATCCAATTTCTTCTGAAAACATTTGTGGATGTGCAAGAGTTATTAGAGGATATATGGATACCTTCTATCAAAATATTGCCTTATGGCATGAAAGAGATATTTCTCACTCTGCAACAGAAAGAATCATTTTACCAGATTCTACAGAATTATTAGATTATATGTTAAATCGTTTCAAGGGAATTTTAGAGAATTTAACTGTATTCCCTGAAAAGATGATGGAAGATATTTATTTAACTAAGGGTGTAATCTTCGCTCAAAGAGTATTATATAAGCTAATTGAAAAGGGCTTTGTAAGAGAAAAGGCTTATGATACTGTTCAGCCTATTGCGATGAAGGCATTAGATGAAAAGAAGCAGTATCAGGATTTATTAAAGGAAGATCCAACCGTTTCTTCTATGCTTACAAATGAAGAAATTGATGAATGCTTCACATTAGATTATTATATGAAGAACGTAGATTATATATTTAATCGTTTAGGAATTAAGTAAAATACATTAAAGCCGAGGGAGAATATCATGGAAAATGAAAAGGTATTAGTCTTAGACTTTGGTGGTCAGTATAACCAGCTGATTGCAAGACGTGTAAGAGAATGTAATGTATATTGTGAGGTTAAGCCTTATAATATGCCACTTGATAAAATTAAAGAATTTAATCCAAAGGGAATTATCTTTACTGGTGGACCTAATTCTGTATATGGAGAGGATTCTCCACTTGTAGATAAAGGTATTTTTGAACTTGGTATCCCAGTACTTGGTATTTGCTATGGATGTCAGTTTACTGCATATTCCTTAGGTGGAGAGGTATTACATGCTCCAAAGAGTGAATATGGTAAAACAATTGTAAGCGTAGATAAGAGTTCCTTATTATTTAAGGATGTTAAAAGTGAAACTACTGTATGGATGAGCCATACCGATTATGTTTCTAAAGCACCAGAGGGATTTGTTATTACAGGTAAAACCTCAACATGCCCTGTTGCTGCAATGGAAAATAGAGAAAAGAAGATTTACGCTGTTCAGTTCCACCCAGAGGTTATGCATTCTGAAGAAGGTATGACAATGCTTCGTGCCTTCGTATATGATGTATGTGGCTGTAAGGGTGATTGGCAGATGGCTGATTTTGCTAAAACTACTATTGAGGCTATTCGTAAGAAAGTTGGAAATGGTAAGGTATTATGTGCCTTATCTGGTGGAGTAGATTCTAGTGTTGCAGCTGTATTATTATCTAAAGCAGTTGGTGAACAATTAACTTGTGTATTCGTAGATCATGGTCTTCTTCGTAAAAATGAAGGAGATGAAGTAGAAGCAGTATTTGGTCCTAAGGGTCCATATAAGCTTAACTTTATTCGCGTTAATGCACAAGAAAGATTCTATGCAAAGCTTGCTGGAGTTACAGAACCAGAACGTAAAAGAAAAATTATTGGTGAGGAATTCATTCGAGTATTTGAGGATGAAGCTAAAAAAATTGGTAAGGTAGATTTCTTAGTTCAAGGAACAATTTACCCAGATGTAATTGAATCTGGCTTAGGTAAATCTGCAACAATTAAATCTCACCATAACGTAGGTGGACTTCCAAGCGTTGTTGATTTTAAAGAAATTATTGAGCCATTACGTTTATTATTCAAAGATGAGGTAAGAAAGGTTGGACTTGAATTAGGTATTCCTGATTACTTGGTTTATCGTCAACCATTCCCAGGTCCAGGCTTAGGTATTCGTATTATTGGTGATGTTACAGCAGAAAAGGTTAAAATCGTACAGGAGGCAGATGCAATTTACCGTGAGGAAATTGCAAAGGCTGGTGTAGATAAATCCTGCAATTTAGGTCAGTATTTCGCTGCCTTAACTAACATGAGAAGCGTTGGTGTAATGGGAGACGGAAGAACCTATGATTATGCAATCGCATTAAGAGCTGTACAAACTTCTGATTTTATGACTGCCGATTGGGCAAGAATTCCATATGATGTTTTAGATATCATATCTAGAAGAATTGTAAACGAAGTACCAGGTGTAAATAGAGTACTATTAGATTGTACATCGAAACCACCTGCAACTATCGAGTTTGAATAAGAATCTGAACTATTCCCATTCTATCTATTTTGGGAATATTTAGAGAAATATATTTTAAAAAGGGTATATAGGCAGAGCGTTTTTTAATGCTCTGCCTCTTTCACTGAATTAAATATATAACAGTGCTACAAAATTAGAAAGATTGACAAAGAAATCAAATGTGTTAAAATAGAAAAAGTGTTGAATAATACATATTTAACACATTTGTAGTTTTTTGAAAACTTTAGACTAATCCGTGGCATTTATGTCGCGGTTTTTTGCTGATATGGAGGTGTTTTATGTAAAATGAATATTAAAATTGATCTAATTACTGGTTTTTTAGGCTCTGGGAAAACTACCTTCATAAGAAAATATGTGGAATACCTTATCAAATGTGGAGAACGTGTAGGTATACTTGAAAATGATTATGGCGCAATTAATGTCGATATGATGCTTTTAAGTGATTTAAGAGGACCTTCTTGCGAAATCGAAATGATTGCGGGCGGTTGTTGTTATGATTGCCATGTAAGACGTTTCAAAACTAAGCTAATATCCATGGCTATGAGTGGCTATACAAGAGTAATTGTAGAACCATCAGGCATTTTTGATACAGATGAATTCTTTGATTTAGTATATGACGAACCATTAGATAATTGGTATGAAATTGGTTCTGTAATTACTATTGTGGATTCTGGTATTGAAATTAAGGATAAGGATACCGAATACCTATTTGCAAGTCAGCTTGCAAATGCGGGCGCAATTATATTTTCTAAAGTAAAAGACTACACTAAGGAAAGCCTAATTGCAAAAGTCAATAAATCCCTAGAGGCTATTGGCTGTAATAGAAGAATTCTTTTAGATGAGACATACATGGGACACCATGCAAAGTTATCTAATGCGGAATTTGATGCAATTAAGAATAGTGGTTATCATTCCTATTCCTATGAAAAGAGAATGGTAATTTTGGATAATGATTATTCATCATTATTCCTTATGAATAAGAATTTAGAAGAAGCTGCCTTAATAAATCTTTCAAATATCTTATTTAATAATAAGGAATATGGGGATATTATCCGTATTAAGGGCTTTTTTAAAAAATCAGATAATTGGTATTTAATGAACATGACTAAGGATTCAAAGGATATAGACTTTATATCCTCAGGACAGGATGTCATTATCATTATTGGTAAAGATATGAATGAGGAGAAAATAGAAGAACTCATTTCAAAGTAATTTCATATAGAAGGGAGAAATATTATGCTGTTTAATAAGCATATGTTAAAGTACTACCTAAAGTACTCTTGGCTTTATATACTAGGTATTGCTGCGCTTGTAGCAGTAGACTATGTACAAACATGGATCCCGGATTACTTAGGTGAAATAACAGATATCATAAAAGAACAGCCTTCTGATGCGGCAAGCCAGATGCAAAGAATATTAATCATGATATTCGTTGTTGCGATTGTTATGTTTGCAGGTAGAATGCTTTGGCGTTTTACTTTGTTTAACGCATCCGGTAGAGTAGAAGGTAATTTAAGACATGAAATGTTTTTGAAAAGTGAAAAGCTAAGTCAAAAATATTATCATGAGAATAAGGTTGGTTCCATTATGAGCTGGTTCACAACCGATTTGGAAACCATTGAAGAATATGCAGGTTTTGGTGTTGTAACTATTGTAGATGCATTCTTCTTAGGAACAATTGTTATTGTTAAAATGGTACAGCTAGACTGGGCTTTAGCCATAGTCGCATTTATCCCAATGATTTTAATTATCATTTGGGGCTTCTTGATTGAAAAGTTTATGTCTAAGCTTTGGCTTGAAAGACAGAATAATTATGATGAATTATATGACTTTTCCCAAGAAAACTTTACGGGTATCCGTGTAATTAAAGCTTTTGTTAAGGAAACTGCAAACCTACATGCTTTTGCTAAGATTGCAAAAAAGAATCAAATGAAGAATGTATCGTTTGCAAGAGTTTCTGTTATCTTTGATGTTTTAATCGAATTAATCATTGCTGCAATTGCAGCTATGCTACTTGGCTTTGGAGGATATGCAGTATATCATTCCGTAATTGGTCAAAACATGGTCCTATTTGGTCATGAGGTTACTTTAGGTGCAGGTGGATTAGTTGCGTTTATCGCATTATTTGATTCTCTTATTTGGCCTATGATTGCCATGGGTCAAATTGTATCTATGAGAAGCCGTGCAAAAGCTTCTTTAAAGAGAGTTTCACAATTCTTAGATGCAGAAGAGGATATTAAAAATCCAGTTAATGCACATGTATTAGAGAATGTTTCTGGTAAGATTACATTTAATCATTTCTCATTCTCTTATCCTGATGCTCCTGTTGAAGTAAAATCCTTAGAGGATGTTACTTTTGAGATCAATGCAGGAGAAACTATTGGTATTGTTGGTAAAATTGGTTGTGGTAAAACAACTTTAGTTAATTCCTTATTACGTTTATATAATGTAGAAAAGGGTTCTATTTTAATTGATGGACACGATATTATGGAATGTGATATCACATCCTTAAGAAATGCAATTGCATATGTTCCACAGGATAATTTCTTATTCAGTGATAAGATTTATAATAATATCGCATTCTCTGATAGAAAGAAGGATCCAGTTGCAATTCAAAATGCTGCTATATTTGCTGATGTTCATGATAACATCGCTGCATTTAAGCAGGGATATGATACTGTATCAGGCGAACGTGGTGTTACACTTTCTGGTGGACAAAAACAAAGAATTTCTATTGCTAGAGCCTATATTAAGGAATCTCCTATTATGATTATGGATGATTCTGTATCTGCAGTAGATGTAAAGACAGAAGAAACTATCCTAAAGAATATTAGAGAAAAGAGAAAAGGCAAAACAACAATTGTTATTGCCTCTCGTGTATCTACAGTATCTAAGCTAAACCGTATCTTGGTATTAAATGATGGTAAGGTTGAAGCATTTGATACTCCAGAAAATCTATTAAAGGTATCACCTACATACCAAAGAATGGTATACCTTCAAGAGCTTGAAAAAGAAGTTGAAGGAGGTGCAAACTAATGGAAGATGAGTTAAACCGTTTAAAGGGTGACCATAAAATGCCAACAAAGGAAATAATAAAGCGTACAATGAAGTATGTTAAGCCTGAAATCTTATCCTTCATTTTAGCTTTAGTATTACTTGCAATTAATGTTGCCCTTGATATTTTCTTACCAATCATTATTGGTTGGATTACCGATGACTTAGTTGGAATGGAACAAGCTGCGCTTGTATCTAATAATAGTTATCATAAGGTATTATTCTTAGCTATTCTTTATTTTGTGATTGCTTTAGTTAATATGGTATTCATTTATATTGAATCTATGTTATTACAAAAGGCTGGTCAAAGAATTATTTATAAGCTAAGAATGGATGTATTTACACACATCCAGAATATGAGCCAAAATCAGTTCAATGAAATGCCTGTTGGATCCTTAGTTACAAGAGTATGTAATTATACACAATCCATGAGTGATTTATTTACTAACGTTTTGGTTAATGTTATTAAAAATGCATTATATGTAGTTAGCGTATATGCGGTTATGTATTTCTATAGCTGGCAGTTATCTTTAATGATGCTACTTCCAGTTGTTATTGTTGCAATATCATCCTTTGTATTCTCAAGAATTGTTCACAAGGTATTTACAAAGGAAAGAAAGACTATTTCAGATATGAATACATATTTGAATGAAAACCTATCTGGTATGAAGATTACTCAAATCTTCAATCAGCAGCGCTATAAGGATGAAGAATTTATTGAAAAGAATGAGGCTGTAAGAAAAACTAGATTCCAAGTTATTCTATGCTTTGGTATTTACCGTCCATTCATTACTTTAATTTATATTTCATCTGTTGCAGTTGCATTATACTTTGGTTGGTTATTTGGTGTATCTAGTGGTGGTATTGTAGTATATCATCAGCTATTATCTAGATTCTTTAACCCAATTCAAAATTTGGCAGACCAATTAAATGCATTACAAAAGGCATTTACTGCATCTGAAAGATTATTTAATTTAATGGATGTTATGCCAGATGTATTAGATAAAGAGGATGCAATTGAAATTGATCATTTTGAGGGCAAAATTGAATTTAGAAATGTTTGGTTTGCATACCAAGATGAAGAATGGATTTTAAGAGATGTATCTTTCACTATTTTGCCAAAGCAGACTGTTGCCTTTGTTGGAGCAACAGGTGCTGGTAAGACAACAATTCTATCTTTAATCGTAAGAAATTATGAAATTCAAAAGGGTCAAATCTTAATTGATGATATTGATATTACTCATATTAAGATAAAATCCTTAAGAGCAGCTATTGGACAGATGCTTCAGGATGTATTCTTATTTAGTGGATCTATTCGTGATAATATTACTTTACATGATACAAGCTATTCTGATGAAAGAATCATGGAGGTATGTGAATATGTTAATGCGGATTCCTTCATTAATAAGCTTCCAAAGAAGCTAGATGAAGAGGTTATTGAGCGTGGCGAAAACTTTAGCCAGGGCCAGCGCCAGCTATTATCCTTCGCAAGAACTGTATTAGCAGAGCCACAGGTATTAATTTTGGATGAGGCTACCGCAAATATTGATACAGAAACAGAAGTATTAATTCAAGAGTCCTTAGAGAAGATTAAGAATATTGGTACAATGCTTGTTGTAGCACATAGATTATCAACTATTCAGCATGCAGATCAGATTATGGTGTTACAGAAGGGTGAAATCTTAGAGCATGGTAATCACCAAGAGCTACTTCAAAAGCATGGTTATTACTATAAGCTATATAAGCTTCAGTTTGAAGGAAAGAACTAGGGATACCTATTTGGGTATCTCTTTTTCTTTGAAATTTCTTCTTAAAAGTGGTATATGTGATATATAATAAATTGGGTGGTGATAATTTGTCTAAGTATCAATTATATGATTTTATAGAGTTTAAGATGGAGGATGGAATTATTTACCACGGAAATATTACTCATATAAAAGAGAAGAATGGAAAGTTTTTTTATGATGTAAAAAGTGTTTTTGATAATTTGAATGGAATTATTGAGGATGTATGGGAAGAAAACATCATAAGGAAATATATTGAAACAGTATTATGCTATTTAGAAAGAGATAATAAATACTTAATGCTTTTAAGAAATAAAAGGCAAAATGATATTAATCTAGGAAAATGGATTGGCGTTGGTGGTCATGTGGAATATAATGAGGAAGCTGACGATGCAATGGTAAGAGAGGTATTAGAAGAAACTGGTGTAACCATATTAGATTATGATAAAAGAGGAATCGTTTATTTTATAGATAATGATTATACTATGGTTATGCATGTATATACCTCAAATTCATTTTCTGGTTTTATTCACCCTTGTGATGAAGGAACACTTTCTTGGATTTCAAAGGATAAAATCTTTGATTTAAATCTATGGGAAGGGGATAAGGTGTTTTTAAAGGAGTTAATGAATAATAATCCTTATTTTGAAATTGAATTATATTATGATAATAATGAATATAAAGGAAGTAAGAAGCTATGACATATTTAGAGTTTATGAAGCAAAAGGAAAATGAAGCATTAGAGAATAATAAAGAGGATTCTGCAGTTGTTTTATTGCTAGAGCATATTTGTGGTCTTGAAACAAATGCTTTATTTATGAAACGAGGAGATAAGATTGAAGATGAAATTGTAAATAAATTCAATGAAATCTTTGATAAGTATTTACACGAGAATCAGCCAATTCAATATTTAATTGGTACTTCATGCTTTTATGGTTATGATTTTATCGTAAATGAGAATGTTTTAATTCCAAGATTTGAAACAGAAGAATTAGTAGAAAATATTTTATATAAATATGATGAGCATTTTGGTGGTAAAAAGGTAGAGGTATGTGATTTAGCTACAGGATCTGGCTGTATTGCAATTACTTTAGCTAAGGAAGAACCAAATATGCATGTTGTAGCATCTGATATTTCTAAGGAAGCTTTAGAGGTTGCAAGAAAAAATAATGAAAAGCTTGGAGCTAATGTTAAATTCTTACAAGGAGATATGCTAGAGCCATTAAAGGGAAAGAAGTTTGATATTTTTGTATCAAATCCTCCATATATTCCAGAAAATGAGGTTGTAGATTCCTTAGTTAAGGATAATGAACCAAATTTAGCTTTATTTGGTGGAGAGGATGGAATGAAATTCTATCGTATTATTTTACAAGGATTAAGACCATTATTAAATAAGAAGGCTTTAGTTGCATTTGAGCATGGATATGATAAAAAGGATGAAATGCTTGCGTTATGTAAAAAATATTTTCCAGAATGTAAGGCAGAATGTATTAAAGATTTAGAAGGAAAGGATCGAATGACATTTATATATGTCGGTGATTTCAAATGGCAGGAAGAGTAATTATATTCCCAACAGATACTGTTTATGGTATTGGTACTAAAATTAGAGATTTAGATGGAATAGAAAGAATATATCAAATCAAGCATAGACCAAAGGAAAAGCCATTGGCATGTCTTTGTGCATCCTTAGAGCAAATTAAAGAAATTGCAGAAGTAGATATGGTATCTGAAAAGCTAATTCAAAAGTTTTTACCTGGTGGATTTACTCTTATATTAAAAAGTAAGGATGAAATTAAGAATTTAATTGGATATCCTACTATTGGAGTTAGAATTCCAAAGCATGAGCTTGCAATTAAGATTTTAGAAGAGAATGGTCCTATGCTTACAACAAGTGTGAATGAGTCTGGTAGTGTTCCATTAAATGAGTATGATGAAATCGTTAAAGAATATGCTGGATTAGTGGATAAGATTTATAATACAACTACAGAATCTATGAATAAGCCTTCTACTGTTGTTTTAGTATCCGATGGGGTTGTAAAAATATTAAGAGAAGGCCCAGTTTCTAAAGAAGAAATTGAGGAATTTTTAAAATTATAAGTCAAAGCCTTAAAATGGTAATTGCTTAATGACAAAAGTGGCGTTTTTGACTAGTAAAAATTGAATATTTTATATATATAAATTGTCTTAAAAAATAAGGCAATTTTTTTCTTTTAAAAAATGTAAAATAGTTGTTGACACTCAAGTTTCCTAGTGATATAATGAGCAAGGCTTCACATTTTTTGAAGCTAAAACTTAGGTCTTTGAAAACTATATATGACGAACTAAAACGTGTAGAATAAACGAACAAGCAATTCTTTTTTTTTAGAAAAAGAAGAATGAGCAAAAAAGATTAAACATTAAAAAATAAATTTTTTGGAGAGTTTGATCCTGGCTCAGGATTAACGCTGGCGGCGTGCCTAATACATGCAAGTCGAATGGTAGCAATACCATGGCGAACGGGTGAGTAACACGTAGGTAACCTGTCTTTAAGACGAGGATAACCGATGGAAACGTCGGATAATACTCGATAGGTGAT
>NZ_QXEV01000002.1 GCF_003550015.1 Anaeroplasma bactoclasticum
GTTTGTGAATAATATAAATGTAGCGCCGTATACGAGACCCGTATGTACGGTGCAACGGGAGGGGCAAAGAATTATTTTCTTTCCTCTACCCTATTTTCTCTATCTTATTGGAAAAGGAAAATGTGAATCCTTTTGTTGTAAGAGATGGCATAACAAGTGAAAAATAATAATAGGATACTATAGATTCATCACTTGAACAATCATCTTTTGAAATCCACCATAGAATGATTTCTGATAATGAAGTAGATAGATGATTTATTAAAATCTCTTCAGGAATATTATCTATAGTATAATAGGGAATCATTCTTTCTTTAATTAGTAAAGTTAAATGATAATTCAGTGTTTGTATAAATATATCATGAGATTCGGATCTTAAAATGGCTTTTAATAAATCCTTATCCTCTTTAAAATGATTTAATATGTGATGAATAAAGGATAATAAGTTTTCATCTCCTGTATAATCATGATTAAGTTCTACTTGGGGATTTTTTACATGATAAAAAATATCATTGATAATGGATTTTAATACTTCGTCCTTTGAATTAAAATGTAGGTAAAAAGTAGTTCTTCCAATTTCTGATTTATCGATAATATCTTGAACTGTAATGGAAGAATAATTCATTTCTTTTATTAACTCTTTAAATCCATTTTTAATTCTTGTAATTGTTTTTTGTTTTCTTAAATCCATGATGCCAACTTTCTGAACATAATGTTCAATTTCTTCTATCAACTTGTATTAAGTATATCACATTTGATATAATAAATATGAACAAAACGATAAAAATGTTCATAAACTATGAAAGAGGTAAAAAAGTATGGGATGTTTTGTGGCACCACTTACTGAGGCAGTTGTTGTAACTGCTGCAGCAGTGATTGTAAGACAAAAAGAAAAAAAGCATAGGGATCAAAGCCAAAATTTAGCAAATGAAAAGAAGGAAGGAATATCTTCTCGTCTATTCCGTCTATCTAAGCTATTATTTGGTGGAGCAGTATTATTAATATTTGAACATATTTGGCATGGTGAGGTTGTACCTTACTTCCCATTCTTCACAGCGGCAACTGAAGGTGATGAGGCAGTTATTGAAATGTGGCAAGAAATCGGCACATCCGGAGTTTTAATGGCAGTATTATGTACTCTAGTTTGGGGTGTAATCGAAGTATTAAGATACATATTCGCAAAGAAGAATGTGAAAAAGGTGGTTGCCGAATAATGACTTTATTACTTACTGTCTTCGCTGCAGTTATTTCTACTATAGTATGGTATAAAAAGGAAAATCGTAAGGAATATGCCTTGAGTGCATTATTATATATGTTTTGGGGTGCATCCTTAATGTGGTTGATTGATGCAATCGTATCCTTTGCTAAGGAAGGTGCAGCCTTCTTTGCTCCTCAAGAGGGTGCAACTATAGAAGAGACAGTTATAAATCAGCAGAATTTCTTCTATAATCAAATGAATGATATTTATTTAGGCTTAGCAGTTATTGCTTTAGCATTAATCATTTGGGTTGTAATTGTATTAATTAAGGATCCTAAACATTTATATCGTAAACCAAAAGAACAAGAATAATAAGAAAACACCTCGGTTTGAGGTGCTTTTGTTATTCTAATGAAGTATTTTCAATATTATTGTCAGAATATAGGGGTTCTTCATCTGCATACTTTTCGATGATTTCTTTCATAATAGGATAATCGGATTTGATACTAATAGTATCAATCTTGTCGTCAATGAAATCAAAGATTTGTGTTAGATTATCTTTTCTCTCTTTTAATTCCTTGTGGTCAGAATCTATGAAAATTTTGTACTTTTCCCTAGCTTCTCCAACTATGCCATCATATAAATCGAGTAAGATATCATAATACAATACATAATCATATAGTTGACCGAAGTCAGCATCTCCAAATAAATCTCTAGCTTTTTCTAAATCATTTGTTAAAAAATAAAAAGTCATAAGATAGTAGGCACACTGACATTTGGATGCCCCTTGGGATTCTTCCATCTTTTTTTGATAATATTCAATGCCGCCTTCATAATCTCCTAGGCGGTAAAATTCTTCAAAACTTCTGGATGTGCTTTTCATATTTTTACTTGCATAGAAGAGTAAGAGAACTAGAATGACTACGGCAACGCATCCTAAAATAATACCTATAGCAACTAAGTTATTATTACCTAGCTGTGATCCAATTGTACAAAATGTAATTGCTAGGGCAGCTAAAATTACAATACCACCAATGAATATTTTTTTCATAACAACATCTCCAATATACTACTTTCCTATATCATATCATAAATTAAAGAAAATTCAATTTGAACTATGAAAATGAATAAGTCAAAACCTATAAAAAAATTTATTTGCCTTTGTTCATGAAAAAATGTGTTATAATTCAAGTAGATAAAAGAATTAGGAGGGCTAAAATATGAACGATAAAGATGAATTTACTTCATTAGTAAGCTTAAAAACAGAAAGCGAAGTTCAAGATACAGTAATTGAGGTTATTCCTGAATTTAAAAGACAAGATCCAAATATGGATGAAGAAACTCGATTAAAAATTGAAGCCTTAGATCGTCAAATTGCCCAAAAAAGAAAGCAAATAGACCAAGAAGATGCATTGATTTATAATCTAACAGATCATGGAGATTCCATCGACCGAGCTGTTGCGGCTAGTGTGGGAGTATTAGCTGCAGTATTAGATTTATTCTTAGTTGATAAAATGGATATACATACTGGTAGATGGAATGAGGCCGAAGCAAATGATTTTGTAAATCAATATGCAAATACTAAGATTGTAAGAGATACAAATACAAAGGGATTATTAAAAAGTGTTTCCAATCAAATGAGTGGTACAAACGAAGGTGAATTATTCCCTTTAGGTAATGATTTAGCTGAAAAGATTATTTATGGTACAATCAACTGGTTTACATCCTTAGTAGGAACAGATACAAAGCTACCTGGACCTATGGGCTCTTTATTAAAAGGAATTAATGAATCTAAAGCTTCTGTAAAGCTTATGTCAAAAAATAATCTTAACGAAGCTTTTAAAAAAGAAGCTTCCAATGGAAGTTTGAATTTAACCCAAGGATTAACATTTGTAAATTTTGCAAAGCAAACACTACCTGTATTATTAAATGAGTGTTTAGTTCGAGCATTCTATTTTATTCATAGATTCTTCCAAGAGGTTAGTGATAATAATATTACATCTATTAGAGACTTAGAATTAATTGATTGGAAGTCTACGATTCCTTTTAAAAATAGAACTGTTGTAAGAATGCTTACAATTTCAA
The DNA here is from genome assembly GCF_003550015.1 of Anaeroplasma bactoclasticum. GTDB lineage: Bacteria > Bacillota_I > Bacilli_A > Acholeplasmatales > Anaeroplasmataceae > Anaeroplasma > Anaeroplasma bactoclasticum. The sequence continues at coordinate 3,281 of NZ_QXEV01000002.1, forward strand.
CAAGTGTATTTAGTGCATTAGATATAGCAACTGCAACAATTGGTAGTGCAATTGCTTGTGATGGAAGTATTTATAAATTTTTAAATAATTTTGTACTACATATTAACTTTATTGGAGCTGGAAGAGTAATTTTAGCATTAGGCGCTGATTTATGCATGGGTGCTAGACTTGCAAAAGAGCGTCAAGCAAGATCAGAAATGATTGACGAAATGATCAAGCTTGAAAATGTCAAGGTTTCTTATAAGCAAAAGAATGTATGGGTAAAGGCTAAAAATACAGAAGAGGTTATTAACCAATCCTATTCTATGATTTCTGAGGTTACAAGATTTGCTCAAGATTCTTATTATGAAACTAAAGAGGATTTAAGAAAAATAGGTGAAGGAATTAATCGAATTGAGGAAATGAATCCTGGTCTATCGGATGATATTAAGGATATTATTCATTGGGAGTAGGATATGGAAGAAAAAGATATAAAAGAAAATACTAGCCTAGCTGTAAGTGAAAACGATGTGCCTGAAATCATTGGTAGCCAGTTTACAGTAATGCAAGAGTATAAAGAGAATTTAGACATTGCAAAGAAAAAAGCAATTGAAGCTCAAACTCATGCTTTAGGCTCTAGTGAAAAGAAAACTGGTGTATTTAAAAATAAAACAGCTATTGAATCTTTACAAGAAACCACTTTATCCTTAGCTGATGCACAATTAATTGCTGCAGAAGCACAAGAAAAATCCTTTGAATATCAAAAGAAGCTTGCAGAGATTACAAAATATTTATTTGGACTTGGCGTTTCCAATATTGCAGCAAACCGTTGTGTCGTTAGAGAGCTTGAAATGAGATTATCTAACGCTAAAGAAGAAGAAATTGATGAGCTTGCAAGAGAAGAAATAAAAAATTTAGTAAGAGAACTTAAATTGCAAGAAGATATCATGCAAAAGCAATCAAATCTAAATGAGAAGCTAAAAAGTTTAGATGATAAGATAAAAGAATTTGAAGGAAATAAAGAAGAGAAGGATTCTTATATAAAGTCTCTAGAAATCAAAATAGAGGATTTAGAGGATGAGATACATTTTTTAAAGAGTGAAAATGTAAAAGTTAAAAGAGAAATGAATAATAAAAAATATAAAATTCTCTTTTATATATTTATAGGAGTAGCTATAGTATCCTTAGTAGCATTTATTTTATCTATAATAGCTTTAGCATTAAAGAAGTAGGAGGCCTACTTCTTTTTCTTTCGAAAAAAACTGTAACGTATTCGTAATATATCTGAATGTCAAGTATAAAATTCTCGTTATAAAAAAAATTTATAGTTTTATTACATTTTAAAGAAATGTTAAAAAATATTAAAAGTGTTGCACTTGCAACACATTTTTTGCCATTTTAGGTATATAATACGCTTACACGATGGTAAACAAGGCTAATTTTGGCAAAAAGGAGGTACAAGGAATATATAAATTATATTTAAGGTGTATATGAAAATTGCAGGATTCGATAAGTTATCCTTACTAAATTATCCAGATATGGTTTCCGCAACAATATTTACAAATGGATGTAATTTTTTATGTCCTTATTGTCAAAATAGTGCATTAGTCTTAGATGCAAAGGATAATGAACTTATCCCTGAAGAAGAGGTATTAGATTATCTTAAAGAAAGACGGAAGCTTTTAGATGGGGTTTGTATTACTGGTGGTGAACCTACAATACAAAAGGATTTAAAAGAGTTTATTGAAAAGGTTAAGAGTTTAGGGCTTAAGGTTAAGCTAGATACAAATGGGTCTCATCCAGAAGTAATCAAGGAATTATTAGATAATAATTTAATTGATTATATAGCGATGGATATAAAAACAGTATTTAGTAAATATAACCAGATTGCAAACCGTAATGTAGATACGGATGCATTAAGAAGCTCGATTGATTTGATCAAAAATAGTAATATTGATTACGAGTTTAGAACTACAGTGGTAAAAGAATTCGTTTCATACGAGGATTTAATTTTTATTTTAGATTATCTAAACTGTAAGAAATACTATCTTCAGAAATTTGAAGATAGACAAAGCAATATTGTTTATCATTTAGAAGCATATAGTGATGAAGAATTAAAAGAGATTTATTCAAATTTGAAAGAAAAATATGACTTTATAAAAATTAGAGGGTTGAGGTAAAAGAAATGTACAAAGTTGTTAAAAGAGATGGAAGTATAGTAGATTTTAATTTACATAAGATTTCAAACGCAATTTCACAGGCTTTTGATTCTGTTGATGTTCATTCCGATCAGGATGTAATTGATTTCTTATCATTAAAGGTTACTGCTGATTTCCAGGATAAGATTGAAGATGACAAGATTAGCGTAGAAGATATTCAAGATAGCGTTGAGCGAGTATTATCTAAGTCTGGTTATAGCGATGTTGCTAAATCATATATTTTATATAGAAAGCTTCATGAGAAGCAAAGAAGCATGAAGTCTACTGTTTTAGACTATAAAGCATTAGTAGATAATTATGTACAGGTAAATGACTGGAGAGTTAAGGAAAACTCTACAGTTACATATTCCTTAGGTGGATTAATCTTATCCAATTCTGGTGCGATTACTGCAAATTATTGGTTAAGTGAAATCTATGATGAGGAAATCGCAAATGCTCATAGAAACGCAGATATTCATATTCATGACTTATCTATGCTATCTGGATATTGTGCAGGTTGGAGCTTAAAGCAATTAATTAAGGAAGGCTTAGGTGGTATTACTGGTAAGATTACATCATCTCCAGCAAGACATCTTTCTACTTTATGTAACCAAATGGTTAATTTCTTAGGTATTATGCAAAATGAATGGGCTGGTGCTCAGGCATTCTCAAGCTTTGATACTTACCTAGCTCCATATGTAAAGAAGGATAACCTAGATTATAAAGAGGTTAAGCAGTGCATTCAATCCTTTATTTATGGTGTAAATACACCTTCTCGTTGGGGTACTCAGGCTCCATTTACTAATATTACATTAGACTGGACTGTACCTAACGATTTAGCTGAGCTAAATGCTTTAATTGGTGATGAAGAGCAGGATTTCAAATATAAAGACTGCAAGAAGGAAATGGATATGATCAATAAGGCATTCATCGAAACTATGTGTGAAGGTGATGCAAATGGTAGAGGATTCCAGTACCCAATTCCTACATATTCTATTACAAGAGACTTTGACTGGTCTGAAACTGAAAATAATAAATTATTATTCGAAATGACAGCTAAGTATGGTACTCCATATTTCTCTAACTATGTAAATAGTGATATGGAGCCATCTGATGTAAGAAGTATGTGCTGCCGTTTAAGACTTGACTTAAGAGAATTAAGAAAGAAGTCTGGTGGTTTCTTCGGTTCTGGTGAATCTACAGGTTCTATTGGTGTTGTAACTATTAATATGCCAAGAATTGCATATCTATCTAAGACAAAAGAAGAATTCTTCTCTAGACTTGAAAGAATGATGGATATTGCTGCAAGAAGCTTAAAGATTAAGAGAACTACAGTTACTAAGCTATTAGATGAGGGCTTATATCCTTATACTAAGAGATACTTAGGAACATTTAATAATCACTTCTCAACAATCGGTTTAGTTGGTATGAATGAAGCATGCTTAAATGCTAAATTCGTTGATATGGATTTAACTCATAAGGAAGCTCAGGAATTCACTAAGGAAGTATTAAACTTCATGAGAAATAAGCTTTCTGATTATCAGGAGAAGTATGGTGACTTATATAACCTAGAAGCTACACCAGCTGAATCTACATCTTATAGACTTGCATCTCATGATAAGAAGAGATATCCAGCAATTATTACAGCAAATTCTATGGATGATGTTCCATATTATACAAATTCATCTCATCTACCTGTAGGATATACATCTGATATCTTTACAGCATTAGATGTTCAAGATGAATTACAAACATTATATACATCTGGTACAGTATTCCATGCCTTCTTAGGTGAAAGATTAGATTCTTGGAAGAGTGCTGCAAACCTAGTTCGTAAGATTGCTGAAAACTATAGATTACCATACTATACTTTGTCTCCTACATATTCTGTATGTAAAGAGCATGGCTATTTAGTTGGTGAGGTTAAGCAGTGTCCTTACTGCAAGAAGGAAACAGAAATCTATTCTAGAATTACTGGTTACTACCGTCCTGTTAAGAACTGGAATGATGGTAAGCTTCAGGAATATAAGGAAAGAAAGACATATGATGTTGTAAATTCTATTTTCAAAGGCAAGAAGTTTAGTGATGTTAAGATGATTGAAAAGAAGGTTGAAGGAACAAGCGAAATCATTCTATTCGCATCGAAAACATGTCCAAACTGTAAGGTAGCTGAGGCTATGCTTCAAAAGGCTGGAATCAAATACACTAAGATTATTGCTGAAGAAAATGTAGAAATGGTAAAGGAGCTAGGTATTAAGCAGGCACCTACTCTATCCGTTAACGGTGAAATGATCGTTAATGTTTCAAATATTAAGAAATATATTGGTGAAACATGTACGACACGATAATCATTGGCTCTGGAATGGCGGGAATGACTGCGGCCTTATATTTGCTAAGAGCGAATAAAAAGGTTTTAGTCATCGAGCAAGAGTCTATTGGTGGCCAGATTGCTTCATCTCCAAGGGTAGAAAACTACCCTGGATATAAAAGCATTTCTGGTACAGAATTAACCTCAAATTTATATGACCAAATTGAAGAGCTTGGTTGTAGTTATGAATTTGAGGAGGTATTATCCATTAAAACAGAAGGAGATTATAAGGTAGTAGTTACCGATTATAATACTTATCAAGGAAGAACAGTAATTATAGCGACCGGCGCAAAATACAGACGATTAAACCTTGATAGAGAAGAAGAATTTATCGGTAATGGAATTTCATTCTGTGTTGCCTGTGATGGAGCATTCTATAATGATAGAGATGTATGTGTTATTGGTGGTGGAAACAGTGCCTTAACCATAGCTCTAGATTTAGTAAATAATACCAAAAGTGTTACAATCATTCAGGATTTAGAGAAGCTTACTGGTGAGCCTATTAATGTAGAAAAAATCTTAAAAAATCCAAAGGTTAACGTTCATTATGGTTCAAAGGTATTAGGATATATCATTGAAAATGATGAATTCAAGGGTATTAAAATATTAGAACATGGTATTGAAAAGAATATCCCATGTGATGGAATATTTGTATCTATTGGAACTATTGCTAATACAAAACCATTTGAAAATCTAGCTATGGATGATTACAAATATATCATTGGAAATGATTGTAATGAAACATCAGAAGAGGGTATCTATGTTGCAGGAGATTGCAAATCTAAGCGTATACGTCAATTAACTACAGCGACAAGTGATGGTACAATTGCTGCAATTTCCGCATTAAATTATTTGAAGAAGTTTGATTAGGACTACATAGTAGTCCTTTTCTTTATTTATAATTTTATACTTCAAAATAACACTTTTATGATATAATGAATCGGAGCTAAAATTATTTGGGAAGTATGTTTATGGAAACTAAGAAAAGGGCCTTAATCGTATGTAATGCGAAAAGTGGTCATCAAAAAGGTTTAAAAAAAATAAATAAAATAAAGAATGGCCTAAGTGATATATATAATATAGATACATATATATCTGAGTATCCAAAGTCTGTAACAGATAAAATAAAAAATGAAGGGGAATCCTATGATGCTATCATCACTATGGGTGGAGATGGCACAATACATGAAGCAATTAATGGTGTAATGTATTTAGAAAAAAAGCCTAAGCTTGCTTTTATTCCTATGGGTACATGTAATGATGTATGTCATACATATGGCTATAAAAATATAAAAACAGTTATTAAAAGAATAAGAGAAGATAAAGAAATCTCTGTTGATTTAACAAAAATGAATGAATGCTATTATATTTATACATTCGCAACAGGCTCTGTAGCTTCTGTAACATACGAAAATGATCCCACAAAGAAAATCCTAGGCAAAATGTTTTATTACCTAAGAGCAATGGCTAAAATATTTAAGAAATCCTGCTTTACTTATAAAATAGGGGATAAGCAAAGCAATGCTTATTTATTTATAGCACTAAATTCTATACATATGGGAGGATTTTGGCTTAGAGGACAAAAGCTAAATGATGGTAAGATTCATCTATATGTATGTGAATATAGGCATGCATTAAGACCATTATTTGCGTTTGCATTTTTAATGGTATTTAAAAAGAAATCCAAGATTATTAAGCTATATGAGGAAGAGGAGCTTCATATAACATTTAATGAAAAGCAACCAATTAATGTCGATGGTGAATATTATGGTCAAGAGGATTTTATTGATTTAAAGATAGCTCCAAAAGCAATAAAAATATTTTAATAAATAAATAAAGGGAGAGAAAAATGAAAAAGAAAAGTATTATTGCATTTTTAGGCTTATGTGCATTAGGCCTTGCATCCTGTGGTAAAGGGGATGCTAAAACAGAAAGTGGTACTGCTACATCCACTATTACTACAACAAATGCTTCAAATTATTACTATGTAGAAGATGATGTAAGAGAATATTTATTGTCATTCGTTGACTATGATAATGTACTTCCAAAAATTCCTTCTAAAAAATATAGTTTGGAGCTAGAAACTATTGATGAGCACTCAGATAGTAAGAGATATTGCAAAATGGATTTTGACATTAAGGGAAACTACGTCCATTCTGTATCTACACAATATGCTGAGGATACATTATTTGAAACAGTAGAAACCTTTACATATAGTGAAGATAAGGCTTTTTTACATCTAGAAATTGTTGATGGTGAAATAACCCGTTTGAGTAGGGATAATTACGAACTTGAATATGGAAATGATAGCTACTCCAATTCGCTTTTCCAAATCAAAGATTTTATTTTGGCAGACAAGAATAGTGTATATAGCCCATTTATTGAACAGGTGGATTTAAATAAAAAGGGTGAGGGAACCTTCGATTGTACAATCAAAGGAAAATATAAGTATTCTCCAGAGGAGCCTTTTACTTTAGAGTTTTCATTTAAGGATGGCTTATTTGAAGGCTATCGTATGACTATAGGATATGAAGGAAAAAAGCATATTGAAGCAATAAAGTTTTCGTATGATACAGAATTTACAAAGACCTATCCTGATGTATCTCTTTATGATTTCGAATTAATGGAATATGCAAAATATAAGAATTTTAATGTTGATAATAATCCATTAGCTGATGAGGATAAGCTAGTTGATATGGATAATAATAGAACATATTATCAGCTATTAGTTTACTCATTTGCGGATGGAGATGGAGATGGAATTGGTGACTTCAAGGGTATTGTTGATAACTTAGATTATCTAGTAGATTTAGGCGTTGAAGGCTTATGGCTATCTCCAGTTTTAGCTGCAACATCTTATCATTCCTATGATATTGAAGATTATTATCATATCAGATATGAATATGAAGTAACTGTAGATGGAGTTAAATATGATTTTAATTATTTACTAAAGGAATGTCATAAGAAAAATATTAAGGTATTAATGGATTTGGTTATTAATCATTCATCCTATTACAATGAATTCAATTATCTGTTTGGCTCTTGGTATTCTAAAGATAACCGCTTTGGATTCCCTGAATTTAATTTTGATAAGGAAATTGTAAGAACTGCAACCAAAGATATTGGAGAATACTGGCTTGACCGTGGTGTTGATGGATTTAGACTTGATGCTGCTATGTGGATTTATAATGATGGTTCTGATAGACATGAAAAGAATTATGAATTTTGGAATGAATGGTGCAAGAAGATGAAGGAAGTAAAGCCTGATTGCTATATCATTGGTGAGGTATTAGATGAAAACCATGATTTAGCATATGATTATGCACAGGCTGGCTTTGATTCAACATTTGATTTTAATGCACTTGGTACTGTAATTAGTGCAGTAAAAGATTCAACATACGATTATGCATCAAATACTATGGCAAATGTAAATAAGGCTCTAGCAAATAATCCTAACTATATTTTAGGTAGAGCATTATCTAATCATGATATTGGAAGATTTAACCAGTCTCATCCAGATAGCAATGATATTGCATATTATGTAGAAACAGTAGAAGAAATTAAGCTTGCGAATGCATTAAACGCATTAACACCTGGTAATACCTTTATTTATTATGGAGATGAGCTTGGCTTACTTGGTACTGCAACAGATACAAGACCTAACTATTATTATGATATGAATTATAGAACTCCTATGCCATTTGAAAATGAAAGAACTGATTCTGTAGCTTATTTTGAGGGCTTCCATGGTCAAGGTGTTACTACATCAAACACAATTACTGATGAATCTATTTCTGAAATCCTAAGTGATCCAAATTCTATTTATAATAAGCTAAAGGAAGCATTAGCTTTAAAGAATTCCAGTGAAGTCTTACAAAAGGGTACTTTATCTACTATTGAAGCCTTAGAGGAAAACCTATCCGGCTTTGATGTTACATATAATGGCAAAACGATTCGAGTATTATATGTTTCAAGTAATGTGAGTGAAGATATTACTTTAGATATTACAAGTGAGCTATTATATAACCTAGGTGCAAATGTAAATGGTTCTCAAATTACACTAAATAGCTGTGATTTAATTGCATATCAATTATAAAATTTATGATATAATACCTCTTTTAAAAGGGGTATTATTTTTTTTAAAGAGAATTCATATGGATTTTAATTTAAAAGAATAATATAATTATTTAGAAGGAGGTAATTATGAAAAGATTAAGAGATATCGTAGATGATATGTTAGAAGAGGAAGAGCTTGGTTTCGTTAAAGAAAATGTTAAGGAATCAAAATATGAAACATATCGTGAATATGAGAATAATAGAATAAAGGATGAATCCCATAATCCTACTATGAATCTTCCAAGAGATGGCATGAGCAAAAGAAGCAAGTATGAATTTAGGGAAAATCATGAAATAACAATTAGTGCTTCTGGCGTAAAAAGTACTCCAAAGGCACAAAACCCAAACATTTCTACAAATGGTAGAAGCATATCCATCAGTGCCTCTGGTGTAAAAAAGAATGAATCTCAAAAAACATCAAGCTATAAAGTAAATTATAATAACCCTCAAAAGATATCTATCAGTGCCTCTGGTGTAAAAAAGGATACTTCATTTGACCCTAAGGGCGATTTAGATATCCGAAAGGAAATTATAAAAGAAATAAAGAAAGAAAAGCCTATTATAGAGGAAAATAAAATTATTGAACCAAAAATAATTGAAGAGAAAATTGAAGTCAAGGAAGAACCTATTGTAACTCCTATAGTTGAAGATGTTAAAATTGAAGAGGAAATTGCAACTCCAAGCTTTGAAAAAGTAATTGTAGAAGAACCTATTATTACTGAAATTAAAGAAGAGCCAAAAGAAGAAATCAAGGTAGAAGCTCCAAAAGATGAATATGATGAAAGAGGCTTCAATCGCCTAGGATATCATAAAAATGGTACAAGAAGAGATAACGAAGGCTATGATTTTGAAGGATATTCTGTATTTGGCTATGACAAGGATGGTTATAACAAAGAAGGATATAACCGTTTAGGCTATAACCGTCAAGGATTTGATAGCGAAGGCTATGATATTGATGGCTATAATAAAGATGGCTTTAACCGTTTTGGCGGTAAAAGAAATAAATAAAGGAAGGTATTTAAATGAAAAAGGTAAGCAACATTTTATTATTAATTGCAGGAATTTATTCTATAGTTTGTGCAGCTACATTCTTAATTTTAGGTATAGTATTTGTGGTAGCCTCTAGTGATGCTTGTAAAGAGCAGATTATCGAAATGCTAGAGCGTGGAACTTTTACAACATCTTATGCAGGTACACCACAAGAACAAGCACAGTTTATTCAAACCGTATATTCTATTTTAGGAATTACAATGCTAGTTGTTTGTGTTTTCCAATTTATTAATGTATTCTTATCCTTTACTGCAAGAAAGAAAGAAGCTAAGCCACTTTATATTTTAAATATTGTATTTGGTGTTCTTTCCATGGTTGTAGTTAATGTTGTGGGCGCAATCTTTGGTCTTATTGCATTAAATCATAATACAGAAGCTCAAGTAGAATAATCCAATGAAGGGATTGAAGTTTCAATCCCTTTTTTGATACATTTTTTTTAAATTTGTTATTTTATATTCTGCCTTAAGGAATACTTCGTGTTTTTTAAATGGTCCAATGCTATAATGAAGCTAGATTATAGCGATTATGGAGGATATTATGGGAAAAAGGATTATTCAAGGATTAATGAGAATCGATAGATTAAGTGAAGATGAGCTATATGACTTAGTTTTATTTGATTTAGATAATGGCATAAATGTATTTGATTTGGCCGATTGTTATATGGATGGGGAAGCAGAGGCAAAGCTTGGAAGAGTATTAAAGAATCATAAAGAATTAAGAGATAGAATGTATATTCAAACTAAATGCTCTATCGTAAGAGGTGTCAATAAATATTATGATTTAAGCTATGAGCATATTATGGAATCAGTTTATGCATCTTTAAAAAGATTAAATATTAGCTATTTAGATTCCTTATTACTTCATAGACCAGATATATTACTTGATCCAGTAGATATTAAAAAAGCCTTCCTTGAATTAAAGGAAAAGGGCTTAGTACGTCATTTTGGAGTTAGTAATTTTTCTAAGGAGGCTATTGAGTATTTAAATAGTGAGGTCGATGGCTTTATTGAAGTAAATCAAATTCAGCTAAGCTTAGGTCAAATGAGATTATTAGAAGAAGAATTAAGCTTTAATATGAATACAGATGAAGGTGTAAGCCATACGAATGGTACATTCTTTTATTTAAAAAGAAAGGGTATTGAAATTGAGGTTTGGTCTCCATTCTTAGCAGGTTTCTTTGAAGGTTCTATTTTTGATGATGCAAGATTTCCAAATCTAAACGCTAAGCTATGGGAGCTTGCAAATAAATATCATGTATCTAAAGCTACTATTGCGACTAAGTTTTTACTTATGCTAGATAAGAATTTAAAGGTTGTTAGTGGTTCATTAAATAAAGACCATATCAAGGAATGCCTAATGGCAGAAAGCTTTAACATGGAAAAGGTTGATTGGTATGGATTATATTTAGCTGCAGGTAAGATGCTACCATAAGAAAAAGGTCGGGATTCCCGACCTTTAGTTATTTATAGGATACAACAGTCATTTTTGTAATTCTTGCTTGCTTAACAGCTACATTTTTAACCTCACCCTTATTGGAGTTATGAATCTTAATATAATTTGTACCTGTTTTTGCATAAATATATGTTGAATTACCTAATACTTCCATTTGTCCATTTGTTACAGGCATTTCAACATAGAATGGATAATTGTTTTCTGTTTCAAATAGAATATATTTAATTGAAGAAGTAGAACGAATATGCATATATGTTCCTACATAGAATCGATATGGTACATTCATTTTCCATGAATATTGTGTTCCTTCATCAAATTGAAGGGTGATATTATCCTTTTTCCATGTCATAGAATCATTATCATATTCTAAAGCCATATTGGCTTCATTAAACTCTATTGTAGTTGTAATGGTTTCTTTTCCATTATCCTCTTTAGTTTCATATGTATTTGTTTGGGGAGTCGTAGATGTATTTCTTTCAACCTTTACATATACTGGATATTCATGACTTGAATCTCCCGCAAGCTCTGGTTGGTTATTTTTGGCGAAATACATATAATAACCATAGGCTACGACTGTATCGCCTTCTTTGATTTCTCTTTTTCCTGCGTTTCTATCAATAGTACCAGAATATACTTGGATAGTTTTTCCTCCGTCTTTATCTATTAAATAGCTACTATAAGAACTATATTTATCATTATAATAAGGCTTAGACTCGACAATTCCTGTAACATATATTTTTTCAGTAGAAATTGTAGAATTAGTTCCTATAATTTCTAATGCTTCAGCTACGGTATAAGGATTTGTAATAGTTCCTTTTTCACCTGTCGCTGTTGTTGTAGGAATTTCTTTTGTAGTTGTAGTTTCAATAGTTGTAGTTTCAAAAGTTGTGGTTTCTTCTAAAGTAGAAGTAGTCTCTATGCTGCTAGATTCTTTATTTTCTGTTCCACAGCTAGCTAAAGAAAATAAGAATACTATAGCTAGAAAGGATAACTTCTTTTTCATAAATAATCATCTCCAATTCACTAAAATATATTATAACAAAATTATTGAGGGTTTTTAATAGATAATAAAAAATTACATTATTTTGTGCAAAAAAACATTATTGATTATGGTTATTTTGAATGTATAATAGTAATACAGGCGTCGATTCGGGGGAATATAGTTATGTATAAAATGATAATGATTGATGATGAAATTGAAGCTAGAAATAGGATTCAAAATATAATTGATTTTGAAAAACTAGGCTTTGAGGTATGTGGGCTATATGAAAATGCATTAGATGCATTAGATTATATAGAGCTATACAAGGATATTGATTTAGTAGTAACGGATATAAAAATGCCATTTATGGATGGCTTACAATTATCTTATCTTTTACATGAAAAATATCCTTTAATCAAGGTTGTCATCATTACTGGCTTTGATGAATTTGATTATGCCAAAAAAGCCTTAGAATGTGGTGTTATAGGTTATGTTATGAAACCAGTAACCTCAGAGGATTTTAGTCAAATATTAGAAAAATCCAAAAATATATTAGATGATGAAAAAACATTATATAATAATATTTCTGAGCTTGAGTCCTATAAGATTCAAAGCAAGGAGTATTTTACATCATCTACATTAGATATTTTAATTAAAGAACCAATTAATGATTATGTAATGGAATCTATTCATTTTTTAGATTTGGATTTTAATTATAAATATTATCAGGTTTTTACATTCTTATTAAGAGATAAAAAGACATTAGAAGAATTAGAATACTATGAAACAGCATTAAAAAAGGTAATTACAGAAACAATAGATGAAGAGTATAAAACAGAAAAATTTATGCATAAGAATAAATTTGTTGTCATATTAAAATGCAATAGTCATTTTAATATAAGAAGAATCGATGTTTTAATTAATGAGATATTACTTAAGATGAATAAGTATTATTCTTGTAGCCTATATGTTGGTGTATCCCTAGAGGGTGAAGGAGTAGAAAGTATTTCTATTTTATATCATCAAAGTAATCATGCATTAATGCATAAAAATATTCTTGAAATGAATTCAGTATATTACTATTCTACAATATCGAAAAATAAGCTAGAGCCAAAATTAGAAGAAGATTTTTTAAATAATCTTAGATTCTTTATCCGTTATAAAACAATGGATAAGATTAGAGAGGAATTAAAAAGAATCCATGATGAATTTTTAAAAATAACAAGTATTAGTCAAAGAAATTATTTACTTTTAGATTTTAGTATTTCTTTAATGAAATGTGTAAGTAACCCAGATGAACTTATTGAAAAATATGGAGATATTTATGAATATTTACAATCATTTAAGGTAAGCGATGAGCTTTTTGATGAAATTGATAAGATTATTGTAGAAATAGGAAAGATTAATGATGAATCCTTAAGATGTGGGTTTTCTAGAACAGTAAATGAAATTATATCTTATATTGAAAATAATTATTCGAATCCAGAAATTAATTTAAATACATTAGCTGAAGAAATGGATTTAAGTGTTTCTTATATTTGTGCAATTTTAAAGAAGGAAAGAAATGAAACATTTGTTAAGATCTTAACAGATACAAGAATGAATAAGGCAAAGGAATTATTACAAGACCCTAATAATAAGATTATAGATATTGCGGAAAAGGTTGGCTTCTTTGAACCATATTATTTCTCTCATACCTTTAAAAAGGCTACAGGATATTCTCCAAAGGAGTATAGAAGCCTATGTCAAAAAGAAGAATAATTAATTTTAAAAGCTTAAAATTTGCAATATTAAGAGCGATTGTATTAAGTGTTTCTTTACTATCTATTGTTGTTATTGCAGGGGATATTGCAATAAATACGAATAGAACAGAAGAGCAAGCTAAGAATTCTTCATCTGAAATTGGTAATCAGGTTGTAATGAATTATGAGAATTACTTAAATTCTATGTTTAATACAATTACCTATCTTGAGGTTGAATTAATGAATCATAACGATTTAAATGTCATTCAAAATCGTTTTGATATTATTCAAAAATCAAGAACAGATATTGTAAATATTATTTTGTGTAATATTGATGGAGAGACTATGGCATCAACAGGATTATCCTTGCATTCCTCTCCAGACAATATAAAACAAATTTATGGTTCATCTTCGAAATACTCCTTTTCATCTCCTTATATGATTGATGGAGAATATAAGATTTTAGTTGGAAAAATGATTATGCATAGTGTTGGTGGAGAATTTGAAAATGGTATTTTACTTGTAGAATATAATTTCCAAACACTAGTAAATATTTCTAAAAGTACTAATCTTGGAGATGGTGGAGCACTATATATCCTAGATTCAGATTATACAATGATTTATTCTATGCAAAATGGTACATCTCCATATTTAAGAGATGCGCAGCTATATTGCATAGAGGATTTAATTATTGGTAATTCTATATTAAAGCACAGTGGGAATAGCTATTCTATTTATGTTCAAACATTAACAAACACAAGGTGGAAGATTGCGATATGTGCGAATGTTTCTGCATCATTTAAATCTCAAACTGTTTATGATATTACAATTATAGGTATTGCAATATTGATTTTGTTATTCTCATTTATTATTGCAAGCTGGATTTCTAAAAGAGTTACAAACCCAATTGCGGTACTAGAAAAATCCATGAAGAAGCTGGAAGAGGGTAATTTTGATATTGTATCTGAAATTGATGAAAAGCATAGTCAAGTTGAAATTGTAAGATTAAATAAGAATTTTAATAATATGATTACTCAAATAAGAAAGCTAATGGATAAGGTTGTAGAAGAACAAACAGCTCAAAGGAAAAGTGAGCTTAAGGCATTACAAAATCAAATCAATCCGCATTTCTTATATAACACCTTAGATTCTATTGTATTTATGGCAGAATCAAATCAAGTAGATGAAGTTAAAAGAATGGTTGTTGCCTTAGCAAAATTCTTTAGAATTAGTATTTCTAAGGGAAAGCCTATTATTACAGTTCAAGAAGAATTAGAGCATGTAAAGAATTATATGATCATTGAAAGTATTCGTTATAAGGATACATTTACCTTCCAAATTGATTGTGAAGAGGAATGTAAAAATTTCCTTGCAATGAAATTAATGCTTCAGCCTTTTGTTGAAAATTCTATATATCATGGATTAAAGAATTTAGAGGAAAAGGGATTAATTCATATTAAGGTATATCAAGAGGATGGATTCTTATATTTTGTTGTTAAAGATAATGGATATGGTATGAGACAATCTAAGATTGATGAATTATATGAAAGAATGCATAATAATGAAGTAACAAATTCTGTTGGTATTAAAAATGTATACCAAAGATTGAAGCTTTATTATGGTCCTACTGCGGATATTAAAATTGAAAGTGTATTGGATGAATATACGAAATTTATTATTAAAACTCCAATGATTAAGGAGGAACAAAATGAAAAGAATTCTTAGTATATTCTTTTTTGGGATGATAATGCTATTTATGACTTCTTGTAGTCAAAAATCAAATCATATATCTGTTTTTTATTATGATAAGGATGATATATTTTTAAATCAATTGAGTAAAAAGCTTACAGATAATTTATCTAAGAAATATAGTATAACAAATTATTATGCTTCCAAAAGCCAGCTAAAACAAAACTTGCAGGTAGATGAAGCATTAGATGAATCATCTTTAATCTTAATGAATATGGTGGATAGATTAGCCTCTGGCGCTATTGTTGAAAAATGTAGAAAGAAAAATATTCCAGTAGTTTTCTTTAATAGAGAACCATTACTAGAGGATATGGAGTCTTATAAGGATTGTTATTATGTGGGTCCAAACCCAGATAAGCAAGGAATGCTTCAGGTCGAATGTGCAGAAGAATTATTTGGAAATCCTTCTAGCTTAAATCCAAAATATGATTTAAATGGGGATAATAAAATACAATTAGTAATACTAAAAGGAGAACAAGGGCATCAGGATGCGGAAAGAAGAACTCAGGCTTGTCTTTCTACAATAAGACAAAAGGGCTATGATATAGAATTAATATCCATTGGTGTTTGTAATTGGAATCAAACAGAAGCCTATAATTTATTTTGGAGTCAGTATAATTCTTTACTTAAAAATGCAGAGCTTGTTTTAGCAAATAATGATGAAATGGCTATAGGAGCCGCATCTTATATAAGAAGTGTTACCAATGAAGAGGAGGATATTATTCCTGTTATTGGTGTTGATGCAACTATAGCTGGAAAAAAGGCTGTAAAGGATAAATTATTATCGTCTACAATCATTAATGATGATTCTATGCAGGTAGAAGCAATATGCCAATTAACCGATGTTTATATGAATAATATGCCAATGGAGGATTTGAATTTTACTATAGAAAATCAAAAATTCATATATATTGATTCAGCAATTTATGTAGAGGATGGGAACAATTAGTTCCCTTCTTTTTTTATTTAAAAATGCCAAAAGTACTAAAGTACTTTTCTGCAAAAATATAAATTTTATACAAAAAAGATGTTAATTTGTGCACATTATGCTTGGTAATGGTGATATTTCTTTGGAAATGTGTATTATTTTCGGCTTTAAAACTAAAAAGTGTAAAATTTTATGAGAAAATAATAAAATATTACATTTCTATAGATAACGCTTTCTTTTATAATTTAGCTGTCTTAATCAAGTACAACATTTCATAAATAGGAGGGTATATAAAAAATGAAAAAAGTTGCATTAATTGGTTTAGGCGCTCTTTTATTAGGCGCTACATTGACAAGCTGTGGTTCTTCTGTAAAAAATGCAGATAAGCCTGTTGTTTTCTACAATAGACAGCCATCAAATCCACAAACTGGAGACATCGATATGAAGACTATGAATTGGAATAATTCTACTTATTATGTAGGATTCGATGCTGCAGGTGGTGGAGCAGTACAGGGAAAGCTTATTACAGATTATTTTGCTAAAAAGACTGTGGCTGAAGTAGATAAGAATGGCGATGGTATTATCGGATATGTATTATGTATTGGTGATGCTGGTCATAACGATTCAAAGGCTAGAACAAAGGGTATTCGTCAAGCTTTAAAGACATGGAATGATAAATATGATGCAGGTAGATCAAATACAAAAGAAGGTACAGTTGCTTGTAAGGATGGAGAGCTTAAGGTTGTTGAGCTTGATTCTAGAGAAATGAAGGGTACGGATGGATCTACATGGAATGCAAATGAGGCTACAAACCAAATGGGTAACTGGGCAACTCAGTTTGGTAATCAGCTAGATTTAGTAGTTTCCAATAATGATGGTATGGCAATGGGATGCTTAAGCAATTCCGCATACCCTAAGGGAACTCCAATTTTCGGTTATGATGCAAACTCTGATGCAGTTGAGGCTGTAAGTAGAGGCGAATTAACTGGTACAGTATCGCAGAATGTAGATGCACAGGCTGCAGGTACATTACAGGTTATCCGTAACTTGCTTGATGGTTTAACTGGTGAGGATGTAATTAAGAAGGGTATTAGCGAATCTGATAAATATGGAAATAAGATTTCAGCTGAAATGACATATGAAACAAAGACTAAGGCTTTATTAGCACAAAATGTTGCAGTTACAATTGATAACTGGACACAATTCCAAGAGGGTGCTAGAGACAAGGGTATCAAGCAGATTAATGGCGATAAGAAGAAGGTATTATTAACAGTTTATAACGCTGGTGATAATTTCTTATCTTCATCTTATGTGCCTGCGCTTGAGTATTATGCACCATTATTAAATTTAGATGTAACTTATGCTAAGGGCGATGGTCAGTCTGAATCTTCATGTATTGATAAGTTTATTAATCTTGAAAACTATGATGCATTCGCAATTAATATGGTAAAAACAAATTCAGGCGCTGATTACACAAGTAAGCTAAAGTAAGATAGAAGCTATACTTTGAATAATAGAATTATCTCGCCTAAAAAGCTTAGGCGGGATAATTTTATTCAATATGAATAGGAGTAGATAAAATGGAAGCAAATAACATATTAGAAATTAAACATCTCTCTAAATCATTTGGTAAAAATAAGGTTCTAGATAAAATTGATTTTTCTGTAAAAAAATCATCAGTTATGGGACTTATGGGTGAAAATGGTGCTGGTAAGTCTACAATGATGAAATGCTTATTTGGTATTTATAGCAAGGATGAGGGTAGTATTTATTTTAATGGTGAACTTATCAATTATTCAGGTCCAAAGGAATCTTTGGAAAAGGGAATTGCGATGGTTCATCAGGAATTAAATCAGTGTTTAGATCGTACCGTAATGGATAATATGTTTTTAGGTAGATATCCAACGAAATACGGTGTGGTGAATGAAAAGAAAATGTATGAGGTATTAACAAGATTGTTTTCCTCATTAAATATGGATGTTAATCCAAAACAAATCATGAGAACTATGTCAGTTTCTCAGCGTCAAATGGTAGAAATTGCAAAGGCAGTTTCTTATGATGCAAAAATAATTGTATTAGATGAACCAACATCTTCATTAACAGAACGTGAAATAAAGAAATTATTCTCTATTATTAGAGATTTAAAGGATAAGGGAATATCCTTCGTATATATTTCTCATAAAATGGATGAATTATTTGAAATATGTGATGACATTTCTGTAATGAGAGATGGAAAAATGATTATGACTAAGCCAATAAAGGAAACCACAATGAATGAAATAATTTCAGCAATGGTTGGCCGTTCATTAGATAAAAGATTCCCAGATGTAGATAATACACCTGGAGAGGTTGTGCTTAAGGTGGAAAAATTATCTACCCTATATGCACCATTTTTAAAAGATATTTCTTTTGATGTAAGAAAAGGTGAAATCCTAGGATTTTATGGACTTGTAGGTGCTGGAAGAAGTGAATTACTTGAATCCTTATTCGGACTCCGAGTGCTATCTAGTGGTACGATTACTTATCTAGGGAAAAAGGTAAGATTTAATTCTTCTAAGGAAGCTATGGATTATAATTTTGCCTTAGTAACAGAAGAAAGAAAAAAAGATGGAATATTCCCTACTGCATCTTTAGTATTTAATACATGTATTTCTAATTTAGGCAAATATAAATCTAAGGGTGTGTTATCCGATTCTATTATGAGAGATTCGGCAGAAAGAGAATTAGCAAATATGCACACGAAATATATGAGTAGTGATGATTCTATTCTATCCTTATCCGGTGGTAACCAGCAGAAGGTTATTATTGGTAAATGGCTAGAAAGAAATCCAAATGTCTTACTATTAGATGAACCAACAAGAGGTATTGATGTTGGTGCAAAATATGAAATATATCAATTAATTATTAATATGGCAAAAGAAGGAAAAACAATTATAGTTGTTTCTTCAGAAATGCCAGAAATTCTAGGTATAACAAATAGAATTGCGGTAATGAGCAATCATAGATTATCAGGTATTGTAAATACAAAAGATACAAATCAAGAAGAATTACTTCAGCTAAGTGCTAAGTATCTATAGGAGATAAATGTTTATGGAAAATACAATAAATACAACGGTGAGTAATGATCCGAAAATTGCTGAATTTAGAGCGAAGCTTCGTGAACTAAGAAGACCGGGCATCTTCTTACTTGAAGAATCCAAAGAAGCAATAAATGATATTAAGAAAAATAAAGTTATTTCAGTTGAAGAAAAATCCGCTTTTATAATTGATAAGGAAAATAAGATTATAGAGGCAAAGGAAAGCATAAAAGAAACGAAAGAAGAAATTAATAGCTTAGTTAAGGATGCAACTAAATATACAAAAAAGGTTGGTGTATATAACGAGAAGCTAGTGAATCAAAAGGCTCGTGATGAAAAAATCAAAATAAGAGATGAATATATAGCGAGGGTTGCATCGATTCAAACAACATATCAAAATCGTTTTGATGAGATTAAAGAAAAATATTCATCTAAGGATTCATCTAAAGAAGATTTAGTAATTGAATTATCTGAAGTTAAAAATGGCAAAAAGGCAGCACTTCATGATGAAAGAGCAGCCTATTTAACAAAAATGCAAAACTGTAAGGATGAAGCTAATGATGTCTATTTAACTAGAAGAAATGCAATAAAAGATATTAGAAATGGTCATGAGAGTATTTTAGAATCCGTAGAAGGCTGGTGGAAGAATAAAATATATAGCTTTGATATAAAGAAGTTTTTATTAAATAATGCTTTATATATCACAATTTTGTTGATTTATATTATCTGTATTATTGCAGCCCCAGTAACAGGAAAGGGTAATCTATTATCTATTCCATCGGTATTACAGATACTAGAACAATCTTCTACAAGAATGTTTTATGCATTAGGTGTTGCAGGCTTAATCTTACTTGCAGGTACAGACCTTTCTATTGGTAGAATGATTGCCCTAGGATCTGTTACAACGGCGGTTATATTACATGATGGACCTAACGTAATTACATTCTTTGGACTTGCGCCAATGGATTTTACTTCAGTTCCTATGGCATTGAGAGTTCTAATGGCTTTAGGATTATCCATTATATTATGTACAATATTTAGTGCACTTGCTGGTTTCTTTACTGCGAAATTCAAGATGCACCCATTCATTACTACATTATCTACACAGCTTTTAATCTATGGTTTCCTATACTTTTCTACAACAGGAACACCAACAGGTGGAGTTGAAAGTGGAATTAAGGATATGATTGGTGGACGATGGGATTTAGGAGCATTCTATTTTCCTAAATTAATTGTTTATGCAATTATCGCAATCATTGTTGTATGGTTTATTTGGAATAAAACAAAATTTGGTAAGAATATGTACGCTGTTGGTGGTAACAAGGAAGCTGCAGCAGTATCTGGTATTTCTGTATTCTGGACTACATTAGGCGTATTTATTATGGCAGGTATTCTATATGGATTTGGTTCCTTCTTTGAATCCTTCCGTTCAAATTCATCAGCTGGTACTGGCCAGGGCTGGGAGCTTGATGCGATTGCAGCTTGCGTCGTTGGTGGCATTTCCTTCAATGGTGGTATTGGTAAAATTAGAGGAGCAGTATTAGGTGTAATTATTTTTACAGGTCTAACTTACTGTCTATCCTTCTTAAACATTGATACGAATCTTCAATTCGTATTTAAGGGAATCATTATTATGGCAGCATGTGCCTTAGATTCTGTTAAATACCTAAAGAAGAAGTAGTATATATAATTTGGTCTCCTTGAAAAGTGTAGTCATCTACACTTTTCACATTTATACTATTACATAGATTAATTTTTCCCATATAATCTATTTACAAAAAAAGAACAGGTGTAATAACTTGTTCCTTTTTTGTTATAATTTTAGGCATATTGCTAAAATTTTCATAAATTTACTACAAATTTTTAGTATCCAATGATATAATGTTATAAATGAGAGTATGGGTTAAATTGCGAGAGGAGGAGTTTTATGGATAAAAGTTTTTACATTTGCATAACAATCATGACGGCTTTATTAATGATTACTATGATTGTTCATGTCCTTCGTTATACAGGCTTTACAAAAAAGCAAAAGATTTGGTATATTATAACCTTCTTTGCTATTGCGGTATGCCAGGTGGCAGAATTTGCTGTACACTGTGGCTATTATGATCCAAATTTTAAGATATTATTAACTATAGTAACTGTAATTCAATTTTCTATAGCTCCGGTGCTCGGTGTATTATTTATTGGTGCATTAGGCTTAAAGCACCAAAAGAAGATTGCGATTATCTATTTAGCTCTTAGCTTCTTTGTTGAAATACTTGCCGCTCCATTTGGTTGGGTATTCTATTTTGACCAAGAAAGCTATCATAGAGGTCAATTCTTTATCATATATGGTGTATTCTATTTTATAAGCTTATTATATTTAGTAATAGGTATGATTATAGTAGGAACAAGCTTTAAAAATAGAGATATTATAACTATTGTAATGGTATTTGTAATATTAATTGCAGGTATTGTTCCAATGGCATTCTTTAATACAAATATTACTTATTTAGCAATCGCAATTGCTTCAAGTATTTGTTATATATATTATAATGATTTAGTACAACAGGATATTCAAATTGAATTTAAGGAAAAGCAAAAGGAAATATCTTCTATGCAGGAGCATATTATTTCTGGTTTAGCAAACCTAATCGAAAATAGAGATTTTGAAACTGGTGAGCATATAACTAGAACGAAAAAATATGTTAAGCTTTTAGCTGAGCATGCAAGAGGGGATGGAGTATATCAAGATAATATTGATGATCATTATATTTCTTTATTATATATATTATCTCCACTTCATGATATTGGTAAGATTAAAGTATCGGATACGATATTAAAAAAACCAGGAAAGCTTACAAGTGAAGAATTTGATTTAATGAAACAGCATGCAACCTATGGTGGATCAGTAGTAAGAGATTTATTAATGGGTGTAACTGATGATGAATATATCGCATTCGCATCAGATATTGCAACATACCATCATGAAAGATGGGATGGTACGGGTTATCCTAGAGGCTTAAAGGGAAGAGAAATCCCACTATCTGCAAGAATTATGGCGATTGCGGATGTATATGATGCCCTAATATCAGAAAGATGCTATAAGAAGGCATTTAGTGTAGAAGAAGCAATTAGAATTATAAAAGAAGAATCCGGTACACACTTTGATCCAAAGCTTGTAGATGTATTCTTAAATCATAAAGAAGATTTTATGATAAGAAAATGACAATCCAGCTAGGGTTGTCTTTTTTAGTTGTAATTATGGAAAAAGAAATATTGTATGTGCTATTGTCATAATGAATGGACTAGCTTTACAGTAAAAAGCACAAGATCAAGTAAAGTGTAACAAAACAATTATATAATTAGTGTTTGAAATATGATAAAATCTAATTAGATCTAAACGATTTTAGGAGGATATATGATTAATAATTTTACTTATAATACTCCAACTAAGCTTATTTTTGGCTCAGGAGTAATTAAAGATTTACCAAATGTATTAAAGGAATATGGCAAGAATGTGTTACTTGCTTATGGTGGAGGTTCTATTAAAAAAATAGGATTATATGATGAGATATATAAGCTATTAAAGGATTTTAATATTATTGAATTAAGTGGTATTGAGCCTAATCCAAAGTATGACCCATCTGTATTAGATGGAGTTAAGCTATGTAGAGAAAACAAAATAGATGTAATTCTTGCTGTAGGTGGAGGATCTGTACTTGACTGTGCAAAGGCAATATCTATTTGTGCACTATATGATGGTGAGGGCTGGGATTTAATCTCTGGTAAGGCTTTCCCAAAAGATAATATTCCATTAGTAGATATATTAACCTTAGCTGCAACAGGTAGTGAATATGATGCTAGTGCTGTAATTTCTTATACAAAAATAAATGATAAAAGAGGATTTGGCACACCATATATATTCCCTAAGGTATCCTTCTTAGACCCAAGATATACCTTTAGTGTATCTAAGTGGCAAACTGCTTGTGGATCTAGTGATGCAATTAATCATGTTTTAGAACAATTCTTTAATTCAGATTCTTCTATAATAAATGATAATATGATGACATCCGTAATTAAATCTTTGATGGTAAATGTAAAGATTGCATTAGAAGAACCAGATAATTATTCTGCAAGAAGCGAGCTTATGTATGCATCAAGCTTAGCTTGTAATGGTATATTGGCCAATGGTACAGGTAGGTCTGGTTGGCCAATGCACTCTATTGAGCATGCTTTAAGCGCATTCTTTGATATTACTCATGGTGCAGGCTTAGCAATTATCACTCCACAGTGGATGAGAGAAATATTAAGTGATAATACTTTAAATAGATTTAAAATACTAGGTAAGAATTTATTTGATATAGAGGTTAATAATATTAAAGACGCCGAGGTAGTCATTGATTCCTTCTATAAATTCTTTAATTCCTTAGGAATTTCTATGCATTTAGCTGATTTAGGTGTAAAGGAAGAGTCTATTGATGCTATGGCAGATCATATTTTAAAATATGATTCTACAGTAGGATCTCATATGTATGTAAATTTAGATAAGGATGCCTTAGTTCGTATCCTAAAGGCTTCAATGTAAGCAAATACAGTTCTAGAAAAATCTAGAACTGGTTTTTGCACATTCGTTTGAAATTCATACAAACACAAGCAGAAATATCTATTTACAAATCATTGTTTTGTTTTATAATTGTAATGGTTATAACAAAAAGAAGGAGATGTTATTTAAATGAAAAAAATATTATGTTTATTATTAATTGTTTTAACCTTTGGTTTAGCTTCTTGTGGAGCTAGGGAAAAGACATTCACAAAGAATGGTGTCACAATTACATTATCTAGTGATTTCTATGAGACTGAGGGTGTTGTAGGAATGGCTTGTGCTTACAACTCTGTTAAGGTTGGATTTATGGCAAATAAGGAGAAGCTAGATGATTTCTATGACTATGATTTTTCTAATAAGGATAATCCTAAGGCTTATGCTGATTTAGTTATTTCTGTTAATAGAGTTACACCTTCTCATGAGTTAATCAATGAGAAGACAAACAATGAACAATATTTTGCATATACAGATTATACAAATAATGTTAATGGTGTTTCTGCTCATTATTTCTTAGTATGTATGCTTGGTGAGGAATATGCTTATTGCATGAACTTCTGGACTGCAGCTAGTGATTTTGATACTTATAAAGACCAGATGATGGAATACGCTAAGACAATTATTGTTGAATAAGAATAAAGGAATCCTCGGATTCCTTTTCTTTTACCCTAAAATATATTTAATAATTGCATCTTTTGTTATTTTTTGTTGTTCTAATCTAGAAATAGTTGCAATACCATCATTCTTTTGGTCTCCATAATTACCATAATAGCTATGATTTCCACCATCTATTTCAACAATAGTTTGATTGGTTGGAAGTAAGCTTTTCTTTTTATTAAAAACTTCCATATTTAATACATTATCCTTTGTACCATAAATGGATAAAGAAGATAAGCTCTCTTTAATCTGTTTTGATGGATAGGATGCTAAAAAAATAATACCTTTAAAATTATAAGAAGTAGTACTTAAATAAACACTTGCAGTAGTACCACCTAAGGAATGTCCCATTAAATATACATTCTCATAATTAGAATTTTCCATAACTAGATTTGCTTTATTTATTCCTAATAATGCAAAATGGAATGGCATTTTTAATAAATATACATCAATTCCTTCCGATGCAATACTATGCATTAATGGAGCATAGGCTGCTTCTTCAACCTTAGCACCAGAATAAAATATAATAGCGTCTTTGTTGTTTTCTTTGTTATCAAAGAAATAATATTTTTTTTCATCATAAACTTCTACATTATAATCACTATTTAACGCTTTATAGGCTTCATCCTCTGCCCCATAGAATATACCTAGATATGCACAAACAATGAATACTAAAAGGAATAGTGATGAAGATATAGTAACTATTGTCTTAATCCATATTTTAAATTTCTTGTTCTTTTGTTTTTCTATTAAGAAAAAGACTAGAAGTGGAACAAATATAGATAAAGCCAATAATATAATAATTATTATTGCGTATTTCATATATATCACCTAAAAATGATTATTTGGATTATTAATCCAGGAGAGTATTTTATCACAATATTAAAAAAATAAAAGGAATATATTGAAATTAAGACTATTCTTAATAGATTGTCTTTAAATTTATATTTGAGGACATTTTATTATATAAATTTTAGTTTTGTTTCAATTTTTTTAATATTTCTTCCTATTTATTTATATGAACAGGAATAGTTCAAAAAAAATTCAGGAGGAAATTAAAATGTGTAACAAATTACAAATCGATTGGACTTACTGATTTTTACTTTAAGGAGCTATGTCAAAGGCGGAAGGATTATTTAGTATTTTTATTAAATGGTATTTGTAATCTAAATTTAAAAGAATCAGATATTGAATCCGTTATTATGGAAGAAAAAGACTTACTATCATTAAAAATCATTAATTATGATATTAACGTCGTATTTAAGTTGGATACGAAAAAAGAAAATAGCAAATGTGTCTTTGATATATCTAGCTTATTTTGTGATTTATGTAAATTCTATGCTAAAGATTATGAGAGTGATTTAGAAAAATGGTATTTGAAAAGAAGAACTATAATCATATTCATATCTTTCTATGCTTTGGATGGTGATGATGCTATTCAAAAAGTAGGACTGAAAAATTTCTCATCCAAAGCAGATTATGATGATATGTTAGTGTATGCTGTATCACTTGAAAAAATTCCTGAAAATAGTACAGTGGAGTTGGATAGGGCATTAAAGCTTTTATCTTCGCTAGATATGACTCCATATCTAGATGATAATTCTAGTGTAATCAGGAGGGCTGCCGACATGTTATGTGATTATGATAAGAGCGAAAAAGCACAAATGGAAAGAGATGCAAGAAATAAACAAGAACTTGAAATGAGAATATAAAAACTATGTTCAAAAATGGATTATCTAAAGAGGATATTGCAAAATTCTTAAGTTTGGATATAGATTATGTAAAAGAAGTATTGAAATAAGAGTGTAGGGGATGCAAATCCCCTATTTTTTATGCCTTGATTAAACCGATAGTTCAATTATTGCTTGAACAACTATACCAATAATGCCTTTTATTAATGAAAAATATGAAATATAATAAAGATGAAATTAGAGGTGATAGTATGACACTAGGAGAAAATATAACTAAATTTAGAAAGGAAAAAAGAATGACGCAGGAAATGCTTGCGGATTCTTTAGGCGTTACATTTGCTGCGGTCAGCAAATGGGAAAGAGGAGTTGCAACCCCAGACTTAGATTTAATTATTTCTATGGCAACAATATTTCAGGTATCTGTAGATACATTAATTGGATATGAAATGAAGGATAATTCTATAAAAGAAGCAGAAAAAAGAGTGAATGAATGCATAAAAGAAATGAAATATCAAGAAGCTGTACAAATATGTAATAGTATGCTTGCAAGATATCCAAATAATTTTTATGTTGTTTATAATACTGCAGAGGTATATTACTTAGCTGCAGTAAAGTTTGGAAAAGATGAGCTCATTTGTAAATGTATTGATTTATATGAACATGCAATTATACTGCTTAATCAAAATGATGATCCAGCAATTAATGAAACTTCTATAAGAAGTAGAATTGCATTATGCTATATTTCTACAGGGGATGCTAGAAAAGGCATCGAAATGCTAAAAAAATGTAATGTTAATGATTCGTTCTCTCCTAAGATTGCATATTCTTATGTTACGAAATTAGATTATGAAAATAGTGAATTAGAGCCTTATTTGATTAGTGCTTTTAATGAATCAATCAGTTCAACTCTATTAACTACTTTTTCTTATTTAATGTATTTTGATAAGAATAAGCAGTATAAAAAAGGAATTAAAGTATGTAATTTAGTGATGAATTATTTAACAGAAATGAAAGAGGATAAGGAATCCTATAACTATTTTGAGAAGTTTATTCCATATCTATATACATGGCTTGCTTTATTTGAATATAAGCTTGGTGAAAATACTTATAATGAAAAGCTTCAGGAAGCCAAGAGATTAGCTATTATATTTGATAAAGCTCCAACAAATATTATTAAGGATTTAATATTCTGTGTTCCAAGTAAAACAACCTCAATTGGTGAGGATAATTTAGGAAACACAGCAGTTTTATCATGCTTAAAGATTATTGAAAAGTATAAAGAAATGGTTAAAGAATGGGAATTAATAGAGGTATAGATTTATGAGTAATGATAATAAAATAATAAAGCCCTATGTTAAGCAATTCTATAAAAATAATAAGCTTAATTTTACATTCGCATTAATAGAAGTAATTGCTGTTGCAGCTATAATGATTGGAATATCATGGATTTTACAGCAGGTTACAGATTTAGTTGCTGGATCTAATAATACATTTACATTACTTCAAATAGTTATAATTTCTGGTGGTGCATTATTAGCATTCTTAATTGTGTATTTAATTGCATATAAATTTAAGCCCTTATTTATAACTAAAGGAATAAGTCAATATAAGGAATATGTATTTGAAAGTATTACAAAGAAAAACATATCTGCATTTACAGGAGAAGAATCCTCTAAATATATATCTGCTTTAACTAATGATATACAAATTATTCAAACAGGGTATTTAGATGATACTTTTATGATTATTTTAAATATAATTACTTTCCTTGGAGCATTAGCATTAATGCTATACTATAGCCCGCTATTAACATTAATTGCAATTGGACTTGCAGTAGTACCAGTTATTGCTTCTATGATTTTTGGTGGTAAAATGGCTAAGGCAGAAAAGCTAGTATCCGATCAAAATGAGGTATATACAGCCACCCTAAAGGATACCTTAAGTGGATTTTCAGTAATTAAATCGTTCAAGGTAGAAGCACAAATGCTAAAGAATTTTAAAGAGAATGTAAGACGTCTTGCGAACTGTCAAAATAAAAAGCTAAGAATGAAAATATTAATGGAATTAGTATCTTCCTTATCGGCAATTGTAGTCCAAATCGGTATTTTCATTATTGCAGCATATTTTGTATTAAACAATATGGGAGTAACTGCAGGTGTAACTATAGTGTTTGTACAATTATTAAATTATGTTTTATCTCCAATTAAAGTACTTCCACAATCACTAGCAGAAAGAAAGGCTGCAAAGAAGCTTTTAGTTAAAATCGCAACAGAGCTTGAACAAAATATAAGAGAAGAAAAAGAATCCAATGTTTCCTTAAATAAAGGAATTGTTATTCAAAATTTATCCTTTGGATATGAACAGGGTAAAGAGATTTTACATAGCATTAATTGTAATTTTGAATTAGGTAAAAAATATGCCATTGTAGGTACATCTGGTAGTGGAAAATCTACATTATTAAATCTTTTAATGGCATCTTATAATTCCTATAGTGGAAGTATTAATTATGATAATACAGAAATAAAAGACATTAATAGTGATAATCTATATGCCATTGAAAGTATCATTCAACAAAATGTATTTATCTTTAATACAACAATTAAGGATAATATCACAATGTTTCAAAGCTTTAGTGATGAGGCTATTGCAAACGCAATAGAAATGTCTGGATTAAAAACATTAGTAGAAGAAAAGGGATTGGATTATATTTGTGGTGAAAATGGTAGTGGCCTATCTGGTGGAGAAAAACAAAGAGTTTCTATTGCTAGAAGCCTACTTAGAAAAAGTCAGGTACTATTAGTGGATGAGGCAACAGCGGCATTAGATAAAGAAACAGCATATCAGGTTTCTAATTCTATTTTGAATTTAGATGGAGTTACAAGTATAGTTGTAACACACTCCTTAGAAGAAGCCCTTTTAAAGCAATATGATGAAATATTAACCCTAAAAAATGGAAGCATTGTAGAAGCTGGTACATTTGATTCATTAATTAAAAATAAAGGATATTTCTATTCTTTATTCACTGTTTCTCAATAATACTCTAGAGGAATCTTCTTTATAGATTCCTTTTTTTAATGTATAAAAAATTAAATAGAACTTATGCAAATGAGCATTTGCCAGAGACTATAGATTCCTTTGGCAATCCAAGAGAGATTATGTTTGGATATAAAAAAGTATCTGTGCTTAGATTTTTGAACTTTAAATATGAAGGAATTTTGTATGCATAGTACTTGAAGCATTATGTAAATCAACCTATCAAGAAATTGTAGATGATTATATGCTTACATATAAGAATTATTATGGTATTACAAAAGAAAAGGATTCTTTAAGATATAATATCATTAAAGAAAGAAATGTAGATACTATGTTAAGATTCTTAATAAATGATCCAAATAAAGATTTAGAGAATTTAGATTTTTCTTCTTATATTACTACTTATTTAATCAATGGTGGAATGAAGCAAGAAGAAGTAAATGATTTAATATCTTTATTAACAAAATAGAATTAAAGGGCATAAATATGCCTTTTTTTCTCGCCTTTATTAGGACATTTTATGTCCTTATATATATTATATATAATATATATAAAACATTGAAGAAAAACCTAAAAAATGGTATAATTTAAGTACATAAAGGCAGTTATAAATTATATACAAAAGGAGAAAAAAATATGGCATTTAATATGAGAAGAAAAAAGGAAGTAGAACAAGCTAAAGCTATGGCTCATGCATTACATCCAGATTGTAATATCCCAGATAGTGAAGAATTAATTGCATTACAGAATCGTTATATTTATGAAGAAATAGATGCAAAGGAATATGCAAGACTTGGAAGAGAACTTGCATTAAAGGAATTAAGAGATTCTATGAAGGAAAGAGAAAATAATAATCAATAGGAGCAGGTATAATGGATAAGTATAAATTTTTAAAAGATACTATATCAGATTCAGTTCTTGAAGAGGTTATAGTTAGAACTATCACAGATATTTTATTATTACAACCATATCGTTTTGATTCTATGGAACAATTGGCATATAAAATTCAAAGACAATGGAATTATAAATTTGAGTTCAAATACGAAAATTTTAAAAAGAAAGATGTTGTTGAAAAATATAATTTATCACCTGATACAGATGTATATGTAAAAGTAAATGATGATAAGAATTATACTTTCATTTTTGATAAAAGAGTTAATAAGAATTTACAAAGATATTTATTTTTAAAAGCTTGGGCTTTTGATATTTTTGATGAATTACATCCTAAAGATGAATTAAGATTATCTGTTATGAAGTGCAATTCAGAGTTCGAAAGAAATTGGGCTGAAAGATTTGCAATTGATCTTACAATGAGTGAGAATATTTATGCTCAAATGCAACAAGGATGCAAAGGTGGACATATTCTTGCTAATCAAGAAATAATGGAGCCAGAACTTTATAATATTAGACAACACGATTTTGTGGAAGAAAGGTGGAGAAATAGATTATGGATGATACCCGAAAGGAAAATAATAAGGAAGGAAGATTAATTAATATGGCTATTACAGAAGAAGAAAAGAAAAGAAGAAAACAAGAATATGAAAAGAATCGTAATATTTCAATGTCAGACTATGACGATGATTATATAGATCATTGGTTAGCGAATAGACCTGATGAAATAGATTTAATCTATGAGAGATGGATCAATGGAGAAATTGAATTAGATGAAGTATCTAAACTTATGGATGAATATATAAAAAGATTGTAAGTTATTATTTAAAAAAGTAGATGCCCTAGCTATTGTTAGGACTTTTCTTTTATATACAAAAAAAGCTCTTTCGAGCTTATTTTAAATATGCTTTATATTTGTCTATCATTTCAAGCATAACATTTACAGGTGAATAATTCTCTAAATCGAGAATGCCTTTAAATAATTCCTTGGAAAATCCAGATATTACGCATACATTATTATCATTCTTATTGATGGGGATACCAAGCTGATTTGGACTTACACACCAAAATACGATTTTAGGCATTGTAATGTTATTCATTTGATATAATTCCTTCCAGTGGTTGTAGTTTGTTTTTTTACTGATGGATGCATCAAATTCCATATCGGAAATGATAATTAAATGGCTAGGGCATTCATCCTTGTTGGATTTTATAGTAGCATTTAATATCATTTCTAATGCCTTATCAATATTTGTGGTTCCATCCCAATTATCAAAGTTAATACTTTTAATCTTTTCAGATAAAGTATCCCCCTTTAATTCTTGGAAGGATGGATTTGTAGAGAAATTTATAAAAGTATTATGGAAAATACCTTTATTTCTTTCAGCAATATAGATTGCTAAAGAAAGAGCAGTACAAATAGGTAATCTATCATATGAAAACATAGAACCAGAAGTATCTGCGATAACAAGTGCGTTTTTATTGTTATTAGCAAGTACATCCTTTTGTGCTTTCCATAATTCATCTAATAAAGAATTATCTTTGGTATTGCCTAATGCCTGCTTAAGAATTTGGTATGGCTCTAAAACAGAAGCATTTACCTTCTTTTCACCCTTCTTTAAGCTATCTAAATAAGAATTAAATCTTTCAGAATCGCTTCTTTTAAATAAGTAGTGATATTTAGACATTGCTATAGAAGGGATAGATTCATATTCGATAGAAGAATAATCTTTATTTGTGATGTATTTTTCTACCACTTTGATTTTATCTCTTAAAGTAGAAAGCATCTTACGGTATTCCTTTTCGCTCATATTTAAGGAATGAGCAATATCCTTTGCTAAAGGATTATTCTTATTATGAGTTCTAATAGAAGGTAACCACTTTGCAAGTAAGGATGGATTATTTACTTTTAAATCTTCATCTAGAGTATCTCTAATTAGCTTGATTGTTTCATTCCAAAGATTCGTGTTCTTTGTTTCTAAGATATAATCGTATCTACCTAATTCTGGAATTAGATATAATACCTTTTTAGCAAGCTCTATATCTAGCTTACATAAATGATGGAATAATATTTTAAATACCCTTCTTTCTCCTTTTCCATCTCTTATATCTAAGTTATATAGCAATATAGCTGTAGCAAGTATTTTATCCTCTGGATATGCTTTATCAAATAGAGCGATTAGTTCATTTTCAATTTTAAATCTAGTTCCTAAAACAAATAAGTCTAAATTTGAATTATATGTAGTAGGATAATATAATCCACCTTTTGTATTGATAGATAGGTTTTCATTTTCTAGTGCCTCTTTAAACATTTTACATTCCTCCTTTAATATAGATACTAGCCGACCATATTTTTTGATCATTTTTTTCATAACATGGATTGCAGAAAGTCGGCAACAAGCCGAATTATTCATCATGTTTTAATAATAATTTTTAAAATATGTTTGCTGAAATCGGCTTTAAAAATATTAAAATGTTTTGTCTTAAGACACAAATAGGATACCATCTTTAAAAATAAGTCGTGAGGAATGAAAATGTCCTATTGCCTTTATAAAAAATCAAAAGGCACCCTTTGCAGATGCAGTAAGGATGCCTAATGCGCTTATGTTAAAAACAGAAGCGTAGAGATTGATAACACTTAATCTTTCAGTACCATTTGTTTCATAACGCCTAATTTGCCTTATGTCACAAAATAGTAAATCTGCAAGCTCTTGCTGAGTCAATCCCTTGGTTACACGTAATTCCTTAAGAAAACGTGCAATATCTTTTTGTTCTAATTGTCCTTTCATTTAGCATACCTCCTTAATTGAACAAAAACTTTTTTTGATCTAACCATTTTTAAAAATAATCGTATTTATCATGTTGTATGCTATTTATCCAAAAGGACACCTAAATTATAACCTATTTTAGTTATACTGTAAATATAAATGATGGGACAAAAAATGTCCTAATCTTTTCTTACTCACATTTTGCAACATATACTTGCTATACTATGGCTGTATTAAAAAAGAATACAGGTTATAGAAAGATAAAGGGTGAAGAAAATGAAAAGAATAATGAAATTAATTAAAGAAAAACTTAAGTATGTATTTAAAAATCGTGAGTTATATCAAGCAACCGCATGGCAATTCATGGAAGATACTGGATTATATGATTATAGCTTGAGTAGAACAGGAGTTTGGTATTATTAATAAAATAAAGAAAGAGAAAAGCTAAATATAAGATTAAGTGGTTCACTATTTTGTGAACCATTTTTTCAAAAAAAAGTCATTATAAATAATGGAATTATAGTAATTAGAATGGTAGTGATTTATAATGAAATTGCTTTAAACTTTTCTATATACATTTAAGGAGATTTACTATATGAAAAAAAGATTATTTTTTGCAATGACTTTATCTATGTTTTTCCTAACTGCTTGTAATAATCAAGATAATTTAACAGAAACAACTACTATAGAGACTACAACAAAGACAAATAAAGAAACCACATCTACAACTACCAAAACAACGAATTACCAAGTTACAGAAGAGGAATATAATGAGGTATGTTATTATGGATCAAACGTAGCTAGAATAACATCATTAAATTATACAGTTACAAATACTGAAACAGTTAATGATAATACTTATCAGTATATTACTAAGGTTGATTATGGTAAGGTAATGACTATTGCTAGCTATGGTGATTTTTATTGTGATTTCAAAGAAGGAACATATAATTCAGATAATCGTACATGGTCCTTTGATGGTTATTTTGAAGATGATGGTGTAATGGAAAAAATCTCTTTTGAGAATCAAGAAATGCCTGATGATATTTATTTACCAGCTGTTGGTTTTATTGTAAGCTATGAAGAGGTTCAATTTAATTCAGAAACTAATTGTTATGAACAAATCGCAGAAAGTAAGGCATTTAATGAACATGAAATATATAGTGATGTAAAGATTCAATTTATAAATGGTAATGTTTCATATATATCATATACATATATGAATTCAACTAATCCAGAAAAAGTATATTCTTGTGTTATGGAAATAACAAATTATGGTACAACAGTAGTAAGCTTACCTAATATTGAATAATTTAAATTTAATAATCATAATAAAAGAATAATTAATTTGAATGCGAAGCCTAGAGGGATGCTTCGCATTTTATTATTTCTATATACTTAAAAAGGAATTAGTATATCTTGATTTGGTAGCTTATTCAAATATTGTTTCAAATAGTTATAAGTAATAAACGTTTAAAAACGTGCGGATTGATATTGTCAAAACTCTCGGATTGCTGTATTATTCAATTAGGTGATGTGTTATGAAGATGAATAACTATAAAAATAGAATAATTGATTATGAAAACAATAGATAATACAATTAATTATTATGAATTATTGATGTATTATGATGATACATCTAAAAATAATGTTTATGAATTGCCAAAGGGCTATCACTATGAGTTTTATAAAGATGGGGATGAAGATGATTGGGTGGATATTAATTTATCCAGTGGACTTATCACATCAAAAAGAAAAGCTTATGAATATTTTTATTTATTTTTTAATTCATTTATAAATAAACTAAATGAAAGATGTATTTTTATAGTTGATGATAGTACTAAAGAAAAAATAGGTACTGTAACAATATCTTTATTAGACAATGAAGAATATGGGTATGGTGCTTCAGTGGATTGGTTTGCAATTAAAAAGGAGCATCAAGGAAAGAAATTATCTAAACCATTTATAAGCAAGTTTATTAGTTTAGCAAATAAACTAGGACATGATAAAATAATTCTTCACACTCAAACAACAACACCTTTATCAGCTAAATTGTATTTAGATTTAGGATTTATTCCATTAAATAAAGATGATGAATTAGGTTGGAAAATACTAAAAAGATTAACTAATCATAATAAGTTAGTAGATTTTGATATGGCTAGTGATGAAGAAATGTATGATCAAAGAAATATAAGAATAGAAGAAGAATTAAACAAGATATATGGAATAGATAACTTTTATTTTTCTGTTTGGTATAAGGATGGACTTCATAATGTTTATGTTTATTCTAATGGTATTTCAGATGAATATGAGTATTTTGAAGAGAATAATAGAATTAGATTAGTAAAATGTTAGATCCATAAAAGAAGATGCGAAGCTTTCAAATTTAGCTTCGCATTTTAATATGTCTATAAAATAAAAAAATGACCCTAAGTCATTCATGGCAGGGGTTGAACGGAAACTTTATAACGAAAGGTTGCGCCAACAAGTTTAGTGTGTTATAATATGGATATGGATAATAAGTATTTAATTTTAAAAGATTTGAAAGTATTAATTGAAGAAAGTGAAGATTCTATTGATGATATCGCCAAAAGAGCAGGTGTATCGAGTAGGACGATTGATAATATTTTATCTGGTAATGTTACTCCTAATAATGATATAGTTGATAAAATATATTCATGCGCATACGATGATGGTTATAGGTTTAATAAGATCAAGGAGGAGATTTATAAAGAAACCTATAATGAAAAAGTATTATTTCATGGAGCAAGTAAAATGATTAATGAAATAAGGCATGATGGTTCTAGAGATAATTGCGATTTCGGAAATGGTTTTTATTTAGGCGAAACATACTCTCAAGCCTCAAGCTTTGTTTATGATGTTCCATTTAGTTCCGTTTACGCTTTTACGATTGATTTAAATGGGTTAAAAGTCATTGAATTTGAAACGGATATAGAATGGATGCTACTAGTTTGCTACTTTAGAAAAATGATAAATGAGTATGCTAATAATACCATGGTTGTAGAATTGCTTAATAGAATTAAAGATGTAGATGTAATAATTGCACCAATTGCAGACAATAAAATGTTTAATATAATGCGTCAATTTGGAGATGGTGATATTACAACTGTTCAAGCTATTCATTCTCTTGCCACTTCAGGGTTGGGTAAGCAATTTGTTCTTAAAACCACAAAGGCAATTTCGCATTTGACACAGGTGGAACGATTATTTTTGTCCTCTAGTGAAAGAAAAGCAATATCTACCTTGATGGAAGATAGAGGGAGAGAAATTGACACAAAATTAAAATTATCTAAACGAGAGTTTAGAGGAAAGGGTCAATACATTGACGAATTATTTAAATGAGAAACTTTGATTCACTCGGACTTGAATTAGCCCAATTTCAAGGAGAAATATTTGAAAAATCAATAAGTAGATATGAATGCTCATCTCTTGTGTTTTTAAGAAGATTTAAGAATTCAAGTTACGCGTCATATTTGGATTCATCAAGATTTAATACTTTGATTGATGTTGAATACGCATTTTCTGAGATCGATAAGCAATATGGTAAAAGTGCATATGGTAATCAGAAATACAGTGCTGATGCTTTGTATTGGCTTGGATATATTTATAGATATATATCATATACAAGAGAAATCAGTACAAAAAAAGCATTTAATTTAATTAGTCCAAAAGAGTTAGTAGAACATTATTATGTATACCATACCCAAAGTGAAGAATGGGTAATAAGTAGAATTCTTGAAATCAAAGGAAAAAATGAAGATTTTTTTGACAAAAATCTTAGAATAAAAGAAATATTAAAAAAATCATATCAAACTTATTAACGAAAGGATGCGCCGATAAGTTTAATAAAAAATTAAATGTTTTATATATAAAAAGAAAATGCGAAGCTTTTGAATTTGGCTTCGCATTTTAATATGTCTATAAAATAAAAAAATGACCTAAGTCATTAATGGCAGGGGCAGAAGGATTCGAACCCTCACTAACGGTTTTGGAGACCGGCTTGCTACCATTGACAATATGCCCCTATAGAATACATGGGGCGCATAACAGGGATCGAACCTGCGCATAACGGAGCCACAATCCGCCGTGTTAACCACTTCACCATATGCGCCATGTATAAGATAAAACGCGTTTTTGTACGCGCAATAAATATTATACATAATTTAATTAATTTGTAAAGTAAAATATTGAAAAAATATGAAAAAATGATACAATGATTTTATATGCTTAAAGAAAGGGTTTTTATAAATGAAAACAATAATTAAAATTATATATATAGCGTTCAGCTTAATACTTGCTGTTATCATTGCACTAGGTATGTATACAAGCTTCGCATCTGACAATTATTCCGCTTTATTAACTAATGCTGTTACAAAGGCTGAGGCAGTAGAAAACTATCAGGATGCCGATTATAATGACATAGTACGTTCATTTAGTATTTTTGCAACTCCACTTGAGGATGCACCTGATGTATTATATGCAGAAGAAAATGGTAAAAATATTACATTCATCTATGAATCAGTAAATCAGCATAATGCATCTTATACACAAGATGGTAAGACTGTTGATGTTAATCATATTGAAAATGTATATTTAGTAGTTATTTTAAGTCCAAACTTCTATTATAAAACTAACTCAGATAAAACAAATCCATCTGCATTTAGATTCTATAATGGAACACAAACTTTTGATTATTACTTTAATTTAAATGCGGATTGTAATCCTGCAATATTTAAAGAAAAGCCTACAACAGAAAAAGAAGCAGTATTATATGGAAGCCGTACATTATTAGATACTTATAGAGAAAATTATGATTTAATTTTCTTCCCTATGACAGAAACTACTATTGGTTATATTAAAGAAGAATTAGGTGGCGCTATTACAGGATTTAATATTGCTGATAATGAAGGAAATAATGTATATAAGAATTCTACTGAAGTTCCATTTGCATTTGATTATCCAAAGACTGCTGGTACATTCTATTATGATATGGCAGATTTCGTTCGTTATTATAATATCTATACAGATAATAAGAATGGTGTAGGTAATTATGATGAAGAAACAGTTACAGCTGCATCTGTATATATTGAAGCATTTATGCAAGACCCAACATCTAAGGTAGCGGATTTCAATTCAAAGTATATTCAGGGTTATCCACATGAGGCTGTATATACTGGAACTCCTATGGTAATGAAGTGTATTGGTATTACAGCATTATTCGTAGTTGCTGTTGGATTATTATATATCTTGTTATTCCACTTCAAATCTATTAAGAAATTTGTTCGTAGATTCTCTAAGAAGGCAGAACCAGAAAGAGTTGTTCCTAATCGCCCTCAGACAAATGTTGTAATTTCTAAGTCTAAGGTAAAAAGAGAGCCTAGTCCTGATCAGGTAAAAAGGGAAGTGGCTCCAACTCCTGCTGCAGTAGAAACTAAGGCAGAAGAAGTAGAGGAAGCTCAAGTAGTTGAAGAGGCTAAACCAGCTGAAGAGGCTAAGGCTGAAGAAACAGTAGAAGCTGAAGAAGTTCAAACAGAAGAAACAGTAGAAACTGAAGAAGTTAAAACAGAAGAAACAGTAGAAACTGAAAAAGCAACTGAAGAAGCAACTGAATAATAAATTATCCCGATTCAAATGCGAATTGGGATTTTTTTATATTGCATCTTTTATTATTTGTATTCCTTTTATAATATTTTCTTTTGATATTGCTGTATATCCCAAGATTAATGTTTTACTATCCTTATGATTTATATCAAAATCAGATAATAATTGTATATGAATACCTTTTTCTTTAAGTATATCCTTTATTTCTTTATCTTTTTTATTTGTCTTTATATGAACTAATATGGATAAATAGTTTTTCTTTTCTTCTAGAAGAAATCTATTATCGTTTTTAAATAAAGATATTATTAGATTTCTTTTTTCAATATATCTTCTTTTAGTTTTATTGATATGGGATTCATAATATCCTTCTAATATAAAATCCTTTAATGCTAATTGCTCTAAAGTAGATACACTTTGAGAATATCCCTTATATAAAGATAAATATGTATCATATAAGGAATCTGGAAGAATAATATAGGCAATTCTTAAGCCTGGATATATGTTTTCAGTAAATGTAGAAAAGAAGATTACATAAGATGGATTAATCGTATATAAAGATGTTGTTGGGCTTGAATTAATTCTAAATTCAGCATCAAAATCATCTTCTATAATATAAGTATTATATTCCTCTGCATAGGATAATAATTCTTTTTTTCTAGTAATAGACATTTTAACTCCTGTTGGGAATTGATTAAATGGAGTTGTATAAAGAATGGTTTTATATTTAGGAATACTAACACCAAAATCATCTAATTCTTGATAATTAACTTCAAATCCTAAATTCTTTGCGATTAAGGCAAGCTTATGATATCCTGGGTTTTCTAGTGTTAAGCTTTTAATATTGGCTGCATTTAATATGCGCTCTAGCATCTCAAGTCCATTACCTATAACTATATGAGATGCATCCGCAATAATACCTCTATTTTCTTTTAGGTGAGCTGCAATTACTCTTCTTAATTCAATATCTCCGAAGCCCTCTGTTTTATTGATGAATTCATCATCAGATATTTTTGCTCTTAATATTTTTCTAAAGCTTGTATTGGTAAATCCTTCAATGCTTTGAGTAGTAAAATCATATAAAGGCTTATCTTTTTTTATTAAATTCTCTTTTTTGATTTCTACCTTTTTATTTACTAGTAGCTGTTTTTCTACATAATACCCCTTTTTTAAAGAAGAAGATATATATCCTTCTTCAAGTAATAAGTCATAAGCATTCATGATGGTATTAACAGAAACATTTAAATCCATAGCTAATACTCTTTTCGATGGGAGCTTATCTCCACCCTTTAAAATACCATCATTAATGTCTTTAGCTATTTTATCAAATATCTCAATATATTTTGGCTTTTGATTGGAAAACTCAATCTTCATGATACCATCTCCTTTATCTTTTTTATACACTTTAAAGGTACCAGATTTTATTATATTATAATCATTTTTAAAACACTATTCAACATTGAATTTTGACATAAATAATGTTAAAATAGGAAAGAAGTTTTATTTGGGAGGATTGTGCAATGAACAAGGCTGCTGCATGTATTAAATTGATTCAAATTTTGAGTGTAAGAAACGATTATATAAACACAGAAGAGCTTGCGGATTTATTAGAAACAAATCCTAGAAATGTACGTGAATATATTAAAGAATTAGAGGTATGTGGATATACACTTGAATCTATGAAGGGTTTATATGGTGGCTATAGATTAGATAAGAGTTGTATGCTTCCATCTTTGAAGTTAAATGGGGAAGATAAAAAAATCATTGGTAATGCAATATCTTATTTAGAAAATAAAAGTGATTTTATTGATTTTAATTCCTTCCAAGAGGTAATGGGAAGAATTACGGCATCTGTAGAAAGAAGTAATGAGGTAACTCCAATTACTATGATTGATAGATTCCCTCTTGCAATGGATAAAAAAGAGCTTGAAAATAGATATCAGGTTTTACAGGAATGTATTGAATCTCAAATGAAATGTGAGGTTACATATCGTTCTGCTAAAAATAAAGAAAGAATTCATACAATTCATCCATATAAGCTATTTGTTTATAATGGAACTTGGTTTGTTTTAGCATATAATGAATCTATCCATGATTTTGGTTATTTTAAATTAAATCGATTAGTAGATATATTTAAAACAAGAAATCATTTTACAATATTAAGAGGCTTTGATGAAAAGGATTATTTAGATGATTTTGGTATGACTAAAAATGGTGAGTATTATGAGGTTGTATTAGAATTTACAAACTTAAATATGGCTATTTCCGAAAGAGTATATGGACGCCATCAGCAGGTAACTGAGATTGATTCTACACATACGAGATTCCAAGCTGAAATGCAAAATAAGGATATGATTGCATCATTCGTAATGTCATTTGGTAAAAATTGTAAGGTCATATCTCCTTTATGGCTAAAGGATAAGGTAAAGAAGAATTATGAGGATGCCTTAAATCAGTATATGGAGGAATAAGATGTATAAGGATATATTCCTAGATTTCAATGGAACCATTATTGATGATCTAGATTTATGTGTTGAATTATTAAATGTATTTTTAAAAGAGCAAGGGAAGAAAGAATTATCTGTTGACGAATATAAGCATGTATTTAAATTCCCTATTAAGCAATATTATATAGATGCAGGAATTGATTTTAATATTGAATCCTATGAATCCTTAGCTATAAGATTTATTAAAGAATATCAGCCAAGAAGTATGCACTGTGGATTATTCCCTCATTTAGTAGATACAGTTAAGAAATTAAAAGAAATGGGAATACGAGTATATATATTATCTGCAAGTGAGCAAAATAATTTATTAGAACAAACAAATACCTATGGTATTACTCAATATTTTGATGCAGTATTAGGAATTAATAATATTCATGCTGCAAGTAAGGTAGATAGAGCAATTAATTTTATGAAGGATAATGGAATTAATCCTAAAGAAACATTGTTTGTTGGAGATACCTTACATGATAAAGAGGTGGCTGATGCTATAGGAGTTAATTGTGTTTTAGTTTCTTGTGGACATCAAGCAGAAGATATATTAGAAAAATCAGGCTGTAAGGTTATACCTTCTGTTAGTGATATTTTTACCATACTATAGATATTTCTTGAAAATTAAATATGAATAGAATATAATATAAAAGACTTTATTTTGGAGGTTACTATCGTGAATAAATTTAAGAAAATCATCTCCGCTTTAGCGGTTTCAATAGCATTTGGTGCACTAGCATCCTGTTCTAGTTCATCTTTCTATTCTGAATGGAAAGAGGCTGGCGCAGAAATTGAAGAAGAGAATGTATTCTCTTTGTTAACTGTAGATGAGGTTGTAGCTAAAAGAGAAGCAAAGGAAAGCTTTGTAATCTTTGCTGGTTCATCCTTAAAGAGTGGTGCAGTTTCTGCAGTATCAGAAATTCAA
This sequence comes from Anaeroplasma bactoclasticum, assembly GCF_003550015.1. Lineage (GTDB taxonomy): Bacteria > Bacillota_I > Bacilli_A > Acholeplasmatales > Anaeroplasmataceae > Anaeroplasma > Anaeroplasma bactoclasticum. Next base: position 45,586 of record NZ_QXEV01000002.1, read on the forward strand.
GCAGCTGCCGATAACCTAGATTATACTGGCAAGGTATATTTTGTTAATACAAAGGATATCCTAGCTTCTATTTCCTTAAAGAAGGAAGCAACACAAAAGCTTGGAGTTGTAGAAATTGACTCATCTAATTTAGTTGCAGTATGCTATCACTCTGGTGATGTATTCTTTGATACATCATCTACATATACAGACCATTATGATAGATTTAAGATTAGTGGTTCAATAAGCTACAATGCACTTGCTGTATATACATTTGAGTATTATAAGGTAGAAGCATAAGAAAACCGCAAATGCGGTTTTTTATTTTTATATATAAAATATATAATTTCAGCAAGTGTTTTCATTTGATAAACACTTGTTTTTGATTTTAAAACATACTATAATAATAACAAAAGTTTTTTTGGAGGATTATTATATGTTTCATAGTACTAGAGGAGAAAAGCTTGTATCATCACCAGAAGCCATTTTAAATGGCCTTGCAGATGATGGTGGCTTATATGTTATAGATAAAATACCAAGCCTAGATTATCATGATTTATTAAATGATGATTACCAAACGATTGCGGCTAAAGTTTTAAATAAATTCTTTCCTGAATTTACTTATGATGAGATTAAAAAAGAATTAGATATTGCCTATTCTACTTTTGATATTAAAGAGGTAGTAGGGATGAAGAAGGCAGATAATGCATTCTTCTTAGAGCTATATCATGGTCCAACTCTAGCTTTTAAAGATCAGGCATTAGTTGTACTTCCAAGATTAATGAAGCTTTCTAAGGAAAAGCTTGGATATGAAAAGAATATTACTATATTAACTGCAACAAGTGGTGATACTGGTGGAGCTGCATTAAATGGATTCCAAAATGTAGATGGTGTATCTATTGTTGTTTTATATCCTAATGGAGGAGTATCTCCTGTACAGGAAGCACAAATGTGCTCTTTTAGAAGTAAGAACGCAGAGGTATTAGCCCTAGAGGGTAATTTTGATGATTGCCAGAATTTCGTTAAAGAATTCTTTAAGAACCATAAGGATTTAAGCCTATCTAGTGCGAACTCTATTAATATTGCAAGATTAGCACCACAGGTAGTTTATTATTTCTATTCTTATGTATATTTATTAAGAAATGGCTATATTAAAGAAAATGATAAGGTAAACTTTGATGTACCTACAGGTAACTTTGGTAATATTTTTGCAGGCTTTTATGCAAAGAAGATGGGTTTACCTGTTGGTAATTTAATTTGTGCTTCAAATAAGAATTGTGTATTAACAGACTTTTTCTTAAATGGTACATATAATAAGAATAGACCATTCTTTAAGACAAATTCTCCATCTATGGATATTTTAATTTCTTCTAATTTAGAAAGATTTTTATATTATGGAAATAATGAATCAACAGAAAAAACTAAAGGCTTAATGGAGCAATTAGTAACTAAGGGAACATATGATTTTAAGAATCCATTTAAGGAATTCTATGCATATTCTACAGATGAGGAAAAGACATTAAAGGTTATTAAGGAAGTATATGATAAATATAATTATTTAATAGATCCTCATACTGCAGTTGCATATAATGCATATAAGGAATATGAAGAAGAAACTAAGGATAATAATATTTGTGTAGTTATATCTACAGCATCTCCATATAAATTCCCTCAGTCTGTCTTGGAAGCATTTGGAATTATAGAAGAGGATGCAATGAAAGCAGTAAATACCTTAAATAAGAAGTTTAATCTAGAAATACCTAAGGTATTAAATTATCCAGCTGTAAAAAGAAAGATTGTATCCTTAAAAGATTCTGTTTCTTATGTTGAGGAAGTGGTAAAATGCTTAAAATCAAAGTAGAAGCTACATCCGCTAATGTATGTGTTGGCTTTGATGTGCTTGGTATAGCATTAAATCTATATAATGAATTCACATTCAAGAAAAGTAGTGAATTTAAGTTTGTTGGCTTTGAAGAAGAATTTTCCTCTTGTGAAACGAATTTGGTTTATGAAGCCTATAAATATGTATTTGATTTAGCTAAGGAAGTAATAGTTCCTGTAGAGATTGGATTTATTGGTGATATCCCTGTATCTAGGGGACTTGGGTCTTCCTCAAGCCTAATTGTTGCAGGAATATTTGCTGCAAATTATTATTTAAAGAATAAATATTCTAAAAGAGAATTATTTGATATTGCAACTGCTATAGAGGGACATCCAGATAATGTCGCTCCAGCCATTTATGGTGGTTTAGTCGCAAGCTATCAAAAGGATGGTAAATATTATCCAAATATTTATCCTATTCATAAGGATTTAAAATTTAGTGTAGTTATTCCTAATGTTAAGGTATCTACCCATGATGCAAGAGGGGTATTACCTAAGGAATTACCATATAAGGATATTGTTTGGAATTTATCTAGAATTGTAAATTTACCTAAAGCCTTTATGGAAGGTAATATAGAATTATTAAAGGATTTATTTAGTGATAAATTACATGAACCATATCGTTCTAAGCTTATTCCAGCTTATAGTGATATAAAAAGTATAATAAATAAATATAATGCTGCATTTGCTATTTCAGGGTCTGGATCAACGATGTTAATCGTTTCAAAGGATTTATCATTCATGGATGAGTTAAAACAAATTGACTATCCTGTTTTAACACTAGAAGTAGGAAGTGGTGTAAAGGTGGAGGAATTATATGAAGGATGATGAATATTACGTAATTCATAGATCTGTATTACCAGACTATTTTGAAAAGGTTATTGAAATTAAGGAAATAATATCTTCAGGTGTAAATATTAGTGATGCTTGTAAAAAGGTTGGCTTATCTAGAAGTACCTTCTATAAATATAAGGATTATGTAAACCGTCCATCCACTAAGGTTGGAAAAAGAGTATTATTATCCTTCAAGCTAGAGGATGAACCTGGTGCCCTATCTCATATTTTAAATGAGATTGCATCTAGAAATGCGAATGTTTTAGCAATCAACCAGGAAGTACCTATTCATAATATTGCATTCGTTAATATTACTGCAGATATTATGAAGATGGAGATTTCTATTCAGGAGTTTATTCAAGAGCTAAAGAACTTAAAGAATATTTTAGACGCAACACTTTTAGCTGTAGAATAAATTATTTACATTAAAAGGTTATTTTGTTATAATTATTTTAGATTTACAAAGGAGATAATTAACATGGACGTTTTTGAGACAGTAAAGAAAACAATTGTAGATACAATTAGCTGTAATCCAGATGACGTTACACCTGAGGCTAGCATTAAGGATTTAGGTGCAGATTCTATCGATGCAGTACAGATTATTATGGATTTAGAGGAAGTATATGGCATCGAAATTGATGCAGATGATGCTGGCGCATTTGTAACAGTTAATGACGTAGTTAAATATATTGAGGCTAATAAGTAATAGTAAAGGGACTACGGTGTAGTCCTTTTTTTCTTTAAAAGGAGGTGTTGCATAAATGAATAACTGGAATTCTAGATTTATAAAAGAAAAGTGCTATTCACTAGATAATGATAGATTTAAAAAGAAGTCTTTTGTTTATGCACCATTTCCAGAAATAGATAAGCATGGATTTCAAGATGGAGAGATTAGAAGTATTATTTATTCTGATATCATAGCTAGATTTTTAAGAATGGAAAATGAAAATGTATTATATCCTACTGGCTTTAATTCTATTACTTCAAAATCCTTCTTAGAAAGTAAAAAGCTTTATAAGGTTTTAGATTCTAAAACAGAAGAAATCTTTTATAATCAAATGAGTGATTTAGGAATAGGTATTTCTAATGAAAAATCTATCTCTATGAGAGGAGTAGAATATATATCTATTCTACAAAATGCCTTTATTGAGCTTTATGAAAAGGGCTATATTAAATATAAAATGTGGAATCCTTATTACGATAAGGATACCAATGAAATATATGATTCCTTTTTAGGCGTTAATTTACCTAAGGGCTCTTTAAAATGCTTTATTTTAGATATTGATGGTATGATTCCTCAGATTGTAGCGGATATAGAAAAAATAAATATAAGTAATGAGGATAAAGAATATCTCATATCTAAATTTGAACCATGTAAGGTTTTAAAGGTTGAATTCTTTATGAGTAATGGTAAAGCCTTAGAAATTGAAATGGAAAATCCAGAATATATGGGTGGAATATCCTATATATTCATAAATCCAAATTATATGGATATAGCTGGATATGTATCTATGGATGAAAGGGAAAGTGTAGAAGAATATATAAATAGTGATAATATGCTTTATGCATATAGTGGATTATCTGCGAAAAATCCACTAACTGGTACGGATATTCCTATATTCATTTCCAAAATGTATTCTAAAAGTATTTATTTAGGAATCCCATCTGTAGATAGTGAGGATGCCTTATTCGTATTAAATGAAGGCTTTGATTCTATAGATATTTTAAGTGAAGATGGACTTTTAATGAATTCGGATTTATTAGATGGCTATACTCCTATAGAGGCAAGAGAAAAGATTATCGAAGCCTTCACAGAGGCATTAATAGGTAGTGTATCTCATGAATATAAAAATCATGAAATATTATTATCTAGTCTAGAGCCCTTTGGAGCGTTATTTCCTTTTTTAGAGGATAAAGATAAGCTAAATTCCTTAAGTGAATACCTACCCTATTTATTTTCTAGTCAGTTTAGACCTGTATTAGGTGAGGATGTAGAAGTATCAGGTACTCCTATAACAGGTACGATGAGTTCCTTTATAACAGAAGGCTTATGTCCTACACTTTCTTTAATATATGATGAAATTGGTTCTATAGAATCCATATTTTCTATAGACACAAAGGAATTATATGAATCCTTCTTACCAATTAAAAAGGCTTATATTGAGAAGGATAAAATGATAACCTCTTTATTAATGCCTATTATTTTTTATAACATCATAAAAAAAGAGGTAAGCTATGCCCTACCGGATTTGTTTTTAGATGTTACATTTGTAGATAAGTCCTTAGATATTCATCATAATAGAATAAGAAGAAGTAATAATAATTTAATGGATATGGACCGCTATATTCAAAAATTTGGATGTGATTCTATAAGATTACTTGTAGGTGAGAGTAATCCGGATATGGAAATGATTTATGATACATATCATTTAGAGGATTTAACAAGCTATATTCAAGATATTAAAAGAACATTACTCGGGGCCAAAAGTGATGATGTATTAAGCCTAGATTATTATTTTCATAAGCTTATTGATAGTACAAGAGAAGCACTTGATAATGGTAATATTTTAAAATATGTTGAAATATTAAAAGCATTTAATGATAATGTATTATTTAAAGAAAATATATCCAAAAGCCAAGCATTCGATTATATAAGAGTTATTTATCCTATATTCCCTTCCTTAGCTGAAGAGGTATATAGTAGTTTATTTAATGGTAAGTATTCTTTAATTAATGAAGGATGGCCAAATTAAAAGAGCAATGGTGTCATTGCTCTTTTTTCATCCCCTGGTATAGATGCTCTTTTCTTAATTTTTTATCTATTTCATTCATAACAACCATCTTTTTTCTTGTCCATTTTGGTTCAATTAAATCAGAATAAACTCCATCTGCAGCTAGCCTATGGATGATGATATCATCTCTTAGGTATGTAATTTGTGTTGTAACGATATCTACATATTCTTCTAAGGATAAGATTTTAAATGGTTTTTCTTTATATAGCTGTCCAAGCTTTGTATGCTCTAAAATTAATAGAGAATGAAACTTAATTCCTTGAATATCTAGAGTATTAATGAATTTAATTGTATTTATCATATCTTCCTTAGTTTCATTAGGTAGTCCATTAATGATATGTAATACAATTTCTATATTTTCTTTTCTAAGTAAGCTTATTGCTTTAGTGAATTCACTATTGCATTCTAGCTGATTGATGAATCTTTTTGTTTCATCGCTTGCGGATTGTAATCCTAATTCTACAGTGATTTTTTTTCGTTTATTTAATTTTCCTAAATAGGCTGCAATTTCTTTTGTGATACAATCCGCTCTAGTTGCAATATCTAAGCCTATGATATCCTTATCGATAGATAATACCTCTTCATAAATTCTTTTTAATTCATCTAAATTTGAGTAAGTATTTGAATTTGCTTGTAAGTATGCAATAAAGCCTGCGTTAGGCCACTTTTTAATCATAACCTCTTTAACGTCTTGGTATTGTTCTTTAAGCGGCTTATTTTTGTCTCCAGCAAAATCTCCACTACCCAGCTTAGAACAGAAGATGCATCCACCATACCCCTTTTTACCATCCTTATTTGGACAGGTGAAGTTTGCATTTAAAGATATTTTGGCTATTTTTTTGCCATATAATGCTTTATAATATTCAGTTAATGTGTTATAGGGCTTATCTTTTGTAAAATAGTTCATAGTATACCTTCTTTAGATAATTATATTTTAAAGTTTTTATGAATGAAAGTGAAAAGTAAAAGATATTTTATACCACTACAAAAAAAATACTTTTTTTGGTATAATGGGCTTGTTCACAAAAAGGAGGGATGATGATGTTTAAAAAATTTAAGAATATTGTATCACACCCTTCTTTACTTGGGCTATATTTTATGGATCATTGGTATACGGTAGTTGGCTGGTGGTTTTTATTTTTTTGTATTACCTGTGTATTTTTATCTATTGTAGATTTAACTAAGCCTAGATTAGATAGCAATGTAGCAAGAAGAATAAGTGATGCCCTAGCATATAATCATGTCATTGATGATGCCAAATATGAAAATAATACACTTACTGGTTCATATAAGGTAATAGAAACAGAATATTGTATTATTTCATTTAATGATAATGCATTTATGAATAATCATGTATCTAGTGGATTAATTGTAGTTTTTGGGAAGGAAAATGCGAATGTGTTTTTTTCTACATTCCATTTAGGTAGATTAAATTATAGTGATTTAAAGATTAAAGATTTTAATATTAAGGATATAAAGAGTGGTAATATTGAAATGCGTATCGCTTTTGAAAGCTTTATAGAAAAGGGCTTATCCTCAGGGGAAGCTAATTATAGAGCTATTTGTTTTTTCAATGATTTATTTGGAATTATTATGTATTATCTTTTAACCTTAGTTGTTTGTTATTTTTTAGCATGGATAATAAACCCAATGGTAGAAAGAAGATTTAGAATAAAGCTTATTGGCTATTCATCTTTGATTTATTATTTGTTTATTTGGTGCAAGCTATCCTTTAGTATGGATGCACTTTTATATATTGGTATATTCTTTTCTTTAGTTTATACAGTTTTTACATTTACTCATATTCGCTTAGTAAGAGTAGGAAGGAGGAAAAAATAAATGACAATAATTGAATCAATTATGGCTTCAAATCTATTAAAGGAAGATAATACTATCCGAATTGATGAGGCCATATTTAAAAGAAATTCCAAAAAATTAAATATTTCCTTTGTCCTTACCTACGCGATTGATTATGAGACATATAAAGCATTAGAGGCCCATGTATCTAATTTATTAGGTCCTCTAAATTTAACCCTAGATTATTCCTTTGGTTATGAGGATGAAACATTAACTGTAGAAGAATTGAAAGGGTATTTAAAGGCTATTTTAGATGAATTATATAAAGAGTCCTCTAACTTTAAAAGCTTACAAATAGGCGATGCAACATTTGTTGGAAATGAAATAGAATTTGTAGTTGCCTATGATGCTTTAGGTATTGATGAATTATGTCCTAAGGTAGAAAAGGAATTTGAAAAATATGGTTTATCTGTTCATGTTAAGGCGATAAGGGATCAAGAAAAATCTATTCAAGCACAAATTGATGCACTTGATTCTGAAATTGAAGAAACTCTACAGAAGCAGCGCCAAGAGGCTATGCAGGCAAAGAAATTTAATAAAGAGGTTCAAGAACAAAAGAAGTATAGGAAATCTTTAATTCCTGATTCATATACTTCTATTAAAAATATTCCTGCAACCCAAAGTGGATTAAGTGAATACTTGCATACAAAGGGTGAGGCTATTTTTAGAATTAAAGGATATGTTTTTGGTCTTGAGGTAAAGGACTTTGCGAAATCCTCTATATTGTTAATGAAGGTTACCGATGAAACAGATTCTATTGTAGTTCAAAAGTGGCTAAGAGGAGATAAGGAAAAGGAATTATATTTAGGTGATGGTGGTATTAAAGTAGATACGATCGTTGATGTAGCAGGTAATGCCACTTATGACCAGTATTCCGATAGAATTATTTTGAATTCAACCAATATTCAAATGGTTGGTATTCATAAGATTGAAGAGGTAATGGATGATGCCCCAGTAAAGAGAGTTGAGCTTCATTGCCACACGAAGATGAGTAATATGGATGGCCTAACGGATGCGGCAGATTATGTTAAGCTTGTATCTAAATGGGGATGGAAATCTATGGCATTTACAGATCATAATGGATGCTATGCTATTCCAGATGTTGACCATGCGCTAGCTAAATTCCCTGAATTTAAACCTATTTATGGTACAGAATTATCCTTAGTTGAGGATGATGAATATTTTATTACCTTTAATGAGAGGGATATTCCTTTAAGAGATGCTACATATGTTGTATTCGATATTGAAACAACAGGTTTATCTCAAACCTATGATAGAATTATTGAAATTGCAGCCCATAAGGTTAGAGGCGGAACTATTGTTGATGCATTTGAGGTATTTGTTAACCCAAAGATGCATATTCCTGAAAAGATTACAGGAATTACATCCATTACGGATGATATGGTAAAGGATGCCAAAACAATTAAAGAGGTATTACCGGAATTCTTAGAATTCTGTAAGGATTGTATTTTAGTTGCTCATAATGCAAAATTCGACGTTGGTATGATTTATAGAGACATGAAGCTACTTGGCTTACCAATGGTTGAATTCCCTGTAATTGATACACTTAATTTATTTAGAGCAGGCTATTATAAAGAGGTAAAGGCCTTCAACCTAAAGGTATTATCTAAATACTTTAAGATTAAGCAGGAGCATCATCACCGTGCAACAGACGATACAAGAGTAACAGCACTATGCTTTATTCAGATGCTACAGGATTTATATAATAAAAAGATAGAAAATTATAAGGATATCAATTCCTTAATTGATCCAAGTGTTCATTTTAGATATGTTATCCCATATCATATTATTTTAATTGCTAAAAACCCTGTAGGCTATAAGAATATGTTTAAGATTCTATCGGATGCGATGACTTATCATATGTGGGAATCTGAAGCTAGAGCCTTAAAGAGCGTAATTGAAAAACATAGAGAAGGTATATTATTATCTAGTGCTTGTGCAAATGGTAAAGTATTTGAAATGGCTTTAAATAGAAGTGATGAGGAACTAAGGGATGCTATTTCTTATTATGATTATATAGAAGTACAGCCACCTCTAGCTTATAAGCAATATTATGTTGAATTCCCTAATGCAGAAGAAAGAATTCAAGAGGTAATTAAAAAGATTATTCGTATATCTAAGGAAATGGGGAAGATAGTTGTTGCAACATCTGACTGTCATTATGCTAGACCTAGATTAAAGAAATATAGAGATATTTTAATTGAGGTTCCACAAATTGGTGGTGGAACACATCCTTTAAAAAGAGCATTTATGGCTAATTCTACTCCAGATATGCACTTACGTACAACAAATGAAATGCTTTCAGAATTTGAATTCTTGGGTAAGGATTTAGCTTATGAAATTGTTGTAACAAATACAAATTTAATTGCAGATTCCATTGAAAAATGGCCAGCATTCCATCCAGATATGTATGCCCCAAGAGATGATGAATTTAAGAATAATTTCTTACATATTGAATCCATTGAGGAAGAAACAAGAAGAATTGTTGGACAAACATGTAAGGAATTATACGGTGATAATCCTCATCCAATTGTAAAGAAAAGATTAGACCATGAGCTTCATTGTATCATTTCTAATGGATATGCATCGATTTATTACATTTGTCATTTAATGGTTAAAAAATCACTAGAGGATGGATATCTAGTAGGCTCTAGAGGTTCTGTTGGATCATCCTTGGTTGCAACCATGATGAATATTTCTGAAATTAATCCACTTGCTCCTCATTATAGATGTAAGAAGTGTCACTTCCATACATTTAGAATGAGAAAGGATGAAATAGAAGAATATGGCTTAACAGATTTAGAAAAGCCATTCCAGGAGGCTTTACAAAATGTGGATTCTGGTTATGACTTAGATGATGCAATATGCCCTGTATGTGGTGCACCACTCGCTAAGGATGGTCATGATATACCATTTGAAACCTTCTTAGGCTTTAATGGTGATAAGACACCAGATATCGATTTAAACTTCTCAGGTGAATATCAGCCTAGAGCTCATGAATATGTAAGAACTGTATTTGGTCCTGAAAATGCCTTCCGTGCAGGTACTGTAGCTACAATTGCAGATAAGAATGCCTTCGGTTATGTTAAAGGATTCTGTGAAAGACAAAATATTACTATGAGATCTTGTGAAATGGATCGTATAGCTTCTTATTTAATTGGTATTAAGCGTTCTACAGGACAACACCCAGGTGGTATTGTTGTTGTACCACATCATGTAGATATTTATGATGTAACTCCAGTACAATATCCTGCAGATAATATTGAAAACCCATGGAGAACTACACATTTCGATTATCATTCCTTTGAACAAAACCTACTTAAGTTTGATATTCTAGGACACGATGATCCTACCTTAATTAAGTATTTTATGGATTATGTTCATCTTCATCAAGAGGAATTCCCATTTGAAAAGCCACAGGATATTCCAATTGATGATAAAAACCTATATCGATTATTCTATGATCCAAGTGTAATTGGTGTAACACCTGAGGATATTGATTCTAAGGTAGCATCCTATGCTGTACCTGAGCTTGGAACAAACTTCGTAAGAGGTATGCTAATTGAAACATTACCAAGAACATTTGCCCAGCTTGTAAAAATTTCAGGTCTATCCCATGGTACAAATGTATGGAATAATAATGCCCAAGAGCTTGTAAAGGGCACTACAGAATTTGGAGAAATAAAATTTAAAGATATCATTGGTTGTCGTGACGATATCATGGTTGATTTAATGAGAATGGGTCTAGATCCACTTAAATCCTTCAAGATTATGGAATTCGTCCGTAAGAATAAAAAGGTTAAGGATATGAATGGATGGTTAGATTTCCAAAAATATATGCGTGAGCATAATGTACCAGAATGGTATATTTGGAGCTGTGATAAGATTGAATACATGTTCCCTAAGGCTCATGCGACAGCATACTGTATGATGTCATTAAGAATTGCATGGTTTAAGGTATATGCTCCAACCCTATTCTATAGTGCTTGGTTTTCTAAGCGTGCGAAAAACCATGTAGTTCATGCTTATTTAGGTGGTAAGATTGCCATTCGTGCAGCAATGGAAGAAATTATGAATAAGAGTGGTAGAACTGCAACAGATGATGATAAATATACAGCACTTCAGGTAGCACTAGAATGTGTTGCAAGAAAAATTAATTTCTTACCTGTTTCTGTATTAAAATCTTCAGCTACAAACTTTGATCCTGAGGATGGTAATTTAAGAATTCCATTTAGTGCAGTAGATTCTTTAGGTGAGGCCATTGCAATTGATATCGTAGAAAAAAGAGAAGAAAGAGCATTTACATCGAAAAAGGATGTATTAAAGAGAACTCGTTTATCTCAAACATTATATGATGAATTTGATGTAATGCATTATTTTGATGATTTACCTGAAGAGGATCCTGAAAAAGAAGAGGGATTATTCGCCCTATTATAAAAACTTAGACGTTTATGTGATATTGTGTAAATATTAGTAAACGTCTTTTTTTTATATATAAAAATAATATAATAGTTATTGGTTAAGGAGGTGTTTGTGTATGAATAATACTGGTTATTATTCTTATGTAAAGACAAGTGAATCTTATTTAGATGAGACATCACATGCCACTTACAAAGGCATTTCAATAAAAACAATTATTCTTCTAGCTATAGTTATTGGTATAGCTACAGTTACAGCAATTTTCTTACCAGAATTAATAAAAACATATGAAAATAGCTTTTATGGCTTCTTAATTGCATCTATAATTGTAGGATTTATTTGTGCAATTGTAGGTAGATTTAGTGAAAGATTAGCCATGGTATGCTCCATTATATATTCCTTATGTGAAGGAGTATTATTAGGAACTATTACAGCAAAAGTAAATCAGTATTTCCCTGGTGCTGGTTCTATGGCAATTGCAGCAACATTAGTTGTATTTGCTATAATGCTTGTATTATATTCCTTAGGATTTATAAGAAATGGTTCAATGCTAAGAATGATTGCCTTTGGTATATTATTTTCAGTACTTGGACTTGCAATCTTTGATTTATTATTAATCATTTTTAAAGGATATGAATCGAATTCTATTTATTTCTTAATTCAAGCAGGATTATTAATCTATGGTGTTATCACACTAGCATTTAACTTTGCGGAAGCTGAAGCTGTTGTAAAGCTTGGTGCTTCTAAGAAAGCAGAATGGAGTGTAGCACTAGGTATAGAGATTTCTTTAATTTATATTTATATTTACATCTTAAGGATTATCCTTATGTTTTCAAGAAGAAATTAAGACTCCGTTGAGTCTTTTTTTCTTTATGGTATAATAAGGACTGTTTTGGGGGTGATAGTATGACATATATATGGGATTTAGATGGTACATTAATCGATTCCTATCCAGGAATTTTAGATGCATTAATGCATATTATGAATTATTTTCATATCTCTATAAAAAAAGAAGATGTATATTCTAAGATTATGCAAAAAAGTGTTTTAGACTTTTTAAATGAGATAGAAGAAAAATATAATATTAATAGTAATGAAACTATAAAAATGTATTCCGATTATAGAGAAAAAAATCAATTCGATGTATCCTTAGAAAAATATGCAAAAGAAACATTAGTAGGATTAAAAAATAGAGGTCATAATCATTTCATATATACACATAAAGGATGGTCAACATCTTTAACCTTAAAGAATTTAGGTATATATCATTTGTTTACTGAAATAGTTACAGCAGAAAATCATTTTAAAAGAAAGCCAGACCCAGAAGCTATTGAATATATTATGAATAAGTATCATATTAACCCTAAAGATTGTTATTATGTAGGAGATAGACCAATAGATATCCTATGTGCTAAAAATGCAAATATTAAAGGAATACTATATAAAAAAGAAGGAAGCCCTATCGATATATCTGCAGATATTATTATTCATAATTTAAATGATTTATTATAAAGAAGAACCTATGGTTCTTTTGTTCTTTGGGGTGGTTATTATTGAAAGTAATATGTAATAATGCTAGAATAAATAAAGAAAGAAGATGATATTATGATATTTGATGATTTACAAAAAGCAAACATTCAAACAATGAAAGACCACGATAAGGTGGCACATGAAATTATTTCCTTAGTATTTGGAAAATGTAAAAATGAAGCTATTGATAAGGGATATGCTGATCGTAAGCTTCCTGATAGCGAAGCATTAAGAATTATTCAAAAGACAATTAAGGAGCTAGAAGAAGAAAAAATCGCATTTGAGAAGGCTTCAAGAGCAGAAAAGGTTGAAGTATTAAAGACTCAAATGGATTTACTTTCTAAGTATTTACCTAAGCAATTATCTGAAGATGAAATTAGAGCAATTATTCAATCATTAGAGGATAAGAAGATTCCATCTGTAATGAAGTATTTTAAAGCAAATTACCAGGGTCAGGTGGATAATGCATTAGTATCTAAGATTGCAAAGGAATTTAATTAATTTACTTGAAATAGACGATTTGAAATCGTCTATTTTTTTTGAAAAATTGACAGGTATTCTTTTTTTATTTATAATACCTAAGGAGTTAGAGAGGAGAGTTTTATGTTATTAAAATTAAAAAAAGAGGCTTTTGCCCTTACCGTTATAGGATTATCATTTTCATTTATAATCTTAATCATATCCTTTTTGAGAACAGCTGGATATTATATACCATATGCAGATTATTTAACATTATCTCGTTGGATTTTTAGAAGTCAATCTTTTGATTCACTTTTGACAATAGCCATGTTAATTGTTGGAACTATATTTATTTTTAAGCCTAATAGGCCTTGGGCAATTGTATCTATGGTATTTGCTGTTTTAACCGCTAATGTGTTTATATTTATTGCTGATATATTAGTATTAGTAAAAATGAAAGAGATAGGTCAAGAGGAAGAGAAAAAGAGAAATGAAGCTTTAGCTGATCAAGGAATAATAGCAAATGAGGAAGAGGAATTAAATGTTCCTAGTCCAGTGCAAATGGAGATGCCTACTCATGTAGAGTTTACAGCTCATGAGCAATCTCAAATTACAGCTGGTATTGCACTTGCATCTATTTATTTAGCCTTATGCTTAGGTCTTACCATTTATGCAGGATATAGTGTCTTTACTAGAGAATATCAGGGTAATTCTGAATACTCATTAAATGTTTTCTTTTTTGGCTTTTTAGTTTTTGTAGCAGTTATTTATTCATCAATATTCATTGTGAATATTGTAGTATCTGGTGTTGCATTAAATAAAAAGAGCGTGAAGAGTGTTAAAATCATGAGAGCATTTGGCTTTATAAGCCTTACAATATTTAATTCTGTTGCCGGAATACACGCAATCAATAGAGTTTCTGGAAAGAGCCTTGTATAAGGCTTTTTTTCTTAGTGTTTTTTGTGTAAAAAAAATATACATAAGCAATGAAGTATTTTAAAGCAAATTACCAGGATCAGGTAATAACACATTAATTTCTAAGATTGTAAAGGGATTTAATTAATTTACTTAAAATTTGACAGATTTTCTCTTTTTATTTATAATACCTAAGGAGTTAGAGAGGATAGTTTTATGTTATTAAAATTAAAAAAAGAGGCTTTTGCCCTTACCGTTATAGGAGTATCAATTTCCTTTGTATTTGCTATATTATTACTGCTTGATGGCTTTCAAATGCATTTTATAAGATATCTTAAGGCTTTTGATTGGATGGTTCAAAATCGAGAATTTAATATCTTTATTTTCTTTGTAATGACAGGTATTGGTATTCTATTTATTATTAAGCCAAATAAAGCTACAGCTATTATAAGCTTGATATGTGCTATATTTGCTTTTAATGTTTTGATTTTTATTGCAGCTATTTTAACATTAAGAACAATTAGCGAGCTTAATCAAAAGGCGAAAATAGCAGAGGAAGAATGGCTAAATCAAGAAGGAGTGGAAAATTATGGAATAATAGGTGATGAACCTAATTTAATTCCAGCTCCAGTAAAAAGAGAAGTTCCAGCAAAAAGAAAAGCTCCTACTCATGTAGAATTTACTTCCGCTGAGCAAACAAAGATTTCCTTAGGAATAGCTTTTGCTTCCACTTATTTAGTTTTATTTGCACTTTTATTCTATTTGTTGATACATAATACAAGGGTTGAACCTGGTGATGAGAGTGCTGCCTGGCTCGAAATATATCTCGTGTTTTTCTTAATTATATTATTATTTTATTCAGCAACGATAGTGATTAATATAGTTGTATCTGCAATCGCATTACATAAAAAGACCTATAGTAGTACTAAGCTTATGAGGGTATTTGGATTTATAAGCTTAACATTTATTAATTCTTTTGCAGCGATATCTGCATTAAGAAGATATTCTTAGAACAAGCCTTGTATAAGGCTTTTTTTATTAACGTTTTTGTGTTACAATAATTACACATAAGCGAGGTTTTAATTATGGAAAAAATTAAGATAAAAGCAACCGATGGGCTTGAGCTTTCCTGTTTATATAGTAAAGCAAAAGAACCAAGAGCAATTTGTCAAATTATGCATGGTATGGCAGAGCATAAGGAAAGATATATTGAATTAATTGAAGCACTAAATAATAGTGGAATTACAGTTATTATTTCTGATATGAGAGGTCATGGTGAATCTATAAATGATGAATACTTTTTAGGACATTTAGGTGGAGATTTAGATTTATTAATTAGTGATCAATATGAGGTTACTAAATGGTTTAAAAAGCATAATCCAAATCTACCAATGTATGTTTTTTCTCATTCTATGGGTACTTTAATTTCTCGTGCATATATTGAAAAGCATGATGATGAAATTGAAAGATTAGCCCTATCTGGTACTGTAGGCTATGAGCCTTTATGCTTTATAGGTGTATTTATGGCTAAGTGTAAAAGTATTGGTAATGGTGCAAAGAAGCATTCTAAGCTTTTATGGGCAATGAGTAATAATGCATCTTTTGATCCATCATTATCTTGGTTATCCTATAGTGAGACAAATATTAAAAATTATGAAGAGGATCCACTTTGTGGAGTATTATTCACAAATGCCTCCAATAAGGTTTTATTTACTTTAACTTATAATCTTCATAAGATTAAAAGATATCAGTGTAAAAATCCTACATTAAGAATTTATTCCTTTAGTGGTGAAGATGACAGAACAACTAAAGGTGAAAAGGGATTGAGGGATACAATGAAGACCTTAATCAGAGCTGGTTATGTGGATTTAAAATATAAAACATATCCTCATATGAAGCATGAAATTTTAATGGAAGATGATCATAAGATGGTTATTGATGATATTTTAAAATTTTTTGCAGAATAATAAAAAGTGAAATTCTAGGGTTCCCTAGAGTTTCTTTTTTTACTTCATTGTGATACAATGAAATGGGTGATGAAATGTGATCTTACAAAAGAATGCTAGACCCAATCTAGACGACATGGTAAGCGAGCTTCAAAGCATGACAGAGGAAGACCGCGAATTGATTGGCGAATATTTAAAAATTGAAAAGTGCTATCGATATGCATTAAGAGAAATGTCTGCAAGATTAGAAAATCTAGATGACAATTGCTCCTTGCATTTTGCACATAACCCTATTCATCATATAGAATCTAGAGTTAAAACTCCAGCTGCTATTATAGAAAAAATCCATAGAAGAGGTTATCCTGTTACTATGGAGGTTTTAAAAGAAAAAATATATGATATTGCTGGTATGCGTGTAATCTGTAATTATATTAATGATATTTATCAGATTGTAACGATGATGAAGCAGCAAAAGGATTTAAAAATCAAAATCAGCAAGGATTACATCCGTAATCCAAAGCCAACGGGGTATCGTTCCTTACATATCGTATTTGAAATGGCGATTTATGTTGACAATATACAGGTTTATGTCCCAATTGAAATTCAATTTAGAACAATTGCGATGGATATGTGGGCATCCTTAGAGCATGAGTTACGTTATAAATCTCCAGGATATGAATTTTCAGACGAGGATAAGGATAACCTTAAATTATATTCCGATCAATTATATCAGATAGATTTAAGTATGCAGAAGATGTATATTACTAAAATTATCGAGGAAGAAGAAAATGATTGATTATAAGAAGAATTATGAAGAAAATGTAGAAAAATATAAAAAGATGGGTTATGAGGTACCAAAGCCTGATATGATTAAAACTGAGGCAGATATTGAAGGTATTAGAAGAGCTGGTGTCATCAATAATTTGGTTTTAGATGAGGTGGCAAAGCATATCCATGCTGGTATGTCTACAGAAGAAATTAATACGATTGTACACGAAAAAACATTAGAGCTTGGTGGAATTCCTGCACCACTTAATTATGAAGGATTCCCAAAGAGTGTATGTACATCGATTAATGATGCAGTATGTCATGGTATTCCTGACCCTACTGTAATATTAAAAGAAGGCGACATTATTAATGTTGACTGTACTACAATTTATGAAGGATATTATGCAGATGCATCTCGTATGTTTATTATTGGTGAGGCATCCGCTACAGCTAAGGATTTGGTTAAAGTAGCTAAGGAATCCTTAGATTTAGCATTTAAGGGTATAAAGCCTTATTCTCATTTAAGAGATATTGGCGCAATTATTGAAAAATATGTTAAGTCTCATGGCTATAGCGTAGTACATGAAATTGGTGGTCATGGTGTTGGTATTGATTTCCATGAGGATCCATTTATTTATCATTATGGTAAAAAGGGTACTGGTATGGTTTTATTCCCAGGTATGGTATTCACTATTGAACCAATGGTAAATGAAGGCTCTAGAGGTGTATTTATTGATTCTAGCAATGATTGGACAATTTATACAGATGATGGCGGATTATCTGCACAGTGGGAATATACCATTGTAGTAACAATGGATGGACTTGAGATTTTAGCAAGCTAGGAGTGATATTTTGGATTCTTTTGAAATTAACCCAAATATCCTATATGCGATTTCATTACTAGAAAGTCATGGTTATCAGGCTTATTTAGTTGGTGGTGCTGTAAGAGATTTCTTATTAGATTTAGAGGTATCAGATTATGATATTGCAACCAATGCCACATTAGATCAAGCTATAGAGGTATTTAAGGAATTCAAATGTAAAAAGTATATATCCAAAAATATAACAATAGGTGTGAAATTAAATCACACCTATTTTGAGCTTTCAAGCTTCAAGGGTTCTACTATAGAAGAGGATTTATCCAATAGAGATTTTACAGTAAATTCTATGGCATATCATCCAAAGTATGGGCTAATAGATCCATATCATGGATTAAGTGATTTAGTTTCTAAAAGACTAAAAACAGTTAAGGATATAGAAGAAGTATTTACCTATGATCCAAATAGAATTTTAAGAGCAATAAGATTTCATGCAACAAGAGGGCTAATACCTACTTTAGAATTAAAGATGGGTATAAATAAATATTCTTATTTATTAAATGAAATAAAGAGTGAAAGAGTAGGAAAGGAAATAGATCCTATTTTACTTACGGAGACTCCATCATTCTATATAAGAGAATATATTAGCGTATTTTCTACTCTTTTCCCTGAACTTGGAAAATGTATAGATTTTGACCAAAAATGCCCAAAATGGCATAATTTAGATGTCTTATCTCATATCCTAAAGGTATTAGATTCAACAAAATGTGATTTAACTTTACGCTATGCTGCATTCTTCCATGATATCGCTAAGCCTATGAGCTATTTTTTAGATGATAAGGGTGTTGGGCATTTTTATGGTCATGCTATAAAATCCGAAGAATACGCTAGAGTAATGCTAGAAAAATATACATATAATCATCATTTTATTGATAGGGTATGTCATTTAATTTATTATCATGATTATCCTATAGAGGATACAGATAAGAGTGTATTAGATTTTTTATATAAATTTGGTATAAAGGATTTAGATTTATATTTAGGCTTAAAAAGAGCGGATATCTTAGGACAAAACCCTGATCTTTATTATAGGTTAGATAAAATAGATTCTATTCAAGAAAGAATTAAAAGATTACTAGAAGAAGAAAGAATTATAACCTATAAGAATTTAAAAATTAATGGGGATATATTGCAAGGGCTTGGATATGAAGCAGAAGAAATAGGTAAAGCTTTAAGAATTATTTTAAATAAAGTAATCAAACGAGAATTAAAAAATGATGAAAAGAAGCTTTATAATTATGCTTGTGAGCTTAAATATCACCTAAATGAGATAGAGTAATTACACACTTTGGCCTATTTTGTGTTATTGGATTATTTTGGTACGATTTTTCTTGACAGGGGGGTCCCCTGTGATAAAATATAGATGAATTAAATAATACTCTTTAAAAGGGAGTAGGTGCCCAAGTAGTTTGGGTATATATATCGTCAAGACGGGAAACCCGGTATATATTTAAAAATCGAGACTTTTACAAAATACCTTTTGTAAGAGTCTTATTTTTTTCAAATATATATTTGGGAGGTATAAGCGACAATTATATTTCGGAGGTTTAATATGGAAAGAAAGTATGTAAACGAAGAAAAATATCAAAAAGCAATTAAGATATTAAAGATTGTAAGAATTATCTTATTAGTCTTAGGTGTATCTTTACTTGCTGGAGGAATTGTTTTGATGGTTTTAGGCTTTAATCAAGAGCCAAAGAATACTCAAACCCCAGATGAATTTATGATGGGCATGAACTCAAGTAATAGAACATCTACTCCTAGTTTTAATCTTGGAATGATTATGGGAGGAGCATTCATGATTGGAATTGGAATGATGTTAACATTTGCTGGAGGAGTAGCTCTATCCGTAATCATCCATAGAAGAGAAATTACGGGCTTTATGGTTTCTCAAAGTGAACCAATTGTTCGTGAGGGGTATCAGGCTTACAAAGAAACAATTCAAGAAGTAATTCATGATACTGCAGTAACTATAAACTCTGCTAAAGGAGAGAGGGTAGAGGATCCAGATAAGGATCATAAATTTTGTAAGTACTGTGGTAATGTGCTAGAAAATGATGCAGTATTCTGCGAATTTTGTGGCAAAAAATTAAATTAAGTTATCTATAGTATTAAAAGATCCTTTTATTTATCTTTTATGGGATTAGATGACAAGAGTTATAGTTTGTGAAATTAAGATAGAAAAAAGGTTGGCAAAATTTCTTGCCAACCTTTGTTTTCTATATCTAAAAGGAGAGTTATAAAAATAAAAAAAATGGTTTTGTTGAACCATTCTTTTAAAAGAACTGGTGGACTGTTAGGGACTCGAACCCTAGACCCACTGATTAAGAGTCAGTTGCTCTACCAACTGAGCTAACAGTCCATATTTTGTCGCTTACATGCGACTGCAGTAACAATTATACCAAAATATTTTTCCTTGTCAACAACTATTTTATGTTTTTTAAAATTTTTTTTGGTACCCGCTTGTGGAGTTGCACCACACTAGTCTAAATAGCGGATATGCGTCAGTATAAGTAAAAGTTTTTAAGGTCATTTAGATACTGAAAAGAATTGGACCCGGCAGATAAATAAGAGTTTATAGTCTTCTAGATCTAGCAAAGATTGGACTTTCGCTTTTATAACTGCTGATCATTTGGGCAAACAAACCATTCAGCGAAGCATTTAGCGACTGCCTTCAAAAGTTTTAATAACATATTATATGTTCACCTCCAATAATTTGTATATAAAATCAGAAGTGATACTTCAGGGGTATCACCTCTGAAGGAATATTATTGTAAACTATTTTCATGAAAAAGTAAAGTGTTTTTTCAAAATTTTTCAAAAAGTTTTCATAGATAATGTAAATCGCTTATGCTATAATGTATCCGAAAAGAGTGGTGTTGAATCATGAAGGTAATTTTAGGCCTTTCTGGAGGAGTAGATTCCTCTGTTGCTTTAAAGCTTTTAAAAGATCAAGGATATGATGTTGAAGCCATGTTTATGAGAAACTGGGATTCAGCAACAAATAATGATATATTAGGTAATCCAGATATCAATGATGATGTATGTCCACAGGAGAAGGATTTTCAAGATGCCAAGAAGGTTGCAGATCAAATTGGAGTTAAGCTTAACCGAATTGATTTCATTGAAGAGTATTGGGATACAGTATTTACTTACTTTTTAAATGAATATAAATCTGGTAGAACTCCAAACCCAGATATCATGTGTAATAAATATATTAAGTTTAATGCATTCCTTAAACATGCTTCCACCTTAGGTGCAGATTATATTGCGATGGGACATTATGCAAGAGTAAGACATGAAAAGGATAAGAGCTATTTATTAAGAGGAGTGGATTCGAATAAGGATCAAAGCTATTTCTTATGTCAAATATCTCAAAGCCAGCTAAGGCATGCCTTATTCCCTGTTGGAGATTTAACAAAACAAGAGGTTAGAAAAATTGCTAAGGATGCGAACCTTTGGACTGCGGATAAAAAGGATTCTACAGGAATCTGTTTTATTGGAGAAAGAAATTTCCATCAATTCTTAAAGAATTATTTACCAAGTAAGCCAGGAGAAATGGTTACTCTTGATGGTAAGGTAGTTGGCCATCATGATGGATTAATGTATTATACTATAGGTCAAAGAAAGGGCCTTGGTATTGGTGGAAGCCATGACTTTGATAATGCTGCATGGTTTGTTTGTGGTAAGGATTTAGAAAAGAATCAGCTAATTGTTGGCCAAGGCCATGATTCTGAATATTTAATTTCTAACCGCTGTATCGCAACAGATTGTAATTGGATTTGTGATATTCCTGAAGATGGTAAGGCATATACTGCAAAATTTAGATACCGCTCTTTGGATAATCCAATCACATTAAAGAAGCTTGATGGTAATAGAATTGAGGTATTCTATCCAGAGGGAGTACGTGCAGTTACTCCAGGACAGGCTGTTGTTGTTTATGATGGTGAGGTTTGCTTAGGCGGAGCTATCATAGACAGTGTATATATGAATCAAGAAAGAAGAAAGTATTAATGGAAGAACGTAAGGTTGTATCAGGCTACATTTCTAATTACATATATGAAAGCCAAGATTCCTTATATAAGGTTTGTGAGCTTACACAAGAGGATGATACTACCTTAATTATCGTTGGTTCATTTCCTCATTTAGAAGATGGCTTATGCTATGAATTTGTTGGCAATATGAAAAAGCATCCAAAATATGGAGAGCAATTTTTCGTTTTGTCCTATCAAAAGAGTAATTCATTTTCTAAAGAGGGATTAATTCATTATTTATCTTCAGATAAATTTTATGGAATAGGTCCTAAGCTTGCTTCAAATATTATTGAAGAATTAGGACTGGATTGTATTGATAAGATACTTAAGGATAAGGATGTCTTAAAAAAGGTTTATGGAATGACTAAGCCTAAAATGGATACCCTATATCAAACATTAAAGGATAACTATGCAAGCGAACAGGTTTTTATTCGCTTATTTGGCTTTGGCTTAACTGCCAAAATGGTAGAAAGATTATATAATACATATAATGTATCTGCAGCAAATAAGGTAGAAGAAAACCCTTATTGCTTAATTACAGAGGTAGAAGGCTTTGGCTTTAAAAAATGTGATGCTTTAGCATTAAATTTAGGTATTAAAAAGGATGATCCATTAAGACTTGAGGCAGCTATTTTTTATACCTTAAATCAAGTATGCTACCAGCAAGGCTTTACATTTTTAACGGAAGAACAATTACTAAATTCTATTCTTCGGCTTTTAGATAATGAAATAGCACCTAGTATAATAAAGCCTATTTTAGATAATCTAGTAGAAAATAAAAAGATTATTCTAGAAGAAGGCAAATATTTTGATTCTTACCTTTATAGTTGTGAGATTAAAACAAAGGATGCATTATTAAAATTAGCCTCTGCTAAGATGAATAAATATCCAGAAGAAAAGGTAAAAAATGCCATTTCCTATGTGGAGAAGTATTTAAATATTGAATATACTCCTATGCAAAAGGAAGCTATTTTTACATCTATTACCAATAAATTATCCATTATAACAGGTGGACCTGGTACAGGTAAATCCACCATTTTAAATGGTATATTAAATGTATATTCCAAATTGAATGATATGCCTATTGGTAGTGATGATTTTTCATACAAGGTATGCTTAGTTGCCCCAACCGGTAGAGCAGCCAAAAGAATGAGTGAAACCACAAGCTTTAAGGCATCTACTATCCATAAGGCATTAGGCTATAATTTTGATGGTGGCTTTAATTATAATGAGGATTCTAAAATGGGATATTCCTTACTTATTGTAGATGAAACATCAATGATGGATATCTCCTTAGCGATGAGTCTATTTACTGCCCTAAGGGATAAATGCCAGGTCATTTTAGTTGGAGATTCCAACCAGCTACCTTCGGTAGGGCCTGGTAATGTATTACATGATTTAATTCAATCCGATATATTTAAAACGACTAAATTAAATCAAATTATGAGACAGGCAAAGGATTCCGATATCATTAGCCTATCTCATATGGTATTATCTGAAAATATAGATTATAAAATCTTCAATAAAAGAAAAGAAGTATTCTTTTATAATTCTGATGTAAACTCAACAATTCCTATGCTTGAAAAGCTATTAGATGGCTTTATTGCAAGTGGTGGAGATTTATATTCTGGTATTCAAATACTTGCTCCAATGTATGCAGGTGTTGCAGGTATTGATGCAATTAATTCCTTTATCCAAGAAAAATATAATCCAGAAAAGGAAAAGATATTAAAAAGAGAAAATAAGCTATTTAAGAAAAATGATAAGGTCTTACAGCTTAAAAATGATTCTATTCATGAAATTATGAATGGAGATATTGGTAAAATATTAGATGTCATTAAGGTAGAAGAAAAGGATGCAATGCTAATTGATTTTGATGGAAGAATCATTACATATATGGCATCCGATATAGAAAATTTAACCCTAGCCTATTGTATGTCTATTCATAAATCTCAAGGCTCTGAATTTGAAAATGTTATTATGCCAATACTTCCTTCTTATCAAATAATGCTTAAAAAGAAAATAATTTATACAGGTATTACTAGAGCGAAAAAAAAGCTGATTTTACTAGGTAAAACCAGCTCATTAGATATGGCAATCCATTCTATGGATTATGAAAGACAAACCTATTTAACTCAAAGACTTGGTAAAAAAGAAATTGAGGTTATCGATAACAAAATATACGATAAGGATATTCCTTTTGATACATTTGGTGAATATGATATGGAAGGAATAACTCCTTATTCATTCATGGATTAAAAGCCTAATCGAAGAAGATATCTTCTCGGATAGGCTTTTTTAATTCTAATACCTCAGTCAAATCAATTTCTAATATTCTACATATTGCTTGAAGCTCTATAAAGGTAGGCTCAAGTAGCCCATTTTCTATTCTATTGTATCTTGCTTTTTGAATTGGCACTTTTAGTGCCATTTCTTTTTGTAATAGGCCCTTTGCAATTCTTTTTTGTTTTATGATTTCTGAAAAATTAGTGAAATTCATTTTAACTCCTTTAAATAATTTCTCTCATTAATTGCATTTTAGCATAACAATTTATGAAAGAAAATGATGTCTTTTTGAGAAATAAATCGGTTACATTTAAAACTATGTTTTACTTTTGGTTTTTTTGTTGCTATTGAAACTCTTTTTTGATATAATCAAAATATTGTAAAGCGCCTATATGGTGCTTAGTGGAGGTAAGAGTCTATGAAATATATGACTTCAAGTGAAATCCGTCAAATGTGGTTGGATTTCTTTAAATCAAAAGGACACAGTGTAGAGCCATCTGCATCCCTAGTCCCACACAATGATCCAACATTATTATGGACCAATGCGGGTGTAACACCATTAAAGAAATATTTTGATGGTACAATGGTTCCTGAAAATCCAAGAATTACTAATGCACAGAAGTGTATTCGTACCAATGATATTGAAAATGTAGGTAAGACTGCGAGACACCATACCTTCTTTGAAATGCTTGGAAACTTCTCCATTGGTGATTATTTCAAGAAAGAAGCGATTGCTTTCGCATGTGAATTATTATTTGACCCTAAGTGGTTTGGCTTTGATCAGGATAAATTATATATTACATACTATACAAAGGACATTGATGCTAAAAATTGCTGGATGAGTCATGGCATTAAAGAAGACCATTTAATTCCATTAGATGGTAACTTCTGGGAAATTGGTGAAGGACCTTGTGGACCTGATACAGAGATGTTTTATGACCGTGGCGAAAAGTATGATAAGAGAGGTCCTGAATTAATTCGTGACGATATTGAAAATGATCGTTTCATTGAAATTTGGAATATCGTATTCTCTCAGTTCAATTCTAAGGAAGGTGTAGCAAGAGAAAACTACAAGGAATTACCTTCTAAGAATATTGATACTGGATGTGGTTTGGAAAGGTTATGCTGTGTAATGCAGGGTGCAAACACAAATTATGACACAGATTTATTCCAACCAATCATCAAGAAGACTGAAGAGATTTCTGGTGTTAAATATGAAGGACAGATGGCATTTAAGGTTATTGCTGACCATGTAAGAACTGTAACATTCGCAGTAGCTGATGGTGCAACATTATCCAATGAAGGTAGAGGCTATGTATTAAGAAGAGTATTAAGAAGAGCTTCTAAATATGCTAAAT
The DNA here is from genome assembly GCF_003550015.1 of Anaeroplasma bactoclasticum. Taxonomy (GTDB): domain Bacteria; phylum Bacillota_I; class Bacilli_A; order Acholeplasmatales; family Anaeroplasmataceae; genus Anaeroplasma; species Anaeroplasma bactoclasticum. The sequence continues at coordinate 71,543 of NZ_QXEV01000002.1, forward strand.
CAATTGGTATTAATAAGCCATTTATGTCTGAGCTTGTTGATGTAGTTATTCAGATTATGGATCCATTCTACCCATATTTACATGAGAAGAAGGAAATTGTTAAGCAAGTAATTACTGCAGAAGAAAAGCAGTTCTTAAAGACATTAGCTGATGGTGAAAAGAGATTTGCATTAATTGCAGAAGCATCTAAGGATAAGAAGGTTATTTCTGGTTCTGATGCGTTCACATTATATGATACATATGGCTTCCCTATTGAGCTTACAATTGAGTATGCTGAAGAAAAGGGCTTAACTGTAGATCAGGCTGGCTTTAAGGCTTACTTAAATGAACAAAAGGAACGTGCAAGAAATGCACGTAAGGATGATCAGTCTATGGGAGGACAGAATGAGGAATTCTTAAACTTCAAGGCTGAATCTAGATTCTCAGGCTATAATACTACAAATCAAAAATCTAAGGTTATTGCAATCTTTGGTAATGCAGTAGTATTAGATGAGACACCATTCTATGCATTTAGTGGTGGACAGCTATGTGATAAGGGTAAGCTCGATGACACAGAGGTTATTGATGTAATTAAGATGCCTAATGGACAGCATTTACATGTATTAGCTGGAGATACTAATCCATTTAAGGTTGGCGAAATCGTTTGGGCTGTTGTAGATAAGGAAAATAGAGATTTAACTAGAAAGAACCATTCAAGTGCTCACTTACTTCAGGCTGCACTTCAAAATGTATTAGGTAGCCATGTTCATCAGATGGGTTCTCAGGTATGCAGTGAGTATTGTCGTTTTGACTTTAATAATTATCAGGCATTAACTGATGAAGAAATTATTAAGGTTGAGGATATCGTAAATGATTTCATCAAGGAAGCTCATCCTGTTAAGACTTTAGTATTACCTATTGAAGAGGCAAAGAAGCTTGGCGCTATGGCATTATTCGGTGAAAAGTATGGTGCTCAGGTAAGAGTTGTTGATATGGGCGTATCTAAGGAATTCTGTGCAGGTACACATGTATATAATACAGAAGAAATTATGGATTTTGAGATTGCATCTGTTGAATCCATCGGTTCTGGTGTATTCCGTGCAACTGCAGTTACAGGACCAAAGGCTCATGAGCTTTTAGTTGAATCTACTCAAAATATTCAGGCTACTTTAAAAACTATCATAGAGAAGGCTTCTGAATTAGTTAAGAAGGCTAAGGCTGAAGGTATTGAATTAGAAGTATCTTATGTTCCAGCTAATTTAGAAGAAAAGGGTTATCGTTATATTTTAGCTTTACGTAAGGAAGTAGCTAAGGCTCAAAATGCAGTTAAGGAATTAGAGAAAGAATATAACCAAAAGAAGAGCCAAAGTGCATTAAAGAGCTTAGACCAGTATGATAGCTTAATTGAAGGAGATAAGCTATTTACTACTGTTGAAGTAAAGGATACAAATCTAATTAAGGATATGGCATCTGCACTTCGTAATAATAAGAATTTAAATGTAGTATTACTAGCATCTTGTGATGGCGCTAAGGTTACATTTGTATGTGCAGCTAACGCTCCATACGATGCATGTGCTATCGTTAAAGAAGCAACTAAGATCACCGGAGGCGGTGGTGGAGGAAAGAAGGATCTAGCTCAGGCTGGTGGAAAAGATTCCTCTAAGGTTAATGAAGCATTATTACATGTTAAGGAATTCTTAAAGTAATGAAATATATTGGACTAGATTTAGGAAGTAGAACATTAGGTGTTGCAATTTCTGATGAAATGGGTATTTTAGCTAGAGCTTATGATACATTTAGATTTCGTGATGATGATTATGATAAAGCAATAAGCTATACTATTGATGTTTGTAAAAAAGAAAATGTAAATACTATTGTACTTGGACTTCCAAAGCATATGAATGGAGATGAGGGTATAAGAGCCCAAATCTCCTTCGATTTTAAAGCGAAAATTGAAGAATTATCCAATATTAAGGTCATCCTAATGGATGAAAGATTAACTACAGTTATTGTCGATAAGGCAATGATTGAAGCAAACGTTAGAAGAAAAGATAGACACCAAAAGAAGGATGAAATGGCTGCCGTAGTCATTTTACAAAACTATCTAGATAAAAAATCTTTTTAAGGAGAATGGTTATGCAGGACCGTACATTAACATTAATACAGGATGATGGAAGAGAAATCCTATGTGATATTTTATTCACATATCATTCTGAAGAATTTAATAAAGATTATGTAGTATTCCAGGTTCGTGGAGAGGGTAGTGCTTCTGCAGCAATTTACCATCCTACAGATAATGGTAAGGGAAGCCTTGATAGAATCGAAACCGATGAAGAATGGGAAATGCTTGAAGATTTATTAAATGATTATGCATCAAGTGTGGAAGATTCATGCCACTCTGGATGCCAAGGCTGCAGTGGCTGCCATTCTAGTGAGGAATGTGGTGGTTGCGGTGAGTGCCAAAATTAATGATCATGAGCCAACCAATAAGCTTGTATTTTCTAGCTTAGAAGAAGAGCTTAGAGATTATGCAATGAAAAATGATGTTCCAATTATCCAAGATGACGGGCTTGCAATGCTTGAATCGATAATTAGAATTAAAAGACCTAAAAAAATATTAGAAATAGGATGTGCTATTGGATATTCAGCCATTCGCATGGCTAAGGTTATAGGTTCAGAAATTTATACAATTGAAAGAAATCAAGATATGTATAATGAAGCTATAAAGAATATTAAAAAAGCCAGCCTAGAAGATAAAATACATGTCTTTTATAAGGATGCATTAGAAGCCTTTGATTTAGTTTCTAATGAAACCTTTGATATGATATTTATTGATGCTGCAAAAGCACAATATATGAAATTCTTTAATTTATATACTCCACTTTTATCCGAGCATGGAGTTGTAGTATGTGATAATATGGAATTTCATGGTTTGGTGGAAGCATTAGATAATAATGAAGAATATATGTCTTATTCTAGATCTGTTAGAGGAATCATTCGTAAAATGGCAAGATTCCATGATGAACTTTTAGCTAAAGAAGACTTTGACACTACATTATTTGAAGTAGGAGATGGCATAGCCATTTCAGTAAAGAAGTAAGGAGGTGATTCTATGCGAATTCGTGGATTAATTCATATGATTGAATTAGACAATAAAATCATTGGAATTAAGAATTATAAGAAAATTGATTTCTTTTATTTTCAAAATTCTCAAATGAGTGTATTTAAAAGATACTTATATATTGGAAATTGGATAGATATTGAGTATGATGATTCTAAAATGATAAGAAGAGGTCCATATTCTGCATACGTCATTTCCTATGTAAATCGCCTTGAGGCACATGGATTACATGATCATATTGTTTATTATGATAAAAAAGAAATAACATCCAGCTTATATGAATTCTTAGGAAGTCTAGAAAATACTATGTTCTTAGATTTAGAAATGACAATGCCACCTTATAATTTTAAAGGCAAAGGCTTTAGAACAGAAGTTATTCAGGCAGGCTTTATCATTTTTGATAAGTATGGTGAAGAAATTATGAGATATCGTAATTTCATTGAACCTTCGATTACAAAAACATTATCAAAAAGAGCAGAAAAATTCTTAGGCATTACTAATGAGGAATTTGAAGCCAATAGAATTCCATATATAGATTTCTATAATGATTTTAAAGAAGTAATTGATAAATATAATCCAGCTATCATTGTATATGGTAGAAATGATATTTTAGTTTTAAATGATTCTTATCTATTACATAATGTTCCATCTCTAAAGGATAAAACAAGATATGTAAACTTATGCCAAATCATTAAAACACATTATGAATTAAGAAATGATCCAGGCTTATTTAAACTATTCCAAATCTATTATGATAATGAAGATATTCAAGTTCATGATGCATTTAATGATAGTGAGGTTACAGCTAAGGTATTTGAAGCATTTAGAGAAGATATCTTATATAAAACAAAAACAAAAGAAATTAAAGAATGTTTTGATTAAGAGAGGATGATTCCTCTCTTTTTTATTGCTAAAAAATTGGCAAATTTTAAGCTTTTATATATTAAATATATAAATATTCATTTTCAAAAGAAAAAGGCTGTAACTTTGAAAGTTACGGCCTTTTATAAGCTATATTAGATAGAATTAGCTATTCTTTTTAAGAATTACAGTTTGATATGGGTTTAAATCAAATGCAGTAGTAATTGTACCACTCATATAGCCTAATGTATCTAAGTATACAGTATATCCTGTATAGCCAGACATATTAATCTTTGTGCCATTACCATTATGATGCATAATGATGTAATCTCCAATTTCATATTTGAAATATGAGAAATTAGATTGATCATATGCGATAGTATTTCTCTTTGCAGAGATTTCGGATAATGGAACAGTAATTGCACCACTAGTCTTAAGGGATACTAGCTTCTTGAAGTTTTGGAACATACTATTATAAGTAACCTTATAAGAATAATCTAAATCATTTACTTGATAAGAAGCATTATAAGAATTTTCATTTAAATCCTTAGTTCTTAAGAATTCTTCACCTTCTTGCATGAAGGAAATTCCTTGGCTTGTAAGCACAATAGCATGACCTAATGTAGATGCCTTTACTGCAGCAGAACCAGTAATACCACAAGTTTCTAGATGGTCTGCAACATTATAATTATCGTGGCAGGAAATATACGCAACAGTATATTGTACTGGATTTAATCTATCATCATACATATAACCCATAGAACCATTCATAATTCTATATAGATTATCTGAATCAATACCAGTAGTAGATGCCCATCCATAAGAGCCACCTGTTCCTACCTGACCAAACATTGCATCACGAATTGTACTATTGAAAGAACCGAAATTACCCCATGTACTATAATTAGATAGATTACATAATACAGCTGTAACATAATCTTCGCTAGAAGCTGCCCAAGGCTCACCATATACTACGATATTAGAATTAATCTTAGTATGTAAGTTATCTGCAAGAGCTTGCATTGTAGCTACATCATGAATACCCATTAAGTCGAAGCGGAATCCACCAAGCTTGTATTCAGTAGCCCAGAATTCAGTAGAATCTACCATAAACTTACGGTACATTAAACGATCAGATGCAGTTTCATTACCACAGCCAGAACCATTATATAAATATCCATCAGCTGTATATCTATAGTAATAGCCAGGTACTAAATGAGTGAAATTAGAACCAGCAGCATCGCTTACATGGTTGAATACAACATCCATGATGATTGTTATTCCAGCTTTATTATATTTATATACTAATTCTTTAAATTCACGAATCTTTTCATATCCATCATATGGATTAGTAGAATAAGAACCATCTAAGGAATTGTAATTTAATGGATTATAACCCCAGTTAAATGATGGATTAATTTCATCATTTGCTGAATCAAAGATAGGAAGAAGCTGTACAGCATTAACGCCTAATTCTTTGATATGGTCAAAACCAGTAGTAACTGTCATACCATTTTTTGTATAAGTTGTACCTTCATAGGCAAAGCCCTTGAATGTCTTTTGGTATGCGCTTGGTCCACCCCAAGTAGATGATGATGTTAAATCGGCAATATGTGCCTCATATACAACTAAATTCTGTGGGTTGATATCAAGAGTTGAAATATCATCCCATCCATCAGGATTAACAGAATCAAAATCAACTACCATACCTCTTAAGCCATTGACACCAGTAGATTTAGCATAAGGGTCAACAACCTCAGCATTCTTGTATAAATAATTTGTTACAACATAAGTATAATACTTACCACTTAAATCACCATTAATTGTGTAGCTCCATACACCCTTAGAAGCCTTAGAGCCACCAGTCATTGTGTATTCTGTATAGGAATCAGAACCACCTAAATAAGCTGGAGTACCAGAATCATAAATTCTAAGCTTCATTTCTGTTGCTACAGGGCTCCATACTTTGAATGTTGTTTCACTCTTAGAATAAATTGCACCTAATTGGCCATTATAGCCATATACAGAATTAAAGGATGATAAATCATATAAATCCCACATAGAAGCTTTTCTTGAGCCTTTACCATCACTGAATGTAACATTTAATTCATAAATGTCATTCATAGTTGGGAATGTAGTGCCTAAATTATAGTATAGGTATGTATTACCATAATCTGTTGCCTTAGGGTCAGATGCAATTGTACCACTAGATACTAGCTCTTCACCATTTCTAGTTACTGTGAAGGAAATAGATGCTTCTGCAAGTCCATATTTTAAGAAATATGAACCAGAATCTTGATAGATGCAGAAATATGAAATATTTGCACCCTTAGATTCAGCAATAGAGCTATATACTCCTTCAGAACCACCAACAAAGTATACATGATAATAATTATCACTATCTTGTTTTAAATCAGATAAAGAGAAATATTTATTTGTACCATCTTGGGCAGACCAGTTATCTGCACCTTGACATTTAATAATTAAACCGAAGGAATCATTACCAGCAAAGCTAGAATATGGTACTGTATAATATCTACCAAAGGAATCACTTTGGGTCATAGTATATAAATTAGCACCTAAATTATCTCCCCATAACCATAAGGAATTAATTAATGTGTAATTATTATCTGCTCTATGATAATGAATCTTTAAGCCTGCAATAGTAACTTCATCAATATATCCACAAATACTACATACATTATAGTATTTATCATTCTCATAAACTAATTCGAAATCATGCTCGTCCTTATCAGATATAGCACTACAACCAGAAACTAGACATTCATGGAAGTGATATGCTGAACTATAAGAATATTCACTACTATAGTTATGGCTATGACCAGTCATAGGAATAATCTCTGTATAAGTTTCACCACATACTGTACAAGTATATGTTCTTACGCCTTCTGTAGTAGAAGTTGCAGGAGTAGTAACCTCTGCATTCCATGTATGAGTATCACAAACTGCAGATGGAATTGAATACTTAGACCATGTGCCACCACCATATGGTGTTGAAGAACCATCACAATAATATGCATTTGTAGTTACTCTATCTACGGTAATATCCTCTGTTTGCTGTCCATTATTACCATTATTAAAGATAATGTATTTATATGCGTTTATATTATAAGCATAGTAATAAATTCCATCTCCATCGCTATTAGTACCAACATAAGTCATAGCTGTACCTGGCCATGTAGGTGTTAATTTATCAGCATCAGAATTATAAATATAAACACAAACTGTACTCCAACCCTTATTATTTGTGAAGTAAACACCATTTGTACCTAATGCTTCAATTGTTTTAACTTTAGTTTCACCACAATTAGAGCATGTATAAGTTGCAGAACCACTAGAAGTTCTAGTTGGTGCAACAACTATAGGGCTAGTATCATAATTATGACCAATAGCATCTAATACCATTTCTGTTTGATCGATAACCTCACCACAAACAGAACAGCTTACTGTATGAGTAGATATACCAGAATGTTCACATGTAGGAGTTAAAGTTATAGCATCACTAACTTCTAATGTATGGCTACTCTTTGGTAGTGTAGCAGTATAAGTTTGAGTAGTAAATGATGAGCTTGCGAAAGCCTTAGTTGTATAAACTGCTGTACCTGTAGCAAGGCAGGTAGGGGCCTTTGTAACTGTATAGCTTGCAGCTACAGATTCATACTCTAATGCTTCACCACAAATAGAGCATTTAACTGTTGCTTCACAGGTTAAATGATCACTACTCCAAGTATATGTAGGAGTAGATGGGTTATGTGTATGAGCAAGTACAGGAATTGCTTCAACCTTTGTTTCGCCACATACTGTACAAGTATAAGTCATTTCACCTGGTGTGGATTCTGTTGGAGCCTTAGTTTCAACTCCACTATTCCATGTATGTCCTGTTGCAGGGATGATTTCAACCTTAGTTTCACCGCACCCTGAATCTAGACATGTATATGTTCTATAACCGACCTCTGTACAAGTAGGAGATTTTGTTACAATACCACTATTCCAGTGATGATTATCTAAATTAGATGCTGGAATATCATAATATGCCCATGTGCCTACAGTATATTTACCTTCGGAATTAGTTTCTCCAAGATAATATGCATTATTAGTTGTCTTATCTACAGGAATATCTACGGTTTGAGAGCTATTATTGTTGAAAATAATATATGAATACTTTGATAAATCATAATCAATATAATAGATTCCTTGTCCATAGGAATTATTGCCAACATAAGTCATAGCTGTACCTGGCCATGAATTATATGTATTTGAAGCGGACTCGTAGATATAAGCATATACAGTATCCCAATATTGTCCATTTGTAAAATAAACTCTTGTTGTTCCAAGCTTATCTATAGTTAATGTTTTTTCATTACCACATACTGTACAAGTATATGTTACAGAACCATCGGTTAATCTTGTTGGAGCAACGACAGAAGAATCATCATAGGAGTGATTATTTGTCTTTGGAATTGTTAATGCCTCAAGTGTAGTTGCATTACCATGAGCATCATAATATGTACTATTTTCTGGATTATAATAATACTCATAATTACCACTATCTCCACAAGTAGGAGATGTTGCCTCTACATGATTATATGTATTTGGCATTGGTATTAAATATTGAATTGTGTTTGTTTTTTCTGTTGTTCCATCGACATAGTTATATTCGAATGTAGCACTTAATGTCCAAAGTGGGAATGATTTTGAAAGCTCTGTAATAGTCATTACAGCATAATAAGTGTCATCCACTTTATCATATGCGCCAATGACTTCATCATAAACAGTAGTTAAAGATACTTCAGTTTCTTTTGTATCATTTCCAGCTTTACTTAATTGTAATTCGACATCAATTTTAGTAATATCGTCTAGGGTTGCACCATCCGATAAAACAAATTTACTTACATAACGAATTTTATCGTTTGTTACACTTTCCTGTTGCTCTAATAGAATATCCACCTTATCTATTAATGTAGCAGAAGCAAATGCTTTAGATATACCAAATATGGCTATAAGAACAAATGAAAGTGATAGTATTATTGGTTTAAAAAATTTCTTCATAGTTCACCTCTTCTAAGTCTTAATATAATATTTAATTTGTTATCGATAATAATAAGACCTCCTTTATGAAAATAGTACATTGGAATATATACACGATGATTCATGTACATATTCCAATGTAGGGACCATTGGCCCCTACATCTTCATATTGTCTTATTCTCCAACAAAAACGTAATCGAAGGAATCGTTATAAATATAACAATTTGCATCTGTTGGAATGGTCAAATCAGCTGTTTGAGAAGAACCACTATTGCTGAAGATAATCTTTGTATATCCCTCAGTATTCTTGTAAGAATAAATCTTATGGCCATTGTAAGTTAATCCAGTATCTGTCATAGCAATGCCTGGCCAAGCATGATTTTGATTTCCCTCTCCACCTTCACCTTTCCATGCATATGCTGTTACATTTGCCCAATCCGAAGTATTAACGAAATAGATAGTAGTAGAATCAACCTCTATTGTATATGTTTCGCCACAAGTTGAGCAAGTAGCAGAAAGGTTAGATTTTGATACAATTACATTACCTTCATGAGTATGACCTGTTGCAGGAATTACTGTATCAGATAATGAAATCTCAACAGTACAATATGAATCAGAATAATACTTACCATTCTTGATGTAATATAGAATATTTCCATTAGCTGTACAGCTTGGTTCAACTCTTGGAACAGTTGTAATAGAATTATCTACCATTGGTAATGTTTCATTCTTTGTATTTGTATACGTATTACCATTAAATGTAACAGTAGCTGTGTATACTCTTGTACCTGTTGTAGTAGTAGTTGGTTCTACAGTGATTTCACTTGTGATTGTTGCATCCTTTGTAATTGTCTTACCACAATTAGCACAAGTTAGCTTTAATGTTGCAGCAGAATATCCATTCCAAGTCCATACTGGGTTTGTATATTTGTGATCGCATGCATCAGCTTCTTCAACACGGATTCCAGCATAGGATGATGCATTATATACATAAGAATAATCTGTGTAGATAGTTAAATCATCTGTTTTACCAGAACCATTATTGAAGATAATAGAAGTATATCCATTAGGATTTACCTTGAATAAGCCTGTTGTAGAATCTTCAGTAATAGTTACTCCTGGCCATTTAGCATTATGTGTTGCTTCATCTATCCACATATATGCATTAACTGTAGACCAAGATCCTGTATTATCAAAATATACATATCCATCATATGGAATTACCTGATATGTTGTATCAGCTTCAGTTAATGGAATTAATACAGTTTGATTTACTCCATTACCAAAGGCAACATAATGATATGTTTCTAGGTATTCTACAAAATAGCTAGATGATGAAGAATCATATTCCATGGAAGCTAATGTAGGAGTACCATTTGTTGTTTGATATAGATATGCATTTAAGCTAGACCAGCTCTCTGGCTTTACAAAATGAACGGTATAAGTCTTTGGAGCAGCTACCTTAGTATAAGTAAAGCTTTGAGTTACTGGATTACCATTCTTATCGATTGCAGTAATCGTAACAGTCTTAGTTTGGCCTACTTCCATATCGTAACCGAAGGATAATGTAGCACCAGAAGTTACAGAATAGTTATGTCCATCAATGGTTAAAGTTGCAGAAGTAGCATTTCTAATAATGTAAGTTGCATCCATTGTTGCAGTATAGAATGTTGTAGGTGCATTAGAAGAGATGGAGCATGCGCCCTGAGTTGAACCTGTATTGTTGTATACAACTGCAATTTCAGAATCTCCAACTGTACCACTTAATGTACCATTAGATACTGTGAATGTATTGCCAGTTACATAATCCTTATATGTACCATTTGCCATATGTGGAACAGAAACAGAACAATTACCTGCACCACCTACGATTACAACACCATTTTGAGTTGGATTTGTATTTACAAATCTTTCACATACATCATAGCCGTTAGAGCTATAGCAAGATTCATCTGCATCTAATTTAGCATAGAAGTTATGGAATTTGTTAACAGCTCCAACGCAGTCATAGGACCAACCATTTAAGCATGCAACACTTCCAAGCTTAGATTTTTCATAATCCTCAAATCTTGCACAATATAAAGTACAGAAATCCTTTCTAGCACCTAAAAGTGCATAGGATCTATTAATAATTTGTACGCTCTTATTATGAGTATCCTGTGTACCCATGTAGTTATCATGAGATTCAGCCCATGTAACCATATTTTCTTTATAATCGATGTAATTATTTCCATCAGCACCATTGAAAGAACCAAAACCAGTTCCTCCGCTTTCAACGATACCATGACCTAAGCCTGAATCTGTAATAGCTACACCATGTTTTGTATACCAGCCTAAGCTTCTATCGGTACCAGGTCTATTTAAGATTTCGCCATATGCATAGATATCTTTACCTAGTGCATTACCTGCAGCAAAGGCTCTTCCCATTACATTTGGCCAGAAATCAGATGCAAAGGATGGATCATCATCTGGAGTTTCAATGTGCTTAGCAGCATCAAATCTAAATCCATCAACACCATAGCTAATTAATTCTTCTAGATAATCAGCAACAGCATCCTGTACAACTGGATCTGATGTATCCAAATCCATCATACCAATATTACCCTGTGTAACATTGCCTGGTTGGTCATTATCTTGAACTGCATATGGATGGAATTTTAATGTATTTTTGTAGTAATATGTGTTAATTGCAGGAGTAGTAGAAGCATTAGCTGTACCTGGATCAACTGGTGTACCAGAGCCATATGCCCAAACCTGACCTGTGTATGGAACATAACCTGCCTCACCAGGTTTTGCATTTCTATCTGCAGGAGCACTCATACCTGCAATTTCCCATTCATAATAATATGCGCGCTCGCATAATGAATCTGCAACCCACTGGTTACCTAAGTGGTTTGCAACAACGTCAACTAAAACCTTAACGCCGTAAGAATGTGCCATTTGACACATTGCCTGGAATTCCTCAGGTGTACCTAGTGCATTATCACCAGTATCATCGATTGTGAATGCAGCTGGCTGATAATATGCCCACCAAGAGCCCTTAGCTGTTTGACCAACTGTAGCTTCCTTACATACCTGTACAGGTGATGTTTGGATAGCTGTAAAGCCTTGGTTTGCAATATCAGGTAAGAAATTCATAATTTCATTATAGCTCCAGCAGAAGCACTGCAATATTTGTCCATCCTGTACGCTATCTGCGAAGCATTCTGAAGTAGTAACAAATTCACCAGAACCAGAAGATTTTAAAGCATATGCTTCTGGAATCTTGTAATTCACTGTATTGGTTTCCTCGTGTGTTCCATTAGAATAATGATATTCAAATGAAGCACTAAGATTCCATCCTGGATAGGATTGTGCAACTTCTGTGATTGTAAATACAGAATAATATGTATTGTCAATCTTTGCCTTTCCATTTGTACCAGTTACAGTATCGTAAACTGAAAATAATTCTTTTTCAGTTGTTAATGTAGTCTCGCCCGCTTTACTAAGAGATAATTGCATATCGATCTTAGTAATATCATTTAAAGTAACGCCATTAGATAATTCTAATGTACTAATATATCTTATTTTATCGTTTGTTGTATTTTCCTGTTGTTCTAGTAATACATCTACATTATTTGCAGTAGTAGTTGCTGCATTTACAGAAGTAGTACTAAAGCTAACTAAAATAAGACCTGCCGAAATAATAAATAACTTTTTCTTCCTATTCATTCCTGAATTCCCCTTGTTTTATTTCTCTCTTTTTCTCTTATGGAATATAAATGAATTGGGTAGCTAAGTAATTTGTGTCATATGCATTGAAGTAGCAATTAACTCCTGCTAGAACAGTTATATCATCAGTTTTTTGAGTTGCGTTTGTACCTGAGTCAAATATTACACCTGTATAATCGGTTAAAGAACCACTAGCAAATGTATATGAATATACTGTATATGTTACTCCATTATATGTTACTGTACCACCCTTAGTCATTTGGTTTCCTGGCCATGTAGTATTACTAGTTCCACCCCAATAATGGATGTTTACTATAGTATTCCAGTCATCACCCCAAGTTGAATTTACTAAATAGTAAACAGTAGAAGTATTTACTGTATATTCAATTTCTTCATGACAAACAGAGCATGTAACTCCATCAGCTGCACTATATACACCTGATGCAACTGTATGATCAGTCTTAGCTAGAGTTAATGCCTCTAGTGTTGTTTCATGGTAGCTTGCATCAAAATATGTGTCACAACCAGCACAATAGTAGTATTCTAAATTACCTGTAGCCTGGCAAGTTGCTGCCTTTGCATCTGTATGAGCATAGGTATGAGTATGAGAACCATCATCTACCTTAGTGTCAGTATATGTATGACCGCCCTTAGTAACTGTAGCAGTATAAGTAGTTACGTTACCTACTGTTTCACTTGTAATAGTAGCAGTAACTTGATCCTTATGAGATGCATCATTTTTGCAAGTAAATGAAGCTGTTGCCTGGCTGAAGCCAACCCAGCTCCATTCTGGTGCACTTGCATAATCGTAATTATGACCTAATGCAGGAATTGTTTCTGTATATGTATTTCCACAATTAGAACATGTATAAGTCTTTACTCCTGCATTCTCACATGTAGGAGCAGTAGTAACAACACCTGCATCATAGGAATGAGATGCACAAGAATTCTTTACGATATTATAGTAAATTGTTGCAGCTGTTCCATTGTAATCATATTTAGAAATATATGCATTGAATGGTAAATCAGCTGTTTGGGCAGAACCATTATTGAAAATGATATGGTCATAAGCTGAGCTATATGTTACAGCATATAATCCAGTAGAATCTTTTGAAATAGCAGTTCCAGGCCATGCAGCAGCTTCTGTTGATGCACTATCATTCCAAATGTATGCTTTAACTGTAGACCAACCAACAGAATTAATGAAATGGCTAGTTGAAACTGTATCAGCATAATAAGAAGCATTTGTATGGTCTAATTCTAAATCCTCACTCTGGTATGTACCATCACTAAAGATTATATATTCATAATCATCAAATGAAGTGAATGTAGCAGAATAAGTATCGCCTTCAGAACTCATTAGAACTCCAGGCCATGCAGCATTCTTATCAACATCACCATACATATATGCATAAATAGTATTGGCCCAGCCTTCAGGCTTAGTTAATGTTACTGTATAAATTGTAGGTGCAGGAATTCTTCTATAAACAAACTGCTTTGTTGTTTCTACATTGTTACTATCCTTTGCCTTAATAGTTACAGTAAGTTTATCCGAAACATCCATGTAGTTACCGAATGTTAATGTAGCACCAGAAGTGATGTTATAAGTTTCACCATCAACAGTTAATGTTGCAGAAACTGCATTTTTAATTGTATATGTAGCAGTTTCAGTTGCAGTATAGAATAAGTCTTCAATATCATCTTCAATAGATACTGTACCTGTTCCGGATTCTGAATATAATACAGCAATGCAAGAAGAATCCATAGTACCAGATACCTTACCATTTGCAACAGTAAATGTATTTCCAGATACTAAGTCTGTATATGTACCATTTTTCATCTTATCAGGTACTTCTACATTAGATACGGAAGTTCCAGTACCAGCATTAACTAATACCATACCAGATTCTGCACTATTGTATCTAACTACCATAGCAAAATTAGAACTATTAGAAAGGTATTCAGCTTCAGTACCCCAGTAATTTCTAAACTTATTTACAGCAGCTACTTCCTTAAGCTTATAAGCATCAGAACCCTTTGCGCCTAACTTTGTTTGGCAGCTTGTCCAAGCAGAAGTGCCGGTTGTATCTGTAGGTCTTGCTAAATATAATGCTTTAGCTCCATTTCTAGAGCCCATAATTGCATATGTCTTGTTGATATTATAAATAGATGTATCAGGTGATTCATGCTCATCGTTTGCATATGTATCATGAGATTCAGCCCAAACGATACAATGCTCACCGCTTGAATAGCCAGTTGGGTTATAAGAAGAAGATGCAGCAGCAGTACCTGAATTGAAGTTTTTTCTTAATTCATTACCACACTTATTAGCGATAACATCCATGTATGGTAAATACCAATCATAGCTTCTACCACTACCACAGCCATTTAAGATTTCGCCATAGCAGTATAATTCTTGACCCTTATTTTTTGCATAAGTTTTTGCTTGACCAACTACATTTGGCATAAAGCTAGATGAACCGCATGGCTCACTAGGATTATCTGTTTCAATGTGCTTGATTGCATCAAATCTAAAGCCATCAACACCAAGGTCAATGTATTCTTTTAATAAAGATAATACTCTACCTTGAACAACCTCGCTATGAGTATTTAAATCAGGTAAACCGATATTACCATTAGTTGTATGTGAACTATCTGTAGCAGAACTTCCTGTTTCTGAATGTAATAATGCTCCACCGGATAGTGTACCATTAGTACCATAAATTGCTGGTTCATATCCTGCAACACCACTTGATAGGGAAGTTGCATCACCTGCTAAATGGTTTGCTACAACATCGACAATTACTTTAATTCCTTTGTTGTGAGCAGCAGTAACTAATTTTGCTAAATTAGTCTTAGTACCGATTGCATTTTGACAAGTATCAGGAGCAATACAGAAGCCTAGTGGTTGATATAATTTCCACCAACCTGCCTTAGCTGTATCTCCACCACTCCAATAATCCTTTTGAGGCTGCATTGGAGATGTTTGAACGGTAGTATATCCAGCATTCTTAATGTTATCAAGATTTTCCTTGATTACATCCATATGCCAGTTCCATGCATGGAAAATATTACCATTTGTAATTGAATCAGCTGTGAAACAATCAGCAATAGAGGAGGATTCCTCAAATGATCCACTACCTGATGTATAAGTGTATTTTGCTGGAATATCATAGTAAACAGTATTTGTTGTTTCTACTGTTGAATCTGCGTAGACATACTCAAATGTTGTTCCTAATGTCCAACCCTTAAAATCTTGTAAATCTGTTAATGTATGAACAGCATAATAAGTATTTGATGACTTATTCTTGCCGTTTGTTCCTAAAACTTCATCATATACAGAAGTAGTAGTTAAACTAGCATTCTTTGTGGCCTCCCCAGCCTTAGATAATGTGAAGTTTAAATTAATCTTCGTAATGGAATTTAAATCCGTTACTGGAGTCATTGTACTGATAAAACGAATTTTGTCTCCCCCAGTATTCTCTTGTTGCTCAAGAGATACATCAATTTGATCTGCATATGTAGCAGCTGCGTTTACAGCAACACAGCTTATCCCAGCTACAGCAAATGCAGTTGAGAATAAGATAAGAGATTTTACGTTTTTCATAATAAACCTCTTACTTACCACCGAATAAATCTGATAGTGAACTAGATCCTCCACCATTTGTAGAGCCGTTGTTGGATACTGCAATAATATCCTCTAAATTTACCTTAATGTCTTTAATTTCTGGTCTTTCGTAATTTTTCATGTTTTGTTCTCCTTTTTGTCTTTTCTTCCCAAAAAAATTTTAGGTATGTAATTCTCCCCAGTCATCTCCATCATCCCATGAGCCATCATTAGCAACACCTGATGTAGATGTTTCTACTCCCGTAGTAGTCTCTGTTGTTGTTTCCAAGGTACTAGTTGTAGTCTCAATTGGACCTGTTGTGGTTTCCAAAGTGCTAGTTTTAGTTTCATCGGAAGTAGTGGTTGGTACTTCTGTAGTAGTTTCTATAGAAGTGGTGGTCGATCCGTCTCCCTTAGTCGTTTTGGTTTTGTCTGATGTATTGCTGTTACAAGAGACTAAAGCTAATAAACCAATCAGACATGGAAATAAAATAAATTTTATTTTCATACAAAAAAACTCCTTTGGTTAATTGTACCATATAACAACAGTGAAATGAATATGAAAGGAGCGTGTAAAAAAATGAAAATATCTTGCAATTTTGTGAAAAAATAATGAAAAAGACTTACCTAAAGGTAAGCCTTTGTAAAATTATATTTTATTCTGGAATGTATAGATATCCGCCAACTTGATTTTTATCATCTCTCCATTCGAAATAGAATGCATTATAGTTTTCGTAATCGGATAATTTGATATTTACTGTTTGTTTTTTCTTCCAATCGTCGGATTCACCATTATTAATGATAATCCATTCTGCGTTTTCAGGAATAGTCACTTTATAAACCTCTTCTCCTTGGTCGTTTGTGTGGTCATATGTCATTTCTTGTCCTGGCCAATTACCTGTTAAGTTAATATCCTCTGTGCCATTATTATACCAAATATGAGCATGAAGATTTGTCCAATCAGTCCAGTTCCTTGTCACATATAGTACAGTCGTATCAAAGCTTACACTGTAGCCACAGTCAGAACAGGAAATTGTTCTCGTTGTTCCTGATGTAGAACCAGATAGATTATGTGGTGTTTCATCAAAATCATCACCACAAATTGTACAATGACTCCAATGTCTATTATCGTTATGTTGAGTTACAATATTATGCTCTGTAGTTGGATGTGCATATGCATTTCCATCCTGCTGAATATAATAATTGTCGCTTGAGGAAACTGGCATATCGCCTGATTTATGGGTGTCAGAACCATCACTGAATACTACTGTAGTGAAGCCTGCATCTGGCATATAGTCGAAATAATAAATACTATTGTCAGCATCATATAGATGCATTTGTTCACCAGGGAAGTTTGCATTTTGAACATTTGTGCCAAACATATAGTAGTACAAGTTTGTTCCCCAATCATCGTATTTTTGAACAAAATACTGTCTCTTTCCACCAATTAACCAAGCAGAAGCAGTTGCATCCTCGCTAGAACCATCTGCATAGTTATAAGTGAAAGTAGGAGTGATTCTCCAACCAGCTTTAGAATCGATATTTGTAATAGTTGCTACTGCATAATATGTACCATCAACTTTTGCTTTTCCATTTTCACCAGAAATGGATTCATAAACAGTGGTAGTTGTTTGAGGAATTGAATCTTTATCTTGTTCCCCATTTTTAGTTAGTTTAAAGTTCATTTCAATACTTGTGATATCATCTAGAGATTTACCATTAAGTTCCATTGTACTTATGAAACGCATAGAAGTACCAGCTGCATTCATCTGATATTCAAGTTTTGTGTTAATAGTATCTGCGTCGCTTGGACCAGCTGCATTTACTGTAGCTGCGAAAGTAAATGGTAATGCAAGCGCACTTACGCCTAAAATAGCTGTTTTAATCATTTTATTCATGTCAATAATCCTCCCTAGCTCCATAGATCGTCAGCACTGATTACAAGTCCATCAGTACCTGCTCCACCATTAGATACAGCGATAACATCGACAAGCTCTAATTCGTCTTCTTTAATCATCGGTTTTTCGTATTTTTTCATACTCTCCACCCTTTCTGTTATGTAGTTTAAAAAATACTCTATGATATTTAATTGTAACATAGTTATATTTTGAAAGGAATATGTAAATGACTGAAAAGTAACAGAAAACAATGTTTTTGTATGAAAAAAAGAGATTGGAATGACTCCAATCCCTTATTTTTAGTTTTTAAGCTGTATAGTTAGAAGTTGCTCCTGAGTAGTTATAACAATTTGTTGTAATTGTAATATCAGATGTCTGAGAAGAACCACCATTAGAGAAAATTACCTTTTCCCAGTTAGTAAGAATGCCTGTTGATTCAAGCTTCCATACATAATAACCATTAACCTTTTGGCTAGTCTTTGTCATCTTAACACCTGGCCAGCTAGATAACTGATTACCAGAACCGCCATTGCCCTTCCAAGCATATACATAAACCTTTGACCAACCCTTATTGTTAATGAAGTAAATTACATTATTATTTACTGTATTATTTGTAGTTGTTGGAGTGTATGTAGAAGCTGTACCAGAACCATTGTAGCAGTTTGTTGTGATTGTAATATCTGAAGTCTTAGAAGAACCACCATTAGTGAAGATTACCTTTTCCCAATTAGTTAAGAAGTTAGTAGATGTATACTTCCATACATAATAACCATTAACTTTTTCGCTAGTCTTAGTCATCTTAACACCTGGCCAGTTAGAATTTTGGTTACCAGAACCACCATTGCCCTTCCAAGCGTATACATAAACTGTAGACCAACCTTTATTATTAATGAAGTAAATTGTGTTCTTATCTGTAGTCTGTGTACCAGTACCAGTGCCTGTGCCTGTACCAGAACCAGAAGTGGATGGAGTATAAATAGAAGCTGTACCAGCTGCATTGAAGCAGTTACCAGTGATTGCTAAATCACTAGTCTGAGAATAACCACCATTAGAGAAAATTACCTTTTCCCAATTTGTTAAGAAATTAGTAGATTCAAGCTTCCATACATAATAACCATTAACTTTTTCACTAGTCTTAGTCATCTTAACACCAGGCCAGTTAGAGTTTTGGTTACCAGAACCGCCATTGCCCTTCCAAGCGTATACATATACATTAGACCAGTTACCTGTATTAACGAAATAGATTACATTCTTATTAACATTAGATGGTAATGTAGAACCTGTACCAGTGCCAGTACCAGTACCTGTACCAGAGCCAGAAGTAGAGCCTTCCTTATAAAGAACTGCGATACCACTTTGGTTATCCATTGTACCAGAAACCTTACCATTAGATACTGTGAAGGAATTACCAGTTACATAATCCTTATATGTACCATTCTTCATAACGGAAGGTACTGTTACATTGCTTACAGAATAGTTAGAACCAGAGCTTACTAATACCATACCAGATTCATTACTATTGTATCTAACAACCTGAGAATAACCACCATTGTTAGCTACATATTCAGAGGCTGTGCCCCAGTAATTTCTGAACTTATTAACGCCTTCAACCTGTCTCCAAGTGTAAGCAGTAGAACCCTTTGCACCAAGCTTAGTTGTACAAGAATTCCAATTTCCATCTGTAGGTCTTGCGAAATATAAGCACTCTGCGCCATTTCTAGAACCCATAATTGCATAAGTCTTATTGATATTATAAATAGATGTACCAGTTGATTCCTGATCATCATTTGCATATGTATCATGAGATTCAGCCCATACAACTACCTTATCACCAGATAGGTTAGTTGTGTAATATGCAGATTGTGCAGCTGCATAATTAGCGTTAAAGCTATTTCTTAAATCGTTACCTGTCTTGTTATCGATAACGTCCATATACTTTGTATACCAAGAATAAGATCTATTATTACCACAAGAATATAAGATTTCACCATAGTAATAAGGCTTTGCCTTACCCTTAGACTGTGCATAAGAAGTAGTACCATTGATTACTGTTGGCCAGAATGCAGATGCACCATAAGGCTCACTTGAATTATCTGTTTCAATGTGCTTAGCAGCATCAAATCTAAATCCATCAACACCACAGTCGATATATTTTTTACATAGAGATAATACTCTCTTTTGTACATAAGAATCATGTGTATTCAAATCTGGTAAACCGATATTACCATTTGTTGTACACCAAGAATCACTTGCGCCATTATATGTTTCGGAATGAAGCTTAGCTCCACCAGAAATATAACCATTAGAACCATAAATTGTAGGTTCATATTCTTTAACGCCCTGATCGAAATGATCATAAGAACCAGCTAAGTGGTTAGCAACAACGTCCACAATTACCTTTAAGCCCTTATTATGAGCTGCATTAACCATAGATTGTAATTCAGATTTTGTACCAAGTGCATTATTCTTTGTTGCAATACTAAATCCAAGTGGCTGATATAATTTCCACCATGCTTCCTTAGAAGTGTTTCCTGCCCAATAATCCTTTTGTGGCTGCATTGGGGAAGTCTGAATAGTTGTAAATCCAGCTGCCTTAATAGAATCTAGGTTAGCCTTAATAGTTGACATTGACCAGTCCCATGCATGGAAAATATTACCATTGTCAATAGAATTTGCTAAAGTAGCATTTGGTAATGTTGTAGTTGCATTTAATTGAGTATCGATGTTTTCAACATCCTCACTTTTTGCAGTGGAGCAAGAAGTGGCGGAAATTGCAGTTAAAGCTAAAACGGCTGCAATTGAAATTCCTTTAAAAAGCTTTTTCATAATTTGTTTTGTCTCCTCTTTATTCTTTTCTAAAACTTATTAATACTTTTTTTACTACTCAATATTTAGTTGTCTCCTTGTTTTTGCTAAAAAATAACCTTCAAAAGCGCTTACTTGTTAATTTTCACCTCTAGTCATTATTATTTTTATTTAATAGGATAAGAATATCCTTTAAGAACAATGTTCGCTTCTGTTATACAAATGTACGTATAATGTTTTACTTACTTGCATTATAGCATCGTTATATTTATAAAAAAAGAAAAAGTTTGCCCTTTACAGCAAACTTTAAAATCTCGAAACAGTTTCAAAAATTGACTACCTATTTAGTAGCTTTTAATATTAAACTTTTTAAATCATTTTCCGAAAAAATATACTTCTTGTTACAAAAATTACAATTAATCTCTGCTTTATGATCCTCATTTAGGATAGAAATAAGCTCTTCCTTACCTAAAGATAAAAGGCCACGCTCAAATCTTTCTTTAGAACAAGTGCACTCATATTTTAACTCTTTTGTTTCTAGTAATTGATAATCACCATCAGTGATTTCTTTGATGATATCCTCTGCAGAATATCCCTCATCAATCATAGTAGAACAACTCTTTAGAGTTGAAAGCTTAGCTTCAAGCTTCTCTAAATACTCTTCCTTACAGCCAGGCATAACCTGAATTAAAAAGCCACCAGCAGCTTTTACCTTAGATTCTTTATCAAATAAAACACCAAGTCCAACAGAGGATGGAATTTGCTCACTTTTAGCAAAATAATAAGTGAAGTCTTCTGCAATCTCTCCAGAAATGATTTCAGATGAAGAACTAAATGGAGCTCTCATGTGTAAATCCTTGATAACCTCAATCTGACCAGCACCTACTGCTTTAGCTACAGCCTGTTTGCCATCGTTATATCTTAAATCTACACCAGGGTTTTCACAAAAACCTCTAACCTTACCATCATTTGCACCAACGATAATTTTACCGATTGGTCCATCTCCTAAAATTTTGATAGTTAAATAATCATCATTTTTATATGTACATGACATAATTGCAGCCATAGTTAATGTTCTTCCAAGTGCGCTACAGCTTGTTGGCCATAGATTGAAAATCTCTTCCGCATGCTTGACAATATCTGTAGTGATAGCTGCATAGATTCTTACTGTTTGATTCATACAGTAAGCTTTCTGTAAATAATTATCCATTTTTATCACCGCAAGTATTGTATCACAAAGGGGATATGAAATCTATAAAAAAATAAAATCAGTTTAAAATTTGATTATTTATCATTATTTATACATATAATTCGAAAATGTTGTAGAAAAAACGTTAAACAAACAACCCTTGAAAACGTTTTTTAATCCATTTTTATAAGAATAGTTATTGACAAGTATGATTATGGTTTTATAATTAAAGTATCTATTTTGGGCCGGTTCCTTAATAGATACCCCTAGCAAAGATAGTTTAATAAAATAAACTTGAGTATAATTATGGGACTAAGTCTTAGATTCATAATTATTAGTCCCGAAATAAAAAGTGGGACTAATATAGTCCTTTTTTTATTACTCAAGGTAATCTTTGATTGATAAAAAGAGGAGTAAGCTTTGATAGCATTATAGAGAGTCTTGGAGGGTGGAAGCAAGACATGCGAATATTGCTGAACGCGTTTTTTAGAGAAGATAGTTTCCCGCTTTAAGGGATTTGAGGTGGCTAATTATTATTAGCAATTAGAGTGGTACCGCGCTTATATGCGTCTCTTTCATTTGAAAGAGACTTTTTTTTATGCTAAAATATTTTTTAAGGAGGAATTTGAAAATGAAAAATGGTATTAAGAAGGTAGTTTTAGCGTATTCTGGAGGTTTGGATACTTCCATTATTATTCCTTGGTTAAAGGAAAATTATGATAACTGCGAGGTTATTTGTGTTTCTGGTAATGTAGGACAAAAATCAGAGCTTGATGGCTTAGAGGAAAAGGCACTTAAAACAGGTGCATCTAAGCTATATATTGAGGATTTAAATAAGGAATTCGTAGAAGACTTTATTTATCCTACAATGAAGGCAGGAGCTAAATATGAAAAATATTTATTAGGTACATCATTTGCTCGTCCTATTATCGCAAAAAGAATTGCAGAAATCGCACTTGCTGAAGGTGCAGATGCAATTTGTCATGGCTGTACAGGTAAGGGTAATGACCAGGTAAGATTTGAGCTTACAATTAAGGCATTCGCTCCAAACATGAAGATTATTGCTCCATGGAGAGAGTGGAATATAAAGTCAAGAGATGAGGAAATTGATTATGCAGAGGCTCATAATATTCCTCTTAAGATTTCAAGAGAGACAAATTATTCTAAGGATAAGAATTTATGGCATTTATCTCATGAGGGATTAGATTTAGAGGACCCTGCAAATGAACCACAATATAATAAACCAGGCTTCCTAGAGCTTGGTGTATCACCTGAACAGGCACCAGATAAGCCCGAATATGTAACTATTCATTTTGAAAAGGGTATTCCAACAATGGTGAATGGTGAAAAGCTTGATTCTGTAGATCTTATTTGGAAATTAAATGAGATTGGTGGAAGAAATGGTGTTGGTATTATTGATATCGTTGAAAATAGATTAGTTGGTATGAAGAGCCGTGGTGTATATGAAACTCCAGGTGGAACTATTTTATATGAAGCACATGAATTACTTGAATCTATTACATTAGATAAGGAAACTTCTCATTTCAAAAAGACTGTTGCAGATAAGTTTGCAGACTTAGTTTATAACGGATTATGGTATACACCACTTAGAGAAGCTATTAGTGCTTTTGTAGATAAGACACAAGAGGTTGTAACTGGTGATGTAAAGGTTAAGCTATATAAGGGTAATATTATTCCTGCATCTATTACATCTCCATATTCATTACATAATATGGATATTGCATCCTTCGATGATGATGGAGGAGCATATAACCAAGCAGATTCTGCTGGATTCATTAACCTATTTGGCTTACCTGTTCGTGTACAGGCTATGGTTAATGAAAAGAATAAGAAATAATTAGTGAGGTGATTCCTATGGCCAAAATGTGGGCTGGTAGATTCCAAAAGGAAGAAAGTAAAGATGTAAATGATTTTAATTCCTCTATATCCTTTGATGGAGTAATGTTTAAGGATGATATTGTAGGGTCTATGGCTCACGCAAGAATGCTTGGGCATAAAGGAATTATTTCTAAAGAGGATTCTAGTCTTATTATTAAAACATTAGGAGAAATCTTAGCGGATATTGAAGAAGGCAATTTATTACTTGATCCTGAGGCTGAAGATATCCATATGTTTGTTGAGGCAGAATTAACTAAAAGAATTGGTGAAGTAGGTAAAAGATTACATACTGCAAGAAGTAGAAATGATCAGGTTGCATTAGATGTAAGATTATATTTAAGAGGATTGGTAGATTCTATTTTAGAAAAGCTTAATGCCTTATTAAATACAATCATTGATTTAGCAGAAAAGAATAAAGAAACAGTAATGCCAGGCTATACACACTTACAAAGGGCACAGCCAATTACATTTGCCAATCACTTACTTGCTTATGCATTTATGATTAAAAGAGATATATCTAGATTTATAGATGCGAAAGATAGAATGAATTATTCTCCACTTGGCTCTTGTGCCCTAGCCGGTACAACTTATCCAATTGATAGAGAAATGGTAAGTGAGGAATTAGGATTCAAAGGAATTGTAATGAATTCCTTAGATGGTGTATCGGATAGAGATTTTACTGTTGAGCTTGCAAGCGCATCATCTATAGCTATGATGCATTTATCAAGATTTTCTGAAGAAATTATTCTTTGGTGTAGCTGGGAATTTAAATTCATTGATTTAGATGATGCTTATTCTACAGGCTCATCCATTATGCCACAAAAGAAGAATCCTGATATTGCAGAGCTTGTAAGAGGTAAAACTGGTAGAGTTTATGGTGATTTAATTACCCTACTTACTATGCTAAAGGGTATTCCTCTTGCATATAATAAGGATATGCAAGAAGATAAAGAAGCAATATTTGATGCATTAAATACCCTAGATCAGTGCTTAAAAATCTTTAAGCCAATGCTTGAAACTATTAAAGTAAATAAAGAAAATATGAGAAATGCTGCAGCTAAGGGCTTTATTAATGCTACCGATTTAGCAGATTATTTAGTTAAAAAGGGTATGGCATTTAGAAGTGCTTATAAGATTTCTGGATCCTTAGTTGCTTATTGTATTGATAATGGTATTATTTTAGAGGAAGTACCTTTAGAGGTATTTAAGACATATTCATCTTTATTTGATAATGATGTATATGAAGACATTAATATTGAAAAATGTACGTTCAAAAGAACAAGCCAGGGTGCATCTGCAGTAGAATCTGTAGATGCCCAAATAAAGGCTTTAAGGAGCTAATATGAAGTATAAGGTTTTTATTGATGGTAAGGAAGGAACAACAGGCTTAAGAATTTATGATAGGCTTGCAAATAGAAGTGATATTGAGCTTATGCTTATTCCTGAGGAATTAAGGAAGGATCCTAAAGAAAGAGCAAAATATATTAATAGCTCAGATATTACATTCCTATGCTTACCAGATCAAGCAGCAATAGAGGCAGTATCCTTAGTTACTAATGATAATGTTAGAATTATTGATGCATCTACTGCTCATAGAACTGATCCCAATTGGGCTTATGGATTTCCTGAATTAGGTCAAGATTTTTTAGAGAAAATTAAAAAATCAAATAGAGTAGCTGTACCTGGCTGTTATGCATCTGGGTTTATGTCTATTGTATATCCTTTAGTAAAGCTTGGTATTGCAGGAGTTGATTATCCATTTAGTGCAAATGCTATTTCAGGTTATTCTGGAGCTGGTAAAAAGGCTATAGCTATATATGAGGATGAAAATAGAGATAAGAAGTATGATGCTCCAAGATTATATGCTATGAGTCAATCTCATAAACATTTAAAGGAAATGCAGGCTATTCCTGGACTTTCCCAAAAGCCTTTATTTAATCCATATGTTTGTCCATTTTTAGAGGGTATGCTTGTAACAGTACCTTTATATCTAGATGGACTTGAAGGTGAATATAGCCCTAAGGCTATTCATGATTTATTAGAAAATTATTATTCTAATCAAGATTTTGTTAGAGTCATGCCTTTTGATGAAAAGGGTACAGAGGATGGATTTTTATCTGCAAATCATTTAGAGGGCAAGGACTATTTAGAAATATATGTATCTGGTAATGAAGAAAGAATTAGTATTACTGCATGCTTAGATAACCTTGGAAAGGGTGCATCTGGAGCTGCACTAGAATGTATGAATATTATGTTAGGACTTGATTCAAAGACAAGCCTTAATATGTAGGAGGTTCTTATGAAAGAGATTATTGGTGGTGTTTGTGCACCGAAGGGTTTTTATGCAAATGGTATCCATGCTGGAATTCGTCAGAATAAATCGAAAATTGATTTATCCTTAATTGTATCTACTGTAAAGGCTACTGCCGCAGCAGTATATACTACGAATCTAGTAAAGGGAGCACCTATTTATGTTACACGGGCAAATTTAAATAATGGTATTGCTCAGGCAATGCTATGTAATAGTGGTAATGCAAATACTTGTAATGCAGATGGTATTGAAATTGCAACAGAGACCTGTGAGATTTTAGCAAAAGAATTAAAAATTCAACCAGAGGATGTCATTGTTGCATCTACAGGTGTTATAGGACTTCCACTTTCTATTGAACCTTTTAAAACAGGTATTCCTGAAATAGTAAAGGGTTTAGGAAATGATTTAAATCATGCAGATCTAGCATGTCAAGGAATTATGACTACCGATACAAAGAAAAAGGAAATTGCTATTGAGTTTATGCTTGGTAATAAGGTATGTCATATGGGAGCTATAACAAAGGGATCTGGTATGATTCATCCACAAATGGCTACTATGCTATGCTTTATTACAACCGATGTTGCAATTTCTGCAAATCTATTACAGGATGCCCTAAAAGAATCTGTTTCTGATTCATTTAATATGCTATCTGTAGATGGAGATACCTCAACAAATGATATGGTATCTATTATGGCAAATGGACTTGCTGAAAATGAAAAGATTACAGAAAAGAATTATTATTATGCAGAATTTGTAGATGCATTAAAATATGTAACTATTTATTTAGCTAAGGCGATGGCTAAGGATGGTGAAGGAGCATCGAAATTAATTGTTGCGCATGTAGCACATGCTAAAACAATTGAAGATGCAAAAATTGTAGCAAAGAGTGTTATTTGCTCAAGTCTACTTAAGGCTGCTATGTTTGGTAGTGATGCAAACTGGGGAAGAGTTTTATGTGCAATTGGCTATTCTAAAGCAAATGTTGACGTATTAAAGGTTGATGTTGCATTTAAGAGTAATGCTGGTTTAGTTCCTGTATGCAAGGATGGTGCAGGAATTCCATTTAGTGAAGAAATTGCAAAGAAAGTATTAAGTGAAGATGAAATCACTATTGAAATTGATTTAAATGATGGGGAAGGAGAGTCATCTGCCTTTGGCTGTGATCTAACATATGATTATGTTAAGATTAATGGTGACTATAGAAGCTAATGGTTAATCTAGAAGAAAGAGCTAAAATATTAAGTGAAGCATTACCTTATATTTTGAAATATAAGGATAAGATTATGGTAATTAAGTATGGTGGAAATGCCATGGTCGATGAGAACTTAAAAAGATTAGTTATGGAGGATGTTGTAATGCTATCCTCCTTAGGAATGAAGGTTGTACTTGTTCATGGTGGTGGACCTGAAATTTCTGCAATGCTTAAGAAGATTAATAAGCAAAGTGAATTTGTAAATGGATTAAGAGTAACGGATGGAGAAACTATGGATGTTGTTACTCAGGTACTTGCAGGTAAGCTTAATAAATCCTTAGTAAATCAGCTTAATTTAGCTGGTGGTAAGGCAATTGGTTTATCTGGTGTAGATGCAGGAATGATTGAAGCATTACCCAAGGACCCTAAGCTTGGGTATGTAGGTACAATTACAGAAATTAATACAGAGGTTATTTTAGATGCATTAACATTAGGCTATATCCCTGTAATTTCTACCATTGGCTTTGACCAAAATGGTAATTTATATAATATTAATGCAGACACTGCAGCAGCAAGAATTGCTGGTGCATTAGATGCAGAAAAATTTATCGCTATGACAGATATTAAGGGTGTATTAAAGGATAAGGATGATCCTACAACTTTAATGCAAACTATTAACGTTTCTGAAATCAAGCAGCTTGCAAAGCAAGGAATTATTGATGGTGGTATGCTACCTAAGGTTGCTTGCTGTGAAGAGGCTATTCGTCGTGGTGTAAACAATGTTGTAATTATTGATGGACGTGTTCCACATTCTATTCTAATTGAAGTATTGACAGATGAGGGTGTAGGTACACAGTTTAAATAGGAGGATCATCTATGGAAGAGATGAAGGAATTTGAAAAGAATTTAATAGCATTAGATAATGAAAATATCTTAAATACATATAAGAGATTTAATGTTGTTCTAAAGGAAGGTCATGGTGCTACTTTAAAGGATTATACGGGTAAAGAATATATTGATTTTTCATCCGGTATTGGCACAAACTCCTTTGGAGCATGTGATAAGGAATGGGTAGATGCAGTAACAAAGCAGGCATCTACGCTACAGCATTCTTCGAATTTATACTATACAGCTCCACAGGTTTTAGTTGCTAAAATGCTATGTGATAAAACAAATATGAAAAAGGTATTCTTTGGTAATAGTGGTGCTGAGGCAAATGAATGTGCTATTAAAGCTGCAAGAAAATATTCATATGATAAATATGGTGCAGGAAGAAGTGAAATTATCACTTTACAAAATTCCTTCCATGGAAGAACAATTGCCACCTTATCCGCAACAGGTCAGGATGTATTCCACCAATGGTTTTTCCCATTTGTTGGAGACTTTAAATATTGTCCTGCTTCAGATATTGATGCATTAAAGGGTTTAATCAGTGAGAAAACATGCGCCATTATGATTGAAACTGTTCAAGGGGAAGGTGGAGTTGTTGCTCTTGATCCTGCTTTTATTAAATATATAGACGAAGTATGTAAAGAAAAGGATATCTTATTTATCGTTGATGAGGTTCAAACAGGTAATGGTAGAACCGGTTACCTATATTCATATATGGAATATGGAGTTACACCAAATATTGTAACTACAGCTAAGGGACTTGCTGGTGGATTACCATTTGCTGCAATCCTATTTGATGAAAAGACAGAAAATGTGCTTACCTATGGACAGCATGGTACTACCTTTGGCGGTAACCCAGTATGTGCTGCTGCTGCATTATCTATCTTATCAAGAATTAATGATAAGTTATTGAAACATGTTAAGGAATGCCGTAAAATAATTGAAGATAGACTATCCGATATTAAAGAGGTAAAATCCATATCTGGTAAGGGCTTAATGGTTGGTATTGAACTTGAAGATGGCTTAAAGGCAGTAGATATTGCTGCTAAGTGTATGGAAAATGGATTAATTCCATTAACAGCGAAAACAAAGATTCGTCTATTACCACCACTAAATATTACATTTGAAGAATTGAATAAGGGCTTAGATATACTTATTCAAGTTTTGAAGGAGGCATAAATGAAACATTTATTAACACTAGAACAATTATCTAAAGAAGAATTGTTAGATATTTTAAACTTAGCTGATCAGCTAAAATTCCAAAAGAAAAATGGTATCCCTCATGAATTATTAAAGGGAAAAACATTAGGTATGATTTTCCAAAAATCCTCAACTCGTACAAGAGTATCCTTTGAGGTTGGTATGCATGAACTTGGTGGTCAAGCATTATTCCTATCCTCAAGAGATTTACAAATTGGTCGTGGTGAGCCTATTCAGGATACTGCAAGAGTATTATCTAGATATCTAGATGGTATAATGATTCGTACATTTGAACAAAAGGAAGTAGAGGATTTAGCAAAATATGGTTCTATTCCTGTTGTAAATGCTCTAACAGATTATTGCCATCCTTGCCAGGTTTTAGCGGATTTAATGACTATTCGTGAATTTAAGGGTGCATTTGAAGGATTAAAATGCTGCTATATTGGAGATGGTAACAATATGGCAAATTCCATTATTGTTGGTGTATTACGTTTAGGTATGAAGATGAGCATTGCTTGTCCAAAAAGATATGAACCAGATGCACATATTCTAGAATTTGCTAAAGAATTCCCGGGTATGTTTGAAATGACAGAAGACCCACTAGTTGCTGCAAAGGATGCCGATGTATTATTTACTGATGTTTGGGCATCTATGGGACAAGAATCAGAAAAAGCAGAGCGTGAAAAGATTTTTAAGGGTATTTACCAAATTAATGATTCTGTAATGGCAGTTGCCAAGCCAGACGCAATGGTACAGCATTGTCTTCCAGCACATAGAGAAGAAGAAATTACAAATAAGGTATTTGAAGAGCATGCGGATGAAATATTTGAAGAAGCAGAAAATAGATTACATGCTCAAAAGGCCGTATTAGTTAAATTAATGGCATAATATATAACCTTCATCTTACGATGGAGGTTTTCTTTTTTATCTTCTTTGTGGTATAATGTGCTCGTTATGAAATAAGAAAGATAAATGGTTAGTATTATGGCAGTAATGTTATACGAAACAAATTTTTATGTTCATGGAGTAGATACAGATTTAAAGGATAAATTAAGACCTGCATCTGTATTAAGCTATTTTCAAGATGCTGCATCAGTTCATGCAGTAAACTTGGGAGTTGGTTACCATGAGCTTTTAGATTTAAATCTTTATTGGGTAATTCTATATGAGGAATTTGAAATATTTAAAGATGCAGAGTGGGGAGATATCGTTAAGACTAGAACTTGGCCAAAATCTAGAACCCGCCTTGAATTTGAAAGAGAATATGAGCTTAGAAATAAAAGTGATGAATTACTTGTTAAGGGTATATCTACTTGGTGTGTAATAAGTACAGAAACAAGAAAGCTTGAAAGAGGAGATTCTGTAGTATTTAAGGGGGAATATTACGATTATACAAATTATCCAGAAAAGATTAATCGTAAGATGAAATTTACTATTACAGAGCCTGATATGACTTATGATTACAAGGTTTTATATACCGATTTAGACCATAATCTTCATTTAAACAATGCGAAATACCTAGATGTTTTATATAATATGCACGCAAGCCAAAAGCGTGTTAAAAAGGTTAGAATATCTTTTGTAAATGAAGCTCATGTAGGTGAGATTATCCATATTCTTTATAAGCATACAGAAGAAGGAGATTGCTATATAGGTCTTGTAGGAGCGAATACCTGCTTTATGGCAATTTTAGAGACGGAGGAGTAAAATGAACGGATTTTTAGATTTTATTAAGGATACACCTACTGCATTTCATGCAGCAAATAAATGTGCAAATGTTTTAAAGGAAAATGGCTATAAGGAATTAGCTGAATCAAGTGAATGGAAGCTAGAGGCGGGTGGAAAATATTTCTTTACAAGAAATAATTCTAGTGTATATGCATTTGTCATTCCTAGCGATTTAAAGGAATTATCCTTTAATATTACTGCAGCACACCTAGATTCACCTACATTTAAGCTAAAGCCTAATTTTACATTAGATTTAGGTAACTATATTAAATTAAATACAGAGGTATATGGTGGACCTATCTTCATGAGCTGGCTAGACCGCCCATTAAATATTGCAGGTAGAGTATTAATAAGAGAGGATAATAGAACAATTACAACAAAGCTATTATCTTTTAATAGAGCTATTTGTATGATTCCAAATTGCTCTATTCATTATAATAGAGAATTAAATAAGGGCTATGCATTTAATCCTCAAAATGAAATGCTACCTATTTTAACAGATGATAGAAATAATAGTGATTTATTAGCTTTAATTGCGAAAGAATTAAATGTAGAAAAAGGAGCTATTATATCTTATGATTTATATTTAGCATTACTAGATAGAGGAATGCTTGTAGGACCTAAAAAAGAATTTGTTATGGCACCTCAGATTGATAATTTAGAGTGCTCCTATGGACTTTTAAAATCCTTACTACAAGCTACACCAGCAGCTGGAACTATTAATGTAATGTGCTTATTCGACAATGAAGAAATTGGTTCTGGTACACGTCAGGGTGCAGCATCTATGGTACTTGCAGACCTATTAGAAAGAATTACATTATCCTTAGGCTTATCCAAAGAAGAATATAAAAGAAGCCTTGCTTCAAGCTTTATTATTTCTGCAGATAATGCTCAAGGATATCATCCATCCTACGCAGGTAAATATGATCCAACAAATGCTTGCTATATGAATGAAGGTATTGTAATTAAAAATGCAGCAAGAGGCTCTTATACAACAGATGCATTATCTGCTGCAGTATTTATAAGGCTTTGTGGTAGAAGTGGTGCAAGATATCAGCTAAATACAAATAGAAGTGATGTACCTGGTGGATCTACACTTGGTGCAATTAGCCAATCTAAGGTTTCTATTCCATCTGTTGATATTGGACTTGCTCAAATTGCAATGCATTCTGCATATGAAACAGCAGGAGCAAAGGATTTAGAGGATTTAGTAAAAGCAATTACTGAATTCTATCAAACACATATTCATATTCCTAGTGATGGAACTATAGAATTTTAATTGAATCAAAAAAGGCCCAACTTTGAGTTGGGTCATTTTTTGATTCTTTAAATTTTTTGAAATACTAATAAGATTCTTTCATCTTCATCCTGTAAATCTTCATTAAAATCTCCACAAACCTTAATTAGTTTAAGATTTTTATGAGATATATCTTTTATATCATAATAGTATTCATCGTAGGTTTCTGTAAAAGGTTGATTCCCCTTTTCTGTAATGATGACATCATGATGAAGCTGGTTATCTTTAACCTTTTTTGTATACCAATCAATTTTAAATGTTTCATAATCCTCATGCATTTCATTATTGGAATATTCCTTTAACATTTCTTTAGAAAAAATATCACAAATGAAGTATCCATTATCCTTTAATCCTTTAGAAACACAAGAAAGCATATTTTGAATATCCTTTTTCTTTGGTAAGAAATTCATAGAATCAAATAGACATGTCATACAATCATATTTTTTATCTGTTTTGAATTTAGACATATCACATACTCTATAATTGATATCTAATCTATTTAGTTTTTTCTTTTCGTTCGCTATTTCTATACTTGATTCTGATAAATCAAGTCCATCGGCATGATATCCCTTTAGAGCTAGTAAATTACAAAATGTACCTGTACCGCAGGCTAAATCTAAAATAGAATCGCCAACTTTTAAGTATTCTTCTACAAACTCTAGCCATAAATCATAGTTTACACATGCCATGATTTCATCATAGAAGTAGCCAAATTTTTTATACGCATTGTTCATTGCTTTTTCACCTTCAGCTTATAAATATAGTCTGAATCAGGGTCAATGTAAATTGTAGATTGGTGAGTGTAAGATACGAAGCAGGCTCTTTTACCTGGAATCTTTTTAATATTTCTTACTCTAGTATAATCTACAGCAACAGAACTTGATTCTTGGTAGGTGGAATAATAAGCTGCAACCATAGCTCCAGCTCTTATTTCCTCTTCAGTTAACTCTCCCATATTATGTACAACAACATGACTTCCTGGTGCATCCTTAATGTGGAACCACATTTCATTTGGCTTTGCCATTTTATGTGTTAAATATTCATTTTGGACATTATTCTTACCTACAGTAATCAATGTACCATTTTCTAAAATATAAGTTAAAAGCTTTGGCTTTTCTTTTTTCTTATTCTTTGGAACATTTTTAAATAAATATTTACCATTAATTAATTCCGCTTGTATTTCTAAAGCATCATTAATAGAAGCATCCTTTAATTGATATTCAATCACTTTAAAATATTCAATTTCATTTTTAGCTATTTCCATTTGTTCTTCGATATAAGATACACTAGATTTTAGCTTTTGATATTTTTTAAAATAACGATTGGAATTCTCTAAAATTGTAAATTTTGGATCTAGTGGGATATCTATCATTTCATTAGTGTAATAATTTAAGATATTTACCATAGATTTCTTTTCCTTCATGTTTGGTGATGAAAGAAGAAGCTCTCCATATAATTTAAGCTTATCTGCTTTAGCTGTATCTAAAAGCTCTAAATTAAGCTTTTCGATTTTCTTTTCATATTTTTGGATTTGCTTTTTTACAAATGTAGATAAATCATTTGTTTTAAGCTTTACCTTAGCTCTTAAATCCATTTGATAATAATAATCATCTAATAAATTAGATAATGTATCATATTCTTTAATGATATTCCCTTCAAGTGGATAATAATAAAAATCCATTTTACCTTTAAAATTAGTAAATGTTATAGGCTTTATATCCTTATGTAAATAATCATAAAAGCTATCACTATGAAAATCTGTATTAAATACAGGATATGCTAAATTTAGGGATACTCCATTAAATAAATCCATTAATTCCTTAGGATTTTTAGGATTCTTTTCCATAAATATATTATCGATTTCTTCTTTAGATAAAGCCATTGGATTTATTTTATTATTTAATGGAAATTCATATTTGGCATTTGGTAGAATAGTTCTATTATATTCTCCAACTCCATCATGCTTTAAGGCATCAATAATAATAAAATTTTCATCTGTTAAAACTAAATTAGAATATCTACCCATTACCTCACAAATTAAATATTTATGATTTAAATCAGATAATTCATTATAGCCAGATACTTTAAAATATAGAATTCTATCACATTCATAATTGATAATATCATCAATAAAATAGCCTTCAATATGTTTTCTTAAAAGCATGGTAAAGCTTTTAGGATTTAAAACACTATCGTAGAGTCTATTTGTTAAATGAATTCTTGAATAATCAGAAGAAAATGATAACATCATCTGATAATTTTGTCTTTCATGTCTTATAGTTAAAATAAAATCTGTATCTCCAGATTCATTTATTTTTGAAATTCTACCAGTTTTTAAGAATGAAATTTCCTTATGAAGTTTTTCTAAAAGTACACCATCAAAACTCATATTATCACCTAGTGTATTCAGTATATCATTTTTTAATTTGGAATTCTATTATCTTGTGTTTTAAATTATTAAATAGTAGAATATATATAAATAAGGGGGATAAGTTTTATGGGCCTTTTTGACAGATTTAAGAAGACAGATGAAGATAATTCCAAAAATAAAAAGAATACAAAGCTTCAAGATGGCGTTAAAAAGCAATTAGAAGCCAAAAATATTACCGTCACTTTAGATGATAATGGCAAAGGCTCGTTTGAACTTATTATGCCTAAAGAAGGATATAGCTTATATCCATATTACGTAACAAATAGTGATAAAAAGGAATTATCCATTATTATCAATTTAAGAAAAATAGATAATGATTTAATGATTAGTGATTATGAAAGAATCAATGCTTTTAATTTAAAAAGTAAATACTTTCAAGCAAAGATTAAGGATAGGATTTTATACTTAGAATATAATACTAAAGTAGATTCTTCTAAGTCTGAAATTATCCATGAAGTTATTGAAAGCGTATTTATTCTTTCAAAAGAAATTGATGAGCTTTAATTGGTTGAATTTTTAAGTTTCTTATAGTAAACTTTACTTACATAAAAGAGAGGTATAAATCATGAAGCTAAATGACAGAGGACTTCTAGTTGTTGTATCCGGTCCTTCCGGAGTAGGCAAGGGAACCGTTCGTAAAGCATTATTTGAAATGCCAAAGCATAACCTAACCTATAGTGTATCTATGACCACAAGAAAGCAAAGACCAGGCGAGAAAGATGGAGTAGATTATTATTTCGTTTCTAAAGAGGAATTCTTAAAGCGTGTTGAGGAAGGTAAATTCTTAGAGCATGCAGAATTCGTTGGAAATTATTATGGTACTCCACTGGATAAGGTAAATGAAAGATTAGAGGATGGCCAAGAGGTTGTTCTAGAGATTGAAGTTGAGGGTGCACTTCAGGTAAAGAAGAAGGTTCCAGATTGTGTTATGATTTTTATCGTTCCACCAGGAAAGGAAGCCTTATATCAGCGCTTAAGAAAAAGAGGCACTGAGTCTGAGGATGTCATAGAGCAAAGAATTGAAAAAGCCAATAGAGAGTTTAAGCTTGCAAAGTACTATGATTATATCGTAGTAAATGATGAGGTATCCAATGCG
Organism: Anaeroplasma bactoclasticum; assembly: GCF_003550015.1. Taxonomy (GTDB): domain Bacteria; phylum Bacillota_I; class Bacilli_A; order Acholeplasmatales; family Anaeroplasmataceae; genus Anaeroplasma; species Anaeroplasma bactoclasticum. Next base: position 107,808 of record NZ_QXEV01000002.1, read on the forward strand.
GCAGACCGTATTATGGCAATCATTCGTGCTGAGCATGCGAAAACTGCAAGATCCATCCATAAGTATATGGAATTAATTGGTGAGGATGAAGAATAAAATTAAACTAGATTTTTAATTTAGTTTATTGTATAATAATTTTGTTGATTTGGAGGCAAGAGATATGTCAAAGAAAGATTATGATGGAATGCGTTATCCATCTGTAGATGATTTATTAAAGGTTATTGATTCTAAATATAAGCTTGCTTATGCAGCAGCTAGAAGAGCTCATATCATTGAAGAGGAAGAGTGGACAGCTGCAGAAGATGGTATGTGTGTAAAGCCAGTTGGTCAAGCGTTAGAAGAAATCTTAAATAACCAGACAAAGATGACTTTCAAGTAAAAGTAAGGTAGATGAATGATACTTCGGTATCATTTTTCTTTTTTGCTAAAAGAAAATGTTGTATAATTTGAAAAAAGGAGGAAATATCATGTATAACATATGCGAATACTTTTTATATTTTATGATATATGCCTTCTTTGGCTATATAGCTGAGGTTATCTATGTTGCTATATGTACAAAAAAGATAACGAACCGAGGCTTTTTATACGGACCATTTGTGCCAATTTATGGCTTTGGTGCAGTAGGTATTATTACAGCACTTTCTTGGGCGTATAGGCTAGATGCTTGGTATTCTATATTTATTGTATTTATATTAGGATTCTTATTAACATCCCTACTTGAATATTTTGTTTCTTGGGCTATGGAAATGATATTCCATATGAGATGGTGGGATTATAGTGATAAGCTTTTAAATATTAATGGTAGAGTTTGTCTTAGAAATTCCTCTATGTTTGCTATATTAGTCGTTTTAGTATTATATGTATTACATCCATATGTGATTATACCCTTTGTAGGATTAATAGCCTCCTTAGGGGATTTATGGTTTTATATAATATCTGGTATTATTTTTTCACTTATTATGACAGATACAGTATTCTCTACAATTAAGCAGGTTAATATTTCTAAGATTATTAAGAAGCTAGAATCTATGGCCTTAGAGCTTCAAAGAAGCGTTATGGATGCTAAGGAAGAAGCATCTAAGAAGATGGAATCTTTAAAGGACTATTTAAAATCTACAAGAGTTGTAAAATCTATTAAAGCATTAGAAAGACAGTATTCTAGTGCTAAAATTAAAACAAGAACAAATCATTTAAGATTAAGCTTAAAGGATTTTATGAATAAGGTTAAGGATAAATTATCAGGAGAGTGATTCTTTTGGGCATTATTGAAGAAAAACTGGCTTTATTACCAGATTCCCCAGGCTCTTATCAGATGAGGGATAAAAATGGAAAAATTATATATGTTGGTAAAGCTAAGAACCTAAAGAATAGGGTTAGAAGCTATTTTCATGGTGCTCATAATGCTAAAACAACAAAGCTTGTTTCTGAGATTAAAGACTTTACCTATGTTATAACCTCAAGTGAGCTTGAGGCTTTTGTCTTAGAAATTAATTTAATAAAGGAATATAATCCTAAATATAATATCGCCCTAACAGATGATAAAACATATCCTTATGTTGCCCTAACAAATGAGAAAAATCCAAGATTAATAGTTACAAGAAACAAAAGAAAAAAGGGTGAGGCTAGATATTTTGGACCATACCCTAATGTAGGTGCTGCAAGGGATACAGTTACACTTTTAAATAGATTATATCCATTAAGAAAATGTAATCATATTCCAGATAAGGAATGCTTATATTATCATATGCATCAATGCTTAGGCCCATGTATAAATAAAGAGGATTTTGATTATTCTATTTATAAGAATAAAATTTCATCCTTTTTAAATGGAGATGCAGATTCCATATTAAAGGAATTAGAAGAAAAAATGATATCTGCATCTGAGAATATGGAATTTGAAAAGGCTATAGAATATAGAGATTTAATTAATTCTATTAAGAATACAATTAAAAGACAAAAGATATCTATTAATGATTTAACCGCAAGAGATTATATCGGAGTATATGAGGATAATGGAGATTTATCTTTAAATATCATTATTACAAGATTAGGCTCTATAGTTCAAAATCATCAAACAATTATTAATTCTTATATATCCAAAGAGGATGAGGTATTATCTTATTTAAGACAGTTTTATGAGATAAATGAAAAGCCTAAGGAAATTGGTATATCTGGTATTAATATAGAAAATATTGATGAATTACTTGGAATTCCTTATGTAGATATAAAGCTTGGAAAGAAAAAAGAATTATTAGATATGGCAGTTTATAATGCCAAATATAATTTAGAAAACAAAAGAAATATATATAAAAATCAAGTATTAAAAAGAGTAGAAACTATTAACTTACTAGGAGAATTACTTGGAATTGATCCACCAGAAAGGATTGAAGCATTTGATAATTCCAATCTATTTGGTGAATACCCTGTATCTGGTATGGTATGCTATATTAATGGTAGACCAGCACCAAAAGAGTTTAGAAAATACCATATTAAAACTGTAGAGGGTGCAAATGATTATGAATCCATGAAGGAAGTCATTTATAGAAGATATTTAAGACTTCTTATGGAAGATTCAACCTTACCAAATCTAATTGTAATGGATGGTGGAAAAATCCAGGTTCATGCAGCAGAGGAGGTATTAGCCTCTTTAAATGTCGATATTCCAGTTATGGGTATTCAAAAGGATGACCATCATAAGGCTACCATTATTTTCTTTAAGGATAAATTAATTCCTTTAGATAAGAATGACCCTGTATTTTTACTTTTAGCAGATATATCCCAAAGGGTTCATGATTTTGCGATAAGCTTCTTTAGAAGCCAAAAGGCTAAGGGCTTCTTCCAATCTAGATTAGATGAAATCGAAGGCTTAGGACCAAAAAGAAAAGAAGCCTTGATTAAATATTTTACTACAATAGATAATGTAAAAAATGCATCTATTGATGAGCTTAAAAAATCTGGTATGCCAGAGAATTTAGCGAAAAGAATATATGAATATTTTAAGGAGGATGAAGATGAAGATTAAGCTTATATTACCTTTATTAGGAGTTTTAATATTAGCTTCTTGTGGTGGTACTAGTAATACTACAACAAATGTAGAAACTACTACTGAGACCACTACCGATATTTCAACTACAACAAAAGAAGAAATCACTTTAGCTTATAGAGAATTACCAGAGGATGTAAATAATTATTATTCTAATGTAAATACAAATTTAGAAAAAGATGAATTTGTTGCCTCCATAACAAGTGTAATATCTCAAGATTATATCAAATATTCATATTCTGATGCTTGGGATATTTTAGAAGAAGCTGATGAAGATCCATATAATAAGGACAATATTGTATGTATATATACAGGCCTATCTATTCCTAAGAATGCCCATGGCACATGGAATAGAGAGCATACTTGGCCTAAAAGCCATGGATTTGCAAGCGATACAAATCCTGCCTATACCGATTGTCATCATTTAACTGCAACTCAAGCTCAAGCAAATAACGCAAGAGGCGATTTAGATTTTGATGAGGTAGCATTAAATAGTGGTACAGTAGAAGAAGATGCCTATGGAAATAAATGGATTAATAATGTATGTTATGAGCCAAGAGATGAGGCAAAAGGAGATTGTGCAAGAGCTATCTTCTATATGATGGCAAGATATAATGATACTAATTTAGATTTAACTATTTCAGAAAAAATCCCAACATCTAGTGGAGAAGCAAAAATAGGTAAGCTTTCTACATTAATTAAATGGCATTATCAGGACCCAGTTTCTTTTGAAGAAATCAATAGAAATGAAATAATTTATAAGCATCAAAAAAATAGAAATCCATTTATTGACCACCCAGAATGGGTAAATAAAGTATTTGATAGCTCTTATCTAAATTTAAGTATCAATAAAGAAAAAGTAAAAGCACTTATTGATGATATTAATAATTTACCTTCTAATGTTACTTTAGAGGATGAAGAGGCTGTGAATACCTTAGTAGATAGAGTAAAAGCCTTAAATGCTCAAGAAAAGCTTTATGTAAATAATTATTCTATTTTAAGTGAAGCAAAGTATTTAATTGATTATTTAAAGGGTAATAGCTTAGATAATGACGCATATAAGACCTTTGATTTTTCATCAGTTAGTGGAGAAGCATCCTATAAAAAGGATGTAACATTTAGTATATCTGATTTTGAATTTTATGCGAGCGCTTGTTATGTAGCTCCATCGGACTTTAGACTTGGTACAAATGGTAAAAAGGTTTCGGATGTAGCTTTATCTACTATTGGTGCTGAAGGTTCTGGAGCATATTTAAAATCAAATTTCTCTACCGAAGGCTTATGTGGTGTTACAGTTAATTTTACTGGTACTCATGGACCAGTAAGTAAAGGCTATATCATTGGAGTTTCTAATGGAGAATATAAGGTATTATATAGTGGTGCGCTTGGCCAAAGTAGCTTTTCTGCAACATTTGATGAATTTAATGGAGAATTTATATTTGCCATTGCGGGTGATAATCCAAGAGTAGTAATATCTTCAATCTCTATATATGTATCATAAGATTAGGGAGTGTATCTCCCTTTTTCTTATGAAAATTTTTTGTTTTCTTTTTCTTATAAATAATGATATAATAATAAGGTACGACTTCTAAATCGCTTGGGGGTGTTTTTGTGAAGTATGATTGTATAATTGTTGGGGCAGGTCCAGCTGGCGTATTTTGTGCATATGAATTCATGGAAAAAATGCCAAATGCGAAAATTTTATTAATTGATAAGGGTAAAAATATCTATAAAAGAAAATGCCCAGTAAATGAGCATTTATTAGAAAAGTGCCCTGTCAATAGAGAAGGTGTATCTGGTTGTCACCCTGCTTGTTCTATCACAAATGGCTTTGGTGGAGCTGGTGCCTTTTCTGATGGTAAATTTAATATTACTACAGAATTTGGTGGTTGGTTAACCGATTATTTAGATGATAATACAGTACTTGAATTAATTAAGTATGTCGATCAAATTAATTTAAAATATGGTGCACCAAAGGAAATCACAAACCCTACAACAGATAAGGTTAGAGAAATTGAAAGAAGAGCATTATCTGTTGGCTTAAAGCTACTTAGAAGCCAGGTTAGACATTTAGGTACAGAGAATAACCTAAAGATTCAAGCAGCAATCTATGAGGATTTAAAGGATCATGTAGATATGATGTTTGAAACAGAGGTTTCAGATATTTTAGTTACCGATGGTAAGGTTACTGGTATTGCCCTTAAAAAGGGTGAGATCATTGATAGTGATTATGTATTCTTAGGTGTTGGTAGAGATGGTTCTAAATGGCTTGAGGATATGTGTCATAAATATAATATTCATATGACAAATAACCAAGTAGATGTTGGTGTAAGAGTAGAAACAAATGATATTGTAATGGAAGAAATCAATTCCAATTTATATGAAGGTAAATTTATTTACCGTACAAGTGTTGGAACAACAGTTCGTACATTCTGTTCAAACCCATCTGGTCATGTCGTAATTGAAAACCATAGTGGTACTATGCTTGCGAACGGACATGCTTATGCATCTAAGGAGCTTGGAAGCCACAATACCAATTTTGCACTATTGGTATCCCATAAATTCTCTGATCCATTCGATTTACCAAATGAATATGCACACCAAGTATCTCGTCTTGCGAATGAATTATCCTGTGGGTCTATTATCGTTCAAAGATATGGTGATATTGTAAGAGGAAGAAGATCAACACAAAAGAGAATTGATGAAGGCTTTGTAAGGCCTACATTAACAGAGGCTGTACCTGGAGATTTAGGATTAGTATTACCATATAATACTATGAAATCTATTGTTGAAATGATTGAAGCCTTAGACCATGTAACACCAGGTATTGCAAATGAGCATACATTATTCTATGGTGTTGAGGCAAAGTTTTATAGTGCTCGACCAGAAATCAAAAACAACTTTGAAACTAAGTCTGTAGAGGGCTTATATGTTGGCGGAGATGGCGCAGGCTTAACAAGAGGCTTAGCACAGGCTGGTGCGAATGGTGTATTTGTCGCTAGAGACATTATTAAAAAACTAGAAAATAATTCGTTAGATAAAGGAACTGAATAGTTCCTTATCTTTTTGAGGAGTGAATTTTTTATGGATTTTACATCCATTATGGGGAATCCTTATTTAATAACTGCATATATAATATCCATTATAGGCTATGGTTTATTTGCTATCGCTTCTGGATTAAAAAAGAAGAAGCATTTACTAATTTGTCAATCTACTGCGAATGCACTTTGTGCAGTTGCTGAAGGAATGACAGGGCTTTGGAGTGGACTAGTACAGGATGCAGTGAATTTTATAAGAAATTTATTTGTATTAAAAAAATGGATGAATACAGCTTTGGCTATTATATTTATTGTACTAGGTACAGGTATTGGAATATTTGTATTTATTTATGATTTTGAGCATGCCAAATGGTGGGGATTATTACCTGTTGTTGCAACATTAGAGTATTCTATCGTTATATTAATTCCTAGGGTTCGAATTGAAATAGTAAAAATAGCTATTATGGTATCCTCATCCTGCTGGACAATTTATGGATATGGTATGAATTTTATTCCAACAATGGCATTTAATTTATTATCCTTTATATTAGCTACAATTTCTTTAATAACTATTATAGTAAAAAGAAAGCATAAAGAAGTGAATGTAGATAATATGGATAGGAATGAATTACAAGAAGCATTAAAAACTACAGAAGTGTAGTTTTTTGTTTTCTTTTGGGTTTTATTATTATATAATACTTTAAAAGAAAGAAGGGTTATTATGATAAAAATTGAAACTCAGGATGCTCCTAAGGCATTAGGACCATACTCTCAAGGAATAATAGTAAATGGAATGATTTATACATCTGGTATGCTTGGGATTAATCCAAATACAAATGTGCTAGAGGAAACTATTGAATTACAAGCAGAACAAGCATTTAAAAATATAGAAGCTATATTAAAGGAAGGTAATTCTAACTTAGATAATGTAGTTAAAACTACAGTTTATCTATCTAACTTAGCTAATTTTGGTATAGTAAATGATATTTATGATAAATATTTTCTATCTAAACCAGCAAGAAGCTTGTGTGAAGTAAAAAGCTTACCTAAGGGTGCTTTAATTGAAATAGAAGCAATTGCGCAAGTTAAATAAGAAATAGTACCTAAAGGTACCATTTCTATTGAAAAACTAGACAAATTTTGCTACAATGATGTAAATTTCTTATAAAATGGGGTTGATTATTTATGAATATGGATTTTAAAAGAAAGCTCCCTACTCCAAAGGAAGTAAAGGAAATGTTTCCTTTATCCGATGAGCTTGCTAAAATAAAACAAAAGAATGATGAAGAAATTCAAGCAATTATCCGAGGGGATTCCAAAAAATTATTATTAATTATTGGACCATGCTCTGCAGATAGAGAAGATGCTGTATTAGATTATATGAAAAGATTAAAGGTCGTATACGAAAAGGTAAAGGATGTTATCTTTATTGTCCCAAGAGTATATACCAATAAGCCTAGAACAACAGGAGAAGGCTATAAGGGCTTGTTACATCAGCCAGATCCAACAAAGCCTAGTGATATGTTACAGGGTATTATTGCAATTCGTAAGCTTCATATGGATGTTTTAGCCGAAACTGGCTTTTCAACTGCAGATGAAATGCTATATCCAGAAAACCATAGATATCTATCTGATTTATTATCCTATGTTGCCGTTGGCGCAAGAAGTGTAGAAAATCAGCAGCATAGATTAACTGCATCTGGTATTAATATTCCAGTAGGTATGAAAAATCCTACTTCTGGTGATTTATCTGTTATGCTAAATTCTATTCGTGCAGCACAATCTCCACATACCTTCATTTATAGAGGCTGGGAGGTTGAATCTATGGGTAATCCACTTGCTCATGCGATTTTACGAGGATATGTTAATAAGCATGGTGAATCCCAACCAAATTATCATTATGAGGATATGTTCTTTTTAGCATCTAGGTATGATCCTACTAAATATAAATTCCCTGCAGTTATTGTAGATTGTAATCATAATAATTCAGGTAAAAAATATTTAGAACAGATTCGTATTGCAAAAGAAGTATTACATTCTGCAAGTCATAATGAAAATATTGATAAGATCTTTAGAGGCTTAATGATTGAATCCTATATTGAGGATGGAAATCAAAAGGTAGAAGATGGAGTATATGGTAAATCTATTACTGATCCATGCTTAGGCTTTGAAAAGACAGAAAAACTTATTTTAGAGCTTGCTGAGATGAGAAGAGCAGCTTTAAAAAAGTAAAATTCTTCTTGAATTTAAAACACAAATCCGATATAATGAATATCGGACATTTGCAGAGGTACCCAAGAGGCTGAAGGGACACGCTTGGAAAGCGTGCAGACGGGAGACCGTGCAGGGGTTCAAATCCCCTCCTCTGCGCCACTTGAAACAATAGCTTTGATACATAGTTATCAAGGCTTTTATTTTTATATATTCTTTAACAATTCATCCTTGCTTATTGTAATAATTTTTGTCATAACAAATCTTTTCTTTCCAACATCCTTTATAGAAGAACCAATTGAATAAATATCAGCATCTATTATTAAAAATCTATCATGTATTATATTTGTTCTTATTATATTTAAATTATGATTAATTTGAAATTTAGAAATATCTTGTTTAGTGATATTAGCTGATGGTAATGTGTAAATTGTAATAGGAATCATTATTTCATTTAACATATCTAAAACAGTTATATCTATATATCCATCAATTATGATTATTTCTTTTTTGGCAGATAGAAGAAGCTTTTTAATATATGAATAAGCTTCAAATATATCATTTTCATAAAATAGCATATTTGATAGTATGTTATCTGTTGATTCAAGTGATAACATTCTAGTATTTAAATTCGATGTACTTTCTATTAAATTATTAACTTTATTATTTAAGGTAATTATGTTTTCTTGACATTCCATACAACGTTTATTATTTATGGCATAACCATTTAATAAATATTGTTTTAATATAGAATTAGCCCACTTTCTAAATAATGTTCCTCGTTTTGAATTAACTCTGTATCCAACAGCAATTATCATATCTAAATTGTAATATTTAACTAAATACTTTTTGCCGTCAGAAGCAGTTAGTGCGTTTTCCGCACATACTGAATTAGGTAATTCTTTTTCTAGAAGAATATTATTTACATGGCGTGTAATTCTTGTTCTATCAACATCAAATAGTGCTGCCATATCATTTTGTGTTAACCATACGGTATCTTCATTAGGCGATACATTTACGTCTAAACTAAAATCTCCATCTTCAAATTTTATTAATTCATATTTCTTTTCATTGATATTCATTTTAGTTTTTACCTTGCCTTTCCCCTAGAATCATTTCTTTAGTTATGTTTTCTAATTTCATCATAAAGAATCTTTTCTCGCCTATATCGTTAAATGATGAACCTATGGCATAGGCTAAATTATCAATAATGATAAACCTATCATGAATAATATCATTATGAATAATAGTTATATTTTCAGGTATTATTTCTTTATTTAAATAAGATGAAGTAGAAGTAACAATTGTTATTTTAACCTTTATATCCGATAACATAGTAAGTAAGAATTTATCTGCATACTGATCTATAATAGTTATTTCATCTCTAGCTAAAAAGAAGAGCTTTCTTAAGAAGGTATATGGTTCTAATATTTCACCTTCAAATATAATTTGAGTATTATCCGAATAGATAGTCATTTCTAAATTCTTTAACCTATTTTCTAAATTTATTACATTAGCTTCAAGTTGTAATATATTGGATTGATATGCCATAATTCTTTCCGTATTTATGGCATAACCATTCAATAAGTATTGTTTTAATATAGAATTAGCCCAGCGCCTAAATTGAATTCCACATTTTGAATTAACTCTATAACCAACGGCAAGAATCATATCAAGATTATAGTATAATGTGGGCTTGGTATTGATAGTAGATAATTCGGTTTTTCCGAATTTTCTCATAACGACATTTTCTTCTAATTCATCTTTCAAAATGTTCTTTATATGCTCATTAATAGTTGATTTTGCTTTCCCCAAAAGAATGGCGATTTGATCTTGGTTTAACCACACTGTATCTTCATTAGGCGATACATTTACATCTAAACTAAAATCTCCATCTTCAAATTTAATTAAATTGTATTTCTTTTCATTGATATTCATATTTTCCTCCTATTTTTCTCAAATAAAAAAGCCTTACTGCATTTCGCAATAAGGCTCAAAAATTTTTTTATTAAGTTGTAATTTCAATTGAATAAGATTTTTCATTTACAACTCCTTTAGATATTCAGTATTATACCATATTATTAAATATTATGGTAAAATATTTTAAAAGATATGGAAAGGAGCCTATTATGAGATCGATTTTAAAAAGTATTTTTAAGAATAAAACTTTATTGTTTATAATTACAGTTTTAATGTTCTCTTTTTTACTTGCAGGATGTAAAAATGGTGGTGATACAAATCAAGTAGATAACACACCAAAAGAATATGAAGCTGTAGAAAAGACTATAGGATTAAATGGTGGAGAAGTAAAAGATGAAAAGTCTGGACTAGGGTTAACTATTCCTTCTGGTGCATTAGAAAAGGATACTAACATATCCGTACAATATGTGGAGAATAAAGAGCATGTTTCTATAGATCTTTTAACCTCTTTTTTAGGTGCAGCTGAATTTAAGCCTTCTGGAACAGTTTTTAGTGAACCAGTAGAAGTAAGCATGAATTTGACAGAAGCTCCATCAAATTCAACTATATGTGTATTTTGTTATGATGAAGTAAATAATGTATGGGATTTTATAACTGATGCGAATTGTAATGGTAAGACAGCTACATTTAAAATTACTCATTTTTCAAAATACCAATGCTTAAATATTACAGAAGCTATGTATAGTAAATATATTGATTTAGTAAATCAAGCACAAAGAGATGGAAAATCTGATTCTTGGATTACGGAATCCTATAGGGATTATTTAGTTAATGAAAAGCATGTTATGGATTATTATGAAGAATCCGGTGGATATTATTATGAACCTGTTGGCCTATTTATTGGTGGTGCTTATCAATTAAATGGCAAACAAGGCGATGGAGATGAATTAACTAAAAGATATGGCGAAAGTAATAAGGTTGGTAATACATATGGTTACTCTAAAGTAGGCGGTAAAACTGTATCTTATGCGGAAGCTAAATCAGAGCTAGGTAAAACTAAAGAAAAGAAAGATGTTATAGATGTTACTGTTACCATAGATTATAAAATGATCAAGCCTACTATTGATTTAACTGCATCGAAAACAACCTTAAAAAGAGGCGAAGTTGCAACAGTAAATGTATATTGTCATTATGCAAAAGCGGGTAATACTATATATCCGGATTTTGCATTACCAAATTATAAATTACAAATTCAAAAGCCTACTCATTTAAGTGTAGAAAATACTGAGGTTACAACAAATGATTCTGGTAAGGCAGTATTTACAGTAAAATCAAAAGATGGTGAAAAAGATACTGTTAAGGTTACATTTGATGTGGCTGGTGATTTTGGTACCCATGCGGAAGGCTCTATAACCTTTAGAAAGGAAGAAGACAATACATATAATTTAAGTGGTCATATTGTTGAAACATATGAGTTTGAGCATAGCTATGATCCATCAAGGTATGAAGAAGATGAATACACTAAGTATGATATTATCAAACCTGGAAAAGTAAAAATAACGATTGAATATGATATAGAAGGTACAATTTCATGGACTAAATTTGGTTCTCTTAGTGGTGAGGTTGGTTATAAGAATATAACAGCCAAATTAGAAAGCACTGCTGCTGAATTAAAAGGAAAAAAAGCTTATAGTGTTGTTGCAGGTAATAAGTTATGGACTAATTTTCATAGCATATATGAGCCATTTAAGGATGCCACATATACAATTACGGATGTGCCAAAAACAAGTTATACTGGTTCAACTTCCATTTTAACTATAGCTCTATTTGAAGAGGGACAATCCTATGAATTTGTGAATATATTGACATCTGGTTATATCTATTCTGCATCCGATGATTCTGAATCTAGTGATACTTTTGGTTGTGATTTTACATCAATAACAAGTGCTCCATTTATCTTAGATGGATTTGAATTAAAAACTGGCACGCAGACAATTACTGTAGATAGCTTTAAAGATTCTAGATATGCACACATAAATCGTTATAGTGATGGTGATAAATTTGAAGTAAATGATCCTTATGTATTTAATATGAAGGTATCAACAACTCAAACAATTACTATTTCTGAATAAAAAACAAAATGCTAGTAGATACAAAAAGATGTTATTAGGAGAGTATATTTATGTTAGAGGAAGTAAAGAATTATAAATTAAAGCATAAGAATTTAAAGCTTATCCCTATTACAACAAAAAACTATTGGGAAATAGGTTGGCTTGAACTAAAAAAAGAACAAGAAGAGTTTGTTGGAGATAATTTTAAATCTATGGCTTATGCATATGCAACAGTAATGGAAGGCAAATATGCTAAGGCTTTTGGCATATATGATGGTGATGAATCTATAGGGTTCTTACTAATTGGACATAATTCTTATAGCTTTGAGGGGTGTCCTAAAACACTTATGCATAGCTATGATTTATGGAGAATCATGATAGATAAGGATTACCAAAATATAGGATATGGGAAAGATGCAGTAAAGCTAGCAATAGATTATATATTAACTTTTCCTGATGGAGAAGAAGATATTATTACAACAAGCTATGTAGAAGGAAATGAATGTGCTAAACATATATATGAATCCTTTGGCTTTAAACCAAATGGAGATAATTATGAGGATGAAATCACTTTAGTTTTAAAAGTGAAATAAATAAGGAAAAATATTATGGAAAATATTACATTAGAAAAAATTACATATAAGAATTATATAGATGTAATTTGGAGATTAAAAGTATCAAGGAGCCAAAAGAATTTTGTTGCATCAAACAATAATTCACTTGCGGAAGCTTATGTTGCAATTACAAATGGATGTGTTGCCATGCCATTTGCAATATGTAAAAATAATAAGCCTATTGGCTTTTTAATGATAGGCTATGGAATGGATGAAGAGGATTTAGAAGGAGAAGACCCTTTATTTATTGAAATGGTTAAAAAAAGCTATTGCCTATGGCGCTTTATGATCGATAAAAGATATCAGAATAAGGGATATGGAAGAAAGGCTATGCAGCTTGCCTTAGATTATATTCGTACATTTCCTTGCGGGAAGGCAGATTTATGCTGGTTATCCTATGAGCCTGAAAATGTAGTTGCGAAAAAGCTATATGAGTCCTTTGGATTTATAGAACAGCCACAGTGGTATAATGGTAAAGAAGGGGAAGAAATCCCTGCATTATTAAAGCTATAATAGATGAAATGCACTGATTATTGTCAGTGCATTTTTCATTACTTTTGTTATAATAATATCTGGAGGGATTATGAGAATGGTTACAAAAAAGGATATTATTAATGAATTAACTAAAATGGGGTTAAAAGAAGGAGATAATGTATTATGTCATATCTCCTTAAGCAGTATGGGCTATGTTTTAGGTGGAGCACAAACTGTTTGTGAGGCACTACTTGAGATTGTTAAGGATAGTGGTACAGTAATGATGCCAACACAATCTTGGAGAAATTTAGACCCAGAAGAAGGAGTTCATTGGGAGGCATCTAAAGAGGAATGGGATATTATTAGAGCGGAATTCCCAGCTTATGATAAATTCAAAACTCCTACAAGCACTATGGGAGTTTGTGCAGAATTATTTAGAACTTTTCCTAATGCATATAGAAGTGATCATCCTGCAAGAAGCTTTGCAGCAATTGGTAAATATGCAAAGTATTTAACAGATAATCATGACTTATCGAATATATTTGGAGAAGGGTCTCCATTATCTAAATTATATGATTTAAATGGAAAGGTATTATTAATTGGAGTTTTACATGATAAAAATACCTCTATCCATTTAGCAGATGTAAGAGCAAATTATGAATCTAAGCATAATGTTATATGTCATAGTGCTATTTTAGAGAATGGTAAAAGAGTATGGAAGGCCTATGAAACATTATATGTGGATGGAGAGGATTTTATTAGTCTTGGTGAATCCTTTGAGAAGAACAATACTATTTCTTATGGAAAAATAGGAGATGCTTCAATTCGTTTAATGAATCAAAGGGAATTAGTAGATTATGCAGTATCTTGGATAGAAAAGAATAGAAAATAGTATGTAGATTAGAGGAGTTTTATAACTCCTTTTTTTAATTAAAAAGGTCTCCTAAAAAGGAGACCATATCTATATCATTTTTTCAAATCCAAGCTTTATAGTGAAATATTCATTATAAAACCAGTAATCATTGTTATGTTTACCATAAAATAGTGGCATTTTATTTCCTATTTTTATTTCTTTTTCATAATCAATTTCTAATGTTTTAATTGTATTTTTTTTAATGAATGAAATAGGAATTAAGCTTAAAATAAAGTCTATATAGGAAGCATTATTTAAATGTCCATTTAAATCACAATTGGAGTAATCTGCAGATAATATAGCTTTCTTTTTTACTTTTGGTGGAATAAGCTTATTTGGGAATGGTAATTCATTGCCATATTTTTCTTCAGGAATAATGATGCCATAGTCGCTTGCGAATACAAAATGTCTAGATTTCTTTTTTATTAAGGACCATATGGAAACTCCTTCAATACAAATGGATGTTCCATCCTTTATTTCACAATATCTTGGAAATAAAGCCTTTAAGGTTTTACCAGACCAAGAAGTAAGATAAATAGTACTATCATATAAAGGAAGATGATGGATAACATATCTTTGCTTACCAATAACCCATAATAAGCCTTGGCTTAAGGAATTTTCAATTCCGATACCTGTATCCTTTAAATCCTTAATGCTCATTTCCTGGCAGAAGGCTAAAAGCCTTGCAAGCTTTAATCTTTGATCTGCACCACAATCAATGCTTAATAGCTTTCTTGTTGCTTGAAACATTATATCAACCTTTCAATTTCATCTATGACATCTCCAAGGGTTTTAAAATTAACCCACTTTTTTTCAGGTATTTCAATATGAAATTCCTCTTCAAGCTTACACATAAGGTAGATGAATGTCATAGAATCTAATTCCTTTTGGGTATTTATTTTTGTATTCTCATCAAGCTCTATTTCTTTGAATTTTTCAACATTTGTTTTTAATATATCAATTACCTTATTTTTTATATCTTGTTTTGACATTTTATCCCACCTATTCGTTAAAGTTTATTTCATATCGTTTAACCTTACCAGTATTATTCTTTGGTAATCCTTCTGGTATACAAATAACTTTAGAAATTCTTTTTGATCTTGGCTGATTCGAATTATAATCATCAATATCTGCTTCAAAGTCATCAAGCTCACTCTTATATACCTTGCCTAAGCATAAGACAACATTTCCATCCTTATCCGTACCTAAGGCAAGTTCTGTAACTCCAAGGCGTCCCATTAAATCCTCTTCAACCTCTGGTAAGAATACCTTAGTACCATCAAGTAAAACTAGTGTATCCTTTTTTCTTCCCTTTAGGTGTAATAAATTAGAATCATCAAATGCGCCTAAATCACCAGTTTTAAAATAGCCATCTTCAGTAAATAAATCTTTATAGCCAGTATTATCTGGATAGTATCCTTCAAATATAGTTTCATCAGATTTAACTAAGATTTCATAATCATCTGCAATTTTAACATCATCTAATGGGCATACCGTAAACGCTCTTGGGTTATCCCCTAAGGATAGGGCAACACCAGAAGAGGTTTCTGTTAAGCCATAGCCGAAGGATACTCTTATACCCATACAGGAAATTGCAGTTAATACTGGGCTTGGGCAATCTCCAGCACCAATTAATACAAGCTTAAGCTCTGGATTAAATAATTCCTTTAAGGCTAAAATAGATGCCATTTGTGGAACTAAGCTTACAGCGGTTGGTTTAAAATATTCAAAATCATCAAAAAATTTATAAATACCTCTAGATAAAATAATGGATGCACCATTTTGCCATGCCCAAAGCCATGAACAGATAAAGCCAAATACATGGGAAAGTGGTAGACAAGAAAGTAGCTTATCCTGTGGCTTAAGGCTTAAGCAGCAAGAACCATTATAGGCAGCTGCACAAAGCTTTTCCTCAGTTAATATAACCGCTTTTGCTTTAGATGTTGTACCTGATGTAAAAAATAGGATTTTACCTTGTGGAGGATTAGAAGAATCTGGAGGCATTCTAAAATTGTTTTTATAATCCTCTGGTCCAATAAGTAAATCAACGCCTACAGTAGATATTTCTTCTTGAATTAAAGAAATATTATCAATTAAAGAAATAAGCACAACTGTAATTTTTTGATTTATATATGCCATCATTGCAATTAATGTATCTAGCTTTCCATCACAAATAATACCTACACATTTTTTATCTTTATTTACTGGATAGGCTAAGACTCTATTTTTTACATGCTTATAGGTTAGATCAAGAATTTCTCCATTATCATCATAAGA
Source organism: Anaeroplasma bactoclasticum (assembly GCF_003550015.1). Classification (GTDB taxonomy): domain Bacteria; phylum Bacillota_I; class Bacilli_A; order Acholeplasmatales; family Anaeroplasmataceae; genus Anaeroplasma; species Anaeroplasma bactoclasticum. The sequence goes on from NZ_QXEV01000002.1 coordinate 124,409, forward strand.
AAGTGCGACACTTCCCTCATATTGATTCTCAATCATTTGGAGTATTGTTTGATACTTCATTTTACTCATATGAAACACCCCTTTATTCATTTATGTAATCGAAGAATACTCTATATATTTTAGTATACCATTTTTTGAAGGATTTATTCAATTATTTATGTATTAAAATGGTTACTTAATTGAAAAATAAATCAATATACGATATAATTCTAAATTGGATTATTGTTAATTGGTGGGTTTAGTATTATGAAGGATATTTTGAGATATATTCCTAATTTTTATAATGATATTCCTATTGCTTATGTGGTTTATAAAGTAGAATATAATGCCAAAAAAACAATGGTAAAGGATGCAATCATTTCTTATGTCAATGATGATGTTTGTAAAATTTTAGGAAAAGAACAAGAGGAAATTGTAGGAAAATCATTTCAAGAGATATTTCCAAACGTAGATGATATTTGGAAGGATGACTTATATAAATGCCTATATAAAAAGGAAAGAAGGCATAATTTTACTTATGCTCTAGACTTAGGATACTGGATTGCTTACGCAATAGCACCTAATGAAGAAGAAGGATATTGTAGCTGTGTATTTTTTAATATTGATGAAGAAAATAAAAAATCAGAAGAATTAAAAAAAGCATTTATGACAGATAATATCATAATTCGTATTGCTAAATTATTAAATTCAGATATTCCTTATAATACAGCTATGAATCAAGTAATGAAGGAGCTTGGTAAAGCGATTGATTCTGATCGTATATATGTTTTAGAAACAGATGGTATAAAAGTAGATAATGCCTTTGAATATACCAAAGATGGAGTATATCCATCCATAAATACTTTAAAAAATATCCCCTTATCCGCGTTTAGAACTTGGTTAGATATTCTAGAAGATAGACCATTCATTGAAATTAACGATGTAGAATCCTTAATTGGAAAAGATTTATATTTATATGATTTATTAAATAATTTAAATGTATCTCGCTTATTTGCTTATCCTTTATATAATGAAGGCAAATTAATTGGCTTTTTAGTTGTAGATAATTATATAGAAGATACAGAAATAGATGCAGAAAAGATTATTGAAGATGCATCTCACTTCATCTCATCAAGAGTTGGAAATCATGTATTAGTTAAAAGATTAGAAAAAGCATCTAAGTATGATGCTTTAACAGGATTATTAAATCGCTTTGGATTTAATGAAAAATTAGCTGAATTTTATGAAAAGAATAAGGATTCTAATTTCATATATGCCGTTATGGACATTGATGATTTTAAAACAATTAATGATTTATATGGCCATCCTGTTGGAGATATAGCTTTAAAGGCATTTGCAAAATCATTAACAAGAGAATTTGGTGCTAAAGCGATTATAGGTAGAACAGGTGGAGATGAATTCTGTTTAATTTTAAAGGATAATTCTAAAAAGAATGTTGAAGATATATTAAATTCTTTTGTCGCAAAGGAAAAAACATATAGTAATAATGGTTTAAAAACCCCATATACTATATCTTTAGGATATACAATATATCCATTTGATGGGAAAAAGCTTGTAGATTTATATTCTAAAGCGGATAGTGCTCTTTATTATGTAAAATTCCATTCCAAGAATGGTTGCGATAGATATAACGCAACCATGATGCTAGGGGAAAGACAAAGAATAGGCTTTTCAATGAAAGAAATTACTGGAAATGTACCTGGCGTTATCTTTATATATGAAGCGAAAAGTGAAAGAATGCTATATGCGAATTTAGATTGTATTCGCATGTTTGATTGTAAAGACATCGATGAATTTATGGAATATGTAGATTATAAATTTAAGGGTGTTGTACATCCAAGTGATTATGAAAGAGTGGATAAAGAAATTTGGGAACAAATCCATTCTGGAAAAACAGAAAATAGGGATTATGTAAGATATAAGATTATAACTAAAACAGGTAGAATTAAGCATGTTAGAGATTTTGGTCGTTTAGTTCATGACGATAGATATGGGGATATATTTTATGTTCTATTAGTTAATGAAGAAGGCAATGACCTATAAAAAGAGAGGATTATATGTTTGAAGAAAAGAAATTACCACTAAGTGAAAAATTAGAAATTAGTGATAATAAGAATTTTGGTTGGAAGGTTAAAGAAGAAATAGAAGAGGGTGGCGGAAAGAAAAAAATTAAATATGTAGTTTTAACAAGAGATAAAAACTTAAGAAACTATATTACTCTTTCTAATTTAGAAAAAAGATATTATGATGCTAAAAATCAAATAAAGCCTCTACCTAAAATTAATGAAATTGCTTTAATGTTTTTATTATTGTTAGGTATTATACCAGGAGTTATTTATATTTCTGTTAAGAAAAAGAATATAAAAATGGTAGAAGAAAACAATTCCAAAATGAAAAAGGAAATGGCAAGTATTATCCAAGAAGGGGAACAATATAAAAGATAATTGAAAGGAACGCAAGTTCCTTTTTATTTTTAAATATACCTATTTAAAAAGAAACAACTTGTGGTATAATTCCCATTGTGGATTTGGAATAGAAAGGAATCAAAAGAATGGGGTATTTTAAAGAAAAATATGATGCAATCATAATCGGTGGGGCTTTAGCGGGTATGAGCTGTGCATTATCCTTAGCGAAAAATGGGAAAGATGTTTTAATATTGGAAAGACATAATTTACCTGGCGGACTTACAACATCCTTTGTAAGAGGCGGTATGGAAATGGAAGCCACCTTACATGAAATGATGTCCATAGGACCTAAGGAAATGCCACTTAAAATAAGACAATTTTTAGAAGAAATGAATGTTATGGTTGATTGGCTAAGAGTACCTGAGGCTTATAGAATAAGTGTACCTAAAGAAAATATAGATATTACACTTCATGCTGGATTTACTGGTTCTGTTAAAAATGATATTTTTATTCCTGGTGAGTTCACTATGGCCCATGAAATTGATGAAAAATATCCAAATACATTTAAAGAAGTAAATAGGTTTATGAATCTATGTGCTGAGGTTTATAATTCTGTAAATGTATTATCTGATTCGAGTATGTCCAAATTACAAATGCTACTTAAGCATCAAGGCTTAGTAAGAACTGCAGGCTATTCTACAGAGGAGGTTTTGAAAAGCTTTGATTTACCAAGTGAGGTTATAGATATATTAAAGGCCTATTGGATATATGTAGGAAGTCCATTTAGTGAATTACCATTCACTATATATGCATTTTTAATGGCTGATTATTTTATTGGTGGATCTTATGTATGTAAGGAATTCTCTCATGAATTATCCTTACGTATGCAAGAGGCATGCGAGGAAATGAATGTCCAGTATGAATATGGACAAGATGTAGATAAAATATTAGTTAGAGATGGTCATGTATATGGGGTTAAAACAAAAAGAGGAGATATAATTTATTCTAATTATGTTGCTTGTAGTGCATACCCTAATACTTGTTATGGACGTATGATTGAGCCTATAAATAGTGTTCCTAAGGAAGCATATCAAAATACCAATGCTAGAAAGATGGGCGTATCTGTTGTAAGTGTTGTATTAATATTAGATAAGACTCCAGAGGAATTAAATATTCATGATTATTCTGTTTTTTCATCAGAATCTAATATGGATTTAGATAAATTCTTTGAGCAAGGTAAAACCTTAGGCCCATATGATTATTTAACTACCATTTGTCTTAATTATGCAAATCCTTCTTGTGTTAAGGAAGGATATACATCCTTATCGATTACATACCTACCAAGTCCTTTGGCATTTTTAGATATTACAGATTTAAATTATCATGAAATAAAAAGAAAAATGGCCTTTGATATGATAAAAACAATTTCTGATCATTTAGGTGTAAATTTATTTGATCATATTATAGAAATAGAAATTGAAATGCCTCATACAGTAGCTCATTATACTTCTAACTTTTTAGGTGGAATCTATGGATATCAGCATTCTATGGAAGACCATGTTGTAGCTAGACTAATGATGGCTGATGGTGAAAACTATATTAAGGGTTTAGCCTTCTGTGGTGCACACGCTATTAGTGGGGATGGTATGGCACCTGCAATTTCCAATGGCAGAAAAGCAGCAAAAACGCTACTTGATCAAATGGATACGGAGGGTAAGTAATATGACAAAGATTAATTGCTTTTTAAAGGATGTAAGTGGTGCATCTAGAGTAACTAAGAAAAGAGAAGAAGCATTTAAAAATGCGAGTGGGGATAATAATTATAAAGATCCAATCAATATGGTTTCAAGAATGCTTCACCCTGCTCCATTTTTAGTTACTGTATCAAAAATAAAGGATGTATCTAAAACTGCAAAGAAATATACCTTAGTTCCAATTGATGGCTTTTTACCAGTATTTCAAGCAGGAAATTACGTATCTATAAAGTATCAAATAGGGAATACAATTACTACAAGACCTTATTCTATTTGTAGTGCACCATATCAAGCAAAGCTAGATAATCCATATTTTGAAATAACAGTAAGAAATACTTTAGATGGTTTTATTTCTAATTATATGTATTCAAGTGTTAAAGAAGGAGATACATTAACCGTAGAAATGCCATTTGGACATTTCTATTATGAGCCATTAAGAGATTCAAATAATATTGTAGGAATTGCGGGAGGGTCTGGAATTACACCTTTTTATTCTATGGCTCAAGAGATTTTAAATGGTACATTAGATATCAATTTAACAATTCTATATGGCTCTATATCTCATAAGGATATTATTCTATACGATGAATTAAATGAGATTACAAAGAAAACAAATAAGGTTAAGGTAATCCATGTAATATCTGGTATTGATGAAGAATTATATGATAATGATGAAAAAGGATATATATCTAAGGATATCATAAAGAAGTATTCTATAGATAATGCTCCCAAAAATGGTAAAACCACATATTTTATATGTGGCCCAGGAAGTATGTATTCTTATATTAAAGGGGAATTAGAAGCATTAAATGTACCCTTAAGAAGAATAAGAATGGAAGCCTTAGGAAATCCTAAGGATATATCTAAGGAAGAAGGATATCCTATAGAGAAGGCTTCTAATATTTATAAATTAACTGTAGTAAGAGGAATAAAAGAAGATATTATTGATGCAAGGGCAGATGAAGCAATAGCAGTAGCCTTAGAGCGAGAGGGTATTTTAATTAAAACTTGTTGTAGAAGTGGTGAATGTGGAGCTTGTAGATGCAAGGTCATAGATGGAGAATACTTCATATTAAAGGGAGATTCTAGAAGAGCAACGGATAAGAGATTTAATTATATTTATACCTGCCATACATATCCTTTATCGGATATGAAAATAAAAATAACCATTATTTAATTTTTATGGTAAGAAAAATTGAAGATCTATGTAATTATGATTTAATACTAATTTATATTATGGAAAATGAGATTCCAACATATAAAACTATAGGTAATTAATAATGCTTTATTTTATATTTTTATAAGTTGCATAAAATGTTATAATGTTTTAGAATTATTTTATATTTGAATTAAAATAAGATTCTTTATAATAAGAAGGTGTTATTTTGGATAAAAAAACATTATTGTTATGGATGTGTATATTAACTGCTTTAGCAGGAGCTATTAATGCTATATCTATTTTAGGATATAATGGGACAACTGTCTCCCATTTAACAGGTTTAGTATCTAAAGCGGCTATTGGTATTTCAGATGGTAGCTTTACTGCTTTTTGGGATGTTACTAGAGTAATATTAGCCTTTTTAGTAGGTGCTGTTATATCTGGTTTTATAACTGGAGAAAGAGCATTCTATATGCATAAAAGATATGGTTTAATTATTGTATCTATTGGAATATTAATAATCATTTCATATTTCTTAAATGTAGAATATGGAGTATTATTATTCGCTTTAATAATGGGCTTACAAAATGGTATGGTAGTATCGTTTAAAGGTGTAGTTGTAAGAATGACTCATATGTCTGGTAATATTACTGATTTAGGTGTATTTATAGGATATAAGCTAAGAGGAAATAAAAACGAAAAGGCTATTACAGGAATTATTCCTTTATTTGCTATTTTAAGCTTTATAGTAGGTGGAGTACTTGGTGTATTATTATTTAGAGTAATAAATAATTATGTATTCTTTGTATTCTCAGGTATTTATATTGTCTTAGGAATCTTATATTTCATATTAAGATATCACTGTGATGATAGAAACTTTAATGGCATTAAAGATGAATTAGAAACAAAAGAAGAACAATAATTATAGTTGGGTTACCCAAACTAAAAATGGTGTACATCCTGCTTGTTATATTACGTTATAGAATTTAAAAGAGGATACTGGGGTATCCTTTTTTATTTACTAGGAAATTGTATTTCTGCATTTTGTTTTATTCTTTGATTTTGATAACAATACAATTCAAAATACGCCATTTTCACTCTATTTTATATTGAATTTCTAAAACTCAAAAATGACTTACCTAATGGATTTTTTGCTATTTTTGAACTATAATATTAATATAGAAATGGAGGCGAAAAAATGAGATTCAAGACACTAAAATATCACTTTAAAGCATCCAAAAAAGAAACTTCAATGTTAAAGCTTTTATGTAAGTTAGCCCCTATTGGGACTTTTACTTTAACTTAAAATATGATTAAATAAAAATGGTGATAACATGAAGCAATATACAGTATATTATTTATCTTTATCTGAAATTAAATTTTATAGAACATATCTTTTAAGTCAGGTTTCGGAGGAAAGAAAAAAAAGAGTTTTAGCTTATTTAAATGAAGAGGATCAATTATTATCCTTAGGTGCAGGCTATTTTGTACATAAGTATTTTAATGATGATGTGAAAAAAACATCCTCTGGTAAATTAGTATCTCCTAAAGGCTTTTTTAATATTTCTCATTGTAAAAATTATGTCGTATTTGTTATTTCAGATAATGAATGTGGTATTGATATAGAAGAAAAAAGAGAGGTTAAAGAATCCTTAATTAATTATGCTTTTTCTGAATCAGATAAGGAATTAATTAAAAAGCCTGAGGATTTCTTTTTAATGTGGACATTAAAGGAAGCTATCGCTAAGGCAGAGGGGTCTGGTTTATCTGGTGAAATTAAAAATATTCCTGTTGGTACAGGCTTAATTGAATATAAGGATAATTCTTATATGGTAAAATTTACAACTCTTGCAGATTATTATATTTCTGTAGCTGTTAAAACAAATAAGCCATTTGAAATAGTATTAAAAGAAGAAATCATTAAATAGAGCACTCTTTCGAGTGCTTTTAATTTTGTACAAGTGTTTTCTTTTTTTAAAAAATAGTTTAAAATTATAATAACTATAATTGGAGGTATCCTATGGCAAAGAATAGTTTTTTTACAAAATTCAAGCATGATTTTTGTTATCTATGTGTTATTGCAATATTATTTTCTTTTGTAGGTTTTGTAATAGAAAATGTTGTTAAGGTAATAGCTACAGGTACTATAGATAATTGTAATTATATATTGCCATTTAATGCAGCCTATGGCTTAATGGCATTCTTATTCTATATTATTGGTAAGCCAGATACTCCATCTATTTTTGGAATAGAGATTATTAAATCTCATTCCCTAAAAACAAAAATAATATCTAATATTATCTATTTTATTATCCTATTTGGATTAATCTTAGGTGGGGAAATCGCAATTGGTTATTTTTGGCACTTAGTAATTCATGTAGATATATTTGATTATAGCAAATGGGCGCTTCATATAACAAAATATGCAGAATTCTTTACAACCTTAGGTATATCAACATTATTCTATTTATTTTTAAAATTTGTATATCATCCAATATTAAATATGATGAGGGAAAAGCATAGACCAAGAGAAATGGTAGGAGGAGCTATATTCTATTTCATTTTAATTGGAGATTTAACATATGGCTTTGTTAATATTTTAATGAGTGAGGATAAAAAAGGGCCTATCTATTGGAGCTTAAATTTAACAGATGGTGTTGTTGATGTTATAGCCTTAGTCAATATAATATTAATTGTTTTATTCTATGCCTTTATTACTATATTCATATTTGCAAATTTAAAATATTTTACAGTTAAGAAATATACAATTTCTAAAAAGAATTCTATAACTAAATTTGCAATATTCATTGCGGCAAGAAATGAATCCAAGGTAATTGCCTCAACCCTAAGAGCTCTTTATGATTCCTCTTATCCACATAAGAAATATGATATTTATGTAATGGTACAAGAGCCTGATGATCCTACAATTGAAATATGCAAAGAATTTAGTAATGTATATTGTTATGTAAGAGAAACAACGGATCAAGGAAAGGGCTATGTACTTGATGAGATAGTAAAGAAGATATTAAAAGAAAATAGAGTATATGATGCATATTTAGTTTTAGATGCAGATAATATTGTTGAATATGAATATTTAGCTAGAATGAATGATGCATTTTTAGATGGGTTTGATATTGTTGTCGGAAATAGAAATAATAAGAATTGGAATTCTAGTGCAACCTCTGGAGCATCTGGATTAACATTTTCAATTATTAATTTCCAAAATGAATTAAAAACTAGATTTGGTGAAATGGTATTATTAACTGGTACAGGCTTTTGTATTAAGGCTAGTATTATCAATTCCCTTGGTGGATGGCCATTTCATTCTTTAACAGAGGATTATGAAATATCTAAATATGCAGAAGAGAATAAGCTTACATCCTGTTATGTATCGGATGCTATATTTTATGATGAGCAGCCAATTCATTTAAAGGATTCTATTAAGCAAAGAACTCGTTGGGTTAAAGGGTTTATGGATAATCAAAAGGGCTTAAAAAAGATGAATCTTCAAGGATTCTCTGCCTTTGGTGCAGCTATAGCCTTTATCGCCTTTGTTTTATATAATTTAGTATTATCCATTATTGAGCTTGTAACTGGCAAGGGTGATGTAAGACATATATATTTTGTAATAGCAAGTATTTCATTTTATTATATTGTTGTTTTTGTTATATCCTTGATTATATTCTTACTAGATAGAAAGAATAATGATATAAAGCCAATAAGAGCAATCTTAGTATCCTTATATCATCCAATATTTTTAGCTACTTATATTATTTCATTCTTTAGAATGTTTAAGAAGAAAGGTAAAACCTGGGAGGTTATACCTCATTCTGTTACCGATAAAGAAAAATAAATTTATGGATCCCACTTCAGAAGAAGTGGGGTTTTATTTATGGCGTAAAGATTTATAAAATAATGTTGACTTATTGAAATACATTGTGTACAATATAATTGTGAACAATGAAAGAGAGGTAAACCTTATGGCAAGCATATATGATAAGGAATATAAAGTAAAAAGAAGAGATGATAGTATATTTGATATTTCATCATTAAAAGGGAATGTATTAATTATTGTAAATACAGCTACAGGCTGTGGGTTTACACCACAGTATGAGGGATTAGAAAATCTATATAAGAAATATCATGATAAGGGACTTGAGATTTTAGATTTCCCTTGTAATCAGTTTGGTCACCAGGCTCCAGGTAGCGATGATGAGATTCATGAGTTTTGTACTGCGAAATATAAAACATCCTTTGATCAGTTTAAAAAGGTGGATGTGAATGGAGATAATGAGCTTGAATTATATACATTCTTAAAAGAAGAAATTAAAGAGGATGATATAAGAGGTGTATCTCATAAAATGAAAATGGGTATGGTAAAGGGATTATCTAAAACCTATAAAAAGAAGGAAGATATCTTATGGAATTTTACAAAATTCTTAGTAGATAAGGCTGGTAATGTTATAATGAGATTATCTCCTATTGAAGAGCCATCCTTAATGGAAGATAAAATTAAAGAATTATTAGGTGAATAATATGTATGATGCAATCATTATAGGTGCAGGTCCTGCAGGAATATCTGCAAGCTTATATTTAAAAAGAGCAAATAAAAATGTATTAGTTTTATATCATGGAGAATCCGAGCTTGAAAAAGCTCATAGGATTGAAAACTATTATGGTTTTCCAAATGGTATTACTGGAGCTAATTTATACCAAAATGGTATTTCTCAAGCCAAGGCTTTAGGAGTAGATGTTTTAGATAGTGAAGTATTATCCATTTTAATGAATGAAAAAATGGAATTTAATGTAAAAACTATAGGTCAAGAATATCAAGCGAAGGTTATTATTCTTGCAACAGGGAATAAGAAATTAAAGCCAAACATTAAAGGTGTAGAAGAATATGAAGGTAGGGGAATTTCTTATTGTGCTATATGTGATGGATTCTTTTATAGAAAAAAGCCTGTTGTAGTTATTGGTAGTGGTAATTATGCAATTAGTGAGGCAACAGAACTTCTAAATGTAACTTCTGATGTTAAAATTTTAACCAATGGATTAAAGATGGAGCAGGATACAGATATTCCATTTGATGAAAGAAAAATAAAGGAAGTTTCAGGAGAAGATAGAATTTCTTATGTTTTATTTGAGGATGATGAAAAATTAGAATGTAAGGGTGTATTTATCGCACTAGGAGAAGCAGGGGGCGCTGATTTTGCTAAAAAGCTTGGAATCTATATGGAGAAAGATTTAATTATTGTAGATGAGAATATGAAAACAACAGTCCCTGGTGTATATGCTATAGGAAATGTTGTTGGTGGATTATTACAAATTAATAAGGCAGTATATGAAGGTGCAAAGGCTGCCTTAGATGCAATAAAATATATTAATGAGAAGAGGTAAAAAATGATGGTTGTATTAATTGAAAATGAAAAGCAGTTTGATGAATTAGTTAGAGGTGAAAAGCCACTATTAGTTGACTTTTATGCAGATTGGTGTGGACCATGTAGAATGCAATCTCCAATTGTGGATGCTATTGCAGAGGAAAATAGTGATGTAGTTGTTGCAAAAGTAAATGTAGATGATGTTCCAGAAGTAGCAGAGCGCTTTGGAATTGTATCTATTCCAACATTATTGATTTTTAAGAATGGTTCAGTGGTAAAACAATTTGTAGGAGTAACAATGAAGGCTACTATTTTGGCTTCATTAAAGTAATATTATGGATAAATATGATTGTTTAAAGCTTGAAAATCAGATATGCTTCCCACTATATGTTGCAGCAAAGGAAGTTGTAAGAAAATATAAGCCATTCTTAGATGAGCTGGATTTAACATATACACAGTATATTGCCATGATGGTAATTTGGCAGGAAAAAAAGCTTCATGTTACAGAGCTTGGTAAGAGGCTATATTTAGATACAGGAACAATTTCTCCATTAATAAGAAAGCTAAGAGAAAAGAATTATATTACCTTATCTAGAGATAAGGAAGATGAAAGAGTTCAGATTATAGAGATTACTAAAGATGGCGAAGAATTAAGGGATAGGGCAGTAAGTGTTCCTTTAGCTATGCAGAAGAATAATTGCGTAAATTTAACTGTAGAAGAAGCTATCGCTTTAAAGAAAACTCTAGAAAAAATTATAGGTATAAAACAATAAAATCGTTATAGAAAAGACACATGTTTGATGGGGCAAAATCTCATTTTATGTGTCTTTTCTTTTTGTTTTGTTATGTTATACTTTAAGTATGAGAGATAAAAAAAGGGGACGATTATTATGGAGATTTCTTCAGTACTACATGGGGCGAATAAAAGATATGCCTATGCCTTAGATAAGGATTTATTTTTAATTCGCATCACAACAAAAAAGAATGATATGAAAAGAATCATTCTGCATTACCAGGATAAATACATTCCAGTTTCTAGGTTTGATACAAGAAAAGTTATAGAAATGGAAAAGTATGCAAGTGATTCTATTAGAGATTATTATCAGGTTAAAATTAATATTCATTTAGTATGCTTAAGATATTATTTTGAGCTTATTGGTAGTGATAGCTCTGTAATGTATTTTGGTAATGAAAGATTTTTTAAAGAAAATATAGAAACTATTGATTATATGTTTGATTTACCACAAACATTAAGAGAAGAAGAAATGTTTATTGTACCAGCTTGGGCTAAGAATAAGGTTGTATATCAAATATTCCCATCTAGATTTGCATCATCTATCGATGTATCTGAAGAAATTTGGTATAAAGCACCAATTAACCATATGACCAATCTAGGTGGTAATTTAAAGGGTATTACTAAAAAATTAAATCATATCCATGAGCTTGGTGCGGATGTCATCTATTTGACTCCTATTTTTAGAAGCCCATCGATGCATAAATATGATACAATTGATTATTATCAAATAGATCCTACTTTTGGATCTAAGGAGGATTTAATTGAATTAGTAGATAGTGCACATAAGCTTGGTATAAGAATTATTTTAGATGGAGTATTTAATCATACATCCAGAGAATTCTTTGCATTTAAGGATATTATGGAGAATAAAGAAAAATCTAAATATTTGAATTGGTATTATATTGATAGCTTCCCTCTTGTAATGGAATTTGGTAAAAAGCCTAATTTTAAATGCTTTTCCTACTTTGGTGGAATGCCTAAATTGAAAGAAAATAATAAAGAGGTAAGAAAATATTTTATCGACGTTGCAAAATATTGGATTAAAGAAGCCAAGATTGATGGATGGAGGCTTGATGTTGCAGATGAAATAGCTCATTCCTTCTTTAGAGATTTAAGAAATGAAATCAAAGAAGAATATCCAGATACCTTAATCATTGGAGAGGTATGGCATTATGCAGATGACTTTTTAGATGGTGATGAATGGGATACAGTTATGAATTATGATTTCCTATTCGCAGTTAAGGGATTGTTAAGTGAGAATAGACTAACTGTATCTGAATTTTATAATGACTTATCTACAATTAGGGGTAAGGTTCATTACAGAGTATACCCAATATTATGGAATCTATTAGATAGTCATGATACAGAAAGGTTCTATAATAGTGTTGGATATGATAAGGGGAAGATGATGCTTGCCTCAGCATTCCAATTATTATCCACTGGTATGCCACTTATATATTATGGTGATGAATATGGTATGGAGGGTGGACATGACCCAGACTCCAGAAGAGGAATGTATTGGGATGAAAAATATCAGGATTTAGAAATGTATTCTTGGTATAGAGATTTAATTTCTGTAAGAAAGACATATCCATCTTTTTTAGAAGAAGAGGATTTATTTGTTACTTGTAATGATGATTTAGGTACTATTCGTATAGAAAAGGAGCATTATGTCATCATTTATAATGCTAGTGATAAGGAAGTATTCTTTGATGAATTAAAATTAAGAATGGATCTTATTAGTGGTGTTGTATCCGATGGATATGTTAAAGGATATGGTGTATTTATTTATAAGAAATAGAAAAAGGGCCTGCAAAAACAGGTCCTTTACTTTTTAGAATGCAGCTTTGAAATTTGACCACATTTGATTTAATGCGGCTGTTTGATCTCCAAAATCCTTCATAATACAGCATCTTACTAATGTTTCTTCATCTGGATACTGGGCATCAAATTGTCTTCCACGCTCTTCTTGATCTACATATATTTTTGCCTCATAGCCGAAGTAGAAGGATAAATCAACTAAATCACAATCAACTTCCTCTGGGTCTTCTTCATACCAATCTAATACTAAGTCCCAAATAGCATCTCCAACAATAGGAGAAGTGTAGCCTGTGTATTCCATGCATTCGGCTGCAATTTCAGGATCACAAATGAAATTAACAAATTCCTGTGCTAAATCCTTATTTGCACCCTTAGGCATACACCAACCATCAAACCAAACATTAGAGCCTTCCTCTGGAATAATGTAGTTTAGTGTCTTTCCAAGCTCATCAGCTTGATCCATTGCATATACTGCATCACCACTCCATGCAGTATTAATCCAATATGTACCCTTAACCATTTCGTTTTTACCATCATCGGTTTCAAGTCCATAAATGTTTTTCTTTAATCCGATTAAGGCAGCCTCAGCCTTAGCTAATGTTTCATTATCGCATCTGTTAAAGATTAAGGATAGCTGTTCATTATATTCTGTATCGGATAAGATACCATTATCATGATTAGTCTTTAATTCTAATACTTCATCTTGGTATACATGTAAGATTACAGTTGCGTAAGTATCTCTTATAGAATCCTTTAATGCAATTTTACCTTTATAGTTGGTATTAAACTGTAATTCCCAAGTAGATGCATCGTCCATATCTACATTTTCTGGGTCATATAAATATCCCATTGTTCCCCAAAAGTAAGGAACTGCGAAGGTAGAAAAGCCTTGTTCATAGAATAAGTCTTTAATATATGGAGAGCCATAATCTCTAAAATTAGAAAGCTTATCTCCATATTCCTTTGTTTCCATATCAAAGTCAAATTTTTCAAGCATTCCTTCAGCTTCCATTTTTTGAATCATATAATCGGATGGGCAAATTAAATCTGGTTGAATAGAACCTGCCTTCATCTGGTTATACATATCCTCTGGAGTTGAGAATGTTTCATAGCTTACATAAACAGTTTTACCGTAAGTTTCATAATAATAATCGGAAAATTTATCGACAGTTGATTTTGCTTCAATATTTCCATATTCATCTGTACCCTCAAATATATAATCCTCCCAGTTATAAACAACTAAGGTTAAATCATAATGAGTACAAGAGGATAAGGAGATGGTTCCTAAGATTAGGGAAGAAGTAGCACAAAGTGTCTGAATTAATCTTTTTTTCATTAGCGTTGTTCCTTCTTTCTTAGTCTCATAGAAATTGCAAACATTACAAGCATTACTACAATAAATAATACAGTAGTAAACGCTCTAAGCTGAATAGGTAGGGATTCCTTTTTTGTTACTGCCTCAACATATGTTGAAATAGTTTCAAAGCCCTGACCTGGCTTAGTAAATGCAGTTACAATATAATCATCTAAGGATAGAGTAACAGAAAGTAAGAAGCCTGAAATAATACCAGGTAGGATATCAGGAATCATTACCTTAAAGATTGCTTGAGGCTGAGTTGCACCTAAGTCTAGAGCTGCCTCATATAAGGAATTATCCATCTGTTCAAGCTTTGGCTCAACAGATAATACAACAAATGGAACAGTTAATACCATATGTCCTATGACTAGTGTTAAGAAAGTTCTTGGCCACTGCATAGAAACAAATAGAATACATAGGGAAATTGCCATAACGATTTCGGCATTAACTACTGGGATTTGGTTAACAAAGCTAAATGTTCTTTTTAACCATTTTCTTTTCATATAATGGGTACCAATAGCTCCTGCAGTACCAACTATGGTTGCAAGACCACCTGCACATAACGCAACAAGGATTGTATTTCCTGCAGCATTCCAAATCTTTTGAGCATATTTATTTCCTGCATAATTAAATAATGTTTGGTATGGAATGAAGGAAAATCCATTCCATGTACCTGTAATTCTAGCTGTAGTAAAGGAATTAACAATTAAATAGAAAATTGGTAAATCCATAAGAATTAATATAAAAAATATAAATATTTTAACAAGTATCTTTTGAAGCTTTTCCGCTTTTCTTTTTCTTGCTAATAATTCATCTGTTGAAAGAGTTTTGGTATTCATTAGAATAATCCTCCTCTCTTAACAGGCTTTTTGTCATTTGCAATGCTTGAAATTAATGTAGTTAAACCAATCATTAATAGCATAATAATTGCTAAAACAGAACCTACATTATAAGAGTTTTGAGCAGTAGAGGAGAATTGGTTTGCAATTAAATTACCAATTAATGTAACCTTACCTCCACCTAGCTTATCTGCAATGACATAGCTTGACATTGTAGGCATGAAAGTCATTAAAATTGCGGAAATGATTCCAGGAACTGTCATAGGTAGTATTGTTTTAAAGAATACCTGAGGAGGGTTAGCTCCTAAATCCTTGGCAGCCTCAATTTGACTTTGGTCAAGCTTTAGCATTTGGTTATATAAAGGTAGTATCGCAAATGGCAAATAGTTATATACCATACCAATAACTGTAGATAATAATGCATGGTTTTCAGCAGAAATTCCAATCCACGCAAGCATATCTCTTGTTGCGATAGTTCGAATTACGAAGTTGATCCACATAGGGATTAAGAATAAATATACTAAAATCTTATTTTTGTTATACTTGCTATTCGCTAAAAAGTATGCGATAGGATAACCAATAAGTAAGCATACTAAGGTATTTAATACACCAACAATAATGGACATTCCAATAACCTTGAAGTTAGAAGAATTTGAAAATATAGTTTGGAAATTTTCAAATGTGAACTGTCCACTAGAATTCGTAAATGCATAGAATAAGATTAATACAATTGGGGCTAAAATGAATAGAATCATAAATAATGCATAAGGAATGCAAAGGCTAGCCTTAAAATTCATATGTCTTATTCCATATCCGATTCTTTTTAGGAAGCCCATTATTTGTTACCTCCCTTTAAGGAAACCTTAATTTGGGATTTATCAATAATAACAGAAACAGTATCCTCTTCGTTCCATAGCCATTCACTATTTAACATGAAATCCTCCTCCTCAGGAGTTCTTACGATGATTTCGTAGTGATCACCTAAGTAAATCATAGAAATGATATTACCTTTGATTTCACTTGCATCTAAATCATCTGAAATTTGAATTGCTTCAAATGGAACTTCAACATTAATTGCCATATTTTCATAATGGATAACACGACCATTTTCATCCACTAATTCATCATTTTCATTGAAAGAAGAATTAGGGAATAGGGATGTAATATCAAAATCGAAGTCTGCGTTTGCAAATTCAATTTGATGATTCTTAGTAATAAAGCCATCATAGAAATTAGAAGTATATGGCTTTTTCATGATTTGAATATTAACTGGATCTACAGATAAACCAACAGTGATGCCTTCCTCTAAATATTTTGTAGATTGTACGATTAGCTCATTTTTACCAATCATTACAATATATTCATAATGCATACCCTTAAAAATTCTTGATGCGATAACACCATCAATTGTGCCTTTTCCTCCTTCGGATAAAATAACATCCTCAGGACGAATAACCACATCTACCTTTTCGTTTACCTGAAATTTACCAAAATCTACTGGGTCTGCATCAAAATATGCACCTAAGAAACGTACCTTGTTATCCTTAGCCATAGTTCCTGTATAAATAGAGGATTCACCTATGAAGTCTGCAACAAAGGAATTGATTGGTTCATCATAAATTCCCTTAGGGTCTCCAATTTGCTGAATGTTACCATCGTTCATAACAACAATAGTATCACTCATAGTTAATGCTTCCTCTTGGTCATGAGTTACATAAATGAAGGTAATGCCTAATTGCTTATGCATAGCTTTAAGCTCAAGCTGCATTTCCTTTCTCATTTTTAAATCTAGTGCGCCAAGTGGTTCATCAAGAAGAAGAATTTCTGGTTCGTTAACGATAGCTCTTGCGATAGCGATTCTTTGCTGCTGTCCACCAGATAATGTAGAGATAGGTCTTTTTTCAAAGCCTTCTAGATCTACAATCTTTAATGCATTAGATACCTTTTCGTGAATGACTTGCTTATCTAAATGCTTATATTTGATTTTTGGATTACCATTCTTATCTAATACCTTATTACCATCCTTATCTAAAACCTCACAAGGGATTTTCTTAAGCTTTAATCCAAAGGCAATGTTGTCATAAACATTTAAATGCTGGAATAATGCATATCTTTGAAATACTGTATTAATAGGTCTTTTATGTGGTGGAAGAAGAGAAATATCCCTTCCATTTAATAAAATTTCACCTGATGTAGGTAATTCAAAGCCTGCAATCATTCTTAATGTTGTGGTTTTACCACATCCTGAAGGTCCAAGAAAAGTAACAAATTCTCCTTTCTTGACCTTTAGGTTAAAGTTCTCAACAGCGTAAAATTCGCTGTTTTCATACATCTTAAAGACGTTATTTAATTCAATTATGTAATTTGTTTCCTTTTCCATGTTTACCTCCTTGTAAAAAAGAAAATCTTAACACGAAATAAAAATTTGCTTTCCCTTCATGTTAAGACAATCAGTTTTGCCAGTTTATTAAATAAAATTTAATACATAACTAGTCTTATTTTATCAAATTCAGTTTGAAATGCAATGAAAAAATAAAAATAATCCCTAGAAATAAAATTTTAAAATGCAATGTTATTCTCAAATTATATTTAGTGACACCGTGTTTCATTTCTAATAATAACGTTTGTTTTTGTTGTTTTTGCAATATATGTGTCATTATAGGCTGGCGATAGTATCGCAAAATTTAAATTAGTAGATAAGAATATAGAAAAAAATTTTTAAGAGTTAGTGCTTTTGCTGGCTTAGCAGTTTTTGTTGTTGTATTAGCTTCTTGTGGTGAGAATATTGATTTAACTACTAGAGCTATAGTATTATAAGTATTAGATGTTATGACAAACTATAACATCTTTTTTTCTTGTTATAAAAAGCACAAAAACTGGTAGAGTGTCCATAATTTGATTAAATGTGAAAATGTAGTATAATATAATATGCAATAAAGCAAAAACAAAACAAAAAAAGGAGACAAAAAAATGAAAAAAATGTTTTTAAGAGCTAGTGCTTTCGCTGGCTTAGCTTTTAGTGCTTTAGCTTTAGCATCCTGTGGTGGATCTAGCGAAGTTGAAGTAAAGGATGCACAAGGCAATACTGTTAAGATTAGCCAGACAGAGGATTCTGAGGCTGTAACAAAGGCTTTAGTAGTAGTTGCTCAGAATGGTATGACAAAGACAGAGAAGAATTATGCATTCTCTGTTGATGCAAAGGTTGATGCAAATATTAATGTATCTCTTCAGGGAATTACAGGTAATATTGCTGCTAATGCTAGTGCATATGTAGGTGCAACTTTAGGTAATAAGACTTATAAGGCTTATACTCCAACAGAAGAAGGTTATGCTGAGGCAGATAATACTGAAGCAGCTGCATTCTTAAAGCAGAATTTAGGTCTATTAGCATCTTTAGATGGTTCTGTTAAGTTCTCTAATGTTACTGTAGATGAAAAGTATGAAGGTTTTGCAAATTATTCTAAAGAAATGCTTGATGCTGTTAAGGAATCAGTTTCAGGATACAATAACAAGACTGCAACTGCAAAGGCAAGAGCATTCTTATATGATGGTGCATTCTATGTTGAATTAGATGCAAATGCTCCAAAGGAAATGGCAAATGCAAAAGAAGATTTAGCTTTAAATTATTATGGTAAGATGGCATTACCTTTAGATGATATGGCTGCTATGGTTTCTACAGCTTTATCTGATTACCAGACATTAAGCTATGATGAATTTATCGAGAAGTATTCTTCTATGTTAGAAATGTTTAATATTTCTTTACCTACAATGCCAATGGGAAGCTTATCTATTCCTGATGATTTCTTCACAAGTGAAGATTATACTAAGGTAGTAAATGCTGTTAAGGCTTTAGGTGTTAAGATTTCTTCTGTTAATAACAATAATGTTACATTCAGTGTAGATTTAACTGTTAACAAGTTATTAGAGGCTGCTAAGTCTTATCTAGGTGAAGAAGCAGTTACTGCTATGGTTTCTACTTTAGGTTTAGATAATGTTAATAAGGATACTACATTCTTATCTTTATCTATTTCATATGATGTTGTAAAGAACGTAGTAACTCAAGTTAAGGCTTCTTCACAGGCAGTAGATGTTATTGCTACATTAGTAAATGTAGTTGCAAATGTTATCTCTATGATGCAGGGCTCAACTGGTGGTACAGCTTTAATTCCTGAAGGTGCTTTAACTGGTAATTTCTCATTTGAGGCTAACTTCAAGGTTGATGGCGATGTAAGCTTCACAGCTGCTCCAAACAGCTCTTATGAATATGCTGATTTAGATTTAGGCGAATTACCATTTGCTGCTTAATTAAATAGTATAGGGTCAGCCGCATGGCTGGCCTTTTTTTTGACTTTTTTAAAAAAAAGAGTATTATATAAGTACTTAAAACAAAAACAAAAAGGAGATTTAAAATTATGAAAAAAGCGTTTATGAGCGTTTTTGCTTTTTCAGGCTTAGCACTAAGTGCATTTGCTCTTGCATCTTGTGGTGAAGCTAAAGAAGTAGAAATTAAGGATTTAAATGGAGAGACTTATAAGATTAGCCAAACAGAGGATGCACAATCTGTATCTAAGGCTATGGTTTTAGCAGTAAATCAGGTAGTATCTTCCAATACAGATAAGATTTATGCAATTGGCTTAGATGCATCTATTAATGGAGATATTACTGCATCATCTTATGGTATTACTGGTTCTGTAAAGTCAAATAATACTATTTCTGCAGGTGTATCAATTGGTACTAAAACATATAGAGATTGGACTGAAGAAGGAGTTGGAGATTATGATTATAATCAAGAATTAAAAGATAATTTATCCTTCTATTTAAGTGCTAGTTCCAATAGTCATTGTACAAGCATGACAATAGATAAGAATGATGATAGTTTTAAGAATTTCACAGAAGAAGAATTAGAAAGTGCAAATAAAGTAATTTCTGCCTTAAATGGAAAGGATTTAACCGCAAACTATCGTATGTATTCCAATGGTGGATATATTTATGGTGAAATGGATGCAGAAATCCCACAAGAGTTTGCTAATGTATTCACACAAGTAGGTAACGAGCTTGAAGCAATCAATCATACATATGTTAAGGCTCCATATGATTTTGGAGATTCTGCTATACAAGTTTGCCAGGTATTAAATGATTATCAAACTAAGAGCTTAACTGAATTCTATGATACATATGGCACTTTAATTACAGGCTCCATGGGAGTATCTATTCCTTCTTTAAAGTTTGATGAGAACTATTTTGAATCAAAGGATTATCAGACTTTAGTTGATATGGTTTCAGCTATTGGGGTTAAAGTATCTAATGTTTCTAATGGTAATGTTACTTTTGAAGTAAATGTTACAGAAAAGGAAGTTGTTGAATTTGTAAAGAAGCTAGATGATAGTGATGCATTACTTATTGCAAAGGCAATCTTCTCTGGTGAAAAATCCTTATTAGATGCATCTATTACTATTAATGTTGAAAATGGTAGATTAATATCTTTTAAGCTTTCTAGTGGTGCATTAGATATCGTTCCTCAAATGATTAATGTTTTAGTAAATGTAATTATTGGTGGCGCATTTAATAAAGATAAATCTGTTGAAGAAATTTTAGCCAATATGTCTCCAATTCCATTTGAATTATCTGGTTCTATTTCTTTTGAAGTTAACTTTAAATATAATGGTGATGTTAAAGTAGCAGAAAATCCAAAGAGTGATAAGACTTATCAAGAAGTAGAATCTATTGGTGATATCTTTAAATCCTAATTAAATAAATTTAATTAACCAGCCTAGTGCTGGTTTTTCTTTACTTTTTTTAATAACGGTAGTATTATGAAAAAGGCAGTAAAAAATTTAAATTATGAGGAGAGAAAAAAATGAAAAAAATTATTTTAAGCTGTGGTGCAATCGCCACTTTAGCTTTAAGCAGCATTGCTTTAGCAAGTTGTGGTGGAGCTAGTGAAGTAGAGATTAAGGATTTAAATGGAGAGACTTATAAGATTAGCCAAACAGAGGATACAGAGGCTGTATCTAAGGCTTTAGTTTTAGCTTCCAAAAATGCATTAAGCGAGGATCAAGAAAAGCTTTATGCAATTGAAGCTGATTTAGCACTTGATGGTAAAATCAATGTATCAGGCTTTAATGGATTAAATTTTAATATAGAATTAAATGCGAACGGAAAAGCTGGAGTATCTATTGGTACTCACCAGTATCAGGGCCATTCTATGCAAGTGGAACCATCAGAAGAAGATATGTTAAGAGCTGAAGAAGAATTACTTAATAATTTAAAATTCTTAGCAGAAGGATCTGCTTCTTTAAAGTTTACAGATATTTCTTTAGATGAAAAATCTTCATTATATGATGGATTATCCGATGAAATTATGCAAAAGGATAGAGAGGCAGTTCAAAAGATTAAGGGAAAGTCTTTAACTGCTAATGCTAGAGTATTTATGTATGAAGGATATGGCTATACTGAAGTAGATTCAGCTACGCCAAAGGAATTGCTATTTAGCCCAACTTCAGGTGAATATCTTGAAAATCTTCAAAATGAATTCCATATGCATGAAAAAGCAGATATGCATAATATGGGTTATTCTAGTGTAGTTGCAACTTCATTACTTCATGATTATCAAACAATGACTTTAACTGAATTATTAGAAGCAGATGGCTCCTATATTCCAAATTATTTAAAATACCTAGGAATTCCATTTAATATGGAAGATGCAAAATCTTTACTTTCTATGGGGAATATTGACGAGTCTTTCTATGAAAGTGATTCATATAAAATGATTAAGGCAGTTGTTGAGACAATAGGTATTAGCATTTCTAAGGTAGAAAATGAT
The DNA here is from genome assembly GCF_003550015.1 of Anaeroplasma bactoclasticum. Lineage (GTDB taxonomy): Bacteria > Bacillota_I > Bacilli_A > Acholeplasmatales > Anaeroplasmataceae > Anaeroplasma > Anaeroplasma bactoclasticum. The sequence continues at coordinate 146,741 of NZ_QXEV01000002.1, forward strand.
AATATTACCTTTGCTTTAGATTTAAATGAAAAGGAAATCCCAGCACTTGCAAAGAAATTAGGCTTAAAAGAAAGCCTAGGAATTTCAAATTTAGATTCCTTATTATCATTAATGTTTAATAATGATAATTCATTATTGAATCTATCTTTCTCTATGAATGCTAAAACTGGTAGATTAACAAATGTTACATTAAATTTAGAAAGAGTAGATAGAATCATTACAGCAGTAAAGCTAGCTGTTCCAACATCTTATTTCCCACTACCTGATGAAGCAAGTGGAAATATTCATTTAACACTAGATGTTAAATATAATAATGATGTAAAATTAGATGCAGTACCTAATGCTTCATATGTATATGAAGAGCCTAATAAATATTTGCAGTAATAAATAAAATAGAAATCAGCCAACAAAATGGCTGATTTTTTGACCCCAAAGGAGAATAAAAATGGACTCATTAAAGGAATTAAAATTAAAGATAGACGAGTTTACAGAAGAAAGAAATTGGAATCAATTTCATACACCATCTAACTTGGCTAAAAGTATTTCTATAGAAGCAGGAGAATTACTTGAGTGCTTCCAATGGAGTGATACAGATTATGATTTAAATCAAGTAGAAGAGGAGCTTGCGGATGTATTTAATTATTGTATCCAGCTTGCATCTGTACTAAATTTAGATGTTAAAGAAATAATATTAAAGAAAATGGAGAAGAATGCTAAGAAGTACCCTAAGGATAAGGCTTATGGTAATAGCGCTAAGTATGATAAGCTATGAGAATAAATAATAATGGTAATAATATAAATTATATCCATGATAAAGCTGGTAATGATACATTAGTTGTAATGTTTCATGGACTTACAATGTCTTCTATAATATATCCTTTTAATGAGTTAGCTAAAGATATATTAAAAATGGGCTATGATGTATTAAGATTCGATTTTATTGGTCATGGAGAATCCTATGGAGATTCTAAGGATATGACATTGGAAAAAGAAATCCAAGATGCTAGCTTTATGATTGAAAGATTTAGGAAAGGATATAAAAAGCTTATTCTACTAGGCCATTCTCAAGGTGGGCTTGTTGCAAATTACTTATCTACTTTATTTTGCCCAACTAAAGTCATTTTACTTGCTCCTGCATTTAATATATATGATTGTGTGAAAAATAAAATGTTTTTTGGAAAACCAATTAAAGAGGGAAAAGACCTTCATTTATGGAATATGACATTTACCAAGGAATATTTTCTTGATATTTCTGATGAATCATATTATAATCTTAATCCATTCACTAAAGTTATAATCATTCATGGAAGCGAAGATATATTAGTTCCAATTTCTTATAGTATAAACCTTAAGGAAAAGTATTCTAATGTATCTTTAAGAATTATTCCAAACAGTGACCATGAATTTATAGGCTTTTATGATGAATTGATTAAGGAAGTCGGTGAAGCTTTAAATGAATAAAAAATATTTAATACCATTTGTATTTACTATCTTTGTTTTAACAAGCTGTGGAGTAGATGCTAATAAAACAGCTACTTTAACAGAAACAACTACAAATATAGAAACAACTACAACTAGTAGTACTATGGAGACTACAACAGAAACTCTAGAAACTACTACAACTACAGTTACTCCTACTACAACGAAGGAGAAAAAGGAATTCTATACATATTCTAGCTTTATAGAAGAAGCCTTTGGTATAGATACTATTATTTATAATGTAGATGATACAAATCCATATGGTATTGATTTAACTATTTATGGATCTAACATTTCTGCAATATTTTATGAGCCTAAAAATGTATCTAATCCATATACAAATTTATCCTTTGATGAATTTTATAATGATTATGAAATTGCAATAACTTATGAGGATGCTAAAAATAGAAGTGAATGTGGCTTTATTGCAGGAGATATTACACCACAGGGCTATTTACCTTTAGATAATGGAATAAAAGAAGAAGATACTTATATAAGAGTATCTACAGGAACTTATATTTTAGCTACTAATGGTAATTATATTGGTTATATTCCAAATACCTTTGGCTCTTATCATGCAATATATTATGGATGTGGTTATGTATCAATGGAGGATGTAGCAGCATATTTACTCGCATTTGGTGAATTACCACCAAATAGTAATTATGGTACAAGTTCATACGATAGAAACGAATGTATTGAAACATGGGGAATTTATGGAAGAGTAAATAAAGCAAACTTTTCTGGTGATGTAAATAGATACCCTTATGAGCCATTATTACCTAATATTATGGGTGAAGATAGTATATATTATACTGAAACAGATTTTGGTACAACAGGTAGCTATAAATATAAATTCTATAGTAGAAAAGAACAAACAGTTAATTCTTATAATAATGGAGAATATATTGAAAGAAACATTTGTAGATTTGTATTTGTAAGTGATTATGATGTTAAAAGTATTGATGAAAGATATGTCTTCTATACTTATAATCATTATAATGATTTCCAAGAATATTTAAATTATGAAGGTGGATGGGGTTTAAGATTTGGCTGTGAGAGTGCTGGAAACCTTCCTTGTAGCTCAAGAAACGATTATGACGAATCTTTTACGCCTTCAACACAGTACCCTTCGACAATTATTAGACGTTTTAGTGAAATTGTCTAAAAAAATATAATTTCACATAATTTTTTGACAATTTATGTCGATTTATGTAATATAATGTAATTGCTTAAGAAATAAGTTATCATATAAACTCCCTAAAATATGATGACTGTCATAAGCAAACTATAACTCTCCCAATTTAAGGAATAAGGAACAGCTCCCACTGTTCCTTATTTCTTTTTTTAACAATATAATTTATAATTAACATGAGGCGATAATTATGCATTTAAGAGAAGATATAAAAGAATTCTTAGAAACTATTCCAAATAATGTTACTATAGTTGCAGCAACGAAATATGTTTCGGATATAGAAATGAGAGATTTATATAATGCCAATATTACAAATTTTGGTGAAAATAGAGTAGAAGCATTCCTAGATAAATATGAAAAGCTTAAGGATATAAATCCTACATGGCATTTTATAGGACATTTACAAAGAAATAAAGCGAAGAAGATTATTAATAAAATAGATTACTTGCATTCCTTAGATTCTATAGAACTAGCTAAAATAATCAATAAGGAAAGAGAAAAACCACTAAACTGCTTTATTGAGGTATCGATTAATTTAGAGGAATCTAAAGATGGTGTACCATATATGGAAATTGATGATTTCATGAATCAGGTATTACAATTCGATAAGGTTAAAATTGTAGGATTCATGATGATGGCTATTAAGGGTGATAGTATCGAGGATTTAAAGAATCAATTTGAAAGATTAAGAGATTTAAGGGATTTAGTTTCTAAAAAATATAAAATAGATATTCCATATTTATCTATGGGTATGAGTGATGATTATAAAGAAGCTATAGAGGCATCAGCCACTCATATAAGATTAGGTAGGATTTTATGGAAGGATTAGAAAGCTTTAAAAGAAGGATAGAATCTTCTATTAAAAGGGTAATAGAAGGTGGAGTAGTATTACTACCATTTTTAGATGATGCGGAAGAAGGTATTGTACTTTCCTTAACAAAATATGAGAATAATATAAATGTATATTTTGATGGAGGAATCATTAATTCGGATCGTAAGAGATGTATTATAACTACTTATGATATAGAAAAGGAAGATTTTAAAATTCGTGTATTTGAAATAATTTATAATAAAAAATATTATGAATTATATCATAGAAGTATTTTAGGGGCTTTAATGGGCCTTGGAATTAAAAGAGAATGTGTTGGAGATATTGTAATTACTTTAGATAAAAGATGCTATGTAGCAGTTACAGAGGAGATATCTAGCTTTTTATTAGCTGAATTTAAAAGTGTTGGTAAGGCTCCAATTGAATTAAAAGAGGTAGATTACCCTATAGAAAATGAAATTAGATATCAAGATAAGGTTTATTTTTTATCTAGCTTAAGATTAGATGTTGTAATCGCAAATGCATATTCCTTATCTAGAAGCGAAGCGTTAGAATACTTAGAAAGAGGAGATGTATCTATTAATCATTTTCCAAATCAAAACCCATCACATATTTGTAAATTAGATGATGAAATTAGTGTTAGACATAAAGGAAGAGTTAAGGTTTCTTCTATTGGCGGAACATCAAAAAGTGGAAGATTAGCTATTACTTTATCTAAAAGAGTGTAGGAGGTAGCAATGGAGGCTATAACAAAGGAAGTAATGAAAAAAATTGATAGCTATACCTGTCAAAATATAACAAAATCCATTGATTTAATGGAAGAAGCAGGAGCCTCTTTTGCTAAGGTTACTTTAAAGTATTATAATCCTAAAAGGGTATTACTCTTAGTAGGCTCTAGTGGTAATGGTGGAGATGCGCTTGTATTAGGTAGATACCTTTTAAAGATGGGTATTCATGTAGATGCTTATTTAGTTTCTAAAAATTTATCTATCGATTGTAAAACAAATAAGGATTTATTTTTAGGTGATTTTTATTATGAATTACCTAAGCTAGATTATGATTTAATTATTGATGGTTTAATTGGCTTTGGATTAAATAGTAAATTAAAAGATAATTATATAGATGTAATTGAGAAGGTAAATCATTCTAAGCTACCTATAGTAGCACTGGATATCCCAACAGGTATTGATGCTACTAGTGGTATTTCTTATGGTGCATTTATAAAGGCAGATTTATTAATCACTATAGAATATCCTAAGACTGGTTTATTTTTAAATGATGGATTAGATTCTTATAAGAAATTAGAAATTATATCTATAGGTATAACACCTACAAATGAATTCGTTCATATCAATGAAATAAATGATTTTAAAGGAGTTTTACCTAAAAGAAATAGAAATACCAATAAGGGAAGCTATGGAAAAGCTTTAATTATTGGTGGTTCTTATAAATACCCTGGGGCATCTATGCTAGCGTATAGTAGCTTAAATCAATTTAAAATGGGGGTTGGCTATTCTTATTTATATGTACCAAAGGAGGTATATGAGCTATATGCTTTAAGACATCCTGAGGTAATAGTTTCATCCTTACCATCTATAGATGGTCATATTAAATATGATGAAGAGGCTTTAAAGCCACTTTTAAAAATGGATTCTATAGCTATAGGTATGGGTATGGATATATCAATAGATTTATATGAGGTTATATTATATTTTTTAGTAAATTATGATAAAACATTAGTATTAGATGCAGATGCATTAAATACTATTGCAAAATATGGTATGTCTCCACTTAAGAATAAAAAATGTAAGGTTATTATGACTCCTCATATTAAAGAGATGGAAAGATTATCCTTAAGAGGAACAAATGAGATATTAAATAACCCTATAGATATTGCAAAGGAATTTGCAAATATGTATGATGTAACTATAATTTTAAAGAGTGCATCATCTATTATTAGCGATGGAAAGAGTATTTCTATATCTAATTTTGGGAATCCAAGTTTAGCTAAGGGTGGAAGTGGAGATACCTTAAGTGGTATATTATCTGGAGTTTTAGCTTATTTAGATATTACACCCTTTGAAGCAGCTAATCTTTCTTGTTATATACTTGGTAGAGCCAGTGAATTTGCGAGTATGGAAATAGAAGAGGAATGTATGAGTCCTTTAGATATTTCTAAATATATAAATAAAGTTTTTAAGGAGATAAAAAATGAATAAAATAGGTATTATTTGTGCAATGAAATCCGAAATGGACATTTTATTAAATGCCATTGGAGAAGGAAGAAAGGTTAAAATGCTAGGCTGTACCTTCTATGAAGGAAGTATTAATAACCATGAGGTAGTTTTATCCTTATGTGGAGTTGGCAAGGTAAATTCAGCTATTGCAGCTACATTATTAATTAGTGAATTCCAGTGTAGCTTAATTATTAATTCAGGTATTGCTGGTGGTGTTAGTCCATTAAAGAAAAGAGATTCTGTCATCGCATCAAGTCTTTTATACTATGATGTAGATGTTACACCATTTGGATATGAAAAAGGACAAGTACCAGGACTTCCAAAAGAGTTTATGGTTAATCCAGATTTATTAATTTTTGTTAAGAGTATTTTTAATCGATTAGAATTACCATATAAGTGTACAAAGATTTATTCTGGAGACCAATTTGTTGTATCCTTTGATCAGCTAAATGGTATTAAAGCTGGAGATGGCTTTGCTATTGAAATGGAGGGTGCATCTATTGCCCAGGTATGTATTAGAGCAGGAATTGATTTTATTGTTTTAAGATATATTTCTGATATTATTGGAGAAGAAAATCAAGAAGAAGAGTATTTTAAATTTGAAAAAGATATGGCAGAAAGAAGTGCATCTGTTACCTTAACTTTGTTAAAAAATATGGAATAAATACTATTAGCCGGACGTTTGTTCGGCTTTTTCTTTTAATTTTGATGTTTTTATTCAAAATAAATACGCTTTCATTGATAAAAATTTTAATTTTGTTATTGAAATTAAACAAAAACGTTATAGAATATTACTTACATAAAAGAAAATGGAGGGTATTGTTTATGAAGAAAAAATTTATCGCTCTTGGTATGACTTTTTTTGCAGGATTAGCTTTAGCTTCTTGTGGAGATGATACTAAGACAACAACTGGTGAAACTACAACAGTAGAAACAACTACAGCCACTGGTGAGACAACAACAGAAACTACAACTGAAACAGGCACTGGTGAGACTACAACTGAAACCACAACTGAAACTACAACAGAGAGTACTACAGAAACTGTTACTTACAAATTCTATGAAGCTACTCCTGCTACATATGTCAGCAAGGGTCTTAAGGCTTTTTATTATGGTTCTGATGGTAAGGTTTATGATGAGGATATGAATGAAGTATCTGCAGCAGACTTATACATTGATTACCTAGAATTTGAAGTTAGTGTTGCAGAGGTTAAGGAAGATGGTTCCGTAAAGCTTGATGTTACTCCTGAAGAATTCCGTGCTGCCTATAAGTATGAATTCATGCTTGACTTAACAAATGGTGAAGATGTTAAGGAAGTAGGTTATGTTAAGTGGGCTGAAGAATTAAAGGAAGGCGATGTTGCAATCGTAGCAGAAGACGAAGTATTAATCGTTGGTAATGGCGTAAACGCTGCTGAAACTTTAGGTCTTGCTAAGGATGATGAGCTTAAGCTTAAGACTATTGATGATGAATTATTTAAGTCTAAGATTGAAGCTATGAATTATATTTATGAGGAAGGTCCAGTAGATGTTAGTGGTAAAGAATTAGCTACTACATATGAGCTTGGTACTGAAGATACTTATTTAGCTTATGGTCAGGCTGTACTTGATGCAATTGCAGCTGAAGAACTAGAACCACAGGCAGTTATTGATTTATATAATGCTTTCTGCGACAAGTATTATTATATCGTTGATGAATATAAGGCAGCTAAGATTTTATCTGATAAGGATAATACTCCTGAGTCTTATGATTTAGCTGATGAGCTTGAAGCATTAATGGATGACTTTGGGGCAATGGATGAGGAAATTGACCTTGCTGCGTATAATTCTAATAAGTATATGGAATTCTACTATTCTCAGTATGATGAGTACTTAGATGAAAACGGTGATTTAGATGTAGAGGCTGTTAAAGCTTATGCTGAAGGCTTAAATCCAGAAGCAACTACTCAGTTAAATGAAATCAGCCAGACTATGAATGGTGCACTATCAAGCTACTATAAGGGTGAAAAGACAGCTGCAGAGGCATTAACTACATACTTTACAGCTGCTAAGGAATATGCTGATTTTGTAAATTATGATAACTATTTAGAGTACGCTTATACTGAAAACTTTGGTAGAGAATACACTGTTGCAGATACTGATGCATTAGCAGACTATATTGCAGAATATATCGTACCAGTTAATGATTATGCATATAGTGTATTTATGGAGTTTGATGCAGCTTCAGAAGCAGATGCTAAGACTACTCGTGTTTATGCAAACGCATGGAACGAATTCCTTGGCTTATACAGAGATTACTATGGAAACTATTTCGAGTATTTTGCTGATTATGCAGAAAATGAAATTGGCGATGAAATGGCTGAAAACTTCAAGTATTATTTCACAAGTGGAAATTATTGGTATTCTGCAACTCCAAATGATAATGTAACAGGTTATGTATGGTCATTCAGTGATGGTACACCACTTATGTTCTTAGGACCAGATTGTCAGGATATTTCTACATTCATTCATGAATTTGGTCATTATAATGAGCACATTACTGCTAAAGATTCTGAATTCTATTCTATGGATTTAAATGAAGTTCATTCTCAGGGTAATGAAATGCTATTCTATCTATATTTAACAACTACTGATGCAGCAAGTGATATTGCTACAGCAGAGTTCTTAAATTATAAGATTTATTCTATGTCTAATACAGTTATTGAAGGCTTCTTAATCAATGAGCTTGAAAAGTGGGCATATACACAGGATATGACAAAGTATGCTGTTGATGGTGGTGCTCTACAGTTTGAAAAGGATTTAAGAAAAGCTTGGTCTGATGTATGTACTGAAAGAAATCTTAAGAGCTATGATACTGATAAGATTTTCAATAGCTGGGTTGAATTAGTTTTATTAAATTACCAGGGTTACTATATCAGCTATAGTACATCTGCAATTGCTGCACTTGAGGTTTATGCAAAGGCAGTAGAAGACTGGGCTTTAGGTGTTGAAGATTATAAGAAGTTATATGCTCCACATGAAGCTACAGATACATTCTCAAGCGTATTAGTTGATTCTGGCTACTATAGCATTTTCGATGAGAATGCATATAAGGCAATTGCTGCTGCTTGCGGTGTACTTTCTGACTCTGGATTAGAAGAATAAAAAAATTAGAGGTTGCTCGTGCAACCTCTTTTCGTATACTAAAACTAGGAGTTAATCTCTTGGTTTTTTTATTTCTAATATTAATGTATAATAATAGTGATGGAAAGTTATTTAATCATTGAGACACACATGCGATCTCGTTAAAACCATTTAGAGCTTTGACTCTTTATTCAATGGTCTTTCCATCGTTATCGAAATAAGCTGGCTGAGAGAATATTTGACTCTCAGCTTTTCTTTTTATCTAGGCATAGATTTAAAGAAAGGTTTTTGAAACTATGGGCGTGACCTCTTTTGAGAATAGCGATGTATCTCGTACAAAAAAATGTCCAAATTTCAATTTATTATTTTAATCTGCTTAAATCTAATGGAGAGTTTCATCTCGTATAAAGCAAACGAAAATAGGTATAAATATTAAATTGAAATTAAAACTAGCTTTCAAAGTAATAAAAAATATTGGAGGTAATGAAAATGAAAGGATTTTGTATTTCCTTAGATGTTTCTAAGGGCTCAAGCTTCTATCAAGGTTTTAAAGGTTTTGATGAACCAATAACAAAGCCTAAAAAGATAGAACACAATTTAGAAGGCTTTAAAGAATTATTAAAGCTTAAAGATTCAATAAAAAAAGAATATGATTCAGACTGTATTGTAATATTTGAGTCAACAGGTGTTTATCACAAAGCATTACAAACTTATTTGGATGAGCATGATTTCAAATATACAATCATTAGTCCACTACTATCAGCTAAGGTTAGGAAAAGTGATATTAGAGGAACTAAAACAGACGCGAAAGATTGTTCATCAATAGCTAAAGTATTTTATCTTAAAGAATTAAGAATTTATTCTAAAATGGATGAAATATATAGTGATTTGAAAGAAAAATGCAGATATTATGACTTTTTAGTTGGTGAAATGAAACGCTGGAAGATTGAATTTAGAAGATTGTTAGATATTATTTATCCAGGTTTCGATAAGATTTTTGAGAATTTATATATTGATTATGTTCAAGCATTACTACTTGAGTATCCTCATCCAGAAATCATCCGTAAAAAGAGATTAGATACAATAGCAAAATTTATTGAAAAGCATACATGCCATAAAGAATCATTTTCTTTAAAGCAAGCACAAGCATTAAAGGATTATGCCGAAAACTGTGCCTCAGGATGTTCATATAAATCATATTTAGTTTCTCAATTTGATACGGTAATTCATACTCTAAATTCTCAAATAAAGCATTTAGAAACAACTTTAGATGAAATAATTGAAATAGCAAAGAAATTACCAAATTATGAAATTATAAGAAGTATACCTGGTATAGCAGATAATTTGGCATCTAGAATATTAGCAGAAATTGGTGACATAGATAGATTTGATAATGCAAGTCAATTAGTAGCTTATGCAGGAATAGATCCTCAAATATATCAATCTGGTCAAATATCTGGATTACATTTAAAGATATCCAAAAAAGGTAACAAGAAATTAAGATGTTTATTATATTTGGCAATCACATGTATGATTAGAACAAATAGAGATACTAAGATAGTTGAATTCTATAAAAGAAAAAAGGCAGATGGATTGGCGTCCCCTGCTGCCTTAGTCGCTTCTATGAATAAACTATTGAGAATAATTCATTCACTATGTAAAAATGGTTGTTTGTTTAAATAACCATCTACATTATACCATATAGTTTTTAAAAATGCCTCTTTTTGAGGTTTTTTGGTCTTGGTTTAAATAATATACGTTAATTCACATGGAAAATTATTAAATTAATACTTGATTTTCCTTATCTAATTTTTTGTTTATTTTATGTTTCTTTTTAGGATTTCTTCATACTTTGTAGAATAATCATGGTCTGGATCATCAAGTGTAATATCAATTGCATCCATGACGAAGTCTGTTGCAAAATCTAGGTTTTCCTTAATTGGCTTACCATTTAATATTCCTGCAACAACTAAGGAGGAGAATATATCTCCTGTGCCATGATAGCTTTTATCGATGAGCTCCTTCATGATTGTTGTTTTAGTAATTCCATCATAAGAAATCACTCCAAGAGAATCATAATCGTCAGCAACACTTGTTAAAATAATGTTTTTAGCTCCAAGCTGATATAAATCAGCTAATAGACGATTGATATAATCATCATCTTGTACCTCTTCATAGGTGTTTCCAGTTAAAAAGCAAGCTTCAGATATATTTGGTAATATATAATCCGCAACGCTTACTAAATCCTTCATACCAATAATGGTGAATTCATCAAAGCCTGTATAAAGCTTTCCATGGTCTGCCATTGCAGGGTCTACAATGAATAATCCATCTTCCTTTAACAATTTTTCTTTAGCATCTAATATGATATTGAATTGCTTAGGGTTTCCAATATAGCCTGTATAGATAGCATCAAATTTAATACCCTCATGCCACCAGTGGTCAATGATTTTTGGCATTTCATCTGTTAAATCTAGGAATGTAAAATCCTTAAATCCACCTGTGTGGGTAGATAGTATTGCAGATGGAAGAATTGCTGTTTCAATTCCAAATCTAGCTAAAATTGGTAATGCAACTGTAGTAGAACAATTTCCATAACAGGAAATATCTTGAATCGTTAATATTTTTTTGCTCATAGGCACCTCCTTAAATATTATTATATATGAATAAAAATAATTTAAAAATAACCAAAAGTATATAAATAGAAAGAACCAGATTATTCTTTTGCAATTTCAATTAAAATATGGCATACATTTTCCATTTCCTCTAAGCATGCACATTCATATGGGCCATGGCAATTATATCCACCTGTACCTAAATTTGGAGTATTTAATCCTCTTTTTGTTAAATTCGCTCCATCTGTTCCTCCTCTTATTGGAGTAGAAGATGGAACAAAGCCTGCCCTTTTAATTGCTTCATAGGCTCTATTTAAGCATCTAGGGTCTTCCATAATTTTTTCTGCCATATTGGAATAAGAATCAGTAATTGTAACTAAACAAGTATTATTTCCATATTTCTTATTGATGAAATCCATTGCATTATAAAAATCATTCTTTTGACGATTAAGAATATCTTTATTATGATTTCTTAGGATGTATACTAGGCTTGCACTTCCAACCTCACCTTCCATAGAGCATAGGTGATTAAAGCCGTCATAGCCATCTGTAAATTCAGGGCGTTCATTTATTGGTAATAGCTGATTGAATTCCATAGCGATCAATGCTGCATTTTTCATCTGTCCTTTGGCAGAGCCTGGATGAATATCTAGTCCCTTAAATGTAACTTTAGCAGAAGAAGCATTAAAGCATTCATATTCTACATCCTTATAATCTCCACCATCTACAGTGTAGGCAAAATCACAGCCGAAGCCTTCAATATCAAATGCGCTAATACCTCCACCAATTTCTTCATCTGGTGTAAATGCTACATGAATATTCACATGAGGAATGCTTGGGTTATTTACGAAATAATAAAGCATAGTCATAATGTTTGCAACACCAGCCTTATCATCTGCTCCAAGTACTGTAGTTCCATCGGTTGTAATTAATGTTTTTCCTTTTAAGTTTTTTAAGAATGGAAATTGAATAGGGTTAAGCTCTATTCCTTTTAGCTTAACTGTATTACCATCATAATTTTCTATTACATTAGGTTTAACATTAGTACCTGAAAATCCAGGTATTGTATCCATATGGGCTATAAAGCCAATATGAAGATTAGAATTGCAGTTACTTTTAAGCAAAGCAGTTACAAAGCAGTTATCGGTTAGTTTAATATCCAGAAGTCCTAATTCCTTTAAATCATTAACTAAAACCTTAGCTAAATCAAATTGCTTCTTTGTAGATGGAATAGTATCTTGATCTTCCATAGACATCGTATCAATTTTTACATATTTTATAAAATAATCTAATAATTTCTTTTTCATTTTTCTAAACTCCTATGAGTTTATTATAGTAAAAATAAGGCATATCTTCAATTAGAGAAAGACTTATTCGTTTAAGATAATTCACAAAAAGAGAAAGTTTGTTATTTATCATATGAAAACAACCAAAATAATGTAAAATGTCTAAAAAAGTACGACAATAATCTTGTTATTTAATAAGGTTTGATATATAATTAAATATAGAATTTATTTAAAATTCGATGGTTAGGTTTTGAAAGGAGTACTCTCTATGAAGGGAAAAGTAAAATGGTTCAATGCTGAAAAAGGCTATGGATTCATTCTATCTGAGGAAGGTAAGGATGTATTTGTTCACTTCAGTGCAATTGAAGGCGAAGGCTACAAGACACTAGAAGAAGGACAAGAAGTAGAATTTGATGCTGAAGTTGGCGAGAAGGGTCAATTAGCAAAGCACGTAGTAAAGGTTCAAGCATAAAAAACCGAGGCTGGAATTGTTTCCAGCCTTTAATTTTGAAAGGACGTAATTATGGTAGAGATATATACAAGTGGTGCATCATTTACAGATATTGTAAAGGAAGCATCTGTAATTAAAGGATTTAATAGAGAATCCTATGCAATTAGATATATAGAAAAAGATAAGAGCTTATATGTTATTGCACCTTATGGTGGAATGATGAATTTTTCTGGTGATTTGGAATTGCTAGAGAATGCCATAAAGGCAGTATGGGATTTTAATTTAAAGCTTGGTGGAGTACATGGTACTTTAGAGGTTTGTAAAAGTGTATCCGATATATTTATAAATCTATTTGGTGGTAAGGCATCTTTTGTATCTAGTGATGATACTGGAAGTATTTATTCCTTTGAAGAGGGTAAATTAAAAAGAGCATTATTTGCGGGTGGTTGCTTTTGGTGTATTGCAGGGCCTTTTTATGACCAAGATGGTGTATTAAGAGTATTAAGTGGATATGCTGGAGGTAGTGAAATTAATCCAACATATAAAGAGGTAAAAGCACAGCTTACACATCATAGAGAATCTATATTAATAGAATATGATTCTACTAAAACAGATTATACAAGAATGGTAGATATCTATTTTGAAAATATTGATCCATTTGATGATGGAGGACAGTATATAGATAGAGGAGATTCTTATAGCCCTGCAGTATTTAATTCAGATAAGGAAGAAAAGAAGGCAGTTATTGAATATAAGTATCATTTATCCTTAGAATGTGGAATGGAATGTAAGGTTCCTATACTTGATAATACTCCATTTTTCACGGCAGAAGAGGAACATCAAAATTATGCGATTAAAAACCCTAAGGAATATGAAGAGGAATTAATTGCGTCAGGCAGAAAAAAAGTCTAAAATTCACGAAAATAGTTGGCAAAAAATGCCAACTTTTTCTTTATAATTTTCGATAACATTATACTTATGTATAAAATGGGATTTTTTTCCTTTGGTGGTATTGAATAAATAACGAAATCGTTTTATAATATCCTATGGAAATTTATTAACTCATCAGGAGGAAAAAAATGAGCAAACAAGTTAAAAGAATGGCAATTGATGGTAACTATGCTGCCGCATATTCATCTTATGCCTTCACTGAAGTAGCTGGTATTTATCCTATCACTCCGTCATCTCCAATGGCTGAGTATACAGATGAATGGGCTTCTCAGGGAAAGAAAAATTTATTCGGTATGCCTGTTAAGGTTGTAGAAATGCAATCTGAAGGTGGAGCTGCTGGTACAGTACACGGTTCTTTACAGGCAGGTGCATTAACTACAACATATACTGCATCACAGGGTCTTTTATTAAAGATTCCTAACATGTATAAGATTGCTGGTGAATGCTTACCAGGCGTTATTCATGTTTCTGCACGTACATTAGCTGCACAATCCTTAGCAATCTTTGGTGATCATATGGACGTTATGGCTTGCCGTCAGACAGGATTCGCATTATTATGTTCAAATTCCGTTCAGGAAGTTATGGATTTAGCAGGTGTTGCACACTTATCTGCAATTAAGTCTTCTATTCCATTCTTACATTTCTTTGATGGTTTCAGAACATCACATGAGGTTAACACAATCGAACCTATTGATTACAAGGTATTCGATAAATTATTAGACAGAGAGGCTGTAGCTAAGTTCCGTGAGGAAGCTTTAAACCCAGGTCATCCAAAGACTCGTGGTACAGCACAAAACGACGATGTATACTTCCAGACTAGAGAGCTTCAGGCTCAGCAGTATGAGGGTGTATATCCAGTTGTTGAAAAGTATATGAAGGCTATTTCTAAGGCTACTGGTCGTACATATAGACCATACCAGTACTATGGTGATCCTAAGGCAACTAGAGTAATCGTTGCTATGGGTTCTGTATGTCAGTGTGCTGAGGAAGTAATTGACTTATTAACTAAGCAGGGTGAAAAGGTTGGTATCCTAGAGGTTCATCTATATCGTCCATTCGTTGTAGATAAGTTCTTAAAGGCTATCCCTGAAACTGCTAAGAAGATTGCAGTATTAGACCGTACAATTGAGCAGGGTGCTTTATATGAGCCACTTGCATTAGATGTACAGGCTGCATTCTATGGCAAGGCAAATGCTCCAAAGATCGTTGCTGGTCGTTATGGTTTATCTTCTAAAGATACAACTCCAGAACAGATCGTTGCAGTATTTGATAACTTAAAGGCAAGAAATCCAAAGGATCATTTCACTATTGGTATTAATGATGATATCAAGTACACAAGCTTACCTCTTGGCAAGCCAGTTGACGTTGCAGATCCTTCTACAACAGAATTATTATTCTTTGGTTTAGGTTCTGATGGTACAGTAGGTGCTTGTAAGAACATCGCTAAGATTGTTGGTGACTATACTGATTTCTATTCTCAGTCTTATGCTGCATATGACTCTAAGAAGTCTGGTGGTTCTACAAGATTACATTTACGTTTCTCTAAGAAGCCAATTCGTTCTACATACCTAGTTAACCAGCCACATTTCGTATCTTGCTCACTAGATGCATATCTTGACAAGTTCGATATGATTGATGGTTTACGTGAGGGTGGTACATTCTTATTAAATACAGTTGTTGATAAGGACCACATTGCAGATCGTTTACCTAACAAGTATAAGAGATTATTAGCTGAGAAGCATGCTAAGTTCTATATCATTGCTGCAAATGCTGCAGCTAGAGAGTGCGGTTTCCGTGCTGGTCTAGGTGTTAACACAATTATGCAGTCAGCATTCTTCAAGCTAAATGAACAGATTATGGATTATGAAGAAGCTAAGGTTCATATGAAGGAATTTGCTACTAAGACTTACTTAAAGAAGGGTCAGGATGTAGTAGATCAGAACCATAAGGCTATCGACATGGGTGGTTCAAGATTAGTTGAGGTTGCAGTTGATCCAGCTTGGGCTAACCTTTCTGATGATGTTAAGGTTGTTGATAATACACGTCCAGCATTCGTTCGTGAGATTGCTGATGTAATTAACTCTATTAAGGGTGATTCCTTACCTCTATCTGCATTTGCTAAGTATGGTAAGGATTGTCATATGCCACAGGGTACTGCAGCATATGAAAAGCGTGGTGTAGCTACAGATGTTCCTGTTTGGGATGCTAAGCAGTGTATCCAGTGTAACCAGTGTGCATTCGTATGTCCACATGCATGTATCCGTCCATTCTTATTAGATGAGGCTGAAGCTAAGGCAGCTGAAGAACATGGTGTTCAGTTACTTGAAGCTACAGGATTCAAGGGCTATAAGTATACTCTTGCATTATCTACATTAGATTGTACAGGCTGCGGTGTCTGCTTAACAGTTTGTCCTGGTAAGCCAGTTAAGGCTGAAGATGGAACAGTTACAAAGGTTCCTGCATTAAAGCCTCATACAATGGCTGCTTCTCGTGAAGCTAAGGAAGAAGTAATCTATGATTGGACAGTTAAGAATGTAACATACAAGGGTGATGTTGCAGGTACAAATAACGCTAAGAACGTACAGTTCTCTAAGCCATTATTCGAGTTCTCTGGAGCTTGTGGTGGATGTGGTGAAACTCCATACGTTAAGGCTGTTGCTCAGTTATTCGGTGATCGTATGATGGTTGCTAACGCAACAGGTTGTACATCTATTTATTCTGGTTCTTATCCATCCAGCCCATATACAACTAATGCTGAGGGCCGTGGTCCAGCTTGGGCTAACTCATTATTCGAGGACAATGCTGAATTCGGTTTCGGTATGAGAATGGGTGTTGAAACATTAAGAGATCGTATCCAGACTGTTATGGCTTTAAATGAAGAAGCTATGCCTGCTGATGCTCAAGCATTATGCAAGGAATGGAGAGAAAATAGAGCTGATGGCGCTAAGACTAAGGAATTAGCTCCAAAGATCGTTGCTGCTATGGAAGCTATTGATGCTCCATATGCTAAGGAAATCTTAAGCTTAAAGGATTACCTAGTTAAGGTATCTCAGTGGATCATCGGTGGTGATGGTTGGGCTTACGATATCGGTTATGGTGGACTTGACCATGTTATCGCAAACAACGAAGATGTTAATATCTTAGTTGTAGATACAGAGGTTTACTCTAACACTGGTGGACAGGCTTCTAAGTCTAGCCGTACAGGTGCTATTGCTAAGTTCGCTGCTGCTGGTAAGCCAACATTCAAGAAGGATTTAGCATCTATCGCTATGTCTTATGGACATGTATATGTTGCTACAATTTCTCATGGTGCTAACCAGAACCAGGTAATTAAGGCATTAAAGGAAGCAGAAGCTTACCATGGACCATCTATCGTAATTGCTTATGCTCCATGTATTGCTCATAACATTAAGAAGGGTCTATTCATGTCTCAGATGGAAGCTAAGAAGGCTACAGAGTGTGGTTATTGGCCAACATTCCGTTTCAACCCTGATCTAGTTAAGGAAGGCAAGAACCCAATGCAGTTAGATAATGTTAAGGAACCAAATAAGGATCTTTACATGCAGTTCTTAATGAACGAAGGTCGTTATGCTCAGTTAACTAAGGTTAACCCTGCAAGGGCTCAGGAGTTATTCGATCTTAACTTTGCAGATGCAGTTAAGCGTTATAACAACTACGTTTATCTTGCAGCAAAGGATTACTCTAACAAGGCTGAATAAGAATTATAAGCGGTGATTTTCACCGCTTTTTTTCTTGCATTTTTCAATAATACATCGATATTGACATAAATACCCTTGAAAAATTATGTCAACAGTGATAAATTTATTATAAATTTATAATTTAATTTGAGGTGGCATATGGCATACGAGAATACAATAGAAAATAGAAGAGAAATCATTGAAATGATTAAAGACTTATCTAACTACTTTACAAATATTCGAGATGAATTATGTGAGCCCTATGGATTATCTAGTATTCAAGCAGTAATTATTCTAGATGTATATCATCATCCTGAGGCAAGAAGAGTTACAGATATTTGTAAAAGATTACATAAATCTACTAATACAATTTCTCCACTTATTAATCGTTTAGTTGAAAAAGGATATTTAAAGAAAAAGGTATCCAAAGAGGATGCTAGATCTACTCATGTATTTCTAACAGATAAAACAAAGGAAATGGCTAGCAATATTTTAGTAGATGTATCGGATTATACATGGCCATTCTTTGATTCTGTAAATGATGAAGAGTTTAATAAGGTTTATGAAGCATTAAAGCTATTACTTGAGGTTACAAGTGAATGAAATATTTAATTGTATCGGATATTCATGGGGCTTTTGATTCAGCAGAATTCATTATTAATGAATTTAATAAAGAAAAATGTGACTACATTTTACTTTTAGGGGATGTTTTATATCACGGTCCTAGAAATGATTTACCAGCATTTTATAACCCTAAAAAGGTTATATCTATATTAAATCCATATAAGGATAAAATTATTTGTGTAAAAGGAAACTGTGAGGCTGAGGTAGACCAAATGGTTTTAGATTTCAAAATTCTAGATTCCTTTGA
This sequence comes from Anaeroplasma bactoclasticum, assembly GCF_003550015.1. GTDB lineage: Bacteria > Bacillota_I > Bacilli_A > Acholeplasmatales > Anaeroplasmataceae > Anaeroplasma > Anaeroplasma bactoclasticum. The sequence continues at coordinate 165,476 of NZ_QXEV01000002.1, forward strand.
TGGAATAATAAATGATATCAAATGTCATCTAGAACATGGCCATCATCTAGATTTATATAAAGGGGATTCTAAGCTAGTATTATATGGTCATACCCATATTCCAGATAATAGTTATGATATAAGAGGCTTTCATTTAATTAATCCAGGTTCTATAACGATTCCTAAGAATAATTCGAAAAGAGGCTATGCAATATGGGATAACCATAAGATAACCTTATTATCCATGGATAAAGAAATAGTAAGTGAATATATTTATTAAATAGCGGATTTTTCCGCTATTTTTTAATTTTTTAATTCTTTCTTCCTAGTATTTATATGAGGAGGAAGAATATGTATAAAAAGAAAGAAATCATTATTATCATAATTATTTTAATTACAACGATTGCACTGGCATTCTTGCCATCTTTAATTTCTAATTTAAATTCCAATATTGAAGAAGAAATTAAAGAAGATATAGCTATAACCACTACGAAGAATAAGAATACTATAGAAATTAAAATAGAAGGAGAAATAAAGGAGGATCAAATAATTATAACTGTACCTTATGGTTCATCCTATGGATATATCCTATCTAAGGTAAGAGTATATTTTAATAGCTATAGTAATCCAGATAAGGATTTAGGGAAAAGATATTATGAGGATACGACGATCTTTATTGAATCCTTAGATAATGAGTGCTTCATAGAAGAGGAAATAGATTTAGATATAGGTAAAATAAAAATATCTACAGCATCAAAGGATGAGCTTATGATGCTATATGGTATAGGAGAAAAAAGAGCGGATAAGATAATGGAATATAGAAAGACAAATGAAATTGATTCATGGGATACTTTAAAAAAAATATTAGGAGTTTCAAATGAGGTTATTGAAGCTATTAAGGAAAAAGCCGTTTTGTAATGATTTCCATTTCATTTTGATATCTATATTACTTTTCTTATTATCTTTAAAATATTGGCCATTTTTTATTGTTTTAGGATTATATTTAATATTCATTTTTAAAAAGACTCATCTATTATTACCAATATTAATATTTATACTTGTTTTTCTTGTAGAGTGGTTAATACCTTCTTATATGAAAAATATAAAAATAGATAATCATATTGAATCTTATGTATATGATATTGATAGTGATTCATCCTATATTCTTTTCTATAAAGGTGTAAAGATTAAAGTAAATGAATATAATCATAAGAATGAAGTAGGAGATTATATAGAAGTAGATTTACTATTCCAAGAAATAGAAGATAAAAGCTATGATACAGATTTTGATTATAAGGAATACCTATATTCAAAAGGAATATATTATTTAGCTAAAGGTAAAACTATAGAAAAAAAGGGGAAATATTTTTCCCCATATAGCATTAAATATTCTTATATGAATTATTTAAAGGAGCATTTAAGTAGTGAATCCTTCTCTTATGTATCAGAGCTAGTCTTTGGAGAGGATTCACTAGATTCAAATATTAAAGATTCCTATTCCATACTTGGTATTTCTCATATTTTAGCGATAAGTGGTTTACATATTTTATTTTTATATAAGGTATTAGCCTTTATATTATTAAAGGTATTTAAATATTATAAAAAGGCAATACCCTTAACTTTACTCATTTCTTATACCATTATTATAGGTGCTCCACCTAGTGCCCTAAGAGCATTACTCTTTTTAGTTATAGGCGCATTGAATAAAAAAGGAGAGGTATCCTATACAAGGCTAGATATATTATCTATATCTATGATATTTATGCTACTTTTAAATCCAAACCAATTATTTAATACAGGCTTTTTATTATCTTATTTAGTTTCCTTTGTATTAATATTTATGGATAAAGGAGAAAAAAGATTAAAAGGATTATATAAATCCTATTATCTAATTTATTTATCCACATTCCCCTTAGTTATAAACATGACCAATAAGATATCCTTTTTATCCTTATTATTATCTCCTATATTTGCCTTATGCTTACCATTTGTTTTATTACCTTCTACCTATATACTTTCTATATTTCCTATATTAGATTATGGATTAAAATATATATTTATATTGATTAATTCCTATTTAGAAAATATAACATCCTATAATTTAGCTATAGCTGTTCCATCATTCAATATATTTGGTATACTCTTTTATTATATTTTCTTTATATTTTTGGTTATAGCTATAGAAAAAAAGAAGAAGATATATTTTCCTATAGCTATTCTATCTATTTATTTAATATCTTTTATTAATTTAAGATATGTATATCCCTTTTATAAAATAACCTATATAGACTGTGGACAAGGAGATTCTTGCTTAATAGAATTACCCTATGGGAAAGGGGTAATGCTAATAGATGCATATAATTCTTATGATTATCTTAAATCCTTAGGAATAAATAATATTGATATATTATTATTTACACATTCGGATTCTGATCATATAGGTGATTATAAGGATTATTTAGAGAATATGAATGTGAAAAAGATATATGCACCTAAAACCGATAAGGTATTTGATGATATTATGCCAAATATTAACCTAACGAAAATAGAATCAGGAAATATTATTTATTTTGATTCTATTAAAATAGATATATTAGGTCCAATAAATTCTTATGATGATCCAAATTCTAATTCGATAGTATTAACATTTAAAATAGAGGATACAAAATATATGTTTACAGGAGATATGACAGAGGATGAAGAGAATGATTTAGTTAATAAATATGGAGTATCCTTAGATAGTGATATCTTGAAAGTTGCTCACCATGGATCAGATACTTCATCCTCTAAAGCATTTTTAGATATGGTAAGCCCTAAAATATCTATAATAAGTGTTGCTAAAAATAATAAATATGGTCTACCTAAGGATTTAACCCTAAAAAGAATAGAAGAATATTCTAAGGTTTATATTACATATAATAGAGGAAATATAACGATTAGCCAAGGATTTGGCAAAGTTCATATTTCCACTTATAGATAGAATATGATAAAATTGTAATATAAGAGGGGGGTATTTCTATGATTTATAAGCTTAAGGTAGATGATAAGGTTATAAATGGTGTATTTATAGCTGATCCTGACTTCGGTTACTTTTTTGTAACAGAATGGAAGGATGTTGAATTAAAGTTTAAAAGTATGGATACATTTAAGATGGAAAATGATGAAATATATCCTATTATAAATGAGAATGTTCATTACAAGGTTTATTCCATAAATCAAGAAAACAGGTTTATGTATTTATTTGTAAATCAGGAGAATAAAAAAGAAGATTTAGCCTTCTATTATAGCTTTGATGATTTAGCTTTTAAATTAGATTTTTTAGATAATGTAGGCTTTAAAGCATTACTAGCGTCTGTTACATTACTTCCTAATGGAAATTATGTAATAGGTAATGTTGGAGATTATATTTCTGCAGTAGAGGAATTAAAAAGAAAAAATAAAGAGGATGAAGCATTCTATAGAGGACATTATTCTTATAAATATACTTTAGTTCCATCTTTATATAGAAAAAAGAAATATTATGATAATGAATCCTATATGTATATGGATTTTAAAATACAATTTTATAATGAGCTTTCAAGTAAAAAATATATTGAAATATTAACTACAATGCAGCATTATAAAATGCCTACAAGATTATTAGATACAACCTCTAATCCTTTAGTTGCCTTATATATGGCCTGTGATAAGCCACAAGGCTATAAGAATAAGGGATTAGTCATTGGAGAGGTTGTTGTAATGAATGAGGCAATTAGAAATGTGAAATATTCTGATTCTAATGCTGTTACATTATTATCCTCCTTAGCGGTATTAGAAACCAATTATAAGCAAGAATTATATGAAAAAATAATGGAATCTAAAGAGAAAAATGATCCATCTATATATAAGAATTCTATTGCTTATAAAAGATTTGTTGCGGAAGTATATAATGAGCTTCCATATTTTGATCAGGATTTCTTTAATCCAGATGTATTACTTAGACCAAGGCATGTCAAGGTTGGTATGATTAATGAAAGAATTATAGCTCAAAGTGGTTCCTTCATTTTATTTGGTTTATGTAATTATGTAACTGGAGAATACCAGCATTTAAATACTGTTTCTAAACAAAGAATATTCATTGTTCATAGAGAATATATTCAAGAACAATTGAATTTATTAAATATTAACGCAGGTACAATGTATCCAGATAAGGATCATGTTTCTGTATCGATTATGAAAAGCTACGAATAATGTAGCTTTTTCTTTATTATAAAGAAAGAGTATGTTAAAATTTAACATATTGGAGATGATTATATGAAGCCTATTATTGGTGTTTTACCTTTGTACGATAAAGAAAAAGAATCTATTTGGATGTTACCAGGGTATTTAGATGGAATAAAGAATGCTGGTGGTATTCCTATAATATTACCCTATGGAGCAACAAAAGAGGAATTAGAAAAATTAAATAAGGGAATTGATGGGTATTTATTTACTGGTGGAAATGATGTAAACCCTGAGTTTTATAAAGCCAAAAGAAAGCATGAATGTGGACCTATTGATTCTTTAAGAGATAATTCAGAAAAGATATTATATCAAATAGCTAAAAGAGATGATAAGCCAATTTTAGGTATATGTAGGGGAATACAGCTAATTAATGTATTAGAGGGTGGTTCCTTATACCAGGATTTACCTACGGATCATCCATCTAAGGTTATTCATCATATGGAATATCCATATGATAGAAAATCTCATTCGGTTTATGTTTTTTCTAATTCTCCACTTGGAGAATTAATTAAAACAGATTCCCTAGAGGTAAATAGCTTACATCATCAGGCCTTAAGAAGAATTGCCTCATCCTTAAGGAGTATGGCAGTATCCGAAGATGGCTTAGTTGAAGCTATTTATCACCCTAAAATGAAATTTATGTGGGCAGTTCAGTGGCATCCAGAATATATGCTTGAAAATGAAAATGCCTCTAAAAAGATTTTTAAGGCTTTTATAGATTCTATAAAGGAGTGAGGTTATGGAAATATTAATTGTAAATGATGATGGAGTATATGCAGAGGGGATAAAAATTTTAGCGAATGCGATGATTCCTTATGGTAATGTTACTGTTGTAGCGCCAGACCAAGGTAGAAGCGCAGCATCTCACTCCATTAATATGGGAACAATTTGCTTTGAAGAAGCCAATGCCATCCCAGGTATTTCATGCTTTGCATGTAGTGGTATGCCTGTAGATTGTGTAAGGCTTGCAACAAGCGTATTAAAAAAAGAATTTGATATTGTATTTTCTGGCATCAATAATGGCTTAAACTGTGGTACAGATATAGTTTATTCTGGTACTGTTGGGGCTGCAAAGGAAGCTATTATTGAGGGGATTCCTGGGGTTGCTATATCTGCAGACCATGGCTCCTTTGATTTAGCAAAAAAAGAAATAGATCAAGTAATTAAATATATTATGGATAATAAATTATATTCCTTAGATTATGTTTTAAATGTAAATTTCCCTATTAATTCATTTGATAAATCCAAAGGCTATCGTTTTACAAAACAAGGTATTAAAAGCTATAAAACAGAATTTATGAAGAATAATATAGGATCTTATGATGTATTAAAGGATAGTATTACCTTTGATACAGATTTGGATACGGATGTATCCTTAGGAAGATTAGGCTATATTACCTTTGTTCCTGTTGGAGTAGATCAAACAAATCATAAATATGTTAATAAATTAAAGGAATATGATTTATGAAAATATATTTTATAGAATTGATGGATAGCTATTATTTAGATGAATTAAAAAAGGATAATGAAATTATAAATAATATTGAAGAAGCAGATATAGTTATTACTAGAAATCTAACTATAGATAAAGCTTTTATTGATAAGGCAGTTCATTTAAAATGTATTGCCATTCATGGAACAGGTATATCAGAGGTGGATATCAATTATGCTAAAACTAAGGGCATAGTTGTATTTAACTGTCCATATCAAAATTATGAAAGTGTTGCTGAGTATTCCCTATATTTCGCACTTATGGCTGCAAGGCAAAACAAAATGGAATTATATAAGAAAAAGGCTTTAGTTTTAGGTAATGGTCATATTGGAAAAAGATTAAAGGATATCTTAAGTGATGGACTATTAATGGATGTAGATATATATAAAAGAAATGATGATATAAAAGATAAACTAAAGGATAAGGATTTTGTTTTCATCTGTATGTCTTTAAATGATTCTACATATCATTTTATAAATAAAGAAACTATTTCTTATATGAAAAAGGGTGTAATTTTAATTAATACCGCAAGAGGTAAAATAGTCTCTGAGGCAGATATTATTGATGCATTAAGAGATAATCATATTTTATGTTATCTAACAGATGTATTTGAAGAAGAACCACTTAAGGAGGATAATCCACTTATAAAGGAGAAAAATGTAATATATTCTCCTCATATTGCATCAAATACAAAAGAGGCACTTGCAAATATTGGTAAATTATTAGTAGAGCAGATTAATGATTTTAAATTAGGTAATAATCCAAAGCATGAATTATAAAAAGGGGTGTGGCTATGGAAGTAAAAAGCTTTAAGGATGGAATTAAATTATCTCGCTTAGGTATGGGTAATATGAGACTTCCTGTAATTGAAAATACAGAAACTATTGATTTTTTAAAAAGCCAAGAGATTATTGATTATGCCATGAGCCATGGCATTAATTATTATGATACTGCGTATGTATATTCTAAAGGAGACTCTGAAAGGTTTTTAGGTCAAGCAATGAAAAAATATAAAAGGGATTCCTTTTATCTTGCAACAAAATGGAATTATGGTGCTAACCCGGACTTTAAGGCTGTATTTCAAGAACAGCTTGAAAGATTAAATACAGACTATATAGATTTTTATTTAATTCATTGCTTAACAGATGATAATATTGATTCTTATATTCAAAGTGGTGGAATTGAATATTTCTTAGAAATGAAAAGAATTGGTAAGATTAAATATTTAGGATTTTCATCTCACGCATCAGTTGAAACCTTAAGAAGATTTGCTGACTATACGAATTGGGATTTTGCCCAGCTTCAAATTAATTATTTGGATTGGAATTATAGTAAAACTAAAGAAGAATACCAAATATTAAAGGATAGAAATATTCCTACAATGGTAATGGAGCCTGTAAGAGGTGGAAGGCTTGCAAAGCTTTCTCACCCTGCAGAGGCACTACTTAAGCATGCTCATAAAGATTGGTCTATTGCTTCATGGGCATTAAGATTTGTAAGAACATTAGATAATGTTTTAGTTATCCTATCTGGTATGTCAAGCCTAGAACAAATAAAAGATAATATTGAAACATTTAATGATGATACGAAATTAACAAAAGAGGATATAGATATTCTATTTAAGGCTTGTAAGATCTTCCATGAGGATATTTATATTCCTTGTACAGGCTGTAGATATTGTGTAGATGATTGTCCAAGTAGTATTAATATTCCAGAATATTTAAAGCTTTTAAATGATTATAAAATAGAAGGAATGGATACCTTTGAAGATAGAGAAGAAATTAAAAGCATTGGTACACCAAAGGATTGTATTAAGTGTGAAACTTGTATGGGACATTGCCCACAAAATATCAAAATTCCTTCTTTCTTAGAAGAATTAGCTAAAGTCTTAAAGTAAGAGGATTTTATGGATATAGTATTTGAAAGTGATGATATATTATTCACTAAAGTATCTAAAAATTCTAATCATTTGTATATGGAATTTTTTAAATAAATATATGGTATCTATAATTGGTAAAAAATCTAACTATTTATTTTTTTACCAAAATAAGGTAAAATAAAGACAAATAGAGCGATTCTATATTGTTGTATGTGTAGTATTTCAATTCGATTGGAAGCTTATTTATAGATATTCAAAAATAAAAATGAGCTTACCATGCTCATTTTTGTTTTTTAAAGGAGTGGTAATATGAGAATAGCAGTACCTTATGATAGAGGAAGAATAGATCCACACTTTGGACATTGTGCCTCTATGGTTGTATTCGATACAGATGATGAAAAGATTTTAGGAAAAATGACAATTCCTTGTCAGGGGTCTGGCCATGAATATATGACTTCCCTTTTAAAAAAGCTAAAGGTTGAGGTTGTGATTTGTGGCAATATGGGCAAGCCTGCTATCCAAAGATTAAGAGAAGCAAATATAAGAATTTATATGGGCTTATCTGGAAGCCCAGAAAATTCTATTATTGCATTCTTAGAGGGAAGCTTAGAAAGCTTCAATACAGCAAAGCTAGATCTTTCTTTAATGGAAGATGATTGTAATTGTGGCCACTAGGGGGTGTATTTATGGATAAATATGATTTATTTAATTTAACAGATAAGGGAATATCTTCTGCAGTAATTAATAATATTATTCTGTCTGGATTAGATTTATCTAATGTAGTAGATTTGGGCTTTGATGAATTTGTTCATCAAACAGGAATAAAAAAGGAAGATGTTTATAATAGCCTTTGTGAGCTATCAAAGGAAGAGCATGATGTTTATAACATATTTGCCCTAACTAGTGTTGGAGTATCCGATAAGGTATGTCAATCCTTAAAGAAAAAGGGAATTACTTCCCTATTTATGATAAGACTTTATCCTGAAATCCTATTAAAACAAAAATATAATCTAACGGAGGCAAATATTCGTAAGATTCAAGATGCAATCTTAACCATTAATGAGCCTTTTGATAAGCAAAAGGAAGAGATTAAGGCTTATTTAGAATCCTTATATAAGGATCAAGAATATATGACTCTTTTAAAAAAGAACATATTAAAGAATTTAGGCGAAGACTATATTATGGAGGATGAGCTTGAAATCAAGCTTGAGGAATGCTACCGCTATGGCTATTTAATGGATAAGGCTTTAGAGGAGCTATCTAATTTAGAATTTATTGAAAATTCTTTATTTGGTATAAAGAAGCTTCAAGCAAATCTAAAGGAATTTATGTTTAGCCTATCGGATGATAAGAACTCTGGTTTATTAAAGGATTATTTAGAGGGCTTACCACTAGATAAGCTTGCCTTAGATTATGGTATTCAAAAGGATAAGATTAAAGGAACTCTATCCAAATATCCATTCCCAATTTTAAGTGAGGATGAATATTTAGATTTATATTATTCTTATCATTTAAATATTGATGAATTCTCTAAAATATTCCAGCTAGATAAATCTGTATTCCGCTATCTAGAATTAAAGGCTTCTAAGCCTATGGGTAAAAGAAATATTTTAGAAATGCTAGAAGATGAAAGAGTAAGCTCTGATGTTCGAGTAAATATTCAGAATACATTAGGAAAATATGCCAAAATTCATGGTATTAGTGTTTTAAAAACACCACAGGATGTATTAGATATTTATGCTAGATTTGATTTAAAGGATACCTTATCAGAAAAAGATATTTATGATGATTTTAAAAAGTATTGGTTTAATTTATTTCATGAGGAATTAGCTGTAAGTGAGAAGCAGTTTATTCAAATACTTGATGCATCAAAACAAATACTTGAGGGAAAGAATGGATTCAGATATTATAATTCCTTAGTTATTGATTCAGGATTCTATCATTCCTTATCCCTAGCTCAATATGTAGATATTGAAATATCAGCTAAGGTTATTTTTGATGCAAATATTTCTTTAATGGAAGCATATGATATTAAAGATGAATATGAATTATATTTCATCTTAAAGAAGACTGCAAAGAAGTTTGATATTGAATTCATTAGAAAGCCTATTATTGTCTTTGGTGCAGGAAATAGAAATAATCAAATTAAATCTATTTTATTTGAATTATCTCCTGTATCTATGGCGGAATTTACTAAGGCTTATTCTAAGGTATTTGGTGTTAATGAAAAATCCTTCTCTAACTATGCTGCAAAGCAGTTTAGCCCATATTATTCGAATGCGACATTTACAGTTACAACACCAAAATTAAGAGATGAAATCTTAAATATGTATAAGGAATTATTAAAAGAAGATTTCTATTTCATCTCTGATATTGGTCCTTTAGCGAATAAGGCTGGTATTCCATTCCAGGAATATTATATTAATAAACAAACCTTAAATGCTTTAGGATACCAAGATGGAGTAAGATGTATTTATAAGGATAAATATTTATCCTTAGAGGATTATGTTAATACATTATTTACAGATGATTTATTCTTAAAGAGAATGGATCCAAAGCTTATAAGCCTACCAGAATTCCAAGCAGGCTTAAAGGCAAGAGTGATGAATTATGAATATATTGAGGTAGAACCATCTCACTATGTATCTATCAAGAAATTAAATGAAGAAGGAATTACTATTGATTTAATTAATGATTTTGTAGATACAGTTAAGAATTCTGTATATGAGGATGAGGTATTTACCATTACCTCATTAAAGAATAAGGGATTTACTCATCCAATATTAGAGCATAATTATTCGGACTTTTTCTATTCTAGCTTATTCTTACCATCTAAGGATGTAATATATCAAAGATGCTATAGCGCAGATTCTGTTATATTAAAGATAAGAGTACAAAAGGAAGAAACAGGTATTTGTTCTTTAATTGAACAAATTGTTGAATCTAAATATTATATGTATTTACCAGATATTGTAAGAGATTTACAAATGGTATATGGTATTAATTTAAGTGAAACACAAACAAAGCTTTACATATCTTTAACAGATATTTATTGTAATCCAGATACAATGCTATATTATTTGAATTACGAAACCTATAAACGTATGAGATAGCCAACATTAGTTGGCTTTTTCTATTTTATTATCGAGACTACGGTAAAGATATTAAATTGAAGTATCTTTTTTTAAATGTTTTATATAAACTTGTTGGTGACATGTGTCACTTAAATAATTATTGAACTTGTTGGTGACATGTGTTACAATGTAGTTGAAAGAGAGTGATGTTTTATGAATTATAAGATTAATGATGATTTGAAACTTGTTCGAGAAATGATTAATATGTCTCAAGAAGAAATGGCAAATAATATAGGGGTTCAAAAAAGAACTATTATAAGAATAGAGCGTGGAGAAAACTATCCTTCAGAAGACACTTTAGAAAAGTTTTATAATTTTACTTATAAAAAAGGAATAAAACTGAATAGTATAAAAGAAATGTTCTACAAAGAAGAAAACCCTAGTTTTAAGATTATATTTCATGGAGCTAGAAATACAATAGAAGGAAATATTTCTCCTTTTTATGGTAGAGAAAACAATGATTTTGGGAAGGGCTTTTATTGCGGTGAAACAAGCGAACAGGCATCATCTTTTATTTCAAGATTTCCTAATTCATCTATTTATATGATTAAATTTAATGGTACAGGTTTAAAAAAAGTTGATTTTGATGTTAATCAAGAATGGATGCTAGCTATTGCCTATTATCGCGGTACTCTTAATGAATATGAAAATCATCCAATTATAAAAAAAATAGTTGATAAAGTTAAAAATGCCGATTACATCTATGCTCCAATAGCTGATAATAGAATGTATCGTATAATTGAGCAATTTATTGATGGATATATTACCGATGAGCAATGTAAGCATTGTTTGGCTGCTACAAATCTTGGTAAACAGTTTGTTTTTTTAACCGAGAAGGCAACTTCCAATCTAGAAATAATTGAAAGATGCTATCTTTCTGCATCTGAAAGGGACTATTATCACCAAATAAAACAAGCTGATATTAACGATTCTGATAATAAAGTAAAATTATCAATGATTAAATATAAAAATCAAGGAAAATATATTGAGGAGATACTAGGATGAAAACTATAGATAAAGAAGGAAAAAGGCTATGTGATATTCAAGCGGATTTATTTGAAAAATCCGTTTCTGTTTTAGATATGAGTTCTGAGGTTTTCGTTCGAAGATTCATGAACTCAAAAATCGCTATTGAATTGGATAACAAAGCTTTTTTAGATGACAGCAAGACAATTAATAATATTTTTGAAGAATTAGACTTGCAATATGGTAAGACTACATATGGTTCTTTAAAGTATAATAAGGATATAATGTATTGGGTTGGTTATTTGTATAGATACTTTTGTTATACATATAATTTATCTTCAAAACAGGCGTATAAATATTTGCCTTTAAAATATGTTGCTTCTACATTTATTTCATATCATTCCCTAGATGTTTCACAAGCTATTGAAAGATTGCTTGAAGCTAGAAATATTTCTTATAAAGAAGAAGACATTTTAAGAAAAGGTGTGGATATTCTTAGAGTAATAAGAAATGTTGAAGATCCTTATGTGAAATTCCCTGTTTTAGGAAATGAAAGATTCTTGCTAAGAAAAGTTGAAGATAGTGATGTGAAAGATTTATTGAATGTTTATTCTGATAAAAAGGCGGTTAAATATTTCAATAGTGATAATTGTAATGGTGATGATTTCCATTACACAACAATTAAACGCATGAAAGAAGCTATAAGATTTTGGAATTATTCATATGAAAATGGTTTTTTTGTAAGATGGGCGATAGTTGATAAAGCAAATGGGATTGTTGTCGGTACTCTAGAGCAATTTCATCGAGATTCCAATGATTACTTTAATAATTGTTCTTTATTAAGGCTTGATTTAAAAAGTGAATACGAAAAGAAAAATATCATTATTAATATTTTAAAATTAGTTATTCCATCCTCTTTTAATTTGTTTAATTGCGAGAGGATTATAACAAAATCTTTTGATGATGATGTTGAAAGAGAAAATGCTCTTTATGAATTAGGCTTTAAGAATCCAAATAAACATCTTATAGGTCATAATGGAGAAAGTTATTATAATTACTACGAGTTATTTAAAAAATAATCTTCTTTTTTTCTAAAAAAGTGTGGTTGACATCATGATAGAAACTTAAGACATTTTCTTTATAAAATAAAGAAATAAAATATATGTATATGTGAAATCACATATTTTCACATTGCACATATCTTAAATTTTATAGTATACTTTATATTAAACGAGGAGACTTATTTTATATGAAAAATTTAATTGATAAGAACAACCTAGTTGTTGCGATATCTCATATGATTGCAGGCATTGTAATAATGGTAGGTAGTATTAATCTAGTTATTGCAAATCATTACTTAGAAATTGCAGTAGCTACATTTGGCTTTTTAATTATAGTACTTGGAGTATTTGTTTTATTTAAGTGCGATAATTTTGTTAAATTTGGAATGCCTATATTATATTTAGCTATTGGTATTTTGTATTTAATTGGTTTAATACTAGATGCAACAAAGGGATATTTTACATTCGGCTTTGTAACAGAAATCATTACTATGATTTTGTTTATTGCATTTAGTGTTGTAACTATATTAAAGAATGTTTTAGGAATGAAAAATATTTGGATTCATTTTACGGAAGTAGTATTATCCTTCCTAATGGCATCAACAATATTCTTTACATTATTTAGTGATGCATTCTTTGGATATAGATTTACTAAAATGAATCAAACAGTCGCATTACAAATTTTCTATTTATTACTTATCTTTGGTGGATATACAATACTTGCAATTTCAACATCCTTATATCCAATTGAAGAAGAAAAGAAAAAATCAAAATAATTCCACCTTTAAGGTGGGGTTTTCTTTCTTATTAAAACTACACTTTTTTATAAATTAGTAGTTTTATTTAAAGAAAATTAGAAATGATAAATTATTATAATTTATCCACTTTGTCCAAATAGATTATCTATGGTATAATAAAATATATATGTGTGTATACTGAGGTGTTACTATGACTAGAAAAGAACTGGAAGACCGCTTAGCTGCGGTAACCAACCAGCTGTTAGATTTAGGTAAGAGAAACAGACTACTAAATTATACAGATAAGGGTTTGAAAACACTGGCAATTTTAAATAAGAATGTAGAAGAAGTATTCCGTGGTGTAAAGCAGTATAGGGATTATACGTTCTTCCCAACAGATGAGAAGCTTTTAGAGGTTTCTAATAATCCAGAGCAGGAATTATTAAAGCCTGGTATGGATTTATTAAATCTTGAGGATGATATTGTTTATGAATCTGTAAGAAAGCTTCAGGAGAATAAGGATGAGCTTATTTGTTATAAGCAGCAGCATGGCCTTTTAAAAGCTTTAAAGGCTTTAAAAAAGGAATTTACATTCTCTATTGTTGAAAAGGGTATGAACTCCTTATATTTATCTGTATGCTTCTTACATTATAAGGAAGAGGATATAGAGTATAAGGCTCCTCTTTTATTAATTCCAGTAGAAATTAATAATGATTCTGGCGCTTTTATTATTCGTCAGTACGAGGATGAAATTATTTTAAATCCAACCCTAAGATATTATTTTACATCCGTTTTTAATACGGACTTAATTCCATATAATAATGAAGCCTTAAGTACATATTTAGAGAAGGCTAGAGCAGCCTTACCTGAAGGAGTAATACTAGAAGAGGGTCTATCCTTAGGTATTTATTCCTTCTATAAGATGAATATGTATAATGACTTAATTTATAATCGTGATTTCGTTTTGGAAAATTCCAATATTCGTGCACTACTTGGTGAAGAGCATGGTTCATGGGATGCAAACTTCAATGAACCATTATACCCAGTAGTTAACTGTGACTCCTCACAGTTAAAAGCAATCCAATATGCAGCCAACGGTAAATCCTTCTGTTTACAAGGACCTCCGGGGTCTGGTAAGAGCCAAACCATTACGAATATGATTTCCTCTATGCTTGGTGTTGGAAAGAAGATATTATTCGTATCGGAAAAGATCGCAGCATTAAATGTCGTATATGAAAACCTAAGAAGAGTAAGATTATCAGAATTCGCTTTAGAGCTTCATTCGAATAAAGCAAATAAAAAGGAATTCATTGAAAATATGTACCGTACGGCTACTCTTCCAAGATATGATATTGAGCTTAAAACAAGATTTTTAGGTACAAAATATGAATATTTTAGAAATAACTTACATAATTATGAGAGCTACTTACATGAAATAATTCCTTCTTTAGGTGTTTCTTTATTTGATTTATATTCTATATATCTAGATACTAAGAGTGAACCAGTGCCATATGAATTAAAATTCATGGATACATTTAATTTAATGGATATGGATAGAATCTCTAAAACTTTAAGAGATTATGCTGGATATTCTAAAATTATTGGATTTAGTGATTATAGAGAATCTCCATTATATGGCTTAAATCAAATCTCTGAAGAATATATTAAATCAGGCTTAAGAGCTGATATTGAAGCTTCCTTAGATTTATTAAAGAAAATCGAAGGAGTGCGTAAGGAATTACATGCGATAGGGCTTGATGCATCGAATATCATCGATGCGATGAAGTCTTTAGAGGTTGCAGATAAGATTGTTCAGATTAAGCAATATAAGCCTATTTATATGTTTAAAAAGAATCGTTTATTAATCAATGATATGATTAAGAAATACTTATCTTATTCTAAAGAGATTAAAACCGATATTTTAAATGTTTATAAAGAAGAGGTGTTAACCCTAGATTTAGCTAAGATTCGTCAGGATTATGCAAGAATGATGAAGGAAACTAAGGGTATCTTTAAATCTCAAACAAAGGAATTTAAGGAACTAGATTCTAAGGTACAATCCTATAGAGTTGCTAAAGCCAAGCCTGAGGTTGTAGTAGAGGAATTAAATGACTTAGCTAAGCTTAAGGCTTATAAGGCTCAAGCCGATAATGCAGCTATAAGCATTAATAAGGCTTTAGGTAGTGATGCAATTACTAATTTAAGACAAATATTATTAGATATTAAGGTTGTTGATCAATTACCAGATATGTCTATATCTACTCAAGCATTTAATAATTTAAAGGCTGCTTGGGAGAATTGTGATTTATACTTTTCTGAACAACAAGCAGAATATAAGAATTTATTGAATTTATCTCGTATATTTAAGATTAAGCAATTTAATATTACAAGCTGTACAATTAAAGAGGCTTATGATAGAGTAGCTGAGGTAAATCAAGAAAGAAATCATATTTCTAATTATAGAAGAACTCTAGAGATTATTGATGAGCTTAAGGAAAAGAATGCAGAAGAATTCTTATATTATTATCTAGATAATAATTATAATCTAGATGAAATCTCTCAAAGATTTAAAAAGACTTTCTTAAAGAATAAGATTGATGCAGTTCACCATAGTGGTGATTTCTTACAGAACTTTGAAGCAGAAAGTGTTGATGAAATCATTGAAGGCTTCCGTGATTTAGATGAAAAGACATTAACAATTAATAGAGATATCATTATTGCGAAAAACAGCCAAAAGCGCCAAAATGGTATGGCTGTTGAAGGATCTATGTTTAAGCTACTTGAGCGTGAGCATGAAAAGAAGACAAGACAAAAGCCAATAAGACAGCTACTTGAACAAATCTTTGAGCTTGCCTTAGAAATTAAGCCAGTATTCTTAATGTCTCCTTTATCTGTTTCTACATATTTAGCCAATAAGCCAAATATGTTTGACTGTGTCATCTTTGATGAGGCAAGTCAAATATTTGCCTGTGATGCCTTAGGCTCTATTTATAGAGGTAAGCAGTGTATCATCATTGGTGATGATAAGCAAATGCCACCATCGAATTTCTTCATGGCTCAGTTAGATGATAATTCTGGTACAGATGAGGAATTAGAATATGATATGGAATCTATTTTGGATAAGGCCATGGCAACATTTGAAACAATTGCGTTAAAGTGGCATTATAGAAGTAGAAGCGAAGAATTAATTACCTTCTCCAATAATGCATTCTATGCCGATAAGCTTATTACTGTACCTACTCCAAGAATTCATGAGGCAGGCTTTGGTGTTGACTTCTATTATGATCCTGAGGGTAGATATAATACAGTAACTAGAACGAATGTATTTGAGGCTGCCAAGGTTGCAAGAATGGTAATTGAGCATTATAAGAATTCGGATAAATCCTTAGGAGTTGTTGCCTTCTCTAGTAGCCAAGCTGATGAAATTCAGCGTGAGCTTGATAAGCTTATAAAGGATGATCCATCCTTAAAGAAATATTTCCAAGAGGATATTGATGAACCATTCTTTATTAAAAACCTTGAAACAGTTCAAGGCGATGAAAGAGATAGAATTATCTTCTCTATATGCTATGCATATAATGAGGATGGTAAATTCATGCAAAGATTCGGTCCTTTAAATGTTAAGGGTGGCGAAAGAAGATTAAATGTAGCTGTAACTAGAGCGAAGTATAATGTATCTATTGTATCCTCTATAAGATATACAGATATTAAAACAAATACTTCATCTAAGGGTGCGTTATTATTAAGAGATTATTTGCAGTTTGCAGAAAACGTAGTTGCTGCAAAGAATTATACAGAAGAGTCTAATGGTATTATTAGATCTGTACAGGAGTATTTAGAATCCCTAGGCTATACCGTATTACCACAGTATGGCTCATCCGCATTCAAGGTTGACCTTGCGGTAAAGAAGGATGAGGATTTCATAATGGCAATTATGATTGATGGTAAGAGTGAATACTCCGATAATGTAACAGATACCTATAGACTTGAAAAGCTACTTCTTGAGCGTCAGGGCTGGAAATATTTTAAGCTATTCGCTACAGCTTGGGTAAATAATCAGGAATCAGAAAAGCAAAGATTATTTGATGCCTTAACTCATGATGAGGATGAGGCAGTAGATGCAATCCAAATTAAAAAGCATGATTCTGATGAAGAAATTGATACATACCTACGTGAGGATAATACGGTAGATGTAGATGATTTCAACTTTGAAAGCTATAGAAGATTAGATTTATTCACCTCAAGGAAATCCTTACAAAAGGGAATTGGTACATTGGTTGAGGCATTAATTCAAGCAGAAGGACCAATTCATAGAGAATATCTATATAAGAGAGTTGCAAACATCATGGAGAAAGAAAAGCCTAATAAGGAAATTAAAACCGATGTTGATGATAATATTCCTGCAAAGGTTTTACGTATGGGCGATTTCTTTATGAATTTTGATCAGATGAGTAAAATCAAATTAAGATTGAATTCCGATAGAGAAGCTACTCAAATATATGTAGATGAATATGTGGATGGTATTGTCGGTGTTGTTGCAAAGCAAAACGGTATTACTGTCCAAGGATGCTATAAAACATTAGTACAAATCTTAGGATTTGATAAGGTTGCAGCATCCACAAGAAAGATACTAGATGAAGCCTTAGAGCATTTAATTCATAATAAGAGAATTGAAAGAAGAGGCGACAACCTATATCTATTGTAAGGCTTAAGCATCACGAACGGGTTCGTGGTGCTTTTTTTAAAATTTTTAGTTTTCTTTTAATTTTTTTTATTTTTCTTCCTATTTATTTATATGGAGGATAGTTCAAATAAATATTTAGGAGGAAATTAAAATGTGTAACAAATTACAATCTATTGGACTTACTGATTTTTACTTTAAGGAGCTGTGTCAAAGGAGGAAGGATTATTTAGTATTCATATTAAATGGTATTTGTAATCTAAATTTAAAGGAATCAGATATTGAGTTTTCTAATACGGAAGAAAGAGATATTTGTACTTTAAAAACCATTAATTATGATATTAAGGTTATATCTAGTAATCTTAAAATTGATATTGAGGCTCAAATTAAACTTAATTCAAACGAAAAGAATGAAAATGGAGAATATGTTTATGATGTATCTAGATCATTCTATTATTTAGCTGTATTACATTCTAGAGGATATGATTATAAGGAAAAGGGATATGAAAAAAGAAGATCTATAGTAGTATTTTTATATAAGTATGATATTGCAGGAGATGATTCTATACAAAAGATTGGAATGCATAATTATTCAACCAAAGTAGATTATGATGATATGTTAGTATATGCTGTATCCCTTGAAAAAATACCTGAAAATAGTAAAATAGAACTGGATAGGGCATTAAAGCTTTTATCTTCACTAGATATGACACCATATCTAGATGATAATTCCAGTGTAATAAGGAGGGCTGCCGACATGTTATGTGATTATGATAAGAGCGAAAAAGCACAAATGGAAAGAGATGCAAGAAATAAACAAGAACTAGAGCAGTATACTCTTTTAAATGCAGCTAAAAAAGAAGGCCATGAAGAAGGTAAGGCAGAAGGAATTGAAGAAGGCATCGAAAAAGGCATAGTAATTGGAGAAGAAAAAGGCATCGAAAAGGGAAAAAAGGAAAACCAATTAGAAACTATTAAAATTTTATTTGAAACTGGCTTATCAAAAGAAGATATTGCTAAGCACTTAAGGCTGGACTTAGAGTATGTAAAGGAAGTATTGAAGTAAGTATTAGAATTTCTAGTGATATAAGTAGCTATTGGAGGATTATATATAATGGTTCAATATACAGAAGAAGAAAGAAAAATGCTTGAAAGATACGAATTGGAAAGAGATGCTAAAAATAAACAAGAACTAGAGCAGTATACTCTTTTAAATGCAGCTAAAGCCGAAGGAAAAAAAGAAAACCAATTAGAAACTATTAAAACTATGTTTGAAAAGGGTGCATCTATAGAAAATATAGCATACCTCTTAGATCTTGATTTAGAGTATGTAAAAGAAGTATTGAAGTAAGTATTAGAATTTCTAGTGATATAAGTAGCTATTGGAGGATTACATATAATGGTTCAATATACAGAAGAAGAAAGAAAAATGCTTGAAAGATACGAATTGGAAAGAGATGCCAGAAATAAGGCAGAATTAGAATACTATACTCTTTTAAATGCAGCCAAAAAGGAAGGCCATGAAGAAGGTAAGGCAGAGATTATTAAGTCTATGCATGACTTTGGAATGTCCATAGAGGAAATTGCAAAAGTATGTAAGTTAGATATAGATTATATAAAAGAAGTATTGAAATAGTTATTATAGAATTGGTATGATGATGAGTCATACCATTTTTTATATAACAAAAGTATACTTTTGTTTTTATATAATAAAATGTTTTCATAGTATTTAGTGAAATAGTGTTATGTTGTTTTTTCAATATAGTTATGCTAAAATTAACAATGGATATTTATTCTATTTATAAATAAATAGATAGAAGAAAGGAGTGATTGAAATGTTAAATTATATACTACAATTCATAATTAATAATATATTTTACATTCTTCCTATTTTAGGTATTTTCACTATTTCTGCTATCTATAGTACAAAAGCAAGAAGCTTTGCTTTATTTACTTTAAGCTTCATTTTATTAGTTGGTCTTATTTTCATTATCAATCATTATAGTAATAATAATGATACATTAAGAAGCATATTAGTAACTATCATTACATTATTCTGTAATGTATTCCAAGTATTAGTTTATGCATTCTTATTAAATGTTTCTGTATTCCAAATTGTATACTCTGCTGGAGTATACGATATGTGCTACAATTTAGCCTTTGATATTGTTGTTGCTATCGTTGTTGGATTAATTCATTTAACATTCTCTATTAAGGGATTCTTTAAAAAGACTTATTTACAATTAAGTAATTATATAATTGCTTCATTTCAATATGCAAAGAAAATAATTTTAGATTCTATTTTTGGCTCTTTCTATCAGGTTATGAGAGATTAATTTCTAATATTTTTAGAAATATTTTTTGTGTTGTCTAAACTATGATAAGGGGGCTTTTTATTATGGAAAAAGAAAATAATACAATTAAAGAATATAAATATAAGAAAAAACCAATTTTTGCATTCTGTAAAAGAACATTTGATATATTATCATCAGGAATCTTTTTATTACTATTTGGATGGTTTATCTTACTGATGGTATTAATTAAATGGCTAGAGGATTTTCATAATCCAATATATACATCTATAAGAGTTGGAAAAAATGGAAAGCTAATTAAGTTCCATAAAATTAGAAGTATGTGTCCAAACGCAGATAAAATGAAGGATGAACTAATTGCTAAAGGATTAAATGAAGCAGATGGTCCTGCATTCAAAATGAAAAATGATCCAAGAATTACTAAATTTGGTAAATTCTTAAGAAAAACTTCTATAGATGAGTTACCTCAAATTTGGGATATCTTCATAGGAAGAATTTCTGTAGTAGGACCTAGAAGTCCACTACCTAATGAAGTGAATGAATATACCCCATATCAATTACATAGATTAGATGTAAAGGGTGGACTTTTATGCTTATGGCAAATACAGCATAATAGAAATGATTTATCCTTTGATGAATGGATTGACCTAGATTTAGAATATATTCAAAAAAGAAGTATCTTATTAGATTTAAAAATAATATTTAAAGGAGCTTGGATGGTTCTATTTGACCGTTCAGGTGAGTAAATATATAGGTGTAAAAAACATGGAGAAAGTATTACATATTTCGAAATACTATTATCCTTTTATTGGCGGAGTGGAACAAGTAGCGAGAGACTGCGTTGATTCACTTAAAGGCAAATATGAACAAAAGGTAATTTGCTTTAATCATGATAAAGGAGATAGTGTTGATAATGTTGATGGAGTAGAGGTAGTGAGAGCCTCTTGCTTCGCTAAAATTGCATCCCAATCATTAAGCATAGACTATAATAAATTATTCAAAAAGGTAATAGAAGAATTTAAACCAGATTATGTTATTTTCCACTATCCAAATCCATTTGTAGCATCAATACTTACAAAGTATTTAAAGAAGAAAACATTTAAGTTTATTCTTTGGTGGCATTTGGATATTGTGAAACAAAAGGTATTAAAGGTATTCTTTGAAGGTCAAAATAAAGAATTATTAAAGTATGCAGATAGAATTGTAGCTACTTCACCAAATTATATTGAAGGGAGCCCATACTTATCTAAAAACAAGAAAAAATGCTCAATTATTCCTTGTTGCTTTAATGAAGAAAGAATTGCATATACAGATGATAATGTAAAAGAAGCATTAAAAATTAAAGAAAAATATGAAGGCAAAACAATTTTATTTGCCTTTGGTAGACATGTACCATATAAAGGATTAACATATTTAATTCAAGCATCTAAATTATTAGATGAATCCTATAAAGTATTAATTGGTGGAAAAGGTCCTTTAACAGAGGAATTAGAGCATGAGGCAAAGGGAGATTCAAAAGTAGAATTCTTAGGTAAGATTTCTGATGAAGAATTGAAGAATTATTTCCTTGCTTCTGATATATTTTGTTTTCCATCCATTACCAAAAACGAAGCATTTGGTATTGGCCTTGCGGAAGCAATGTATTTTGCAAAGCCTGCAGTTACATTCCATATTGAATGCAGCGGTGTAAACTGGGTTTCCATTAAAGATGAAACAGGTTTAGAATGTGAAAATGGTAATGTAAAATCTTATGCAGAAGCTATAAAGAAGCTTGCTTCATCAAAGGAATTAAGAGAAAAGCTTGGTAATGCTGCAAGATTAAGAACATTAAATAATTTTACATTTACTAAATTTAAGGAAAATACAATCGAATTATTAGAATCCTTAAAGGAGGAATAATATGGCTCTTACATTTTTGATTATGGCTGGTGGATCTGGTGAAAGATTTTGGCCATTATCCACAAGAGAAAAGCCAAAGCAATTACTAAAAATATTTTCAGATAAATCCTTAATTCGTTTAGCATATGAAAGAATATTCCCCTTAGTACCTAAGGAAAATATCTTCATTGCAACAAATTCAATTCAGGTTCCTGCATTGAAAGAGGATTTAGCTGAATTAAAGGATGAAAATATCATCATTGAACCAATGTTTAAGGACACTGCAGCTGCAATTGCCTATGGTTCAACGATTATATCGAAATATTTTGATAATCCTACAATAGTAGTATTAGCATCCGATCATTTAATTCAGGACGAAGAAGAATTTAGAAAAGTAATCAAGCTTGCAGAAGAAGATGCAAGCAAAGGTAATATAGTTACTTTAGGTATGAAACCTACATACCCTGAAACTGGCTATGGCTATATTGAATGTAGAAATCCAAAATTAAATGTTCCAACGAAATCTCTAGGCTTTAGAGAAAAGCCTAAATACGAGATTGCAAAGGAATACTTTGAATCTGGTAATTATTTATGGAATTCTGGAATGTTTATCTTTAGATATGATGTGATTATGGAAGCCTTAAAGAAATATAAGGTTGGTCATTTTAATACCATAAATAAAATCACAAAGATTATAAATAAAAATGAAGGAGAGAAAACTGCAGAAGCAGTTAAGCCTTATTTTGAAGAATTTGAAAGAATCTCCATTGACTTTGCAGTGATGGAGCATGCAGATAATATTAATGTAATTCCAGCATCCTTTGGCTGGAATGATGTTGGAGGCTTTTTAGCCTTCAGCGAATTATTTGATTCTGATAAAGATAATAATGTCATTAGAAACATTAAATGCATTAGTGTAGATTCAAATAATAATATTATCGTATCGAATGATAATGTACAAAGAGTTTCCTTACTTGGAGTATCTAATATGATTATTGCAGTAACTAAGGATGACATCTTAGTTTGTGCAAAAGAGAAAAACCAAGAAATTAAAAAGATTTTAAAATTAATTTAACTTAGGTGGAAAATACTATGAATAAAATAGAGCAGTTTTTTATCAGTCGCTTACAGCATTATAACCATATTAAATACTGGAAAATGCGATATTATATTCAAAATAAGGATAAAGGCTTTAAACTAAAAAAGATTTTATACCTTTATAAAATAAAGAAGAGCGATGCATTTAACTGCTGTAGCTTTGGATCATCAATTCATGGTGGTGCAAAGTTTAAAACTCCTCCAATTTTACCTCATGGCCCAAAAGGAATCATTGTTAATGAGTTTTCTACTATTGGAGAAAACTGTAAAATATTCCATCAAGTTACGTTAGGTGAAAAGAATGGCAAAGCTCCAACTATAGGGGATAACGTAATTATTTATCCTGGAGCTAAGATTGTTGGTGGAATTACCGTTGGAAATAATGCAGTAATCGGACCAAATTCAGTTGTGGTTAAGGATGTACCAGATAATGCGGTTGTATCTGGAATACCAGCCGTTGTAATTAAAATGAAGCAATAAATGGTGATATTATGATACTATTTTTAGAGCCTTACTTCGAAAAGAAGCCATGGGCAGGAGATAAATTAAAAAATATATATGATTGCCCTGATTCAACTGGTGAGGCTTGGATTGTATCTGGATATAAGAATAAATCATCTAGAGTTAAATCAGGCAAATATAAAGGTGAAACCTTAAGACATTTATGGATGAAGCATCCAGAATTATTTGGTGATTATACCGATAAGGAATTTCCTTTATTAATTAAAATAATAGATGCAAAAGAAGATTTATCTGTTCAAGTGCATCCAAATGATAATTATGCTTTGGAACAGCAAAACTCACTTGGTAAATTTGAATGCTGGTATTTTTTAAATCAAAATGAAGCCAAAACCTGCATTGCAGGTATTGATGCATTAAAAAGAATAGATGTTAAAAAATACATAGATTCAGGTATTTTACAAGATAAACTGATTAAAAGAAATGTAGAAAATGGTGATCTTGTAGTTATTGAACCTGGTACAGTACATGCCCTCCAGGCGGGTTCATTTGTACTTGAGGTACAAGAGTCTAGCGATATTACATATCGTTTATATGACTACAATAGAGGCAGAGAATTACATATAGAGGATTCCTTAAACGTTATTTGTTATAACGATCAAAGAAATCCAATATATCCATTTCAAAAATCTGAAACCTTTGATTCAAAGTATTTTACACTTAATAAAGTATTTGTTGATGGTAATACAACATATCATACAAATTCATTTATTATTGCATATGTTATTGATGGTACAATCATTGTTAATGGTGAAACAGTGAATAAGGGTGACACCCTGATTATTTCAAAGGGTGAAAATGAAATTAATTGTTCTGGAATTGGTAGAGCAATAATCATAATTCCTAAGGAAAAGGAGGAAACAAGACCTAAAATGAGAAAAGTCGCTTTAATTACAGGAATAGTCACTCAGGATGGTTCTTATTTAGCTGAGTTCTTATTGAATAAGGGCTATGAGGTTCATGGCCTTATTAACTCAAAATCTCAACTAAGGACAGACAAGCTAGATGCATTAGTGAATGACCCAAATATTTATAATATAAAGCTTTTCTTCCATATAGGAGATTTAACCGATACATCAAGCTTAAATCGACTATTAGAAAAGGTTAGACCAGATGAAATATATAATCTTGCATCTCAGTCTCATGTTGATCTATCCTTTGAATTACCTGAGTATACAGCTCAAGTTAATTCCTTAGGTACATTACGTCTTTTAGACGCAATTAAACAAAATGATTTAAGAACTAGATTATTTAATGAATCCTCATCTCAAATTTTTGGTGAGAATGTAAATAGCGATGGTTATCAGGATGAAACAACTCCAGTTTCCCCTGAAAACCCATATGCAACTTCTAAAGCATATGCACATTTTATTGTTCAGAATTACAGAAGAAATTACGGTATCTATGCTGTAAATGGAATTCTATTTAATCATACATCCCCTAGAGAGGATGAAGATTTTGTATGTAAAAAGGTAACTACCTTTGTAGGGCAATACGCTATGGGTAATGGCGGGAAGCTTTATGTTGGTAATTTGGAATCTGAAAGAGACTGGGGATACGCACCAGATTATGTTGAGGGTATGTGGTTATCCTTACAGCAAATGAATCCAGATGATTATGTATTTGCAACTGGTAAAACACATAGTGTTAAGGAATTAATTGAATTGTCCTTCATGCAAATAGGTATAAGAATTACTTGGGTTGGAGAAGGATTAAATGTAAAAGGTATCAATGAGGTTACTGGTGATGTAATTGTTGAAGTTGACCCAACCATTTATAGATTCTCAGATACTTCTTATTTAAAGGGTAATCCAGCTAAGGCAATGAATAAGCTTGGTTGGATACCAAAGAAGCAATTTAGCGATTTAGTTAAATTAATGGTTAAACATGAATTTCAAGTATTAAAGCGCTAAAACGATTTATCTCAATTAAGGGGTGATGAGAAAGAATGGAAATTACAATAATCGGATTTGTTTCGGTGTTGATAATATTTTATGCATTCTTAAAACAGAAAAAAGAAATATTGTTATATGCTGCAGTATTCTTTTGTGGCTTTACAGGAGCAAGTGTTGTAAATATTTCTTCAATATCGATTCAACCTTCATATTTATTTTTCTTTTTGTATTTCATAGTTATAATTTATCAAGCACTAGTTTCAACAAAAAAGAAAAAAATTGAATTTCCAAAGTTTTTTACAATATTTTTAATATATTGTATATTAACGTTGGGAATGTGTTTAATTTTACAAAATCAAGAAATTATAATATTAAATCAAAAAGATCAATATGCAAATCTAAAATTTTCAGTTTCGAATATTATTCATGTAGGATATTTAGGAATTTGCTATTTATTCTATACACTATTGATTAATAAAAGAACACGACTAAATTTAAGAGGTAGCTTATATAAGGCCTATAGACTTGGAGTAATTGCTATTATTTTGATTTGTTTATATCAAATATTAGCCTTTCAGTTTAATCTACCTTTTGATATTATTTTTAGACAAAGCACACATGGAAATGTACAAGGAAGTAGATTATATGGACCATGCGGTGAAGCTTCTATGTTAAGTTACTATTTAGCACCATCATTATTTTTAATGTTGTTAAATATTAAGAAATATAAGAAAGATATGATATGGATAGCTTTAGGCATACTAATTGGTGTATTATGTTATTCATCCACATTCTTTGTTGGATTAGTATTATCATTAATTCCTCTACTTGTTAAATTCTTGCTTCATATAAAGGAAAAAAAGTCAACTGGTTATTTAATAGCAGTAGTTGTTGTTTTAATTGGAACTGTAATTGCAATTGCTATAGAGTGGGATTATATTGAAAAAGCAATATTTAAATTCTTTGATACAATAGGTGCTAAAAATCTATCAGGTTCCATTAGAACTGAGGCATTCCAACGTATGGCAATCATTGGATTTGAATATCCGTTTGGTGTTGGCTTTGGATCATCAAGAAGTAAAGATTTATTATCAACATGGTTATGTAATATAGGTATCGTTGGTGTTATAATCTTTGTAATTGTGATGATTAATTATTTAAATGTATGTTTAAAGCAAAATAAGACATATGAATGTATCCCATTCATTCTATGTGTTATTCTTGCTATGATATCTGTACCAGAACCGTATAATTTATTTATATGGGTATTAATGTTCTTTGGAATATATGGTACAAAAGGAAATAATATTACATCTAGGGATGATATATTAGAAAAACAAATATATCAGCTTTGGTGGTTTTAATAAAGAAAGGAAAATATTAGGTATGGAAAATATGGAAAGAGAACCAGAAGGACTAAGTGTTATTGAACTTATCAAAGTAATGATAGGTTATAATAAAAAAAGTAAAATTCGTCTTTTATGTGTATTTGCCGGAGTTGCATTAGTGTGTCTTCTTGCAATTTTACTATTTTATAATAAATCCCATGAGGTTTATACAACACAATTTAATTATCTTGTTGAAACATTTGATGGTAATACATATTATGATGGAACAAAGTTTATATATTTAGATTTAATATCTGAAGAATCATTAACTCAAATCAAAGAAGGTAATAATGATTTTTCAAATATTAATGTAAATGGGATTTTAGCAGAAAATGATATTACAATTGAAAGAAATACAAATGAATCCATTTATGCATTTACATTAACTGTTAAAAAGAAGTATTTTAATTCAGTTAATCAAGCAAAAGAGTTTGTAAAAGCAATTGCAGAAATTCCTGTAAATACTACAAATGAAATGCTTGCTAAAATTGATTATACAAATGCTTTATATAGTTATATAAATTATGACAAGTCCTATGAAGATAAGATTGATGATTTAATCACTCAAGCTAATTTAATTAATAATTTCTACACAAATATTATTGGTAAGTATGGAGATAGATTATTAGATGCTAATTTTAATAACAGTACAATTTCTAGCATGCAAAAAAAGGCTGCAAAAGAAATTGAAAATTTAAATTTGACAGCTCTTAGTGAAGAATTAGCTACACATACTTATGTGTATGATTATGAAACTACTCTTCCATTGCTTATCATTAAAAAGGAAGATGCCAAAAACCAATTAGATGTTGTTGAAAATAAGATTACAGCTGTTAAAGCAGAGATTGACCGTCAGTTAACTGCATCTGGTGATGCATCAGCAACGGTTGAAGGATTAAATACAACATTGGCTTCATTATTAGTTCAAAAGGAAGATTTAGTATCTAGTATCCAAAGATATCAAGATAAAATTGATTATGGTGAGACTACAGATACAACATCTTTCGATAATAAATTATTAAATTCTTATAATACATTAGATTCATTAACAAAAGAGATTATTATTTTACATAAATCTATATTAACAACAAATCAAAAGGTATATTATGATTCCAATAATGTTGTAACAAAAACTGGCGGAGTTTCCATAGTAATTACAATTGGTTTATCTTTGGCTTTAGGTTTAGGAGTTGCAATGATTACTAATCTTGTAATGGATCTTTCTAATTATAAAAAAGTGGTGATATCAAAAAATGATTTCTCTAAAAAAAATGATAAGGAAGAAGAAAACAAGGAAGCTTAAAAAATTGGAGAATATCTTTTTAGGTATTCTCTTTCATTTTGAGGATGGTTATGGAAAAGTGCTTGGATTTTAAAAAGAAAATTAAATATTTTATGGAATCCATTTACTTTGGAGTTCTAATATCAACAATTACATTAGTGATATTTATGTTTGATATACCTATAGTAGGATATTTATCATTCACAATAATTGGATTACTAATGCTTATATTTGATGCTGATTTTAGAAATATTATTCCATTATTGTTTTTGTATTTTGGATGTTGGAATTATAATCAAATTACAATTCCATCCATAGAATTCTATATTTTATTAAGCTTATTAATTATTGATGGCTTACTTTTTCTAGTTCGATTTATAACTAGGTTTAAAAAATATATTTCAAATCTAAAAAGAGATTATTTATTCTATTCTCTTATAGTCATATTAGCAGCAATGTTTATAAGTTTAATCAATACCCCAAATATGACTATGTCTATGACCGGTATTGGTTACCAAGCTACAATTACTCTTGCCTATTTTGCAGTTAGAGTAACAGTACCTAAGACAGAAGATGCTAAAAAGACAATAATTGAATCGATTATAATTACTGGAATAATGATTTCACTTGAAGCTTCTTATTTATTATTCTATAGGCTTCAGAGTGGAATGGATATTTCAACAATTATAAATTGGAAAAAATTAAGTTTTGGTTGGGCACATTCCAATCATTATACAGCAATATTAAATCTTGGAATATTACTTTCTATGTATTATTTCATAAAATATTCCAAGATTAAAAATAGAATATTTGCAATACTTGCAATTCTATTCTTTATGGGAATCAATATTATCACAGTATGCCGAGCAGGATATATTGCTTTAATCCCTACAGTATTATTATCATTACTAGTATATTTTCTATATAATAAGAGATTTAAACATAATAGAATAAAGAAGGATTTATATTATTTAATTCCATTTGTACTACTTGCAATCGTTGGAGTATTTATATTATATAAAACAGGGCTAATTCAAGAATTTACTAGTCATATGAAAGAAATGGGATTTGATGGAAACCATAGAGATGATGTATTTAAAACGTCATGGGATCAGTTTTTAGTACATCCAATAATTGGTTCAGGAGTATATACTGCAAAATATTATATCCCAGCAGGTTATGGTTTTTGGAATTATCATAATTATATTCTTCAAATGCTTGGAACATGTGGTATTATTGGATTAATTTCTTTTTTAATTTATTTGTTTTTTTCCATTAAAAGAACATGCAGCAAAGATTTATATTCTGCATTCGTAGGAATTATAATTCTATATTTTTTAATCCATGGATTAATGGATACATTATATTTTAATCATCTAATAATGACTTTAATTTGTGTTTTACAAGCAGTACAGGTATCAAAGAGGGAAGAAGGTAATCAAGAGATGGAAAAGTTAATCATTAATGGTAAATTCTTAACTCAAAGAGTTACCGGAGTTCAAAGAGTTGCATATGAAATGCTAAAGGAATTAGATAAAGATATCAAAGAGGGCATGGTAATAATTGCATGTCCTAAAAACACTGAAAAAATTCCTGAATATAAAAATATTAAGGTCGTTAAAGTAGGTAAGCTTAAAGGAAATCTTTGGGAACAAATATCCTTCCCTAGATTTGTTAAAAAAGAAAAAGGAGTTGCATTAAGCTTATGCAACTCAGCTCCTTTAAGAAATACAGGTTATATTACAATTCATGATGCTAAAGTAAAAAGACATCCAGAATATTATTCAAAGAAATTTGTTCTTTGGTATAATTTCATGTTCAAAAGAATATTAAAAAGATCTATTCATATATTTACTAATTCCATATTTTCCAGAGATGAAATTAGTGAATGCTATAAAATAGATAAGAATAAATTTACTATAGGATATTTAGGTTGGCAGCATTATAATTCTCTTTCTTATGATGAAAATACATTATCTAAATATAATTTAGAAAAGAATAAGTATTTCTTTGCGATGGGATCTATGGATCCTACAAAGAATTTTAAATGGATTGCAGAAAATGCAAAGAATAATCCAAATTATACATTCGCGATTGCAGGCTCCATTAATAATTCTGTATTCTCAGATAAGATGGGATTTGATTGCCCAAGTAATGTAAAGCTATTAGGCTTTGTTTCCGATAGTGAGGCAAAGACTTTAATGAGAGACTCTATTGCATTTCTATTCCCATCTCACTATGAGGGCTTTGGTATTCCACCATTAGAAGCTATGGCTTCAGGCGCAAAGAAAATTATTACTTCAGATATTCCTATTATGCATGAATTATTTGAAGGATATGTAACATTTATAGATCCTTTAAAATATGATTATGATTTTAATACTTTAAATGTAGAAGAAAAAGATTTTACTTCCGTATTAAATAAATTCTCATGGAAGGCTACAGAAGAAGCCTTCTATAATGAAATATTTAAATAATAATACAATGTAGCCCAAGTTCATTTCATTTGACTTGGGCTATTTTTTTATATGGTGTATAATAAATTAAATAGATATAAATATTATGGTGATGACAATGAAAGAAAAATGGGAATGTGTAAAGAAAAAGATGCAATACTTTACTAAAACTATATATTTTATCTTATTGTTAAATGGATTAACAATTCTTTCCTATTTTTTAAATATGTCTGCAATTGGATATTTATCATTTTCCATAGTAGTATTATTACTATTTTTATTTGATTGTGATTTTAGAGCATTTATTCCATTAATGTTTTTGTGGTTTGGTTGCTTCCAAACACAAAGTTGGCAAGTGCCATCTATTGAATTTATTATAATGATTATATTTTATTCTATTGCATTAATATTATTCATATATAGATTCATAAGAAATCATAAGCTATACATATCAAGAATAAAGAAGGATTATATATTATTATCTATAATTCTTATATTTATATCTATGCTATTAAGCTTAATTAATTCTCCTGATTTAGGATTATCAGGTCTTGGACTTTCTCATTATTTTATGATATTTTGTTCTTATTTCTTAGTAAGAATTACTGTAGATAATAAAGAAGAAGCTAGGGATTATATTGTAAAATCCATTATAATTACTGCATTAATGATATCTATTCAAGCAGGATATATGATACTTAAAAGATTTATAGAAAGTATTGAATATGGAAATGAGTTTAGAGTAGCTATAAGCCTAGGATGGATTAATTCAAATCAATATGCAGCAATATTAAATATTGCAAGCATATTATCCATATATTATTTTTCTACCCATAGAGAATCTATTCTTAAAAGAATATTCTCTATGGTATCCATATTGGTTTTCTTTTCCATTAATTTAGTAGTTGCTTCCCGTGGTGGGTGGACTTCATATGTAACTACAATGGTAATTGGAATAATCGTATATTTTGTTTATAACTTAAAAGTTAAAAAACAAAATATATTAAAGGATTTCCTATACATAGCTCCATTAATATTATTTGGTGCAGGAATAATGATATATTTAGGTATTAATGGATATTTAAGTGATATTGTATCTAGAATGACATCTTATGGTTTTTCATGGAATGCTAGAGATGTATTATTTGAAAAAGCAATAGAACGATTTAAAATTCACCCAATACTGGGCGATGGTGTATATACAACAAATTATTATTTCCCTAAATTATGGAATTATCATAATTACATATTCCAAATGCTTGGAACCTGTGGTTCCCTTGGATTAATATTCTTTATGTTTTATTTATATACATCTATAAGAAGAAGCATGCACTTCAAATTCTATTCTGTATTTAATTTAATTATTATTTTATATTTCTTAATTCATGGATTCTTTGATACTATTTATTTTCATCATGCAATAATGCCTATAATACTTGTATTACAGGCAGTTGAACATGAAAACAATATAAATTTATTTGAAATACAATATAGTAATATACTAATTAGAAGAGAAGCTTAGGCTTCTTTTTTAATTTTTTGTATTTCACAAAAAAATAGTGTATAATGGGATTGTTTTGAGAGTGGATAATATGATAAAAGAAAAATGGGAAGCAATTAGTAATAACTTTAAAAGGTTTAGTAAAACTACATATTTTATAATAATGTTAAGTCTATTAACACTTTTTTCCTATTTTTTGGATATAACTGCAGTAGGATATATTACATTTACTGTAATATTATTCTTGCTATTATTATTTGATTGTGATTTTAGTTCTTTTATTCCTATGATTTTTTTATGGTTTGGAGGATATAGAACAAATACTTGGCAAATACCATCTCCACCATTTGTAATAGTACTTATTATGTATGGCATTTGCTTGATTTTGTTTATCTATCGAATAATAAAAAATTATAAAATATATTATAAAAGATTAAAGAAGGATTATATATTTATTTCTTTAGTTTTAATATTAGTTTCTATGGCATTATCTTTGATTAATACTCCTGATTTAGCATTATCAGGCTTGGGAATAAGCCATTTTATAATAATTTTATTATCTTATACATTAATTAAAATGACTGTTGAAATTAATGATAAATCTAGGAATTTCATCATTAAATCCATATTAATTACTGGATTAATGATTTCTATTCAGGCATTTTCTACATTAATTCTTGCACTAAATAGTGGCGATGATTTCTATAGTGTCTTATGTAATAGAGAATTAAATTTAGGCTATATGCATCCAAATCATTATGCAGCATTTTTAAATATTGGATGCATATTAGCTGTATATTATTTCTGTAAAAATAGAGAATCCATATTTAAAAGAATCATTGCAACTACATGTTTATTAGTATTCTCATTTATTAGCTTACTTACAGCATCTCGTGGTGGTGGCGTTACTTATGCAATTACCATAGTGCTTGTTGTAGTAGTATATTTAACATATACTTTAAGAATTAAAAAATATAACATGTTAAAAGACTTATATTATTTAATTCCATTCTTTGTTTTAGGAATTACCGGAATTATTGTCCTTGGATGTAATGGAATCCTTGGAGATATAATTCATAGATTCTTAAACTCAGGGTCCTCATTATCAGGAAGAGATTCATTGTACTTAATCGCTATAGAAAAGTTTAAACTTCATTCATTAATTGGTAATGGAGTATATACTACTCGTTTATATTTTAGTGTATGGAACTATCATAATTACATATTGCAAATGCTTGGCACCTGTGGTGCTTTAGGATTATTAGCATTTTTGTTTTATTTATATGCATCGATTACAAGAAGCTTAAGATGGAGATCATATTCGGTATTTAGCTTAATTGTTATTTTGTATTTTTTAATACATGGATTATTTGATACAACTTATTTCCATCACCTATTAATGCCTATAATACTTGCATTACAAGCAGTAGAATATGAAAATAATATAAATTTATTTGAAATACAATATAGTGATATATTAATAAGAAATAATAATCCATTGGTAGAACTTTAGTTCTACCTTTTCATTATTATTTGTGATATACTATATAAAAATATAACGAGGATGTATTAAGTATGAGCAAATATTTTGGTACAGATGGATTTAGAGGAAGATTTGGAATAGATATAAAAATAGAACATGCTTTAAAAATAGGACAATATTTAGGATTCTATTATGGTTTAATGAATGTAGAAGGAATTATTATTGGGTGTGACCCAAGGGAATCTTCTCCATTTTTAAAGACTGCAGTAACAATGGGTATTAACTCATTAGGCGTTGATGTATATGATTTAGAAGAAATACCAACTCCGGGAGTTGCGTATCTATCTAGCATATACCATATGCCTGGAGTAATGATTTCTGCATCCCATAATCCATATTGGGATAATGGAATTAAGTTATTTAACGAAAATGGAGAAAAGATGGATGAAGCTATCATCCATGCCCTTGAGGTATTTATGGATTCTAAGGATACTCCATATACAGAAAAAGAAAAGGGAAGAATCATTCCATTTTCTGCAGGGAAAAAAACTTATATTGATTATTTAGTTTCAAAGGCAAAGGATTATACTGGATTAAATGTCGCAATTGATTTAGCTAATGGTGCAGCTTCATTTGTTGCAAAAGAAGTATTTAATAAGTTAAATGGTAATTTTACCTTTATTAATGATAATCCGGATGGTAAAAACATTAATAATGGCTGTGGTTCTACCTGTCTTGGTGCCATTAGTCAAGTAGTAGCTAAAGGTAACTATAATATTGGATTTAGCTATGATGGAGATAGTGATAGATGCCTTTTTGTAGATGAGGCAGGAAATGAATTATCTGGAGATCATATATTATATTTAATTGGAAAATATATGAAATTAAAGGGATTACTTGAAAATGATACAGTAGTTGCAACAATAATGTCTAATATTGGGCTTGATAAAGCACTAGAAAAAGAAAATATCAATATTGCAAGAGTTGATGTTGGAGATAAAAATGTATATTCTTATTTAAAACAAAACAATTGCAATTTTGGTGGTGAGCAATCTGGTCATATTATCTTTTTAGATGATTTAAATACTGGAGATGGTATTTTAACTTCAATTAAGATTTTAAATATCTTAACTGAATTAAAATTACCAATATCTAAATTATTAGAAGATATTACAATTTATCCTCAAATATTAAAGAATGTAGTAGTAAAGGATAAAGATGCAGTTTTAAATAATAAAGAAATTAAGGATTTAATTTTGGAAAAAGAAAAAGAATTATCCTCTGGTAGAGTTTTAGTTCGTGCATCAGGCACTGAACCTAAAATAAGAGTAATGGCAGAGGCCAATACCTTTGATTTAGCTTTAAGTGTAGTAGATGATATTATAAATGCAATAGAAGAATTAAATGTAAATCTATAACAAAAGTTTAAAGTAGTTATTTCATTTTTAGATGAAAAAGTATTGAAATCTATAAAGAATTTATAATATACTATTATTGCCTATGGAGGGATTAAGATGACTATTGAATTTGATGAGTTAGAACTAGATTTAGTAAAAACTTTAGTTAAGATGGATTTATTAGAATCTAAAGAAACCCTAAAGTATCTTACTGATGCAGAAGAAAAAGAAACTTTAGAACAAAATATCCGTATCTTAGAAGGATTACAAAAGAAATTGAAGTAGTAAATGGAGGGATTTTCCCTCCTTTTATTTTGCATATGATATAAATGAATTTTATTATTTATATAAATTATATAAAATTCTGTTATATGTCTAAAATGAATACACAAAAGATTTCAATTTGTGAAGTAAATATTTATATCTATAAAAGTTTACTTTTATAAAAGAAATGTATAGCATACTCTACAATTGTGAAAGAATATTTCAAACTTTTGTGCAATTCTTCTTCAAAAATTAGTGATATCGTTGTTTTTATAATTATTTATGGTAAAATTATTATAATGCATATATATGCATTGTAATACTTATAGTATTACTAGAAGGAGGGATATTCAAAAATGAATGAACTAAAGATTACATATTTGTATGATTTGAGTCATACAATCTTAAATGAGTATCTTTTGAAATTTGAATACCCTTGGGAAGCACTAAATTGTTTAAAAGATGAAATCATTCAATTTGGGAATAAATTAGATTTGAATGAATATAATCTCATTAAAGAAAATGTTTGGGTACATAAAACTGCCAAAGTGTTTAATAGTGTATATTTAGATGGGCCACTAATTATTTGTGAAGGTGCAGAAATAAGACATTCAGCATATATTAGAGGATCTGTTGTAGTTGGAAAGAATGCAGTAGTAGGGAATTCTTCTGAAATTAAGAATTCAATACTGTTTGATTCAACGCAAGTTCCTCACTTCAACTACATTGGAGACTCCATATTAGGCTATAAAGCCCATATGGGAGCTGGGGCAGTAACATCAAATTTGAAAAGTGATAAATCACTTGTTGTAATACATAATGGATGTACTGATATAAAAACAAATCTAAAGAAGGTTGGAGCCTTCTTAGGGGATTTTGTTGAAGTTGGTTGTAATTCAGTTTTAAACCCTGGAACAGTAGTTGGAAAAAATTCAAATATCTATCCACTTTCTAGTGTAAGAGGAGTAGTAAAAGAAAATTCAATTTATAAACAAGGAATTGTTGTAGAAAAGAGGTAAATACTCGTGTGTGGTATTGTAGGTTATGTTGGTAAGAATCCTGCAAAAGAAATTCTTTTGGATGGTCTTACTAAGCTTGAATACCGCGGATATGATTCAGCTGGTATCGCTTTGAGAAATAAAGATGCAGAACCAGTAATTATTAAAGCGGAGGGCATTTTAAAAAATTTAATAGATAAAGTAAATGCCCAAGGCGAACTTGCTGCAACTTCAGGTATTGCACATACAAGATGGGCAACTCATGGATCTCAAAGTGAGATTAACGCTCACCCTCACTCTTCAAGTGATAATTTCATTTTAGGTGTTCATAATGGAATTATAGAAAACTTCCATGAGCTAAAAGAAAAACTTTTGCATAATGGCTATAAGTTTTATTCAGATACAGATACAGAAGTATTAATTAAGCTTGTAGATTATTATTACAAAAAATATAAGGTTGGACCTGTTGATGCCATCAACAAGGTCATGGTAAGAGCAAGAGGCTCATTTGCAATTGCATTAATGTTTAAAGATTTTCCGGATGAGGTATGGTTTGCTAAAAAAGGCTCACCATTAATTGTTGGAAAATCAAAGGATGGTTGTTATTTAGCATCAGATATTCCAGCCATTTTAAAGCATACAAATGAAATCTACTATGTAGAAGATTTCCAATGTGGATGCTTAAAAGAAAAATCTCTTACATTTTATGATTTAAATGGGGATGATGTAACATCAACAATGGAATTAAAAACAATTGAATGGAAAGCATCTGATACAGAAAAAGGAAATTATCCATTCTATATGATTAAAGAAATAGAAGAACAGCCTAAGGCTGTTTGGGCATGTCTTAATGTATATACGAAAAATGATTTAGTTGACTTTGAGGCTATCGGTCTTACTAAGGAATACCTTAGTAGCCTAGATAATATCTACATATTAGGTTGTGGGTCAGCCTATAATGTAGGTAAGGTTTCTGAATGTATTATTGAAGAATTAACGAATTGCCAGGTTAGAGTTGAGCTTGCGAGTGAATTTAAATATAGAAACTATAAGTTAAATAAGAATTCACTAGCAATAATAATCTCTCAATCTGGTGAAACAAAGGATTCTTATGAAGCCTTATTAAAGTGTAAAAATGAAGGAATTAAGACCTTATCCATTGTAAATGTGAAGGGCTCTGTAATTCCAAGGAATTCAGATTATCACATTTACACTTATGCAGGCCCTGAGATTGCAGTTGCAACCACTAAGGCTTATTCATCTCAGCTTCTAGTAATGTATTTATTCTCTTTAGCTTTAGCTGAAGCAAAAGGAGATATTACTTTAGAAGATGAAAAGAAATACATTAAGGAATTAAAATCCTTACCAGAAAAGATGGAGCACATCCTAAGTGATAAGGCTTCTGTACAAAAGCTTGCAAACCATTTTGTTTCCAAAAAAGATGTATTCTTTATTGGAAGAGAAATGGATTATGCAATATCAGAAGAAGGATCACTTAAGTTTAAAGAAGTAACCTATATCCATAGTGAAGCAAAGCCATCTGGTGAGCTTAAGCAT
This sequence comes from Anaeroplasma bactoclasticum, assembly GCF_003550015.1. Taxonomy (GTDB): domain Bacteria; phylum Bacillota_I; class Bacilli_A; order Acholeplasmatales; family Anaeroplasmataceae; genus Anaeroplasma; species Anaeroplasma bactoclasticum. Next base: position 203,696 of record NZ_QXEV01000002.1, read on the forward strand.
GGAACATTATCGCTAATTACAGATGGTGTACCAGTAATTGCAATTGCAACTCAAAATGAATTACTAGAAAAATCCATATCAAATATGGAAGAAGTAAAATCAAGAGGTGCAAGTGTAATTGCACTTACTATGGAAGGTGCAGATGTAAGTAAATCTAGTAAGTATCAGATTTATATACCTAAAACAAATAAGCTCTTTACAGCTAGTCTTGCAATAATTTATCTACAGCTTCTTGCTTACTATGTAAGCATAGCTAAAGGTATTAATCCAGATCAGCCAAGAAACCTAGCTAAGAGCGTTACAGTAGAATAGCATAAAAAACGTTAAATAAGGAGAGTTTTGTATGAAGGTAGTAATACTAGCTGGTGGACTTGGAACAAGGATTTCTGAAGAGTCATATTTAAAACCAAAGCCAATGATTGAAATTGGGAATTATCCGATTTTAGTTCATATCATGAGAATATATGCAACAAATGGATTTAATGATTTTGTGGTTTGTGCTGGTTATAAACAACAAGTGATAAAAGAGTATTTTGCCCATTTTAATATGTATACAAATGATGTTCAATTCGATTTTGCAACAGGAGACAGACATTTATTTAATGCTCCAAAGTTTGATTGGAAGGTTACTGTTGTTGATACAGGCAATAATACTCAAACTGGTGGACGTATTTTACGTGCAAGTAAGTATTTGAATGATGAGCCATTCCTATTAACCTATGGTGATGCAGTTGGAGATGTCGATATTAATGCAGTTATTGAATGCCATAAAAAATCTGGTAAGCTTGCTACTATAACTGTGTATAACTTTGGTCAATCTAAAGGTGTTGTTGATATGAAGAAGAATGGACAAGTTAATGCCTTTAGAGAAAAATCTGATTTGGATGGTGACTTAATTAATATTGGATTTATGGTTATAGAACCAGCTGTTTTAGGTATGATTGAAAATGATGAATCTATTTTAGAAAAGCATGTTCTTCAAAAATTAGCCAAAATGGGTCAATTAAACGCATATGTTCATAAAGGATTCTGGCAGTGTATGGATACAATGAATGAAAAGAAGAAACTTGAGGATTTATATATATCTGATAATTGTCCTTGGAAGGTATGGAAGAAATAATATGTTAGACTTAAGTTTTTATAAAGACAAGAAAGTATTAATTACTGGTCATACAGGCTTTAAGGGTACTTGGTTAACTAGAATTTTAGTTAATGCAGGTGCAGTAGTTTGTGGATATTCCTTAGGGGCACCAACAAACCCTAATTTATTCTCTTTAGCTAAGGTAGAAGATAAGATTAAGCATGTTATTGGTGATATAAGAGATTATAAACACTTAAAGAGTGTATTTGATGAATTCCAACCTGAAATTGTAATTCATCTTGCTGCACAGCCTATTGTAAGAGAATCTTATAAGAATCCACTATACACATATGAAACAAATGTTATGGGTACAGCAAACATTTGTGAATGTGTAAGATTAACTAAATCTGTTAAATCATTCCTAAATGTTACTACAGATAAGGTATATCTTAATGAAGATATGCCAGATCATGCATTTAAAGAAACAGAACCACTAGATGGATATGATCCATATAGTAATTCTAAATCTTGTAGTGAGCTAGTAACTCATTCTTATAAAAAATCCTTCTTTAAGGATATGGATGTATCTGTTTCTACTGCTAGAGCAGGTAATGTTATTGGTGGTGGTGATTTTGCAAAAGATAGAATCATCCCAGACTGCATTAGAGCAGTAGAAAAGAATCAAGAAATTGTTGTTAGAAATCCATATTCTACAAGACCTTATCAGCATGTTTTAGAGCCTTTATATATTTATCTATGTATTTGTGAAAAACAATATGGAAATAAAGATTTTGAAGGATACTTTAATGTAGGACCTGATGATTGTGACTGCATTAATACAGGAGATTTAGTTGCACTATTCTGCCAAACTTGGGGTAATGGTGTAAGCTGGGTATCTAGATATGATGGTGGTCCACATGAGGCTACATTCTTAAAGCTTGATAACTGGAAGATTAAAGATACATTTGGTTGGAGACCTAGATGGCACATCCAAGAATGTATGAAAAAAATAGTAGAATTCACAAAGGTATATTTTAACAATAAAGAAGATGTACCTTTTGAAATGGATAGAGAAATAAAGGAATTCTTTAAGGTAAAGTAGTATGAGAGTAATTGTTACAGGAGCTAATGGTTTTGTTGGTTCTAATTTAGTAAAAAAACTTGTTGAAAATAATATTGAAGTATTAGCTATAGATTTATCTTTTAATCCATCTAGATTAGAAGCAAATGATAAAATTGAAACATTAGAATTATCTATAGATAACATAGCTTCTTTAAAAGATAAAATAGCTAAAACATATGATGTATTTTATCATTTTGCATGGGTTGGATCCGCTGGTCCATTAAGATGTGATGAGGCTGTTCAAGTTAAAAATGCGATGTGGACAGTGGATTGTTTAAGAACTGCCCATGAAATTGGCTGCCAAAAATTTATTTGTGCAGGAACTATTATGGAATATGAAGTACATGCCGCAATGTATGCGCAAGGCTCAAAGCCAGGTGCAGCATATATTTATGGTGTAGGAAAGGTATTAGCACATGAATTATGTAAGCCAATTGCCAATCAGCTTGGTATTGATTTAATTTGGACATATATCACTAACGCCTATGGCGTTGGGGAAAAGTCTCCAAGATTCATCAATACTACATTAAGAAAGATTATTCATAATGAACCACTTGAATTTACAGCAGGTACACAAAATTATGATTTTGTATACATCGACGATGTAGCAAATGCATTTTATTTAGTTGGTTTACACGGAAAAGCTAATAAGGGTTATATGATTGGTTCTGGTAATGCAAGACCATTAAAAGAGTTTATTATTGAAATGTGTGATGCAAATGCAAAAGATAATAAACCATTATTTGGCAATGTACCATTTACAGGTGTAAATGTTGATATTAATACATTTGATATTAGTGATTTAGTTTATGATTGTGGATTTAAACCTACAGTATCCTTTGCTGATGGTACAAAACGCACAATCGAATGGTTAAAGGAAGTAGATTAATATGCAAAAATGGGAGTTTATAGAACTAGACCTTAAAGATGCATATTTAATAAAGCCATTCTATGCAGATGATAATAGAGGTGGATTTATTAAAGATTATTCTAAAGAGGTATTTGAACAAAATGGCATTTATCATGATTTAAAAGAAGTATTTTATACAATATCTCATAAGGGAGTTATACGTGCATTACATTTTCAGAATATTATGCAACAACCAAAATTAGTTCGTTGTGTTTCTGGAAAAGTATATGATGTAATTATGGATTTAAGAAAAGACTCCCCTACTTTTGGTAAATGGCAAGGCTTTTACCTTAGTGGAGAGAATATGAATGAATTATTAGTTCCAGCCGGCTTCGGACATGGTTATTTAGTAATAGAAGATTCAATTGTATCTTATAAATGTTCAGAAAAGTTCTATGGTGAATATGATTCAGGAATTCGATACGATGATCCTGATTTAGGAATCGTATGGCCATATGATGAAATAGGTGGAAAAGATAAAGTCATCAACTCTATAAAGGATGATAATTTGCAATCATTTAAAGAGTTTATAGAGAATTATAACGAATTTTTGAAATAAGGTATTTGTATGAATGATAAATTAAAAATCTATGTTTCAACACATAAAAAATATAACTTTCCGGTGGATGACATTTATATTCCGGTTCAAGTTGGAATTGATGAAGGCGCTCCTGTTTTGGGATATCAAGGTGATAATACAGGAGATAATATTTCGTTTAAACATAAATATTATTCTGATTTAAGTACAATGTACTGGGTTTGGAAAAATTCAAATGTAGAATATGCAGGAGTGTGTCATTATCGTAGATATTTTGTAAGCAAAAAGAATAAGAATAGGGGAAATAAAAAACTAAATAAAATTTTAAATGAAAAAGAGATTCTTGATTTATTAAAGGATAATGATATTCTTATTCCTAAAAAAAGAAATTACTTTATCGAGACAATTGAGTCGCACTTCAAACATACACATGGTAATGATGATTATGATGTATTGCGCCAAATTTTAAAAGAAAAAAATCAAAAGGCATATGATGCATTTAATATTGTGTCAAAGTGTAGAAGTGCACATATATTTAATTGCTTTATTATGAAAAAAGAGTATTTTAATTCATATTGTTCTTTTATTTTTCCAATCTTATTTGAATTAGAAAAAAGAGTTGATATTTCAAATAGAACTGAATATGAAATGCGTTTTTGTGGATATTTAGCCGAGTTTCTTTTAGATACTTGGCTAATTATAAATAATTACCCATACAAAGAAATTAAGTTGAAAGTTATAGAAGGCGAAAAGAAATTAAAAAAAATAATTGCTTTTTTAAAAGCAAAATTTTTCAGCATAAAATATGATAAAAGTTTTTAAAATTTGGCAGGAAGATTATTATGAAAAAAATATTATTTGTTTTATCTGATTTACCAAAAATCGGGCCAACAAATCAAACATTATATATTATTAAGGCTGCAATGAAAAAGTATGAAGTATCGGTATTGACTTTATTTGATGAAACTGATTGTTATTCGGTTAAAGATAATTATATTGCTAATGGAGTTAAAGTAGAATGCTTGCACTTAGAATCTTTTATAAATGCAATAATTAAGGGTCCTAAGAAGATAGCTGAATATATCAAGAATAATAAAGTATCTCTAATTCATTCATATGGAACTATAGCAGATTATATTTGCGAAAAGGCACATACGAAAACAAACATTCCACATATTATTTCTTTAAGAGTATTTCCAAAAGAAGACTTGTTTTCAAGAATGAATTTTATTAAAGCATGGATTGCATATAGTATTCATTTAAGTGCGTTAAAAAAATGTAAACATGTTGTTGCTTGTTCCAAATCCCTACTTGGTTTGATGAGGGATAAATATGGTTTTGCTAAAAAATTTATTTATATACAAAATGGTGTTGATGTAGATAAGTATTCATTGGATAGTAATTCTTGCAATAATAGAGATAATAATTATATATGTTTATCAAGCATAATTTCAAGAAAAAGAATTCATGAATCCATTGAGGGTTTTTTGAAATCAAATATAAGTAAAAATTCCATTTTATACATAGTTGGTGATGGAGAATTGCTTGATGGTTTAAAAATGCAATTTAATGAGTATAAGAATGTTATATTTGTTGGAAAAACAAATGATGTTCAAAAATATTTGAATAGTTGTAAGTACTTTATTTCTTCGTCAGAATCAGAAGGATTACCAAATTCATTGTTAGAGGCACTATCTATGGGATTAATACCTATTGTTTCAAGTATCCCACAGCATTTAGAAGTGTTAGAAGAAATCAATGCTGTATATTATTCTTATGTGTTAGGAAATGTTGATGAGTTAAGTAAAACAATTGATAGCATTCCTGATGATATTATTTCGAATAATAGAGAAAGAATTGTATCAAGTTCATTTAATTCAACGAATATGGGGAAAAAGTATATAGATTTATACTCGGAAATAATTGAATAGTTTATTTTGATTCTTTTATTTAAAGCAGAATTTTTTAGAAAGGAGAAAAATTTTAGATCTAAAATGAATCTAAAGTTTGAAATTTCATGGAGAATTATGTAAATATTTCAAATATAGATAATCCTATGACAGATAAAACCACTATTTTTTATAAGTTGACTTTATTTATTATGGGTTTTTGTTCAGTGTTTTATACTAATACCAAATTGAGTCTATATATACGTTTATTTTTTTTAATAATTATTTTGTTTTATTTATTCTATGACATCTTTATTATTTCAAAAAAAGTAGCAATTAATGGATTTTATTGGTATATAATCTTCTTTTTGTTTGTGTTTTTATCACTTATTTATACATCAAATGATTCATCGTATATGGTAGTAATCGAACGAATGATTCCTGGTGTGTTTATTGGTATGGCAGTATTTCAGTCGAAGAATAGGGGATTGAATATTTCTTCCTTTTTTGCGGGGGTCGTTATAGGAATGAGTGTATCGGCATTTATTGTCATACTAAGCAATATTGGATCACTAGGACAAGGCCGTATAGGCTCTGATTTCTATGGCTCCGATGTTGAATTTGGTGCACTTTGTTGTTATGCTATATTTTCATCATTTATTTTAATTTTTATATATAAAAAGCAGATTTTTTTATGGATTATCTTGTCTATGTTTCTATATTTCGGTGTACTTATTTCAGGCACTAGAAAAAGTACTATCCAACCGATTTTAGTTTTGTTTTTAATTATATTTTTTAAAAATTTAAGAAGCCCAAAGATTTTACTTGTTATATTGTTTTCAGCAATCGCCATAATTGGTGCATATTATTTATTTGTAAATAATGAAATATTATACAATTTTGTTGGGAAGAGAATTGAGTCGATGTTTAATTCATTTATAAATAATAATGAAGATGGCTCTATTATCGAAAGAAAGTTAATGGTAGAATTAGCCATGGATAATATGGGTAATAGATTTATTTTGGGCCATGGTATATATAGTTTTGCATATGATTTTGCCTATGTATTTGGTAGAGAGGTATATTCTCATAATAACTATACGGAAATTTTATACTGTTACGGTATAGTTGGATTTATTATTTTTTATTGGAAATATTTATATGCATTTTTGCATTTGAAGAATATTCTTAAAAAAACAAGTAATTATGTTCTTGCAAGTATTTTTGTTGTATTATTTATTGGTGATTCATATTCTATTACTTTTTTACAGCCACTTGCCATATTGTATATAAGTTTGTTTTTTGAAAACTTGTTAAAGCAAAATGATTTTTTGAGGTTTTAATATATGTGTAGTATATATGTTGTGTGTCATAAAGAGACAAAATTAAATATTGATTCTGAACTTAGGAAAACAATTCATGTAGGGGAAAAAATTTTCCAATGTGATTATTATGATTATGATGGTGAAAATATAAGTGATAAAAATAGTACTTTTTGTGAATTGACTGCAATTTATTGGATTTGGAAAAATTCAAAAAGTTCTATTATGGGGTTAGAACATTATAGAAGATTTTTTAGAAATCCCAAAATTAGCCTGTTTAATGACAAAATGATAGATGGAAAAACCATTAAGAAAATTTTTGGAAAATATGATGTAATTCTTCCAAAAAAGCATTATTTGAAACGTTTTAATGTTGAAGAAGATTATAAGTATGGGGAATCACTTGGGAATCATATTTTTAATGACTTTTTAATTTTGGAAAATGTAATAAAGACACATTTTAATGATTATTATAATGATTTTTGTGCAATAAAAAAGTTAAATTATTATTATCCATTTAATATGATTATTTGTGAAAAGAAAGTCTTCGATTCATTCTGCTCTTTTTTATTTCCTATTTTAATGTTAATCGAAAGCAAAATTGATGTTTCCTCAAGAAAGGGGAATACAGTTCGTGCATTTGGGTATTTGGCAGAGAGATTAATGAATTTATGGATAGTTCATAACAAGAAAAAAGTAAAAGAGTTGTCAGTAATAATAAATGATGATTCTTCAGCTTTAAAGAAGTTTTTTAGAAGAATAAAAAGTTGGTTATAGGGGATTTAATATGGATATTTACGATTATTTAATAGTTGGTTCGGGGCTATATGGCTCAATATGCGCATATGAATTAAATAAAAAAGGATATACATGTTTGGTAATCGATAAAAGAAATAATATCGCTGGGAATATTTACACGAAAAATATTGAAGGTATTAATGTTCATATATATGGAGCTCATATATTTCATACATCTAATAAAGAAGTATGGGATTATATAAATCAATTTGCAGTATTTAATAATTATATTAATTCACCTGTTGCTCGATACAAGAATGAATTGTATAATCTACCATTTAATATGAATACATTTACTAAAATTTGGCCAGAATGTTTTACACCTAATGATGTAAAAAATAAAATTGAAGAAGAAAAGTCAAAATTTCATATTGCTGAGCCAAAGAATTTAGAAGAACAAGCAATAAATCTTGTAGGTCCTACAATTTATGAAAAATTGATAAAAGGGTATACTGCAAAGCAATGGGGAAGACCATGTACCGAGTTGCCTCCTTTTATCATAAAAAGATTACCTGTAAGATTTACTTTTGATAACAACTATTTTAATGATAGATATCAAGGAATTCCAATAGGTGGGTATACTCAAATTATAAAAAAAATGTTAGATGGTATTGAAGTTAAATTAAATACTAATTTCTTTGATAATAGAAAAGAATTCGAAACTATTGCTAAAAATATCATTTATACTGGACCAATTGATGAATTTTTTGAATATAAATATGGACCATTAGAGTATAGAACAGTAAAATTTGAAACTGAAGTATTAAATGAATCAAATTACCAAGGTAATGCAGTAATTAATTATACGGATTATGAGATACCATATACACGCATCATCGAGCATAAGCATTTTGAATTTGATACAACTTCATCTAAAACGGTTATATCTAAAGAGTATTCAGTTGCATGGAAACTAGGGGATGAGCCTTATTATCCGATAAATAATGATAAAAATAATGAATTGTATTTGAAATATAAAAATGATGCTGATAAATTGACTAATGTTCATTTTGGTGGAAGATTAGGCCAATATAAATACTATGATATGGATAAGGTAATAATAGAAGCATTAGATTATTTAAAAAATATTTAATGAATATGTGAAAACAAAATAATGCTTAATCTAAATATATTTTAAAGCAAATAAGTAAAGTATAAAAGAATATCCAATATTAAACATATGTAACGGGAAATTTTGTAAAATTGTTTTAAATATAAATGTATATGGAGATAGGAAATAATATGATAGTAAAAAAAATATTACAAAGGATGAAAAATGGAACATTAATTGAGTCTTTTAGAAAAAAAACATATGTAAAAATTCATATAAAAAAATCAAAAAATAATCCGGAAAAGTATTTAATTAATTTGGGGAAAATTTGCTTAAAATATAAGATGAATTTAAATGATCCACAAACATTCAATGAAAAATTAAATTGGTATAAATTAAATTATCACAACGAGTTAATGGATTTTGTAGTAGATAAAATTAATGCTAAGAAATATGTGTTATCAAAGAATTTAGATGATATTATTATAAAAACGATAGGCACATATAGTAATATTGAAGATATTGATTATAATTCTTTGCCAAATAGTTTTGTTGTAAAAAACACATTAGATTCTGGTGGAGTATACATTTGTAAAGATAAAAAAAACATAAATATAAATAAGTTAAAAGAAAAACTATCCAGTTTTAAAAAAGAGATGTTCGATGGTGTTCATTGGGCGCTTGAAACAGCTTATTCTGAAAATAATAAAATTATAGTTGAAGAATTAATAGATACACTAGATGGTCATTCTCCTGCAGATTATAAATTTTTTTGTTTTAATGGAGAACCTGAGTTTTTATTTGTAGGTACTGAAAGAGATATTGATGTTAAATTTGACTTTTATGATATTAATTTTAATTGGTTAAACGTAAGACAAGGTCACAAAAATAATTTAAATAGGCCTAAAAAACCTAAAAATTATGAAAGAATGCTAGATATATGTAGAATATTATCAAAAGATTTTCCTCATGTTCGTGTTGATTTGTATAATATTGATGGAAAAATCTATTTTGGTGAATTGACTTTTTATCATTTTGCAGGTTTAACTCCATTCGAACCAAGAAAATGGGATTATGAATTTGGTAAGTTTTTTGACATAACTAAAATTCAACATTTAAAATGATTGACATGTTAGGGGTTTTATATGAGTATAAAGAGTATAATAAAATCAAGTTCTGTGAATTTTTATGATTTTATAAAATGTATAAGATTAAAGAAATATGAGATAAAAAAAATCAAAGAAAAAAGAAGGAGATTGATAGAAAACACAATTTCATTAACGAAAAATCAAAAGAAACAAATTGATGATTTTTTTAAAGAAAATTATGGCCAAAAGATTCCATACTATTGGCACAAAGAGTATTATGCAATAAGTGGAAAATTTGATTATAAGTTTTTCCCTGAATTATTATTTATTCCTGGTTTTGAACGATTGGTAAACAATCCGCACTATTATAAATGCTTAAGTGATAAAAATATTATTGACATAATAGGAAATAGTATTAATATTAAATCTCCAAGGGTATATGTTAGATGTGCAAATGGAATTATTACAGACTCAAATAGAACTACTATATCACTAGAAGAATCATATTCTATTGTATCTAAGTTGGATAATTTTTTTATTAAACCATCTATAGATTCATGTTCTGGACAAGGGTGTTCTATTATATATAATAAAGAAATTGATAGTCTAGATAAATATAAAGAGTTGCTTAAAATTTATAAAAAGGATTTCCTTATCCAAGAAATTGTCAAAAACAGTAAAGATTTATATAATTTGAATCCAACATCATTGAATACTTTTAGAGTCATTACATATATATTAAAAGGAAAGATATACTATATGCCAATTATTTTACGAATAGGTAGAAATGGCAAATTCCTTGATAATGCACATCAGGGAGGAATTTTTATAGGTGTTAAAGATGACGGCTCTTTATTGCGAACAGCAGTATCAGAGTTTAATGAAAAATATAATTCTCATCCTGATACAAATATTGTTTTTGAAAATTATAAAATTAGTAGTTTTCAAAAAGTAATTGAAGCCGCTATTAAACTTCAAAGTCTAATACCTCATATTGGGTGTATTAATTGGGATTTAACTTTAGATGAAAATGAAGATGTAGTTTTAATTGAGGGGAATATGATAGGGGGGTCTATTTGGCTAATTCAAATGGCACATGGTGTATCAGGTTTTGGAGAAAACACAGCTGAGGTTTTAAGGTTGGTAAAAGAGAATAAAAAATTATATTAGTATAATGCAAATGTATATTTTGTATTGATTTATATGTAAAAGGTTTAATTATGAAAAGTAACGGGTTAAAAAGGAATTTTATTTTTCAAATTTTATATCAATTTGTAGTACTTGTAATTCCTCTTGTAACTGCACCGTATTTAACACGTGTTTTACAAGATACAAACTTGGGGATATATACATTTACGTATTCAATTGCATATTATTTTATCGTTGCTGCTATGCTTGGAATTTCAAAATATGGACAAAGGGTTATAGCTTCAAGAAAAAACAATGAATATGCTCTTAGAAGGACATTTTGGAGTCTATATTTTGTACATACAATAATTTCATTGATTTCAATTAGTGCATATACCATTTTTGCATTATTGCAACAAAATGATAGAACTATATATATATATTACAAATATTTTATGTTTTATCAGCATTATTTGATATTACATGGCTTTTCTATGGTTTGGAAAGTTTTAAATCTGTAGTTCTTAAAAATTTTATAATTAAAATAATTTCAACAACCTTGATTTTTGTGTTGATAAAAAGTGCTGAGCATTTATGGTTATACACATTAATTATGTCTACATCTGTTTTACTAGGACAAGTTTGTTTATTACCGCAAGCATTTAAATCTATCAAACCATGCAAGTTTTCAAAAGAAGATTGTATAGAACATATTAAACCATTATTTGTTTTATCAATTGCAGTAATTGCATCAACCCTCTATACAGTATTTGATAAAACATTATTAGGTTGGTTTTTTCCAGATCAAAAAGAACAAGTTGCATATTATGAATATTCATATAAAATTATTCAAATTCCGACATCAATCATTGTTGTTGTTGGAACTGTATTATTTCCAAGATCTTGCGCATGCTATGCCAAAAATGATATGGAAGGAATGAAGAAGTATTTTAACTTATCCATTTATTTTACATTTTTTATAGCATTTGGAGCAATTCTTGGATTAATTGCAGTTTCGGATTTATTTGTAGTAGAGTATTATGGTGATGCATTTGCGGTTTGTGGAAATATTATAAAATGTTTGTCTCCTATAATACTAATATTATCTTTGGGTGAAGCGATAAGAACTCAATATTTAATTCCGATGGGAAAAGATATGGCATATATTATTATTACAGCAATCATTGCACTCCTTAATATAGCTTTATCTTGTATTTTAATCCCTGTAATTGGAATTTATGGAGCTATAATTGGCACAGTTTCAGCTGAACTGGTTGGAACAGTATCCCAAACAATAGTTTGTAGAAAAAACATAGATTTTAAAAAGATGTTCTTATCAATGATTCCTTTTGTAATTGCTGCAGGAATAATGTATGGTACGATTATATTCGTTCAAAGATGGTTTAATGATTCAACTATAGATTTAATCATTCAAATTATTATTGGTGGAACAGTATATGTTTTAGTTGTAATAGGATTATTCTTATTAAGAAAAGATTATAGAAATAATATAATAAATTATGTTAAAAAGAAATTAAAAAAAGGTAATGAATCTAAACAAGAACCTTTAGTTGAAATTAGTATTGAAGAATCTAATGAAAAAAAGGAAGTACTAGAAAATGAGTAAAATTTTAGTTACTGGTGGAGCTGGATTTATTGGTTCCAATCTATGTAAAGTATTACTTGATAGAGGTGATCAAGTAATATCTATAGATAATCTAAATGATTATTATGATGTAAATATTAAATATTGGAGATTAGAACAATTAAATAAATATTCTAATTTTAAATTCATTAAAATGGATTTAGTAGATAAAAAGGAATTAATGGATTTATTTGAGTGTGAGCATTTTGATATTGTAGTTAATCTAGCTGCCCAAGCTGGAGTTAGATACTCAATTACAAATCCAGATGCATATATTAATTCTAATTTAATTGGATTCTATAACATTCTAGAAGCTTGTAGACACTATCCTGTGAAGCATTTAGTATATGCTTCATCATCTAGTGTGTATGGATCTAATAAGAAAGTACCATATTCTACAGATGATAAAGTAGATAATCCAGTATCCTTATATGCTGCAACCAAGAAGAGCAATGAGCTTATGGCTCATGCTTATTCAAAGTTATATAATATACCATGTACTGGATTAAGATTCTTTACAGTATATGGACCTGCAGGAAGACCAGATATGGCATACTTTGGTTTCACAAATAAATTAATTAAGGGTGAAACTATTCAAATCTTTAATTATGGAAACTGCTTAAGAGATTTTACTTATGTAGATGATATAGTTGAAGGTGTAAAAAGAGTTATTGATAAGGCACCTGAAAAGAAGGATGGGGAGGATGGATTACCAATTCCTCCATATAAGGTTTATAACATTGGAAATAATCATCCAGAAAGTCTATTAGACTTTGTTCAAATTCTTCAAGAAGAATTAATCAAAGCTAAAGTATTACCTGAGGATTATGATTTTGAAGCTCATAAGAAGCTAGTTCCAATGCAAGCTGGAGATGTACCTGTAACTTATGCAGATACTACTGATTTAGAAAGAGATTTCGGATTTAAGCCTGCAACTCCACTTAGAGAAGGCTTAAGAAAATTTGCAGAGTGGTACAAAGAATTCTATAAAGTAGAGTGTAAATAACAATACGCTTTCATAAACACCATTATTTGATGGTGTTTTATTTTTATTTGAAATAGTGTATAATACTTATGTTTGTAGCAAACTGTTAACTTATGTTAACAAATTGCTAAGTTTTGATGAAAGGATGCATATGTTAAGGTATGAATTATCGTAGTTTTTCAGATTTGAGTTCATTAATTGAAAATAATATACAAAACATTCCTTGGGACATTGATTTAGTAGTTGGTGTTCCTAGGTCTGGATTATTAGTTGCAAATATGATTGCTTTATTAATGAATAAGACTTTAACAGATCTAAATGGATACTTAGATAATCGCTTAATCGCTTCTGGAAAAACAAAAAATGTTTCTCCAAAGCTACCCAAGGATTGTAAGAAAGTATTGATTGTAGAAGATTCAGTAGCTAGTGGTGCATCAATTATTAGTTGTAAGGAAAAAATGTCTTCCATTAAAGATGTAGAATTTATATATTTAGCAGCCTATGTTGAACCAGGAAAAGAGAAAATGGTTGATATATTCTTTGAAATATTACCTCAACCTAGAGTCTTTGAATGGAATCTATTCCATCATAAGGGAGTAATTTCAAATAGCTGCTTCGACATTGATGGAGTATTATGTATTGATCCTACTAATGAACAAAATGATGATGGAGATAAATATATTGATTTTATCAAAAATGCAGAAGTAAAGATGCTTCCTACTGTAAAGATTGATAAGATTGTAACTAGCCGTTTAGAAAAGTATAGATCTTATACAGAAGAATGGTTAAAGAAAAATAATATTGAATATAATGAATTAGTTATGCTAAATGCTACTGCAGAAGAAAGAAGAGAAAAGAATCTTCATGCTTCATTTAAGGCAGAAGTATATAAGAATAGTAAGGATGAATTATTCATTGAAAGTGAAATAAATCAGGCTATTGATATTAATAAAATATCTGGTAAGCCTGTTTACTGCACGGAGAATAATTATATGTATGATGGTTCTAAAGAATATCTAAAGATGGAATCTAGAAAAAGAGGCTTTAAGGCATTCTTATTAAAGTTTAGATTAGTTCGTTATTTAAATAAGAAAAGGAAGAATCGTAAGAATGGTACTAAATAAAGAAAGAAACGCTAGAATTAGCGTTGCTTGGGGCTTTATCTTTAAGATTGTTTCATTAGTATGTCCATTTATTATTAGAACTCTTCTTATTAAAATAATGGGCTCTGAGTATTCAGGCTTAGGAAGCTTATTTACTTCCATTTTGCAAGTGTTAAGCTTAGCTGAATTAGGCTTTGGAACTGCAATGGTTTATTCTATGTATAAACCAGTTGCACAGGATGATAAGAGTAAATTATCTGCAATACTAAAGTATTATAGAAAAATATACTATATTATCAGTATAATCATTTTAGTTGCTGGCGCAGCTGTATTACCATTTTTGAAATTCTTGGTGAAAGATGATGTTCCAAGCTCAGTTAATTTATATATTCTATATGGAATATATGTATTAAATACATTTATAAGCTATTTTGGATTAGCTTATAGAGCATCTCTTTTATCTGCATATCAAAGAGAAGATATAAACTCTATAGCAAACCTAATTGTAAATGTTTTATTATATGCAGCTCAAATTATTGTTTTAATCATACATCCTAACTATTATTTATTCATTATATTTTTACCTATTACTACATTACTATTAAATGTAATAAAATACTTTTACGTAAAAAAGAAATATAAAGATATCACCCCAACTGGTGAGCTTGATGAAGATGTAAGAAAAGAAATTAAAACCAATATGGCAGCACTATTGTGCCATAAGGTTGGTGGAGTAGTTGTTAATAGTGCTGACAATATTGTAATTTCTGCATTCTTGGGACTTGTTGTATTGTCTAACTACAATAATTATTATTATCTATTAAGTGCGATATCCGCATTTATTATAATTATTTTTACATCACTTTGCGCTGGTGTTGGTAATTCATTAATTGTAAAAACAAAAGAAGAAAATGAAAGATTCTTTAATCGAGTATTTTTGATAAATTGTGTTGTTGTTTCTTTCTGCACAATTTGCTTTTTCAACCTTTATCAATTGTTTGTTGAATTTTGGGTTGGAAAAGAATTAATGTTTGATTTCTTTACAGTTATTTTATTCTGTATTTATTTCTATTTACATATGATAAGAAGAACAATTATCATGTATAGAGATGCCTTTGGAGCTTGGAAGGATAATAAGATACAACCAATTGTATCCTGTATCTTCAATTTAATTGTTAATATTATATTAGTTAATTTTATAGGTATTTATGGTATTTTAATTTCTACAATATTATCTATGGTATTAATTGATATTCCCTGGGAGACAATTACTTTCTTTAAGAATATTTCCAAATATTCTCCAAAGAAATACATAATCTTTGGTGTAAGTTTTATTATATCAACAACTATAAGTTGTTTAATCTGTTATTTTATACCATTTAATGTAGAGAATCTTATAGTAAATATGATTATAAATTTAGGTGTATCTATAGCTATATTTGGTTTGATTCAAGGACCAATGTATATCGTATTTAAAAGAATGAATAGAAAAGTATACAATATAGATATGTATAAATCATAGAAAGGATTTTTATCTATGAAAGTATTAGTTATTAATTCTTATTATTATCCTAATATTATTGGTGGAGCTGAAAGATCTACTCAATTAATTGCTGAAGGTATGAAAAGAGCAGGACACGATGTAATGGTGTTTTGTTTAAAGCATGCAAAAGATGAAGAAGTTAATGGAGTAAAAATCTATAGAGCTAATCCTGGTAAATTTAATGTAGATATTAGAATCAATGATAAGGGTAATTTCTTTCAAAAATTAAAGAATAAATTGGTTGAAACAAATAATAAAACCATTTATAAAGAATTAATAAAAGTAATTGATGAATTTAAGCCTGATGTAGCCCATTTGAACAATCTATATGGACTATCTCCAATTGTATGGAAGGCACTAAAAGAAAAAGGTGTTAAGGAAGTTCAAACTGTTAGAGATTATTGGTTCTTTGATGGCTTTAGCTATAAGAGTAAGAATTTCTTATTCAAAATGTATCATAAGCATTATTTTAAGAAATACTCTAAATTTGTTGATATAGTTACTGCCCCATCTTTAGCCACATTAGATGTTGCTAAAAAATCTAATTTATTTAAAAATGCTAAATTCCATTTTGTAAATAATGGAATTGAATTTGATTTAAATAAAACCTTTGAATTAATCAATAAGAAAAAGAATCAAAATATAAATGAATACACATATTTATTTGCTGGAACATTAGTTGAAAAGAAAGGTATCTTAAATCTAATTGAAGCATTCAATTTATTAAAAGATAATAAATATAAGCTTAAAATATGTGGAGATGGACCATTAAAGGATAAAGTAATAGAAGCTACGAGTAAAAATTCAAATATTACTTATTTAGGTAAAATCAATAAAGAACAACTATATAAGGAATATGAATCTTCCAATATAGTGGTTGTACCAAGTTTATGGGTAGAACCATTTGGTATGGTTGTAATTGAAGCTATGATTAATGGTTGTGTTGTTATTGGCACAAACTATGGTGGCATCCATGAAATCATATCTAATATAAAAGGTGGATTAGAAGTAGATCCTAATAATATTAATGAATTATCGAATGCATTAAAAGCTGTTGCAGATACAAACGTAATAAATGATTTATTAACTAAAATAGAAAAAAGTATTGATTGTTATCAAATTGATAATACAATTAAGAAATATTTAGAATTGTATAAATAAAAATGTAACAAAGAATTTCATAACAAAATTATTTGACTAAAAATTCAAATGGATATATAATCTATTTGAATTTTTTTATTTCAAACAAGGAGATAACTATGAAAAAGTTTAATTCGGAGAAGTTTGCAAAAGATATTTATAAATTAAGAAAAGAAAAAAAGTATTCTCAAACATATATAGAAGAAAAAACTGGTATTTCTAGAATCATTTTAGGTAAAATGGAAAAAAATGAATTCATGCCATCTATTGAAAAAGTAGAATTATTGTGTGAATTATTTGATCTAGAACCTATTAATTATTTTATGGAAGAGGAAAAGGTAAAGAGTATTGATTCTAAACCAGTAAATATTGCAGTTGCAGGTACAGGCTATGTAGGATTATCCTTAGCTGTATTACTTGCACAGCATAATCATGTAACTGCTGTTGATGTTATACCTGAAAAGGTAGAAAAGATTAATAATCATATATCTCCTATTCAGGATGATTATATTGAATTATATTTGAAGGAGAAGAAACTTGATTTAGTTGCAACTACAGATGCGAAGGAAGCATATAAGAATGCAGAAATTGTCATCATCGCAACTCCAACAAATTATGATTCTAAAAGAAATTTCTTTGATACAAAATATGTTGAACAGGTAATTGAATTAGTATTAAGTGTTAACCCTAATGCAATTATGATTATTAAATCTACAATTCCAGTAGGTTACACTGGAAGTGTAAGAAAGAAATATAATACAAATAATATTTTATTCTCTCCAGAGTTCTTAAGAGAATCTAAAGCATTATATGACAATCTATATCCATCAAGAATTATTGTTGGATACCCTAAGGGAGATGAAAAGCTACTTAGCTATGCTAAGAAGTTTGCATCACTTTTACAGGAAGGCGCAATCAAAGAAGATATTCCAACTTTATTTGTTGGCTTAACTGAGGCAGAGGCAGTAAAGCTATTTGCGAATACCTACCTAGCTCTTCGTGTAGCTTACTTTAATGAGCTAGATACTTATGCTGAAACGAAGGGTTTAAATACTAAAGATATTATTGATGGAGTATGCCTAGACCCAAGAATTGGTAATTTCTATAATAACCCATCCTTTGGTTATGGTGGATATTGTCTTCCAAAGGATACAAAGCAGTTAAAGGCTAATTTTGCTGATGTACCAGAAAATCTAATTTCAGCTATCGTAGAATCCAATAGAACTAGAAAGGATTTCATCGCTGATGAAATCTTAGCTAAGGCTGGATTCTTTGGCTTTGACTATGAGATGGGATTAGGTGGAATTCCAGGTAAGCCTGTAACCATTGGTATTTTTAGATTAACTATGAAATCCAATAGTGATAACTTTAGACAATCTGCCATTCAAGGTGTAATTAAAAGATTAAGAGCTAAAGGCGCTAATGTAATTATTTATGAACCAACACTAAAGGATGAATATTTCTTTGAAAATAAAGTAATTCATGATCTAAATGATTTCAAAAACATCTCAGATGTTATTGTTGCGAATAGATATGAACCATTACTTGATGATGTAGAAGATAAAGTATATACAAGAGATTTATTTAGAAGAGATTAAAAAAGATAGGCAAGCTTGCCTATCTTTTAATTTGTATTTACAATATATTCTTTATCTATTTCGCTTCGTCTTTTGTAATAATCACTTGTGGAACAAATGAATTTTGCAGGAGAACCAGCATATACACCATTACTCTTTAAATCCTTTGTGACAATAGAACCAGCACCAACGATTACATTATCTCCAATAGTTACTCCTGGTAAAATAATGGTTCTTTGTCCTATGAAGCTCCATTTTCCAATTCTTATCTCTTTTTGAATTCTAAATTCTTTATTATAATTTGCCTCACATGCATAATATCCATATTCAATTGCATGATCATGAGTCAAAAGTAAGCAATTTGAAGTAATAGTTGTGCCTTCTCCAATAAATATTTTTGCAGTTGTATCAAAATATACATCTGATGCAATAAATCTTGGTAATTGTGATTCAAATTGTACTCCATATTTTTTATATATTTTACATAAATGCTTCATATACTTTTTTCTTCCGAAAACAGTATACATTTTTAAATTCTTAATATGCATTTTTTTAAATAGTCTACCTAATTTTCCCATGATATACCTCACATCTAAACTGAATGTATTTTATCATTTATAAAAAGAAGAATCAACTTACACGCTTATTATTTTTATATATAAAATTATTAAATCATTTTTGTTATTTAAAATATCTAATATATTATTGTATAATATCAGTAATGGAGATTAAGTATATGGTTGTATTTGAATGTATAAAATCAGTAATAGAAAATGAGAATAAGAAATATGTAGTTGATGAGGATTCTCTAAGAATTGCAAATGAATCTCATCTATTACCCTTTTTATATCTATCTATGGATGAAAATACATCTATAGATATAAAAGAACAAATACAATCAAAATTTAATGCTTATATTTTATATGATTCCATGCTCGATATAGAATATAATAGATTCATTAAATTAATGGATGATAATGGAATTAAATATTCCATATTAAAGGGATTTCATTTAAGAAAATATTATCCTAAATCCTTTTTAAGATTTATGTGTGATATTGATGTATTAGTAGATAAAAAGGATTTCTATAAGGCAGGTAAAATCTTAATAGATTTAGGCTATTCTAAGGGAGAATTTACAAATCATGATCAAGGCTATATTAAAAATCCATTTAATATAGAACTTCATTATAGATTGATTTCACAAAAGGAATATGGAGGATCATATTTTAAGAATCCATTTTCATTAATGATGAAAATAGAGAATTCAAATGAATATATCTTTAAAAGAAAAGAAGATGAATATTTATATTATTATTGTCATCTTTTAAAGCATTATGAGGAATATGGTATTGGCTTTAGGAATTTTATTGATTTATATTTATTCTTAAAAAATAATAAATTAGATTATGAATACATTCATAAAATATATAAAATGACTAGCTTTTATGACGATTGTATCTATTTAGAAGAATATATAAAAGATTTATTCACAGAAAAAGAAGAATATAAAGAATTCACTAATAAGCTATTACATGATAAAACCTATGGCTCTATGCATCAAATGATGGAAAGGGAGCTTGAGCATGACTCAACGATAAAATGGTTATTCAAAAAAGTATTCCCTAATATAGCTTATATGAAGAATAGATATTCTATATTAAGACATAAAATAGGCTATATATTATTACCATTCTTATATATTCATCACTGGTTTTATTATGGAGTAGTAAAACTAAAATATTCTATTAAAAAATATAAATATGCAAAAAAGATAAAGAAAGAAGAATGAAAAGGAACTGTTAGCACCAGTTCTTTTTTAGTATTTTTAAATAATTGTGGTGCATAAAATTAATAATAACAACGCAAAAACGGTGATTTTGTGTTATAATTATAGAAATTGAAATTTATTCAATGGAATAATTTTGAAAGGAGCACCATTTAGAATAATCTAAATGCTTGTATTCGTGCAATTATGAGGAAAAGTGTTGTTTTTTTATTTGGAATATTTCTTTTATTGATACTATCAAGCTGCTCAAAGAAATGCGAGCATCAAAATATTATTATCGATAAAGGATATGCAGCAACATGCACGGATAGTGGACTTACTGATGGCTCCCATTGTAAGGATTGTGGTGAAATTCTTGAAGCACAGGTGGTGATTGAGGCTTTAGGACACAAGGAAAAAGAGGCTTTTGGTGTTGCACCAAGCTGTACTGAGCCAGGCTTAACACCAGAGATATATTGCGAGGTGTGTAACAAGATTTTAAAGTCGCAAGAGGTAATAGATCCATTAGGACATCATTATGTTGAGGATTTAGCAGTTTCCCCAACATGTACAAAACCAGGCTTGACAAAAGGCAGCCACTGCGAAACATGTGGAAAAGTATTCGTTGCGCAAGAAGAAATTGCAATGGTAGATCATAAAGTTATAGAGGATCCTATGGTTGCCCCAACCTGTACAAAACCAGGGTTGACACAAGGTAGCCACTGCGAAACATGTGGAAAAGTACTAATTGCACAGGAGGAAATTGCCCCACTTGGTCATAAAGTTGTAGAGGACCCTATGGTTGCCCCCAACGATTTATGAATGCGGTCTAACAGAAGGTTCCCATTGTGAGGTTTGTGGTGAGGTAATCGTTAAACAAGAAGTGATTGAAAAGATAATTTCTTACAATGTTACTGCATTACCAAATAATTCCTATTATGGTCATATCGAGGGTAATACTAACCAAATTCTACTTGAAAATGAAGAATCAGAAGAGATTACTGCTATACCAAATCTTGGATATAAATTTGTATCTTGGTCGAATGGAGAAAAGGATGAAACGATTCGTATAACTCCTACAGAAGATACAGTATTAGTTGCTAATTTTGAAATTGATGCTTATGAATTACCTATAATGGAAATATATACACAAGATAATGCTCCAATTATTTCTAAGGATGAATATGTTAATTGTAATGTTTCTGTTTCTAATGCTTTATATGAATACTGCTTTGATTCTTTAAGTGGAAAAATAAAAGGTAGAGGAAATTCAACTTGGAATATGGCTAAAAAGCCATATAAATTAAAATTTGATAAGAAAATAGATTTATTTGGTAATGGTAAAGCCAAAACATGGACATTGATTGCTAATTATTGTGATAAATCTATGATAAGAAATTATATCGCATATTCCATGGGTAAATTATTAGAATCGGATTATGTAACATCTACTCAATTTATAGAGTTATTCTTAAATGGTGAGTATTTAGGTGTCTATTTAGTTTGTGAACAAAATGAGGTTGGCGAAAATAGAGTTGAAATAGATGAATCCTATAGAGATGTTAATACAGGTTATCTATTAGAATTAGATAGAAGAGCACCAGATGAAGGAATAGAAGAGGGCAAGGATTGGTTTAAGCTAAATTCATATCCTTATGCAATAAAATCTCCAGAACCTGATGATCCTCTTTATACCGTAGAATTTACGAATTATATCAAAGAGTATTTAAATACTTCATTTAATTCAATATTAAGTAAAAACTATGAAGATGTTAAGAATTATATTGATGTTGATTCTTTTGCAAAAACATATATTGTTCATGAAATAATGAATATGTTAGACGTATCTGTTTCTAGTTTTTATATATAAAGACAAAGATGGAAAATTAAAATCTAGACCTTTATGGGACTTTGATATTAGCTCAGGTAATTATAATTATAATATTTCAGATCCAGCAAATAGTTATTTAACATTGTGGGCAAAACAAAGAAACCCTTGGTATAATAAACTACTTGAAATAGATGAATTTAAAAATCTAGTCAGTGATTATTTAAAGGATAATTATATAAAGATATGTAAATTATTTAATAATATTTTGAAAGAAACAGATGATCTTAAGAATTCTTTTGAAAGGAATTTTATTAAATGGGACATATTAGAAAAATATGTATGGCCAAATCCAACGGAACTTGTTGAAATCCATACTTGGATGGGGCAGGTAGAATGGCTAATGGATTGGTTACATAAATCTTTAGATTATGTATATAATTATTATGTAAATGCATCTAATGATGCCTATTCCATAGGAATTAGTAATGGCGATACATATATGGTTCAAGTGTTTAATTCTTTAGACACATTAAATCCTACCATTGTACTTAATAATGCGTGGAGTAGAGATTTATCTACTGGTGCATTAGTAAAGGATGGTTCTGGTGCAATAATATTAAAAATTAATGTTGTTGATGGCTATAAATTAAAATCAGTAGGAGTTAATGATGATACTTTAATTACTAGCATAGAGTGCTTAGATAAAGAAAAGAATATATATAGAATTAATGGTATTCAAGGAGATATTGAAGTAGTTATTGAAACAGAAGAAAATGCTTCTATCCCAATTGATAGTTGATATAATAAAAATAGCCTTATTTAAAAAAAGTATATGAAAACATATCTAAAAGCATATTGTTATAAAAATTCTATCATAATGATATATAAACTATCAATTTGATAGAAAATTAAAAGTATACTTGAAATAATAAAAGAATAGGGTATAATAGTATTAGTTAATAGAAATTCCCTTTTTCTATGGCGAGAGTTATACACATATATTGGAAAGGACAAGTCGTGATGACTTGTCCTTTTCATATATATAAATATATATGATATTTTATAATTGTGTTATAAAAAATATTTGACAGAAGAGTTATTTAGTATTAATATGTAATTGCATTAAAAATGCGAGAGGGAGATAAAAAAATATGAAAAAGAAATTAATTGGTTTATTTGGTATTGCAGCCTTAGGTATTGCACTTGCATCTTGCGGATACCAAGATCAAAAATTAAGTACATCAAAGGATTTTGATATAACAATACCAGAAGTGGATTCTAATGCGAAATTATTAACTGGTGAAGAAAAAACTCAATTCATAGAGAAAAATTCTTCTCATATTTATGAATCATCGGATGAAGCAAAGGTAGAAGAATATATGAATGGATATTCTTCCATGGTAATTGTAGCTAAAACGAATTATCTGGGGGATGATTATACTCTATCTGGATATTTTAAGTCTATTGTTGATTATAAGAATAAAAACTATTGGTATTATGAAAAATTTATTCGTACACAAAATGATGTAACTTATACAGATGAAGTTGAAACTAAAATAGTATATAAAGATGATAATTTTCTTGTTAAAACAAGTATTAACTTAAATAATCATGAATACGTAAGTGGCTGGGAATCTAGTGATGATGGCTATGAATATGCATTAGTTTCAAGAATAACTGGTAAGGCAGATATTTATACAACCGTATCTAGTAATTATGATTTATATATATTTATTGAATTACCTTCTTGGAATCGGTCCTTTTATTCTTTAAGTCAAGGATATGCTTCTTTAGTAAATAGAGGCCAGGATTCATCTATTGATATATATTCATTAAATAATTATACCTATAGTAAATTAGAAAATGACGACAATAAACAAGTTATTATATCGAATAATGAATTTCTAGGTAGTTATTATAAACGTACTGACCGAGAACAATTCTATGAGTGTTATTTAATTAAGGATAGTTTATTAGATGATTCAATAAATCTTGATGGTGCAAATGAATACACTTATGAAGAAAACTATTATTATAAGCATAAAGAGTTTCCATTTTATCAATTTGGAAATGTTACGATTGGATCTATCTTGGGAAATTATAAGCTAGTTTCTACAATACCAGCTGATGTAGTTGCATCAAACTTTACTATTACTGAAGTAGAAGAAAATTAGCTTTACAAAAGAGATGGTATCCATCTCTTTTGGGTATATTATTTGACAGAAAAGTTATTTAGTATTAATATGTAATTGCATTAAAAATTTGAGAGGGAGATAAAAAAATATGAAAAAGAAATTAATTGGTTTATTTGGTATTGTAGTTAGTGGTATTGCACTTGCATCTTGCTCTGGCCAAGATCAAAAATTAAGTACATCTAAAGATTTTGAATTAACAATACCAGAAGTGAATTCTAATGCGAAATTATTAACTGGTGAAGAAAAGACTGAATTTATTGAAAGTGTATCTTCATATGATTATGAAGCGGATTCTAAAGGCTTAGAAGAATATATAAATGGATATTCTTCTATAGTAGGAGTATCTAAGTCTTATCGTATTTCTAAGGATTATACAAGAACTACTTATTGTAAGACGATTATTGATTATAAGAATCAAAATTATTGGTATTATGAAAAATGTATTTTTAAAGAAAATGATTTAACTTATACCAATGAAGTAGAAACTAAGATTGTTTTAAAGGATGATAATTTTATAGTTAAAACAAGCATTAGCTTAGATGGTTATAAATACTATGAAATGGATAACTATGGACTTAATGTAACAAATTTTAAGGTATCTGGTAAGGCAGATATTTATACTAGCGTTTCTAGTTCATATGGTGAATCTATAGCTTCAAGTTTCTTAACTTATATGAATGGAGCATTTTATTCTAATAAAGAGGGATATCCTTCTTTAGGAATGATAATACATTATTCAGATAATGAATTATATGTATCCGATAATTATGCATATTGTAAAATTATGATGAATGGAAACTCATATAATAAATACATTTCAGTAGCTGATAATGAATTCTTAGGAATTTATTATTTAGATATGAAACATGAAGACTTTACAGAATATTATTTAATAAAAAATGAATTATTAGATAATTCTATAAATCTAGATAATGCAAAAGAATACACACTTAAAGAATCAAGTGGCTTATATAATAACAATTTTCCATTCCATTGCTTTAGGGTTGTTACAGCAACTGAACCGACTCTTTTTGGTACCAATCGTATAATTTATCAAATTCCAGAAGATGTATTAAAATCTAACTTTACTATTACTGAAGTATAAGAAATTAATACTACATAAACTCCTTTTTAGGAGTTTTTCTTTTTATCTTTATAAAATAATCTACTAATAGTAAAATATAATCATAGATATTAAAATATGTTATTTGGGGTGTTATTATGCTAAATTTTATGTTAAAGGATGATTATACAATTATATATAAAGAATCTTTAGAAATTAAAGTATTAAGGGATGATAGCGGAACGCTATCCATAGTTACACCTAAAAATATTAATGAGATCAATATCAATATTAAAGAATACTTTATGAAAAATACATTTGCAAGACTACTTGCAAATCTATCTTTAAAGGATGTATCTATAGCTAATTTAATTACTATGTATCAATTCTTAACTACAGTAAAAAAGGATTATTATATATTAAAAGAACAATTTAATAATATATGTAATAAAGAATATAAATTTGAGTTTCCCCATTTTTAAATTCATACGAAATTTTGTCAATTTTAGGAGATGTCAAATCTGACCCCCATTACAGTCCACAAATCTCGTCTTCGCTTATTTCTTTTAGGGTAAATTATTGAAATTAAGTCCTTGCTAAAAAATGAAATAACCCCTTTTATTCCATCGCTTATTCTATATAACCAAAATAGTACCTTTTCTCTTATTTGTTTTTTGATTTTTCTTATTGCTTTTCCTACAGCCTTCATATTTATGACATTGCTAAAAAACATTACATATGTTAGTAATGTATTTAAGACTTGAATTCTTTTA
>NZ_QXEV01000003.1 GCF_003550015.1 Anaeroplasma bactoclasticum
GTTGAAAATAATAATTAACGAGAAATTATAGCCGATTATTCGGCTATATTTTTTTCTAAAAATTCTAAGAAACCACTTTCAAAGACACATAACTAGAATTTATTCTAGAATGTGTTATAATCTATATTGGTTTAAAACACTACTTAGGAGGGAAATTTCTCATGTCAATCTTATTGGGAAAAAAAGTAAAAGTTTTCACATTATCTTCAAATCCAGAATTAGCACAAGAAATCTGCGATTCTATTGGTATTCCACTATCTGATTGCGAAGTATTACATTTCGCTGATGGTGAAATCAACGTTCAGATTAACGAAACTGTTCGTGGTCACCATGTATTCATTATTCAGCCAACAAGTGCTCCAGTTAATGATCATTTAATGGAAGTATTAATTATGTGTGATGCATTAAAAAGAGCATCCGCTAAGACAATTAACCTAGTAATTCCTTACTATGGCTATAGCCGTCAGGATCGTAAGGCAAGAAGCCGTCAGCCAATTAGTGCAAAGCTTGTTGCTGACCTTTTACAGGTTGCAGGTGCAGACCGTGTTATCACAATGGATATTCATGCAGCTCAGGAACAGGGCTTCTTCGATATTCCAGTTGATAACTTTATGGGCTTACCTATCTTAGTAAATTACTTAATGGATAAGCATTTAAAGGATGTTGTTGTTGTATCTCCAGACCATGGTGGAGCAACAAGAGCTAGAGAATTCGCTAAGATTTTAGAGGCTCCAATGGCTATCATTGATAAGAGAAGACCTGAGCCAAATAAGATGGAGGTTATGAACATCATTGGTGATGTTAAGGGTAAGACTTGTATCTTAGTTGACGATATGGTTGATACAGCTGGTACATTAACTGTTGGTGCACAGGCATTAGTTGATGCTGGTGCAACTGAGGTTTATGCAGCTTGTACTCATGGTGTATTATCTGGTCCTGCAATTGAAAGAATTAAGAATTCTGTATTAAAGGAAATGATTATCACTAATACAATTAAGTTACCTGAAGAGAAGAAAATTGATAAGATTACTGTATTATCCGTTGGTCAGTTACTTGGTCATGGTATTTTAAGAATCTTATCTGATGAACCATTATCTGGTTTATTTACTTATACATACGATAAGAGCAAGAGAGAATTATTATAAAAATGAAGCTTATAATTGGACTTGGAAATCCAGGTAAGGAGTATGAGAATACTCGTCACAATGCTGGATTTATGGCAGTCGATGCTTTTGCTTTGAAGCACGATATCTCCTTTAGCCTTGAGCCTAAAATGAAGGGAATGCTAGCCCAGGTCAATTTAGGTGGAAATAAGGCAATCCTACTTAAGCCTATGACATATATGAATTTGTCTGGTGAAAGTGTAATTAAAGTAATGCAGTTTTACAAAATCGAAGTAGATGATATTTTAGTAATATCTGATGACTTAGATTCACGTCTTGGTAGACTTCGCCTTCGCGCTAAGGGAAGCGCAGGTGGACATAACGGACACAAGAATATTGCAATGCATATACACTCAGAGGATTATAAGAGGATTAAGATAGGAATTGACCGCTCTGATGTTATTCCTGTTGTTGATTGGGTGCTAAAAAAGATGACTCCATCTGAACTTGAAATAATGAAAGAAGCAACAGAAATTGCAGCAAATGCAATTGAGGACTTTATTTTAGGCGAAGAATTTGTTAAAATAGCATCGAAGTATTCACAAAAGTAAATATTTTTACTCGCAGGGAGTAGAAAGCCTGGTAAACAGGTTGTAATACCGACAATCGCGGCTTCGGGCCCGGTATTATATTAAATTTTGAGACTGCAGTACCTTATGGCGGTACTGCGGTCTTTTTGTTTCTAAAAAGGGGGTATATAAATGTTTTTAGATTTAGTAGATTCTTGGATATCTAGCTGGACTATTGGGAATTGGAGTATTTTATTCTTTATCGTTTTTTTGATCATTGGAGTATTTTTCTTAGTAAAATGTTGTGACATTTTTGTAGATAGTGCAGCATCCATTGCAAAAAAGGCACATGTATCTCCTTTGGTTATCGGTCTTACGATTGTGGCTATGGGAACCTCATGTCCTGAGCTTGCGGTATCGGCATCCGATTCAATTTCAGCATTAGTGGATTCCATAAGTACAGGCACAACAATTCAAGCGAATATTGCGATGGGGAATGTTGTAGGATCCAATATATGTAATATTTTATTAGTATTAGGATTATCTATTATCTTTACACCTATCATTGTTAAGAAAGCGGTACTGAAAAGAGATTACCCATTCCTAATTGGTGCATCCTTACTTTTGGTTTTATTTGGTATTTTCTTTGGTATTTCATCTGCAGTAGGCGATTATACAATTATGCGATGGGAAGGTATTATCTTTATCGTATTAATGGTAGCTTATTTAATCTATTTAATTTTAGATAGTAAAAGACATCCAACAGATGAAGAGGATGAAGAAATAAAGGATATGCCTGTATGGAAGGCAATCCTATTCTTAGTTTTAGGCGCACTTGGAATTGCCCTAGGTGGAGAGCTTGTTGTTGTAGGATCTAAAAACCTAGCTGTAATGGGGGCAACCGCAATCGGTATTGAATCCGATTTAGCTGAAAAGATTGTAGGACTTACGATTGTAGCTGTAGGTACATCACTACCTGAGCTTGTAACTTCTGTAATTGCAGCAAAAAAAGGCCAAGTCGATATGGCCCTTGGTAATGTCATCGGTTCAAACCTATTTAATATTTTATTTGTATTAGGTGTTTCAGCAACCATTAATCCAATCGTTGCAGATAGTACAATTATCTTTGATTTAGTATTTATGATGACAACAACCTTATTACTATTCGGTTTATCCTTTACAGGTAAGCTAAAGAAGTGGATGGGATTTTTATTCTTAGGATTATATATAGCCTATTTAGTTTATTTAGTTTTAAGAGTTGTTTTAGCATCAAAGGGTATTTGGTTACCTTAAGGACAAAAAGGGGAAATTTCCCTTTTTTCTTTCTTGAAAAGACGAGTTTTATGATAGAATGATAATATAAAATGGAGATGATTATATGGCAAAGAAAAGACAAACAAAAAAGGCGATTAGAGAAGCGAAGAAGCTTGCTAAAAAAAGCCCTAAATTATTTATAACCTTAGTTGTATTATTAGCTATTGCAGCTATTATATTTATTGTATTGTGGAGAGTAGGTGTTATTTCCTTTGGAGATAAAAAGACAGATAAACCAGTTGAGACAACTACAAATCCAGTAGAAACTACAACTACTACAATTACTCCAACAACAACAGAAGTTATCGAAGAAAAAAGCTATAGCTTTGATAGTAATTTAAAATATTATAAGGTAGAATACGATTCTATAAATAATGAATTCCTTGTAAAGGAAGAAGCATCCTTAGAAAAAGATTCCTTATATATTATTGCAAAAGATGTATCAGGTGTGGTATCCTTATATATCCTAGAGGATAATAACACAAAGGAAGTATCCATAGGTGTTTTACCGGCTAAGGTAGAAAAGGAATATGTTTGGATTTTTAAGGAGACTAAGGATTCAAAGAATGAATTTGTAAAATATGTAGGTGGAATTGTTGAAGGTGTTTGTTATGATGAATTCCAAATTCATTTCATGATGCTTGGAAACGATAAGGCTGGAGATTGTACATATATTAAGGCTGGAGATACAGATATTTTAATTGATGCTGGATCTACATCTGGTTCTTATACTACAACTAGTGCTTATATTAATCAGTATTGTAAGGATAATTCCTTTGAATATGTTATTGCAACACACGGAGATCAAGACCATATTGCAGCATTCCCTAATTTCTTTAAGAATTATGAAGTAGATACTGTAATTGATTTTTCATGTGAAACATATACAAAATATCAAGCATTTAAGGAATCTAAAAAGACAACTAGAGATTATTTTGCTGGCACAACTAAAACTACCGCAACATATGGTTCATATTTAGAGGCTAGAGATACTTATGCAAAAAAGCATTATACTGCTGGTGATTGCTATAATAATATCAATGGTGCAAAAAGAACATATCAGCTATCTGAAAATGTAACTATGGATATTTTATATAACTATTACTATTATGATAATAATAATGATGGTAAGGTAGATTCAACAGATGAGAACAATTTCTCTGTATTAACTTTATTCACTTATAATCTAAATGGTACATATCATAGATTCTTCTTAGGTGGAGATTTAGAAAAAGAGGGAGAAGAAAAGTTTGCAGAATATTATGATGGCTCAACAGAAGAAAAAACAATGCATAGCGTAGATTTATATAAGGCAGGACATCATGGCTCTAAAACATCATCGAATGATTGCTTATTAGATATATTACAGCCAAAGCTTTGTGTTGCTTGTTGTTGCTGTGGTACAGATGAATATACACCAATTACAGATAATCAATTCCCAACACAGGATTTTATTAATCGTATTGCGAAGTGGACAGATAAGGTTTATGCACCATCTGTATTTGATTCTTATGAAATTGTAACAGCTTCTCAAGCAAAGGATTCTGATGGTAATTTAAAATTTGATAAGAATGGAAATCCTGTATCTGAAAGAAGTGGAGTTGCTATTGGTGAACAATATATTCATACAACAGGATTTAAAGAGCTAAATGGTAATATTATTGTTTCATGTAATGGTAGCAATGTAGGACTTTGGGCATCTAATAATTTAACAAAGCTTAAAGACACGGAATGGTTTAATTCAAAGGTAACACTAGATGGTATAGAAAGGACAATGAGAGTCTGGCCATCTATTTAAGGAGGCATATATGGAAACTATATTAAATAAAATTAAAGAATTTGACAAAATCATAATTCAAGGTCATAGTAGACCAGATGGAGATTGTATTGGATCTCAATATGGCTTATATTATTTAATTAAGGAGTCTTTCCCTAATAAAACTGTAATTATTACAGGTGAAACTAGTGAATATGTATCTTTTATTGGAAGACCTACATTATGCTTAGATTCTGATTTTGAAGGAGCATTATCTATTTGCCTAGATTGTGGTAATTCAGAAAGATTATCTGATAAAAGATTTACCTTAGCTAAATATGTAATTAAAATTGATCATCATCCAAATGTAGAACCATATGGTGATTATGTATATGTAGATACTACTTCCCCTGCATGTGCACAAATCATTACAGAGTTCTATATGAAATATAAGGATGAGCTTAAAATGACAAAGGAATGTGCAACAGCACTTTATACAGGTATTTTAACAGATACAGGTAGATTTAAATTTGATTCTGTAAATTCTAGAACCTTTAATGCTGCCGCATGCTTAGTAGACCATGGCGTTGATTTAGCTTATATTGACAACAAGCTATCTGTAGAAACATTAGATACGCTAAAGCTTAAAGGATGGGTTTTAACAAACTTTAAGATGAGCGAGCATGGATTTGCATATATCGTATTAAAAAGAGAAACTATTGAGCAATTTAAGGTATCCGATGAGGATGCGTCTAATCAGGTATCAACAATATCTACAATAGAAGGATGTCCTGTTTGGGCATTATTCATTGAGTACCCAGGTGAGATTAGAATAAGGTTAAGATCTAGGGGACCTGTGATTAATCTTTTAGCTTCAGAATATGAAGGTGGAGGACACCCTAAGGCTGCAGGAGCTAAGCTTGCTTCTTGGGATGATTTAGATTCATTTGTAAAAAAAGCGGATACTTTAACATTAGAATATAAAAAGTCTCTTGAAAACTAGAATAAAATTTAGTAGAATAATAAGGGTCTCGTAAAAGGACCCTAAATAGGACTATAGCCAAGCGGTAAGGCAAGGGACTTTGACTCCCTCATGCGCTGGTCCGAATCCAGCTAGTCCTGCCATCAAAGAATAATAGAGATTGTGTCGAGAGACACAAGCCTTTAGTAATAAAGTTACACAAAAAGTAGCGAAAGATAGAGACCTAGCAATAGGTCTTTTTTCTTTATGTTGCACACTTCACGATATCGTGGTATAATGAAATTGGAGGAAATAGAATATGCCAACAATAGCATTATTCTATGGTATTATTATCCAAATGTATTTCTTGAGTTCTGAACATAATCCTCCACATATTCATGCAATCTATAATGATCATAGGGCAACGTATTCATTAATAGATATGACGAAAATCAATGGAGATCTTCCTGTTAAGGCAGAAAAGTTAGTTTTAGAGTGGATGAAGCTTCATATTGATGAATTGCGTGAAATGTGGGATAGTCAGACATTTAAGAGAATTGAACCATTAGAATAGGAGGTGGATGCAGTGAAATATATTTTTCATCCAGTAAGGACTGTTACAGCATTAGATAATTATATGTTATTTGTTGAATTTTGTGAGGGTGTATCAAAAATATATGATATTAAACCATTATTTGAAAGAATACCTATCTTCAACGAATTAAAAGAAAACAATCTATTTTATCAAGTACATGTAGATGTTGGTGGTTATGGTACTATCTGGAACGATAAAATAGATTTAGCTGCAGAAGAACTTTATTATAATGGTACTCTTGTTCCATCTAGATTTGATGGCATTATGGCACTTGGTGACGCTGCTCAATTTTGGAATATAGATGATTCTACATTACGTCACGCTATAAAAAATGGGAAATTTAAATGTGGTACTGACATTACTAAATTTGGAAAGCAATGGGTAATCACCATAGAAGCAATGGTTCGCGAATACGGCGAGCCAAAGCATTAATTGCTATTTGAGAAAAATATATAAAAACCAATAGGAGATGAGGTATTAATTTATGTATTTGAGAAAAATGAAAATAGAAGATTACGATAATGTATATTCGCTATGGATGTCTTGTGTAGGAATAGGATTAAATAATCTTGATGACTCTAAAGATGGAATTGAAAAGTTTTTAAATAGAAATGTGTATCATACATTTGATCCGGCTTTTGCTATAGAAAGAATACTGGAAGAAAAAAACATTTTATTAGATGAAGAATCTCAAAATAAAAAAATAATGAATATTATTAGGAATCAGCACTATGAACAATATGTTAAATTAATTCCTATGACTAAAGAACTTGCACATAAGCTTTTCGTAGATTTCAAAAACGATATTTCACTTTTTGACAATAAGGAAGATTTTAAAGAATATCAATATGAAAAAGAAAAAGTGGATTTATATGCGGATAGTTACAAAGAAAAAGGATATATTTTACTTGCAATAATATATAAAGATGAAGTTATTGGAGAAATTAGATTTAAAAATATTACTGAAGAATCTGCAGAATTAGGCATAATATTAAAAAACGATAATTATAAAAATAGAGGCTTAGGATCATATTCTATAATAAAAGCTTTGGATTATGCTAAAACATTTTTAAAATTAAAGAAGATTATTTTATCTATATTGCCTAGTAATACTAAATCAATTCATGTTTTTGAAAAAAACGGATTTAAAGAAACTCATGAAGATGATAAATTTGTTTGGTTTGAGAAAATATTATAAAATTATGTAATTAATTTGTTAGGCTTTCCGCTAGCCTTACGCGTCATTTTTTGTACTACCCTGCTATGGCGAGCCAAAGCAATAATTGCTATTTGAGAAAAAAATAAAAAATAATACTAATTATGATGAAGCAAATATACAATTTAAGAAATTGTTACTTACTATAAAAAAACACAAAATATAGTGTAAAATGAAATGTAAGGTGCCACTTGACAAAATTCTAGGCTACTCTTTATGGAATGTTTGATTTGCAAGGCATACAATTAAGTTGCAAATATGGAGGGGACAAATATGCAGTTAGCAGATAAAATAAGAATTATTAGAAAAGCTAGAGGTTATTCTCAAGAACAACTTGGTGATAGGCTATCTAGAGTAAGTGAAAATGGAATTAGCCGTCAAGCAGTATCCGATTGGGAAAATGGAAAGACTGAACCTAAACTAGATAATATTAGGGATTTAGCTGAAGTATTAAATGTATCTTATGATGCGCTATTAGATGAAAGTATCGATTTAGAAGAACCTAAGGTATTAAGTAAAATATTAGGTGAAAAAGAAACTGAACCAAATATAGTTGCTACACCTAATAGATTACACTTACTACATTATGAATATATTAGTAAAACTAAATTATTTAATATGCCACTTGTGCATATTAATATCGGCTTTGGAGTAAGAAGAGCTAAAGGCGTTATTGCAATTGGAAATATTGCAACAGGATTACTTTCAATAGGGTTAGTTTCTGTTGGCTTAATTTCTTTAGGAGTTTTATCTTTAGGTTTATTGTTTGCTTTTGGAGCATTATCTTTAGGCTTCTTATCTATTGGTGCTATAGCAATAGGCTTCTTATCTATCGCAAGTATTTCAGTTGGATATTTCTCAATAGGTGCAATAGGTGTAGGTAAATATTCAATTGGAGCTTTAGCTTATGGTTCTAGTATATCTTATGGTTCAAAGGCCTTTGGTGGTTGCCCAATTGAGACAAATAATGGAGAAATCTCTTATACAAAAGAACAAATTAAAAATATAATTGAATCAAACGCAAAGAATGTCCCTTATTTCATTAAGCAAATCTTTATAGGATTAGGCGCATAATATGGAAAAAGAAAAGAAGTATATTATTCTTATAGTAGAAACATTAATTATTACAGGAATGCTATGTCTAGCTAAGTTTATTCCATCTACAGGTATTAATGGCCTAGATATAGTATTCAATATATCTTATAACTTAATTATGGGAATTACAGCCTTTATAGCTTGTAAGCTAACAGGAATAAAGATTGATTTTGAATGGAAGAATTATAAACAATTTATTATTGGTTTTGGTATCGCATCTTTATTAGCATTAGCTTTAGGTGTAATCCCTGCAGCATGTGGAGGAAGCTTGGCTGGTCCACATCAAAATTTTAAAATTTGGAATTTCTTATTTAATTTATTCTATTTATTATTAATTATTGGACCAGTAGAAGAAATGGTATTTAGAATGTATTATCAAAATACTTTTATATCATTTTTTAAAAAATATAAGTGGATTGGTATAATAGTAGCTTCTATTATATTTGGATTATTCCATATCTTTAATGGATGGATCTCAGTACTAATTACATTTGGAATAGGATTAATATTTGGATTTTCTAAAGAGTATATTAAAGATATACATTATCCGGGAATATCATTTGCTCATGGATTATATGATTTATTCCTTAGAAGTATAACTTATATATTTTAATTACATATAAAGTTTAATATGAATATTACAGTTTAAAGGCCTCTAAGGGGCTTTTTTTCGTTTGGTAGACACTCATATAAAATTAAACAAAAAATATTCATTAAAATACTTGAATAAAATTTTTAATTAAGATTCAATTGAATTATAAAGGAGTTTTATTGTGAAAGTATTAAAGAATTATTCAAGTAAAAATGATGTCAATATATGTCAAATAGTAGCTTATAAGGGAAATGAATTATTGATAGAAGAGTATCGTAATGCTTTTTCCAAAGAAGACACTATGAATGTAATGAGTGTTACTAAGTCAATCACTTCGCTTCTTGTAGGTATTGCAATAGATAAAGGATATATTAGAAGTGTAGATGATTATGTTATGGATTATTTTAAGGACTATACTCCTAAAAGAGGGGAAAAAATGATTTATGATGTAAAAATTAAGCATTTATTAACAATGACTGCCCCATCTAAAGGAAAGAGTGAACCTTGGAAGAAGGTATGTACATCTAAGGATTGGACATATACAACACTAGATATATTAGGTGGAAGAAATGGTACTATTGGAGAATTCAA
Organism: Anaeroplasma bactoclasticum; assembly: GCF_003550015.1. GTDB lineage: Bacteria > Bacillota_I > Bacilli_A > Acholeplasmatales > Anaeroplasmataceae > Anaeroplasma > Anaeroplasma bactoclasticum. The sequence continues at coordinate 9,793 of NZ_QXEV01000003.1, forward strand.
ATATAGAACTTTAATAGTCCAGATATTATTAGGAATTATAAAGAATAGCACAAAAATGAATGTATTAGATTTCGCAAACAAGTATTTATTTAATCCCTTAGGTATAGAAAATAGAGGCAGCGCAAATTGCTTTAACGCACAAGAACAAATGGAATATACAATGAGTAAAAAGAACCACGGAAAAGTATGGTTTTTAGATCCTACTAATATGCCTACAGCAGGTTGGGGATTATCCTTATCCGCCTATGAAATGGCTCAAATTGGATTAATGGTATTAAATAAAGGCGTTTATAATAATAAAAGAATAGTAAGTGAAAATTGGATAGACCAGATGGGTAAATCATACATTTCATTAGATTTAAAATTTGGTAATCAAGATTATGGATATATGTGGTGGTTACCACATAGAACATCTAATGTTATAGCCGCGATTGGTGATGGTGGAAATGTCATCTATGTTAATTATGATAAAAATATCGTAGTTGCTATAACGGGATATTTTAAACCTATGGTATTCGATCGAATTAAATACATAGAAGAAAATATAGTTAAACCAATAGAATAAAAATTCAGTTAGCCTACCGCGTCATTTTTGTGCTACCTGCTATGGCGTTAGACAACTTTGTCGTATGACACAAGCCGTTAGCATAAATGTTACACAAAAAGTAGCGAAAGATAGAGACCTAGCAATAGGATATATATCCCCTCTAATAAAGATAGAAAGAAGTAGAGAAGCAATAATTAAATAAATGGTCTTTAACTATTTGCTTTATAATCTTCTTCATTGTAAAATGTATATAATTAAAAGAGGTTATGATATGAGAAGAAAAGAAAGACCACAGCTTACTAAAGATCAAATAAGAAGAAATATATTTTTAACAACTATTGTTATTGTATTAATTGAAGTATTATTATTAACATTAATATTTGTTAGAAAACAATACAATTTATTATGGACTCCAGCAATATTTGTTATCGTATATTTCTTTGCTTTATTTATGGATTTTGGTAAGCTAAAAGACCTTGAAAACCAAGACGAAAATGAAGAAAAAAATGAAGAAAATGTTTCTTTAGAAAACGAAAATGATGATATAAATAATGACGAAAACGAAGTAAAAAACAATAACGCATAACGTTTTTGTAATCAAACAAACGAACGAAAAAAGTATTAAAATAATGGCTTGTTCGATTTTAAAAAAATCCCACAATTGAGCCATTTTTTTAATTTTTGTATACTTCCGAAAATTGGGCAAACGTTTACACGAAAAATTACTCTTAAGAGTAGCCTTCTTGTGTTGTTTTTTTTCTTTTCAAAAGGTATAATTTTAGAGGTTAAAGGGATCGCGCCTTTAAACAAGAAAGAAGGAATATGGAATGAGTGAATACAGCGGTTGGACTGGTTTTAAGGGTTCTAAATGGAAGAATTCAATTGATGTTAGAGACTTTATTCAGACAAACTACACAGTGTATGAAGGGGATGAAAGCTTTTTAGCAGGTCCTACAGATGCAACAAAGACTCTTTGGAAGAAGGTTTCAGACCTACAAAAAGAAGAAAGAGCCAAGGGTGGAGTTTTAGATATGGAAACAGAAGTTGTTACATCCTTAACAGCTTATGGTGCAGGCTATATCGATAATGAAACAAAGGAACTAGAAAAGGTTGTTGGTTTACAAACAGATAAACCATTAAAAAGAGCATTTATGCCATTTGGCGGTATTAAAATGGCTGAACAGGCTTGTACTACTTATGGTTATACTCCATCAGAGAAGATTCATGAGATTTTTACAAAATATCATAGAACACATAACGATGGTGTATTTGATGCATATACAGAAGAAATGCTTCGCTGTAGACACAATAAAATTCTAACTGGCTTACCTGATACTTATGGTAGAGGTAGAATCGTTGGTGATTACAGAAGAGTTGCTTTATACGGTATTGACTTCTTAATTGAAAACAAAAAGCGTGATTTAAAATATACAGGTCTTCGTGGAATGGATTACGAAACAGTACAGCTTCGTGAAGAAATTGCACTTCAGATTCGTGCATTAAATGAAATGAAGATTATGGCATCCATTTATGGCTTTGATATTTCAGAGCCAGCAAAGAATGCTAAAGAAGCATTCCAGTGGTTATATTTTGGATATCTTGCAGCTATTAAAACACAAAATGGTGCTGCGATGAGTGTTGGTAGAGTTTCAACATTCTTAGATATCTATATTCAAAGAGATTTAGAAAATGGTACTATTACTGAGGCTGAAGCTCAGGAATTAGTTGACCATTTTGTAATGAAGCTTAGAATGGTTAAATTCGCAAGAATCCCATCATACAATCAGTTATTCTCTGGTGACCCAGTTTGGGCTACACTTGAGGTTGCAGGTATGGGTGGAGATGGTCGTCCTCTTGTAACAAAGAATGATTTCAGATTCTTACATACATTACAGAATATGGGACCAGCACCAGAACCAAACCTAACAGTACTTTGGTCATCTAGATTACCTGAAAACTTCAAGAAGTATGCAGCATTAATCAGTGTTGAAACTTCTTCAATTCAGTATGAAAATGACTGTGTAATGAGACCTATTTGGACAGATGATTATTCTATTTGTTGTTGTGTATCTGCAACACAAACAGGAAAAGAAATGCAGTTCTTTGGTGCACGTGCTAACCTAGCTAAGTGCTTATTATATGCAATTAATGGTGGTGTTGATGAAATTACTCATCAGCAGGTTGGACCACAGTATTCCAAGATTTCAGCAGATCTTTTAACATATGATGAGGTTATTGCTAAATACGATCAGATGATGGAGTGGTTAGCAGAAATCTATGTTAATACATTAAATGTAATTCACTTCATGCATGATAAATATTATTATGAAGCTGCAGAAATGGCTTTAATTGATACAAACGTAAGAAGAACCTTCGCAACAGGTATTGCAGGTTTCTCTCATGTAGTAGATTCCTTATCTGCAATTAAATATGCAAAGGTATCTGTAGTAAGAGATGAAACAGGTATCGCAACAGACTTCAATATCGAAGGCGACTTCCCAAGATATGGTAATGATGATGATAGAGCTGATGAAATTGCAGTATGGCTATTAAAGACATTCTTAGCAAAGATTTCTCGTCATAATACTTATAGACATTCTGAGCCTACAACATCCATCCTTACAATTACTTCTAATGTAGTATATGGTAAGGCTACTGGTTCTATGCCAGATGGTAGAAAAAGAGGAGAGCCATTATCTCCAGGCGCAAACCCTGCATATGGTGCAGAAAAGAATGGTCTTCTTGCATCCTTAAACTCTGTAGCTAAGCTTCCATATGAAATGGCACTTGATGGTATTTCTAATACTCAAACAATTAACCCTAATGCATTAGGTCATAATGATACAGAAAGAAAGAATAATTTATCTCAGATTTTAGATGGTTACTTTGATCAGGGAGCTCATCATTTAAATGTAAATGTATTTGGTACTGAAAAGCTAATTGATGCAATGAATCATCCTGAAAAGGAAGAATACCAGAACTTTACAATTCGTGTATCTGGCTATGCAGTTAAGTTCATTGACTTAACTAAGGAACAGCAGCTAGACGTTATTGCTCGTACTTGTCACGAAAGCTTATAAGATATGGCTAGCGCATTTTATTCAAAATTTGAATCCTTTGCGTCAGTAGACGGACCTGGTGTCAGGTCCGTTCTGTTTCTTTGTGGATGTCCATTTCGTTGTCTTTATTGCCACAACCCAGAAACCTGGACTACAAAGGGCGGAAAAGAAATAACAAGCGAGGATGCATTTAAGTTATTATCTAAATATAAACCTTATTGGAAAAACAATGGAGGAATTACTATTTCAGGTGGTGAACCACTTCTCCATATGGATTTTTTAATAGAGTTATTTAAGCTTTGTAAAGAAAAAGGAATATCAACTTGCATTGATACTTCCGGAGCTCCATTTACAAAAGAAGAACCATTTATATCTAAATTTAATGAGTTATTAAAATATACAGACTTATTTTTAATGGATATTAAAGCACCAAATGAAGAATTACATCAGGTGATTACTGGAAAGTCCAATAAAAATGTCTTAGAAATGTTTGATTATTTAAATGAAAAAAATATACCCATTTGGATTCGATATGTATTAGTCCCTAAATATACAGATTCCAAAGAAGTATTAAATCAAACAAAGGATTTTATAAATACATTAGGGAACGTGAAAAGAGTAGAGGTATTACCATATCATCCATTCGCACTTCCAAAATATGAAGAGCTAGGTATTGAATATCCACTAAAGGATATTAATATGCCAGATAAAGAATCCTTGGCTTACGCAAAAGAATTATTAGAATTTGAAAGATAATCGTACATAAAAAGTACGATTTTTCTTTACAATAAGAAAAATGCATATATAATTATAGATGGAAAATGAATAACACTTCTATAAAAGGGAGTAGGTGCCCAATTGTTGGGTATATATATCGTCAAGACGGGAAACCCGGTATATATTTAAAATTCGAGACTTTTACAATTTAGGATTGTAGAAGTCTTTTCTTTTCTTTTGGAGGGGACAAAATGAAAAAACATTTACTTTATGGTAGTTTTAGAGAATTGCTTGCTTTTGGTATCATTGATCTTGCAGCGATTTTGGCACTTGTTACTCTTAATATAAGTGGCAATGCCAAAATCTGGTACAATGTAATATTGATTGTTATTGCAAGCTTATTCTCTGTTTCATTTGTTATATTTTTGGTTTTTTATGTCATTAAGCTTTATGCAAGATGTGGAAAGAAAACAACCGGTGTAATCTTGGATGTTTTTCAAGTATGGCATAAAAGAAGACCAGATGATTATGTAATTGAAGTAAAATACACCAATGAATTTAATAAGGAATGCAAATTCTATGACAAGATATCTTGGGAGTTATTTGATCTTTTATCTAAAGATGATATCATTCCTATTCGAGTTCATGGTAAATTTGGCGCACTTATTCCTAATGAGGTACAAGATTATATGGAAAGAACATTAAAAAGGAGATCCGGTTTATAAGATTTCATATAATCAGAAGTGAATTTCATTTTTAAATATATAAAAAGGAGAGAGAAAGTATTATGAAAACAGCAGCACGTGTTCTTACTTTTGTATCTGCAGGAGTAGGTATTCTAACAGCATTTATTTGCTTTATTTATTATTCTAATTTCAATGAATTACTTGCTAATTCACAAGTAGATGATCCAAAAGCATTGGATTTAATCGCATTTTTTAAAGGATTATTGCTATTCTTGATTATTGGATGCATAGTTTCTGCAATATATGCTTTTATTGCAGGATCACTTTATTCAAGTGATGCAGATCCAAGTATCAAAAAAGCACTTGGAATTGTAGCAATTATTATTGGTATGATTACAAATACTGCATTACTTTTAGGTGGTATTTTTGCAGTGGTTTCTGCATCAAGAGAAATCTCTACAAAAGAATACCATTCATCTACTATTAACAATAATAGTAATAATGATGATGAATATTCAATTTATAGATAAGTTTTATTTATAATAAAAAAACGGGAGGAAAAGATTATGAAAACAGCAGCACGTATTATTACTTTTGTATCTGCAGGAGCAGGTATCTTAACAGCATTTATTTGTTTTCTATATTTAACTTTATTTACAAAAATATTTGATTTTGCACAATCACAAGAACCTGATCCAAGATTAACGGATTTAGAGGTATTCTATCAAAGATTATTCTTATATTTAATTATTGCAGGCTTAGTTTCAGCAGTAGTTGCAATCATTGCAGGTATTGTTTTTTCAAGTGAAGCAGATCCAAGTGTAAAAAAAGCACTTGGAATTGTAGCTATTATCATTGGTGCCTTCGCAAATACAGTATTACTTTTAGGTGGAATCTTTGAAGTGGTTTCTTCATCAAGAACGATTACTTCAAATAATTATTCATCTTCTAATAAGAATAATAGCGATAATGGTTATACAGTTTATAGATAATTATTATATATAATAGGCTAAGGAGGCTAACAGTTATGAAAACATATAAAATAGGGTGTAGTACATCTAGAAGTGTATGGCTAGCGTTAACTATTCCTTTACTAGCAATTGTAATTATAACCTTAGCTACAGTAAAGAATAGTCCACAGATTATACCCTGGGCTATCGTTTTTGGTATTGCTTTTGGTATTGTTTTAACAGGATTTATTGTATCTAGTATATTTGAAAATAGAAAAACCTTTGCCTTATCTGGTAATTTATCTACTGCAACTATAGAAAAAATAAAAAAGAACCCATTTTCAGAAACATATTCGACAGTATTTTATAAATATAAAAATGAATATGGTGAAGAATGTATTGGAAAATGTAAATTATTTAAAGATTGGGTAGAAATGCTTTATGAAGGTGAGACAATTCCTGTACATGTAAAAGAGAAATATGCAGCATTTGATATGGAAGAAATTACTACCAATAAATATGTTGTAAAGCCTACTATAGTTATTAAAGAAGAAAAAGAAGTATTTGTTGCTCCAAAGGCTTATTGTGAATATTGTAATTCTAAATATGATATTAAATTAGAAAAATGCCCATATTGTGGTGCAGTAAATAAAGCAAAATAAGATATTGTTTTATCATTCATTTATCTGTGCTATAATATTTGGGTATGCTGGATTAGCACAGTTGGTAGTGCAGCTCCCTCGTAAAGAGCAGGTCGTAGGTTCAAGTCCTATATCCAGCACCATAATAGTTATTAAGAGATTGCCTAGGTAATCTCTTTTCTTATCATTAATAAATTATTTTATGATATAATGGTTTTGTATAGGAGGACATTCTTATGGAAAACACAGAAGGAATTAATTTATTAATGGTAGAATATGAAGAAAATGTGAATGTGGTAGCTAAAATTAATACAGAGCTATGTAAGATGTATGGGCTAGAGCATTATTTAACAGAGTTTTCTTCTAATTTAATTAATGCTTTAAATCAATATAAGAGATTTGTAATGCTAATGAATGAAAGAAAAAAGTTTGTTTTAGGATTACTTGATTTTTCTCGTGCTTGTATTGAATTCTTTGAACAAAATAAGGATGTTAATAAATCTAGTCATGATGCAATTGTTGAAAAGATGAATAATTTAATAAAGACAATGAATGTCATTAATGATCAAATTAACAATACATTTCAAGATTCTGTAAAGGATTATTTAAAATAATGAAATATGTAGTTAGAATAAAGGCAGTCTCTGAATGCATGAGAATCAGAAGAGCTGCCCTTTGTTATGTAAGGGCAGAAAATCATACTTATGATATTCATAAGGAGGCACATCCATTAAAGAAGTTTATTAGTATTACTATAAAGGATTCTATGATTATTGTAGATGGTAAGATGGAAGCATTAAAAATAGGAGAGGAAGTATTCTTTTATAAAAAGAATCTAGTGGATACTGGATTAAAAATGGAAGAAGAAATCTTAGTTTTAGGTGCTATGCTAATACCACTAGATATAGAAATGAAGGACCATTATATAGATTTAATTGAAAAAGGGGAAACCTTTGATCAGTGGAATGGCGAAATAGAATATCTTTTAGGAATGATGTATGAGCTTGATTTAAAGGATGATTCCTTAGCTAATGAATGGTATATAAAGGCTAAGGATAAGAAATTTAATTTCTCATTACTCAATATGGATAAGGTATGTTAAGGAGATAGTCATGAAAAGTTATCATAGTTTTAATTTTTTAAAGAAAATATATTTTGTAAGAACTGGTGGTTCTATAGAAGAATTAAACGCAGCTAAATTAATTCAAGAAGAAGTTAAAAGCTTAGGTGGAGAAGCTACTATAGAAGAGTTTTTAGTGGATTATTCTGACATTCAAGAAGCTAAGCTTATTTTTGATGATAAAGTAGAAATTGAATGCAAGGGCTCTGGCTATAGTGGAAATACTCCTAAAGAAGGTATTCATGGTGAGCTTGTATATGTTTCTTCGGATGAAGATTTAAAAATGACAAACCTTGAAGGTAAAGTAATCCTATATCCAGCAAAAAGAGTGCCTCATAAGGTATATATGAAGGCATTAAAGGAAAAAGCAGTAGGCTTTATTACTACTACTGGAGATGTCTATAAAAGCGATAAGGATGTAGATTTAGATCCATATTTAAATAGAGATGCTTATTATAAGGAAGGTATGATTCCTACAGTTATGATAAGAATGAGAGATGCTGAAAAGATATTAGCTAATGAATATAAACGCGTAAATTTAACTTTAATATCAAAAGATTCTAAAAGAAATTCTAGAAATGTTGTCGCAACCATTTTAGGTAGTGATATTAAAGATGAAATGATTACTTTTACTGCTCATTATGATAGTGTTGCCTTTTCAAAAGGCGCATTTGATAATGGTACTGGAGTTATTACTTTATTACAATTATTCCATTATTATATGAATAATAAACCAAGAAGAACCTTAAAATTTATATGGTGTGGTAGTGAAGAAATGGGACTTCTTGGTAGTAAGGCATATGTAGCTATGCACGAAGATGAATTAGATAAGATTCGTCTAAATATTAATGTAGATATGGTTGCAGCAACCATAGGATATGATATTGCTTGTGTTACAGGTGAAACTAATATTATTAATTATATAGAGTATACATCTAAGGAACTAGGGTTCCCAATTCATGTATATCAAGGAGTATATTCATCTGATTCAACTCCTTTTGCAGATAAGGGCATTCCTGCAATTAGTTTTGCAAGACTTGCCAAAAATGGTGGAGCTACAATTCATTCAAAGAATGATATTATTGAAAGATTAAGTGAACCTAATTATATTAAGACATATTCATTTATTATTAATCTTACAAAGAGATGGATTGATGCTATCTATTTCCCAATTGAAAAGAAAATGCCAGATAATATGAAGGATGAATTGGATTATTATTTATTAAGAAAGCCAAGACCTGAAAAGAGGTAGTTTATGAAGGATATTATACTTAAAAGCTCATCTCCAAGAAGAAAGGAATTATTATCCAATATGGGATATTCCTTTACGATTAAGGTATATGATGTAGATGAGACTATGGATAAAGATAAAAGCCCATATTTTAATGTTAAAGCCTTAGGCTTAAAAAAGGCTATGGTTAATAAAGAAATGGATTATGGGGCTATTTTAATAGGTTGTGATACTATTGTTGTATTAGATGATAAGATTTATGGAAAGCCTAAAGATGAAAAGGATGCATATCAAATGCTTAAAAGCTTATCTGGTAAGAAGCACCAGGTAATGAGTGGACTTGCGGTTATATATAAAGAGCATATATATAATGATGTTGAAGTATCTGATGTTTATTTTAAAGAATTAAGCGATAAAGATATTTATGATTATATAAGCACCGGGGAATGCTTTGGAAAAGCAGGTGGATATGCTATTCAAGGGATTGGTATAAGATTAATTGATCATTATGAAGGATCCTTAAATAATATCATTGGGCTTCCAACAGAAAAGCTTGAAAAAATATTAGGTGAAATCAATGGAATGGAAAATTAGAGATATTACAATACCTAATCAGCTAGTATTAGCGCCTATGGCAGGTAATACAAATGAAGCATTTAGAATCATTTGTAAAGAAATGGGCTGTGGCCTTGTAATGGCTGAAATGGTATCGGATAAAGCAATAGGCTTTAAAAATGTAAAAACCTTAAAAATGACAAAGGTAAATCCTATTGAGCATCCTATTTCTATGCAAATCTTTGGGGCAGATATAGAATCACTAGTAAATGCAGCTAAATTTATTGATTTACAAAGTGATGCAGATATTATTGATATTAATATGGGATGCCCTGTAAATAAGGTTGCAAAGAAAAGTGGTGCAGGAGCATTCCTTTTACAAGACCCAGCAAAGGTTTATGAAATCGTAAAGGCGGTAGTAGAGGCTGTATCTAAGCCAGTTACAGTTAAAATTAGAATTGGTTGGGATAGTGACCACATTAACTGTGTTGAGGTTGCAAAGCTAATAGAGGAGGCTGGAGCCTCTGCAATTACAGTTCATGGTAGAACAAGAAGCCAAATGTATTCTGGTAAAGCCGATTGGGATTGGATTAAAAAGGTCAAAGAGGCAGTATCTATTCCTGTAGTTGGCAATGGAGATATTGTAGATATTGAATCTGCAAGAAAAATGCTTGAATATACTGGCTGTGATGCGATTGCAATCGCAAGAGGAGCCTTAGGTAATCCTTTCCTATTTAGAGAAATAAAGGCTGCGTTAGATGGAAATGATATTCCAGCAAGACCAACCCATGAGGAATTATATGATACAATTGTAAGGCATTATCATTTATTGTTAGAGCTTAAGGGAGAACATCTTGCGATGCTTGAAATGAGAAGCCATGTGGCTTGGTATTTAAAAGGAATGCCTGGGTCAGCTAAGGTAAAGGATGAATGTAATCATCATACAAATTTTGATGAGGTATTAGCTATATTAAGAGAGTATTTAAATATTCAAGAATAGTATAATTATTGACATTATAAATTAAAGAGAGTAGTATAAAAACAGCATTATTTTATATGAAGGAGGGAGAAAAAATGAAAAAGAGAATTATAGGAATTACATTAGCAATGGGCGCTCTATTACTTGCAAGCTGTGGAGGGAACGATTCCAAAAGAGATACATATGTAGAGGTATTAAATCAGTGTAATAAAAAGCTTCAGGAATCTAGCGATACAAAGCTTGCCTCTAGTATTTCAATGGATAATTTTTCGTTAAGTAAAACAGATACAGGTGATATTACAAGCACAAGAACATTCGTTCATTATATGTCTTTATTATATAAAAATCCAAATTTTAAAATAACAGAAGATGCTGTTTCGGTAGATTCAGATTATGTTAAAAATGGGAAAGTTCTTCAGGATAACGAAATTACTATTTTAGGAAAAATGGAAGAAGAATCAGGGCTTGTAAACTTTGAACTTTATGGCACATGTACAAATATGTACTCGGAACCACGTTATTTCTATTTTATGTTTGAAATTCATTTTGATTTCACAAAGGGTATTTTGAATGACTTTGACACGTATGTTTATTATGTTGAAAATGGGGATTTAGATAAGAATAACCCGTATGTAAATCGCTATATGGATGGTAATCTCTACTATGGTTTAACAGATGAAGAGCATTCTATGGTATTTTATGACTATGTGAATACAAATTATTGGGGCAAACATAAGGAAAGCTTGAAGAACGCAGAGAAGATTGGTGATTTCTCTTATGAATATACTAAGGCTACAAATGATATCCTTGGTGAGGATTGGCTAAAAGTAAACTAAAAAACAATTTATATGGTGAATAAAGAAGAATTATAGGATTGACGAAACTAAAGTCAATCCTTTTCTTTTTATAAATTCATGGATATTTCAGCCAAAATCTTTATTTTTGTATTCAAAAACTATCAACGAAAAATTTTCGTAAAACTTTCATAACATTTTCAGCCTCTTTCATGTTGCATTGTTTGTTAAATATGGTATCATTAAATTGTGATAGGCTAACTCTCACTTTGATAGCAAGACTTTTAAATGAAGAGATGGCCAGAACTATGGTAAGGATGGTGGTTATATGAACAAAATGAAGGACAAGGCTAAAGCGTTTATTATTGATGAAGCCTGTAGAATGTTCCTTCAAAACTCTATTGCAGGTGTTACAATGAGTGATATTGCTAAAGAAGTAGGAGTAGGAGATGCAACAATGTATCGCTACTTTGGCTCTAAGCAAAAGATTATTATGAGTGTAGCTGTTAAGCTTGCGAAGGAAGTATATGAGAAATACTTCCAAGATCAAGGAAATAAAACAGGCTATGAAAAGATTAAGGATTTTTATTATTCCTACCTTGAGGTTTTCAAAAATCATAATTCTTATTTCGCATTCGTAAGAGAGTTTGATGCATTCTTCTTAACAGAAGCCAAAGAAAAGGTTGATTACGAGCAAGAAATTGACCTATTTAAAAATAAGTTCGTGGAAGCTTATGTTTGGGGTGCACAGGATGGCACAATCAAGAAAATAGATAATGTTGAATTATTCTATTATTCCACAACACATGCTTTATTAAATCTTTGTAAGACATTATCTTATAGTGGTGCATTAATTAGCCAAGATGAGAGAACATCTAAAGAAGATGAAATAAAGACATTAATTGATATCTACTTATATAGAGTAGCTAACAAGTAATTTTTATTTTAAAAAAAACAAAGGAGTCAAAAACATGAAAACAAGAAGATTAACAAAAAAAGAAATGTGGATTTTCGCTATTGGTCAGCTAGGTTGGTCAATTCTATCTGGTATTATTAGTGCATGGTTAGTAGCATTCTACTTACCTACAAAGGATAAAACAAATCCAGTGTACTTCTCAGATACAACACTTAATTTCTACACATTAATTACGCCAGGCTTAATTATTGGTGGCTTCTTAACAATTTTAGGTTTAATTACTGCACTTTGTAGAGTATGGGATGCAGTATCAGACCCATTAGTTGCAAATTTAAGTGATAATTCAAAGAATCCTAAGGGAAGAAGATTCCCATTCATGAAGTTTGCAGCAATTCCATTTGCAGTTGTAACAATTTTAATTTTCATCTGTCCATCACTTATTTCTGGTGGTACTGAGCCAACTGGTTGGAATGTTGCTTGGGTTGCAGTTATGCTTGTATTATTCTATACATTTATGACAATTTATTGTACTCCATATAATGCATTAATTAGTGAATTTGGTAAGACTCAGGAAGATAGAATGAATATTTCTACATATATTTCATTAACATTCTTCGCTGGTACATTAATTGCTTATTTACCATTCGTATTCTCTGGTATTGTTAGAGGATTTGGCGTTGGTTATTATTGGAGCTATGTAATTTGTTTTATTCCACTTGTAATTATTGCATGCGTTTCAATGCTAATTCCTACATTATTATTAAAGGAAACAGACTTTGTTGAACCAAAGCCAGCTGGAACTAATGCATTTAAGTCATTAACTACTACATTTAAGAATAAGAACTTCTTAGTATTCTCTGGTTCTGATGTTATGTATTTCATTGGTTTAACATTATTCCAGACAGGTTTACCATTCTTCGTTAAGGTTACAATGGGTCTTGACGAGTCTTGGACAATGTATCTACTTGGTGGTATGACTGTATTATCTGCAGCATTCTATCCAGTTGTATCTAAGCTAGTTTCTAAGTGGGGTAAGAAGAAGCTTGTTATTGCTGGTTTCTTAGGCTTAGCAGTAGCTTATGTTTTAGCAGCATTAGCTTATCCTATTACTCATAATGAAAATTCAGCATTAAGCTACCTTGTAGGCTTTGGTGTAGTTGTAATCGCAGCATTCCCAATGGCATTACTTGGTATCATTCCACAGTCAATCGTTGCCGATGTTGCAGAACAGGATTCTATCGTTACAGGCGAAAAGAGAGAGGGTATGTTCTTCGCAGCAAGAACATTCGCTATGAAGCTTGGTCAGTCTATCGCAATGCTAGTATTTACTTCATTAGCTGTAATTGGTGCTGATCATGTTGATACAGCTTCTAATGATATTTCTGCACACCACATTGGTGTAACAATCGTTGCAATCGTTGCAGTAGTATTCTGTTTACTTGGTGCAGCTATTCTATTCTTCTATAATGAAAAGAAGGTTATGAAGACTATTGCTGATCATCAATTAGAAGAGGGTTTAATTACTGAGGCAGAAGAAAAAGAATTAGTTGGCGAAGAAGAGGCTGTTGATGCTCCAGCTGAAGAAGCTACTGAAGTTGAAGAAGCTAAAGAAGAAGTTACTGAAGAATAACTAATTTTTCAAAAACAAGGATGGAGGAGCAAATATGAAGTTTGAAATTACTTATCAGCATAATGGTAAGACATTTACAACAAAATCAAATGATACAATGGTTGAGGTTATAGCTAAAGAAGAGGGAGTAAGAAATCAGCTTAGCCTTAAGGCTAATGAAAATATTACAGTTAAAGAAGCTAAGGTTTTCTTAGATTTTACTTTTAAGGAATCGGATGCCTTATTTTGTAATGGATATCAGTCTTGTACAGATACACAGGAATTTGGTATTCATGATAAATTAAATAACTTAAAACAAATCCCAGGATTTGGTGTTAAAATGTTCTCTTTCAAAAGCTATGGAGATATTGCATTCTATGAATATCAAAAGAATGTATTACATGGCTGGGATGTTGGATATATCCGTGGAGATGAGAACTTATTCATTGGAAATAATAATTATGAGTGGGCAGGCATGATTATTGAATTTCATGTTACTGAAAATCAAATTGTATTAGTATTAGATATTAATAATGTTAAGCTTTCTTCTAACGAAGAGAAGTTATTCTTCGATTTCAATTTAGAAAAGTTTGATGATTTAAATAATTTAGAATATTTTAAGAAGTTTAGTCCAAGAACAACAAACAAGCTTGTTGGTTATTCTTCTTGGTATAACCATTTTGATAAGGTTAATGAATCTATTTTAATTGAAAACCTTCGTGCTGTAGATAAGAACCACTTCAATCTATTCCAGATTGATGATGGTTATGAATCTGCAGTAGGTGATTGGAAGGTTTGTAATCATGAAAAATTCCCTAATGGCTTAAGAAGCGTAGTTGAAAAGATTCATGAAAAAGAATTAATGGCAGGTATTTGGGTTGCACCATTCGTTGCCCAAGAAGGCTCTAAGCTTTTAGCTAACCATCCAGGATGGTTTAAAAAGGATTCTGATGGAAAGATGATTAAGTGTGGCTCTAACTGGGGTGGATTCTATGCACTTGATTTCTACAATGAAGAAGTTAAGGCTTATATTAAGGAAGTATTATTATACTTTAAGAATTTAGGCTTTGATTATTTCAAGCTAGATTTCTTATATGCAGTATCCCTACCTTTATATGAAGGTAAGAATAGAAGCCAGGTAGCTTGTGAGGCATACCGCTTCTTACGTGAGGTTTTAGGTGATTCTCTAATCTTAGGTAATAGCTGTATTATGGCACCTGCATTCGGCGTATTTGATTTTGTACGTGTTGGACCATCTGTAACTACAGAATGGGATGATTCTTGGTTAATGAGAAAGATGCATCGCGAAAGAAATTCCACAAAGCATACGATTTTAAATACAATTTCTAGATCCATTTTCAATGGTAAGGTATTCTTAAATGACCCAGATGCATTCTTATTACGTAAGGATATTGGATTAACTTATGATCAAAAGAAATCCTTAGCTACAATCAATGCATTGTTTGGTTCTGTATTAACAACATCAGATGATATTACAACATATGATAGATTATATCCAAATTATGATAAAAAGGCTGCAGCTGTACTTGAGCAGACTCTAGAGCTTCAGAAATCTGCAAAGAATGTTTCCTTCGTTAAGAAGGGTAACCTTATTGAGATTTCTTATGAATTAAATGATTCTACTCATGTATTTATGTATGATCCTGAAACAGGAAACAGCCAAGAGAAAAAATAAAAACAAAGGAGATAAATTATGAAATTAGCATATACCATTAAGGGAGTTCTATTTCAAACAGAGAAAAGTGATGATGCTGTTGAGATTAATGTAGCTACAAAGCAAAATAGAACTACAGTTATCTTAAAAGCAAAAAAAGAGATAAAGATTGAATCTATAGAACTAACTGAACCATATGCATATAATCCCAATGACTTAGTATTTGTTAATGGATACCAGTCTTGGACAGACACAAAGGAATTTACTGTAAAAGAGAATCTAAAGAATATTTATAAGGTTCCTAAGTTTTTAGTAAATAAGTTTGCCTTTGATAAATATGGAGATGCTCCTTTTAAGAAATATCGCAAGGGTGTATTACATGGCTTTGATTATTCTTATATTCGTGGAGAAAAGCCAGTATTTATTGGATCATATAACTCAAGGAATGCTTATTTAATTATTAATCATGAGCTAAAGAAGAATCAGATTACTCTTGAGGCTGATTGCAAAATCACATTAACTCAGGGTGATGAATTCACTGTCTTTGATTATGCAATGGTTTATGGAGATTTAGATAAAACCATAGAGGCATTCTTCCCTAAGAAAATGGAAGATAAGAACATCTTTGGATACACTTCTTGGTATAACCATTATCAAAATATTACAGAGGATATCATTTTAGATAACCTAAAGAATATTGACCCTAGATTTGATTTATTCCAAATCGATGATGGCTATGAGCAGTTTGTTGGTGACTGGTTAAAGGTAGATAAAGTTAAATTCCCTAACGGACTTGAAGGAATTTGTAAGCAAATTCTAGATAAGAATGTAACTGCAGGTATTTGGCTTGCGCCATTTGTAGCTGAAGAGAAGAGTGATTTATATAAAGAACATCCGGATTGGTTATACAAGGATAAGGAAGGAAACCCTATTAAGTGTGGATCTAACTGGAGTGGATTCTATGTATTAGATATTTATAATGAGAATGCTAAAGCATATATTGTAGAATGCTTAACTCATTATAAGGAAATGGGCTTCCGTTTCTTTAAACTAGATTTCTTATATTCTGTTGGAATGATTGAAAGAGAAGATAAGACTCGTGCTCAAATTACAGAAGATGCATATCAGCTAATTGTAGATACTTTAACAGATTGCAAGGTATTAGGATGTGGTGCTATCCCATCAAATTCTGCAGGTAAGTTTACTTACTTAAGAATTGGACCAGATGTTTCACTTATTTTTGATGACGTTTGGTTTATGAGATTCTTCCATAGAGAAAGAATCTCTACAAAGGTAACATTACAAAATACGATTTATAGATCTATTTTTGCTAGAAGCTTATTCTTAAATGATCCAGATGTATTCTTATTAAGAGATAACAATATTAGTCTTTCTAAGGAGCAAAAGGAAGCTTTAGCAACTATTAATGCATTATTTGGTAATGTATTAATGACTTCAGATAATCCTGGAGATTATGATGAGGAAAGAAAAGAAGTATTAACTAAGATTTTACATATTAATCAAGATGCTAAGAATAAGAAATATAGTAGAAATGGTGATTTAATTAATATTTCTTATGAATTAGATGGAAAAGTAATAAATAAGGTTTATGATACACAAAGAGGTGTTTTCAATGAGTGATAAGACAAGTGTGATTTTTGGCAATCCAATAGATAAAAAGACAATTAAGGCTGCAGAAAAATCCAAAAAGAAATATATAAAGAAATATGGCGATGATACAAATAAGGACTATAAGCTTGGATTTGAGGATATTCCTACCCTAGATTTTATGGGCTGTAAGAATTTAGTGTTCAAGGATAAAGTAGAAAGCCTTGGAGAAAAGCCTCTTATTGTAGGTAATATTCGTATGGGCTTTGGTCATTATAGAATTTCTATCGCTATGGCATCCTGTGCTAAAGCCTTAGGCTTTACACCATATTGGTTAAATTTAGCAGGCTTTGATGCCACTGGATCTAAAATGATTCAAGAACAGAATGCAATGTATTCTTTAGCTTCTCGCTTATCTCAAAAATCTCATTTATTTAATCATTTTGTATGGGAGCCATTAAATAGCGAGGGCTTCCGTAAGTTAACATATAATGCTAAGGATCAGAAGAATTCTGAATTACTTGCTCCAATCATTAAATCCTTACCAAAGGATACTCCATATATTGCAACTCATGTATGGCCAAGCCAGGCTGCAATTCATGCAGGTATGACAAATGTAGTTAATGCTATTCCAGATAACTGGCCTATGGCACTACATTTATCTGAAGGTGCAATTCATACAGTACAAACTCCATTTGCTTACTTCGGATATAAGATGATGAATGGCTTTGCAAAAACTCCACTTAAGGGTATTCCAGAATCTGAAATTCAAATGGTTGGAAGATATATTGACCATGAATTATTAGTAAATCTAGAAGAAGATAACCAAAAGAGAATTGATAGAGTTACTAATGGAAAACCTATTAGAATCTTACTTACCGTTGGTGGCGCAGGTGCTGGTTTTGATATGTTCTTAGCTATGGTTAAGCATTTAATTCCTTATGTAAAACAGGAAAAGGTTGCATTATTCATTAATTTTGGCGATCACCAGGATGTATATGAAAAAATGCAAAAGAAGATTAGTATTGAAGATAAAACATACTTTAATAAGTATGATGAATTTAAGGAATTTGTAAAAGCATTAAGAAATAATGATGCACATGGCGTATACGCTATTTGCAATAATGATATCTTCCAGGCAGTATACGCAACAAATTTATTAATGCCTGAATGTGATATTTTAGTTACTAAGCCTAGTGAGCTTGCATACTACCCAATTCCAAAGGTATTTATGAGACATATTGGTGGTCACGAGGTTTATGGAGCAGTAAACTCTAGTGAACTTGGTGATGGTACATTTGAATGCCCAACAGAAGAAACCGTAAACGGAATGCTAGATCGTCTACTTATGGATAAGGAATTAATTATTCATATGTGCAAACGTATTGACGAACTAAAGAAAACCGGTTATTATGATGGTGCATACAAGTGTGTTAAGCTTGCAGCAGGTATAAAAGAATAGAATAAGAATTACCCGGCATTGACCGGGTAATCTCGCATATTTAGAAAGGGTGATTAAAATGATTAATTCTTACATTAATGGATTAGTTTCTTATGCAGTAAAAAAAGGCTTAATTGAAGAAGAAGATAGTGTTTATTCTAGAAATAGAGTATTAGCTTTATTAAAGCTTGATGATTATAAAGAATGTGAGCCTAAGGAATTAGAGCTTCATGAATTATTAAAGGGTATTACAGATTTTGCAGTAGAAAAGGGCTTATTAAATGATTCTATTACAGAGCGTGATATCTTTGATACAGAGCTTATGGCTATTTTTACAGATAGACCATCAAGTCTTATTAAGAAATATAATGAATTATATAAAAAGGATCCAATGCTTGCTACCAATTGGTATTATGAGTTCTCTTGTAATACAAACTATATTAGAAAAGATAGAATTGCTAAGGATGTTAAATGGAAAACAGATACAGAATATGGTACATTAGATATCACTATTAACTTATCTAAACCAGAAAAGGACCCTAAGGCAATTGCTGCAATGAGAAATGCTAAGGTAAGTCAATATCCTGCATGTCAATTATGTAAGGAAAATGAAGGCTACTTAGGTAGATTAAATCACCCAGCAAGAGGAAATCATAGAATTATTCCCCTATCTATGGAAGGAGAAGATTTCTTCTTACAGTATTCTCCATATGTTTATTACAATGAGCATTGTATTGTATTTAACAAAATACATAAGCCAATGATTATTGATAAGCCAACATTAAGAAAGCTACTTTCCTTTGTGGATTACTTACCTCATTACTTTGTAGGCTCTAATGCGGATTTACCTATTGTTGGTGGTTCTATTTTAGCTCATGAGCATTTCCAAGGTGGTCATAACCATTTTGCAATGGAAGATGCAAAGCCTATTTATGAATTTACAGTAAAGGGATATCCAAATAGCAAGCTTGCGATTGTAAAATGGCCACTATCTGTAATTCGTGTATATTCTAGCAATAAGGATGAGGCAGCAAATTTAGGTGAGCATATTTTAAACACATGGATTAATTATTCTGATGAAGAAGTATCTATTTATGCTTATACAGATGGTGTAAGACATAATACAATTACTCCAATTGTTCGTAAGAAGAATGGATTATATGAAATGGATTTAGTATTAAGAAATAATCTTACTACAGAAGAATATCCATTAGGATTATTCCATCCACATCCAGAATATCATCATATAAAGAAGGAAAATATTGGATTAATTGAAGTTATGGGTCTTGCAATTTTACCAGCAAGATTAAAGAAGGAAATCCAATTAGTAGAAGAAATACTACTTGGTAAATCAGATATCACAGAAGAAACAGAAAAGCATAAGGATTGGATTGAATCCTTAAAAAAGAAATATACATTTACAGAAGAGAATGTAGATTCTATTGTTAAAGAAGAAATCGGTATTACATTCGGTAAAATACTTGAAAATGCAGGTGTATATAAAATGACAGATGAAGGAATTGAACACTTCATTAAGTTTACAAAGGCATTATAAAAAGAAATAGGTATATAATACAATTTGTAAAAGTGTAATTTTGCGTGCTATCAAATTTTTGATAGCGCGCATTTTTTTTGATATATGATAAACCAACAATAAAAAGAGACGTGAATTTTAAAAAAAACACAAATTTAAATTAAAACTTCATATAAAAATTGTTTGACAGTCAAACAAATAACAGTATAATTGTTCTTGAAAAACTAGAAAACTACAAAAAAGGGAGGGATTATATTATGTTAAAAAAGTTTTTTGGTATTTTATTGAGTACTGCAAGTAAGCACATATTTTTTAGAAGATGTCAAACTAGGAAGTGTATTCGATATATATTTGTAGTTGTTTCAGTGTTTACCACGGTTTTTATCCTTGGTGCATGTTCTAATGGAAATCATGATCAAATTAAAATACGTGACATTGGTATAGTTGGATGTAATAGCATAGAAGATTATCAAGATTTTTTATATAATCAATTTGATAGTATTATCTCAAATGAAGATGAAGGAGTTATTGATTTAACCTTGACAAATAATTTGTCAAATTATCAAAAAAAACAATTTACCTTCTTATCATCAATTGATGAATCAAAAAAGGTTAATAAAAAAACAAATATATCTTTTGATTGTGAGACATTAATTTTTAATTGCTCTATATCATATGAGTGTGAAGGCGAAGTAATAAAAGAAGATATTATTGAAAGTAATCCATATTATGTTCCGGAGACTAATGATTATTATATTTTCGTTGATGGGGAAGAAATATCTATAAGCGAAGCACTGAATAATGATTCGATTGATTTTTGTATTGCGCTAGTTGATGATGCGGTATATTTAGCTGCTATAGCAGTTGTTGCAGTTGTAATAGTTTCTATGCCTGTTATTGAAAAAGTTGTTACTGGTTTTGTTAAAGCTGTAGAAACATTCTTTACTAGTTTTTGGAATTGGTTAAAAGGAATTTTTTCAACAAAAACTACATATACTCCTGTTTATGAAGACAGAATTAGTTATGAGGTTAGATATGAAAATATCACATATACATTGGTGGAGGCGGATGTAAAAGAATCGGATTTGAAAGAGAAAAAATATTATTTGTGTGTTGTAGCAACCGACGAGAAAAAACTTTATATGTCTCCTATTCCACTTAGAGACTGTTATGTTGCCCCTATACTAGCTTCATCAAAATATGTTAATAGTTTTTCCAAAGATGGAGAAAGGTATTGTTTGAGTACATATACGCAAAAGGATGATGATGCATATTCTGCTGCATTGGCCGCAGCCAATTTAATTGGATTAGATTATGTTACTTTTCATTCAAAATACACTAGCAATGGCACTATAAAAAGTGGACTCCAATTTGATCACTATCATCCTGGATATGACAACGGAAGATGTTCACATGCACATAGTTTATTTGGTATTCCAACATTAAAATGATTATGACAATAGATAGATTTTATAAAACAATAGAGCAGTATTCTTATAAAGAGATATTATTAAAAGATGACTACGAGTATTATGTTCGTGTTAATGAGAAACATAGAAGAATTCATCTTAGCGGCAAAAGCAAATCAATTGAATCAATTTCTAATGGCGAAATAAAATCTAGTGAATGCTATAAAGTATTTGTTATTGACGTTGGTACTTGTTATCAAGATTTACTCAAAAAACATATAAATGGTTTTTATAGGGTTTTAATTATAATACAAATTGATGAAAACAATGTTAAGAAATGTATAATGAAGTACCCATATTGCAATGATAATTGCCTAGAAATAATATCAGAGGATTTTGAATTATATGAAAGATAAAAGAATTGTTTTTATCCTTTGTATGAATATTATAGAAATATTTGCTATAGTTTTCTTTGTTATATTTGCAGTAAAAAATAGATATACAATTAGCTATGAAGACTATTTTATGGGAGTTGTCGAAATAAAAATAGAAACGACTGACGGCAAAAATGGATATGCAACTGGGTTCAAAATCGAAAATGGAATATTGACGAATAAGCATGTTATACAAAAAAATAATAATTATTATAAAAGTATTGAATATAGAAATGCAAATGAAACAGGGTATAACGTTATAAATAAAGAGAATATTATAGTTGATGATTCTTCTGATTTAGCATTCATAAATATGGAAACAAATAATTGTTTAAAGTTGACCGACAGTTTTACATTGGGGGATAGTATATTTACAATTGGTAATCCAAATGGTTGCGGTTTGGGACTATCTTTTGGGTATGTGTCAGCGTATAATTATTCGGAGAATTTTGAAATGAATGTAATTAGATTGGATTGTAGTTTAAATAACGGAAACAGTGGAGGACCAGTTATTAATAAGAATGGATGCGTAATTGGAATTGTTTCTTTTAAAATAAATGATTTGCAAGGAAATGCATTAGATGGAATAGCTTATGCGATTCCATCTAATGAGATAATGAGATTTTTACAAAAATGTTTTCGAGCATAAAGTGCATTAGTTCAGGGTTAAGAAATTATTTCAAAATATAGTATGATTTGGGTTTTACTTTAGTATTTTTGTATTAATAAGAAGGATAGTATAACATTACATATAGAGTCTAAGGCAAAATTGCTTTAGACTTTTTTTCTTTATATTTTTAAAGAAAAATGGTATATTATTATTCAGAGGAAGAGATTATGAGATTTTCAAAACTAATGGATACCTTTGAAGAAGGTATATTTGCAAATCTAAATAATAAAAAGCTAAAGCTAGAATCAAGTGGTAAAAAGGTTTATGATCTATTTGTCGGTACACCAGATTTTAAACCAGATTTAAGTATTATAAATGCTATGAAAAATGCTTTAGATGATCCAAATAATATTAAATATTCCTTACATGATATGGATAGCTTATTAGAAAGATTCATTAAGCATTATAAGGATAGATTTAATGTAGAATTAACTAAGGATGAAATCACTACTGTAAATGGTACTCAAGAGGGTATGTGCCATATCGGAATGCTACTATGTGATCCAGGGGATTACTGTTTATTACCTAATCCTGGATATGTAGCATTTAATGCTTCAGCTAAGCTAGCTAAAGCAAATATAATTACATATCCATTACTTGAAGAAAATGATTTTATGCCAAGATTAGATTTATTGGATGAAGAAGTATTAAAGAAGATTAAGTATGTTATAATATCTTATCCATCAAATCCTACTGGTGGTATTATAACTAAAGAAAGATATTTAGAAATTATTGAATTAGCTAAAAAGTATGGTTTTATTATTGTAAATGATAATGCATATTCCGATATTATTTTTGATGGAAATGAATCTTTTTCATTTTTATCCTTGCCAGGTGCATTTGATTGTGGATGTGAATTTTATTCCTTATCTAAATCCTATAATACAACTGGCGCAAGAATATCTTTCTTTTTAGGTAATAGTAAAATAGTTTCTGAATTTAAAAAGCTAAGAAGTCAGTATGACTTTGGTATGTTTTATCCTATTCAATATGCAGCTATTGCTGCAATGGATGTAGATAAAACGATTATTGAAGCTCAAAAAAAAGAATACGAATTAAGAAGAAATGCTTTATGTGATGGCTTATCTTCCATTGGATGGAAGGTAAATAGAAGCAAAGGCACAATGTTTGTGTTTGCGAAGATCCCAAATAAATATGAGGATTCCCTAGAGTTCGCAGAAGATTTACTAGAAAAAACAGGCGTACTTTGTACCCCAGGTGCTGCCTTTGGTACTCTAGGTAAGAAATATGTTCGTTTTGCGCTTGTAAAGCCTGTAGAAGAATTGCAGGAGGTTATACGTGTAATCGATGAGTCCGGTATTTTAAAATAAAATAAAAAGGAAGTGAGACATTGAACAAATACATGTTTGTTGCAATCGAAGAGGCAAGATATGGCATCAATCATGGACATGGTGGTCCATTTGGGGCTGTAGTTGTTAAGGATGGAGAAATTATTGGCCGTGGTCATAATCAAGTAATTCTTAATAATGATCCAACATGTCATGGTGAGATGATGGCAATTCATGATGCTTGTAAAAAATTAGGCACTTTTGATTTGTCTGGCTGTGAGATTTACACAACTGGTGAGCCATGTCCAATGTGTATGGGTGCTATTTTGTGGGCAAACCTCGACAAGGTGTATTTCGGCTGTAATGTTATAGATACAGAAGATATTGGCTTTAGAGACAATAAGTTCTATAACAGAACAGAAGAGGAAAAGAAAAAATTTTCTATTTGCTTAGATAGAGATGAATGCTTAAAGCTATATGCCGAATACAAAGCTATAGAAGATAAGAAGGGATATTAATATGAAAATGCTATTAAAAAACCATTGGAAAGAATTGGCAATTGTTTTTGTATATATATTAGTAGCATGCTTAGCCTATGGAGTTTGGTTTAATTCCTTATGGCATAAGTGGTATATCAATTTAATTACTATTTTAGTGATTATAGCAATTGGTGTGGTTATTGGCTTCTTCTATATCAAAGGAATGGATAAGGAAAAAGCTAAAGAAGAACAAAAGGAACCATCTATAGAAGAACCTATAGTGGAAATAAAAGAAAGTGAAGGAGAAAACTAACGTGGGAGACATAGTTTTAAAAACCTATGGACTATCAAAAAAATATGATGGTGCATTAGTTTTAAATGATGTAAATATGACTGTTTATAAGGGGGATATTTACGGATTTGTTGGAGAAAATGGTAGTGGTAAAACTACTATTATTCGTTTAATTTCTGGTCTTATATTCCCTAATGCTGGATATTATGAGCTAATGGGAAAGAAATCAGATGATCCAGAAATTATTGAATCAAGAAGAAGAATGGGTGCAATTGTTGAATCCCCATCTATTTACTCACATTTAAATGCGAGAGATAATCTTTATATGCAAGCTTTAATTTTGGGCATTAAGGATGAAGGAAGAATTAAATGGGCATTAGATACTGTTGGTCTTGGTCGTTTATATGCGGATGATAAAAAGGCTGGCAATTTCTCTTTAGGTATGAGACAAAGACTAGGTATCGCAATGGCATTAATGACTCAAGCAGATTTCTTAGTATTAGATGAACCATTAAATGGATTAGACCCAGAGGGTATTGTTGAGGTTCGTAATTTAATTAAAGAATTAAATCAGAAATATGGAATTACATTCTTAATTTCATCTCATATTCTTACAGAATTATCTTTAGTTGCTACAAGATATGGTATTATTTCTAAAGGTCATATGATTAAAGAAATTAGTGCAGATGAATTAAAGAATCAGTGTGAGAAGAGAATTGCAATTTCTACATTAGATAAGGTAAATGTAAAGAATGCATTATTATCTTTAGTTTCTTTAGAAGATATAAAGGAGACTCCTGAAGGATTTGTTATTCCTGGTGATTTAGAGTATTCTAAGGTTTTAAGTGCATTACAGGGACTTCCTATTACTGGAATAAATACAGAAACCACCTCAATTGAGGATTATTATTTATCTGTAATTAGAGGAGGTAAGCAAAATGCTTAATGTATTAAAAGCGGATTTATATCGTATTGTTAAAGATAAGATGTTCATAATTCTTCTTATTATTGGTGCAGCTATTTCTGTTGTGTTACCTGTAGCTCTTGCAGGAATTTATATGGGAGTGGCTGGAGGCTATAACCGCGCGGCTGTGGATTCATTATATATTGTTGATGTAGTTGCTTCTCCAAGCTCAGCATTCGGACTTGTTTTAGGAATATTTATTTTAATTTTCTTAGGTAAGGATGCAACAACCTTAAGAAATAAAGTTATCGGTGGTATTTCAAGAAAAGATATTTATTTTTCTAACTTGCTATTATGTATTATTCTTTATGTAGGTTTAATGCTTGCACATTCCTTATTAACATTTGTAGTTACTGAAATTTTCTTTGATATAAAAGCTGCGGATTTCCTATATGTCTTTTTGGGATTCTTATTTAAGGTTTTTGGATATTTTGTTATAGCAGCTATGCTATCCTTCTTTGGACAAGCATTCCGTACTATCGCACTTGGAATTGTATTATTTGTAATTCTAGCAGAAGTTACAGTAGGTTTTGGTTCAATAGTTCAAGCTCTTGTACCTACTATGATGGGTCAGCCAGGTTATGAACATTTGGAGCCATTATTTAAAGGATTAACCATTGTATCATATGCTTTGTTCCAATATTCAATAGGTTTAACATTACAGGTTGAGCATAATTTAATGTTCTGCTTAACTTATTTCACATCTTTAGTATTATTTGGTATGGCATTTATTGGCTTTGGCTACTTAATTATGCAGAAAAAAGATTTAAAATAACATGGATTAGGCCCTATATGGGCCTTTTCTTTTCCATTTATTGAATTTTAGAATTATTGTGATATAATTATCCTAGTTTATCTAAAACTAATGTTTTAGAGAGTGAGGTAATATTATGTTAGATATTAAATTTGTTAGAGAAAACCCTGAAATAGTAAAAGAAAACATCAAAAAGAAATTCCAAGATCAAAAATTACCTTTAGTTGATGAGGTAATTGAAATTGATACAAAGATTCGTGCATTAAAGGTTGAAGGTGAAAACCTAAAGGCACAAAGAAATACTCTATCTAAGCAGATTGGTCAGCTTATGAGAGAAAAGAAGGTAGAAGAAGCAAATAAGATTAAGGAAATCGTTGCAAAGAACAACGAAAGAATTGCTGAAATCGATCCTGAAATTGCTACTTTAGAAGAAGAATTAAAGAAGAGAATGATGGTTATTCCGAATATCGTAGATGCATCTGTACCAGTTGGTAAGGATGATTCTATGAATGTGGAAAACCAAAAATATGGTGAGCCTGTTGTTCCACCATATGAAA
This sequence comes from Anaeroplasma bactoclasticum, assembly GCF_003550015.1. GTDB lineage: Bacteria > Bacillota_I > Bacilli_A > Acholeplasmatales > Anaeroplasmataceae > Anaeroplasma > Anaeroplasma bactoclasticum. Next base: position 36,703 of record NZ_QXEV01000003.1, read on the forward strand.
TTCCATATCATGCAGATATCATTGCTAAATTCAATGGCTTAGATAAGGAAGCTGCTGGTAGAACAAGTGGTAATGGTTTCTATTACCTAGTTGGTGATATTGCTAGATTACATTCTGCAATGCTATCTTATGCAAGAGATTTTATGATTGATAAGGGCTTTACTTATTGTATTCCACCATTTATGATTCACTCTGATGTTGTAAATGGCGTTATGTCTTTTGCTGAAATGGAAAATATGATGTATAAGATCGAAGGCGAGGATTTATACTTAATTGGTACATCTGAGCATTCTATGATTGGTAGATTTAAAGGACAGATTATTAAAGAATCTGATTTACCTTTAACTTTAACAAGTTATTCTCCATGCTTCCGTAAGGAGGTTGGTGCTCATGGTATTGAAGAAAGAGGAATTTACCGTGTTCACCAGTTTGAAAAGCAAGAGATGATTGTTATTTGTAAGCCTGAGGATTCTATGGAATGGTATAACAAAATGTGGAGTTACACAGTAGAATTCTTTAGAAGCCTAGACGTACCTGTACGTACTTTAGAGTGCTGTACTGGTGACTTAGCTGATTTAAAGGTTAAGTCTTGTGATGTTGAAGCTTGGTCTCCTCGTCAGCAGAAGTATTTTGAGGTTGGTTCTTGTTCTACTTTAGGTGATGCTCAAGCAAGAAGATTACAGATTCGTACTAAGGGTGATAATGGTACATATTTAGTTCATACACTAAATAATACAGTACTTGCTACACCAAGAGGATTAATCGCTGTACTTGAGAATAATTATAATGAGGATGGTTCTGTTAGCATTCCTAAGGCATTACAGCCTTATATGGGTGGAAAGACTATCATTAAGTAATTAAAGGGATTTGAAATCCCTTTTTTTTACATATAATAAACATTTGTGTTTGATAATTTCTAGATTTGTTGTTATAATGCTAGAGTACGTTTTAAGGAGGTTTTAATTTTGAATCCTTTATATATAAATTTATTTGAGGCTGTAACTACTACAGCAGAGGAAACTACAACTACACAAACAGCTGCCGAAGAGCTTGCATCCATTACTTGGGTGGATGTATGGAATAAAATCGTTGACTGGGCAATGAATACCGGAGTAAAGATTTTAATTGCTTTAGTTGTTTGGATTGTTTCATTTAAAATTATTAATATTATATTTAAAAGAATTGCAAGAGGACTTGCAAAGAAAAAGGCAGATGCTACTTTATCTAAGGTATTAGTAAATATGGGTAGAATCGCAATTAAAATACTAGTTTTAATTGGATTAATTGCTTATGTAGGTATTCAAACTGCATCTCTATCCGCATTAGTATTAGCTATAGGTACAGGTATTTCCCTTGCACTTCAAGGAACATTATCTAATTTTGCTGGTGGTGTAATCATTATAATTATGAGACCATTTAAATTAGGTGATTTCATTACATCTAATGATCAATCTGGTACAGTAGAGGATATTAAATTATTCTATACTTATATTACAACTCCAGATAATAAGGTTGTAATGATACCAAATGGTGCACTTGCAAATAATGTTATTGTAAACTTCTCAGCTAAGGATACTAGAAGAGTTGATGTTGTTATGTCTATTGCATATGGTGCTGATTTAGAGCTTGCTAAGAAAATAGCAAAAGAGGTTTGCTCAAATAATGAGAAAATCTTCCCAACTCCAGCTCCATTTGCAGAGGTTGGTGAATATGGCGCATCCTCTGTTGAAGTATATATTAGATGCTGGTGTAAAAAGGAAGATTTCTGGAATGTAAAATTCTATATGCTAAGGGAAATTAAGAAGTCATTTGATGAAAATGGAATTGAGATTCCATTCAATCAATTGGATATCAATTTTAGAAATGCTATTCCAGAAAATGTTAGTAAAAAATAGGCCTGTGGTTTCACAGACCTTTTCTCGCTTTAGGGAGGGTATATGTTAAAAAGATTTATTAGCTACTATAAGCCATATAAGGGTATGTTCACCCTAGATATGCTTGCATCCTTATTCATTGCAATTATAGGTATGGCATATCCAATATTAACCAATATTATCTTAAGAAATGTAGTTCCAGATGAACAAATGGAAGAGACAAGAAAAATTACTTTAATTTGCATATTAGCTAGTATTTTAATTGCTTGTTATTTTATTCGTATGGGACTTAGATTCTTTGTTCAATATTACGGCCATGTCATTGGTGTTAAAATGCAAGCCGATATGAGAAGAGAATTGTTTACTAAGCTTGAGAAGCTTCCATTTTCTTATTATGATGAGCATGAAACAGGTAAAATAATGTCAAGAATGACCAATGACTTAATGGATATATCCGAGCTTGCTCACCATGGTCCTGAAAATTTCTTTATTTGTGGAATTAGTATTATTTTATCCTTAGGATACTTATTCTATTTGAATTGGGTCTTTGCATTAATTATATTAGGCTGTGTACCACTACTTATAGTAATTACTTTAATATATAGAAAGAAAATGAGAGATGCCTTCATGGCAACAAGAAAAAGTGTTGCAGAAATTAATGGTGCATTAGAATCCTCTATTTCTGGTGTTAGAGTTACAAAGGCATTTACGAATTCAGAAAAGGAATTAGAAAAATTTGAAATAGGTAATAAAAGCTTTGTAAAATCAAGATCCATTGCATATAAGGCTATGGGTGCATATTCTTCTACAACTACCTTTGTTACAGATTTATTTAATGTAGCATTATTAGCTGGTGGTGGAATTTTAGTTGCTCTAGGTAAGCTTGAAATATCTATTTATGTAACATTTGTTGTTTCTGTATCTTTATTTATTACTCCACTTACTACATTAATTAATTTCGTAGAACAATATCAAAATGGTGTAACAGGCTTTAAAAGATTCGTTGAAATCATTGATGAAAAGGAAGAAGAAACTGATCCAAATAGTATTACAGTATCTAAATTAAAAGGCGAAATTGAATTCCATGATGTATCCTTTGGCTATCATAATAAGGATTATGATATCGAAGAAAATGAATATCAGCAAGAAAGAAAAGAAGTCTTATCTCATGTATCCTTCAAATTAGATGAAGGAAAGACTATTGCGTTAGTTGGACCATCTGGAGGTGGGAAGACTACTATTTGTCATTTGATTCCTAACTTTTATAAATGCAGTGATGGATATATTACAATTGATGGAAAAAGAATTAATCAAATTACTTTTGATTCCTTAAGAAGAAATATAGGTATTGTTCAACAGGATGTATTCTTATTTAATGGCTCTATAAAAGATAACATTTTATATGGTCGATTAGATGCAACAATGGAAGAAGTCATTGATGCGGCGAAAAGAGCGAATATCCATGACTATATCATGAATTTAGAGCATGGCTATGATACTCAAATTGGTGAAAGAGGCGTAAGATTATCTGGTGGACAAAAACAAAGATTATCTATCGCTAGAGTATTCTTAAAGAATCCATCTATTTTAATCTTAGATGAGGCAACAAGTGCCCTAGATAACGCAACAGAAATTTTAATTCAAAGAGCTTTAGATGATTTATGTAAGGGTAGAACTACAATTGTTGTTGCTCACAGATTATCTACAATAAGAAATGCAGATGAAATCTTAGTTGTAATGGATGGAATAATAAAAGAAAGAGGTACCCATGAAGAATTATTATTAATGAATGGGGAATATACAAAGCTTTATCAAGCTCAATTTGGAAAATAAGCACCTAGAGTGCTTTTTTCTATTAATCAAAAAAGTGGAGACATCTCCACTTAAATAATTACAATATTAATGTTTCTTTTTGAATAAAATATATTTACTATTGTTATAGTAGAAGAATTATCATCTATATAGTATAAGATTTTGAAATTCTTGAAATGTGTTGATCTGATATTCTTGTTCTTTAAAAATATCTCATCACATAATTTATTTCTTTTAGGCAATTCGCTTAAAGAATTAATTGTAGACATTATACCTAGTGTAATAATTTGTGCAGCTCTAGGTCCAAGTAACACGTTAGAAATATAATCATATATTTCATTTAAACTATTTTCGGCTATAGATGAATATTCAATTTTATAGTGCATTATTAAATTTCTTCCTTAGCTTTGCTTCTACATCTTGGCTAGAAATGGTAGTTCCATTAGTATGTTCTTCAATTGCTTTATCACACATTAAAGCTATTTCATCTTCTGTATAATCTTCATATGGTTTAGGCATATTTGAAATGACTGGAGTAAATGGAATTCCATTCCTCATCTTTATTTGATTGAAATACATAGTAATTGCAGTTGTCATAGGAATTCCTAGGCTTTTTAATATCTTATCAACATCATTTTTTAATTCTCTGTCTATACGCAATGAAATGGTTGAATCTTTTTGCATTTTAAATCACCTCTAAATATATTATATTTTACAAGACTAACAAAATCAATACAACGTAATGCAAATGTTTAAACAGTATAAATTCCATTGGTTTTATGTATATAAATAAATAATAAGGAGTGCTTTTTTCTTTTTTGGTTTTGTTTTATAATAAAAACAATAGGGAGGTAGTTTATGAGCTACAAACGATTCAATAATTTAGTAAAAATGACATTAGATGATTTATATTTAGGAAATCCTAAGACATTATCGGATTTAAAAGAAAACATATATAATATTGTTGAAATGGAAGCTCCACTTACTTTAAATACATTAAAGGCTAGATTAAGAGAAGCCTTTGGTGTTGCTAAAATAAGTCAAAAGGCTTTAGATATTATTATGGAAGATATTAAAGAATTAGGCTTAAAAACTACAGATAATTTTTATGATATAGTTTTATGGCCTAAAAGTGGTGTATTTGATATAGATGAATTAAGAGAAGGAGATCGCCTAATTTATGATATTCCATATCAAGAAATGGTTATCCTAGCTTCTAGCTTAAGCTTATCTGGAGAAAAATTATATAGAGCTATCTTAGCTCATTTTGGCTTACAGGTATTAACCCAAAAGGCTTTAGATTATTTAAGATTTATTGAAACAAAACTATAATAAATTATCCTAAGATTTTCTTAGGATTTTTCTTTACTATTGTTCAATTAATTTATTATAGTATAATGTATTTGAAATTAGGTGATGGTATGTTAACTGTTGTATTAAATAAAAACGAAGAAAAAGAAAAAATAGAAGGATTTCCTTGGGTTTTTAATAATGAAATAAATTCCTTTAAAGGAGATAATATTGTATCTGGGGAAGTAGTAAGGGTTGTTACTTTTGATGGTAAATTTGTTGCTTACGGATTTTTAAATACATCTTCAAAAATAATGGTAAGAATATTATCAAGAAATGAAGAGGATGTAATTGATAGAGAATTCTTTAAAAGAAAAATGGAATATGCATTAGAGCATAGAAAGAATATTAACTTTAATGATTCTAATTGTATGAGATTAATATTTGCTGAGGCAGATTCTCTACCTGGTTTAATTGTAGATAAGTATGCAAATTATTTATCTGTTCAGTTTTTATCCTTAGGAATGGATAAGATTAAAGGAATGATAGTAGAATTATTAATTGAATTAACAGGTTGCTTAGGTATATATGAAAGAAGTGATGTACCTGTAAGAGAAAAAGAAGGACTTCCTCTTTTTAAAGGTCCTATATATGGTGAATTTGACCCTAGAGTTGAAGTTATGGAAAACGGAATAAAGTTTATCGTTGATTTAGCTGAAGGTCAAAAAACAGGCTATTTCTTAGACCAAAAGCTAAATAGAGATAATATTAAATATTATTGTAAAGATAAAAATGTATTAGATTGCTTTTCTAATGTTGGAGGATTTGCACTTCATGCATGTAAATATGGAGCAGCCCATGTAGATGCATGTGATATATCAAAGAAGGCTTGTGATGATATATTAGTAAACGCTAGATTAAATAATTTTAATCAATTAGATGTTATCTGTGAGGATACATTCAATCTACTTAGAGACCCTAAAATGGTAAATAAGTATGATACTATAATCTTGGACCCGCCAGCATTCACCAAATCAAAGGATTCTGTTAAGAATGCTTATAAGGGATATAAAGAAATTAATTTATCCGCAATGAAGATTATTAAATCTGGTGGATATTTATTAACATTTAGCTGTAGCCAGCATATGACTCCAGATTTATTCATGCAAATGATTAAAGAAGCAGCTCATGATGCAAAAAGAAGTGTACAATTCTTAGATTTTAGAATTCAATCTATTGATCATCCTGCATTACTTCAATCGGATGAACAGCTATATTTAAAATGTATGATATTAAGAATAAACTAAAAAGAGGACGTCGTCCTCTTTTAGTTATTTATATACTTTTGTTTATATTTTGTTGGAGTATATCCTGTTATTCTTTTAAATGCTTCTGTGAAGCTAGATAAGTTTTTATATCCAACTTGTCTATATATTTCAGTGAAGGATTTTTCACCTCTTAATAATAAAGCCTTTGCTTCACTAATTCTTAGTTTATTTAAATGTACGATAGGAGTATCATTCATATAAGCCTTAAAGGCTTTTGTGAAATATGCTAAAGAATAATCACTCATTGCTGCTAGATTGGATATATCTAAATCTGGTTCCATATAATGATTATACATATATAGAATCATATTCTTTATATTCTTTCTATATTTCTTTTCTGGTCTTCTATTATCTACTCCAATAGATAATCCACTACAAATTAAAGTAGAAGTAATTAGCTTTGCTAAATTTTCTGCTTTAAAGATATTATATTGTGGTTTAGCTAATTCTTTTTGGAAATCTTTAATAACCTCTAAAATAGTTGGAGGCATATTAAATCTTGTATAGAAATATTTATCTTCATATCCTAGTCTTTTCTTTAGATCATCTAAATAATCCTTATCTACTGTAATATCAATTACAGAAGATTTATCTAATGGGAATACAATTCCATGAGTAACTAAAGGATTTACAGGATAAATATATCCCACCTCTCCAATATAATTGGCTTTTTCATATACGAGTAATGCAACAGTATCTATTGGAATAATAAATTCATACTCTGTATGAGAATGGGAAAAGGCATCAATGGTTTCATGTCCTTCCTCATAATAATACTCTGCAATTGAAAAATCCCTTATTGTAGATATAGAGTTATAATTTTTAATTTGGCTAATACTTGCTCCATGAGCTTGTAATACTCCCATAACTAACCCTCCGAATGGTATATCTTATTGTGATAATAACATAATTATTTTAAAAAAAGAAACATTTTTGTATATATTTTTCAATTATTTTCCCAAAATACATTACTTTTTTCATTTTTTGGACATTTTAGTTATTAATGTGTTTTTATTTATAAAGTTGTAATCATTGCGAAGCATTTATAAAAATAATATAATATAAACAATTAGGAAGGTTGTTATGCATAAGAATTTCTTTATTTCACTTATTGTACTTTTATTTTTTATTAGTACAGCAATAATTACATATTGTTTACATTTTTTACCTTCTTGGAATTTAACCTTAGGCTTTATTATGGGATTTTCCATCTTTGCATTTTCTATGCTTGTTGGAATTATAGGAAGAAAAATATTAATATTTAATATATTCTCCTTTGTTTTATCAGGATTCGCTTTGGCATTTTTTATTTTAATATGGTTAACTTATAAGGAATTAGAAGTATCTATTTTAATGTTACTTGCGAATGCAGGATTAGCATTTGCATATACCTTTATTTATTATCTAATTATTTTAATTCCAGGTATAAGAAATCATAGGATAATATCTGCAATTTTATTTACAATACTTGGTATTGCAAGTATGCCCTTTTTCTTAAGCGCTACAGAGCTTACTTGGTTTTCAACATTTGGTTTATTTATGGTTTTATCTATATCCTTCATTTGGGTTGGGATTAAAGATAAAAAGGATAAGAAAGAGGCAATGAGGCACATATCCTATGCTGGATTTGCGAGTGTCATAGTTGGGGTTATTGTACTTCTTGCAGTTTCTGGTGGAGATTTAGATATACCAGATTTTGATATTGGTGTTGGCGGCAAAAAGAAAAAGAATAAAATGTAGGATTGGAGATTAATTTATGGAGAATTATTATCATAACGTACAATATTACGAAACAGATAAAATGGGTGTAACTCATCATTCCAATTATATTCGTTGGATGGAAGAAGCTAGAATAGATTTTTTTAAAAAGTTAGGATTTGATTATTTGGATTTTGAAAAACAGGGAGTATTTTCTCCTGTAATTGGATTAAATAATATTAAATATAAAAAGCCATCTACAGTTGGAGATATAATTGAAATAGAGGTTACTATTAAATCCTATAATCGATTAGTTTTAGGAATTCACTATGTAATGAAAAAAGATGGAGTTTCTATTTTTGAAGGAGATAGTGAGCACTGCTTCATTAAAGAGGATGGAAAGCTTGTAAGGCTTGGGGATGATATGTTTTCTCGATTACATGAAAAGCTTAAAGAACTTACAAATAAAGAATAATAGGACACCCAGAGGTGTCTTTTTCTATTTTGTTGGTCTTTATTTTTTAAAAAATATAGGTTAAAATAAATTTAATAGAACGATTTAAAAAAATATTAGAGGAGGCTTTTATGGGCAAAATAGTTATTAAAGATGGCATTACTTATTATGCAATTAATTGTATGGGCTGTGGACAGGAATTATTATTCAAAATGGATAATGATGTAAGAAGAGTTTATGGTGCATGCAGAAAGTGTATGAAGAATTTTAGCCTTGAGGTACCAAAGCTTGAAAAAAATATGAAGCCTTAATTTTAAGACAAAAAAATGAAGAAGATTTAAAACAATATTTTATTTTTTTTCAAAGTAGCATTATAATGTATATAAACTAGGAGGAAATATAATGGAAGAAAAAAGATTTATTGGTATGACACCTAATGTAGTTTTTGGTCTTACTTGGTTATTATTCCCATTCGGAATTGTAGCTTTAGCTGTAGATCATGATAAGATGACAAAAAATGATAAGCAGCAGATTGTATCTGCCTTTGTATTAGAGGCTCTTTCTGCTATCATTTCTATCATCTTCTCTATTGTAGATGCAATTATTGTTGCTTCTACAAATGGTGCAGTAACATGGGTACCTCTACTTGGATTAGTATTCTATGTTCCAATTTTCGTTTTCTGGTTAATCTCTATGATTCAGGCATTCCGTGGTATTGAATTCCATTGCCCTATCGCTTGGAGCATTGCTGGTGGCTTTGTTCATGAGGGTAAGGCTGATCAGGCTGAAACTAAAGAAGAACCAAAGGCAGAAGAACCAAAGGCAGAAGAAGAAAACAAAGAAGAATAATATAGATTGGACGGATTTTATCCGTCTTTTCTTTTAATTCTTAACTTTAAATGATAAAATACTATAAAGGATGTGGTTTTATGCTTAAGAATAATTATCATACACATACATATCTATGCCGTCATGCAGAGGGTAAGGTTATGGATTATGCTAAAGCGGCATATGAAAATGGCTTTTTAGAGCTTGGTATGTCTGATCATGCACCTGTGTTAAAGGATTTTATGAGGGAAGAAGAATATTTAAGAAATCATTTAGATACTGGAGCAATGGATATTAGTGAATTAGATTTATATTTTAAGCAAATTGAAGAAGCTAAAATAGCATATCCTGATTTAAAAATATATTCTGGCTTTGAAACAGAATATTTAGAAGAACAATATGATTTTTATAAGTCCTTAAGAAAAAGAGTGGATTATTTTAATTTAGGAATTCATTTTTTTAAGGATAAAAATGGAAATGTTTTAAATTGCTATACAGAATTAGATTATTCTAATTTAGATGAATATTATAATAATGCGAAAATGGCATTATCTACAGGAATGTATACTACATTTGTTCACCCAGATATATTTATGTTTGGATATAAGGATATAAATGGAAATCATGTATTTGATCAAAAATGTGAGGAAATCACAAGAAAAATTGCAGAATTAGCTTTAAAATATGATATTTATTTGGAAGTAAATACCAATGGATTAAAGTATTGTAAGGATAAACAGGATAGATCTACATGGTTATATCCATATCCAAAATTTTGGGAAATCATAAAAGAGTATCCTGTAAAAATATTAGTTGGAGCGGATGCTCATACTGTAGATGCACTTTATAATGAAAATGTTCGCCTAGTTTTTGATTTTATTCATGAATTAGGTTTAAAAATAGAAGAAAAGATGGTGATTAAAAATGATGAAAAATTATAGAATTACCCCAACTCTTTTATACCAAGAGTATGATAGTGAAGATGAAATGTTTCAAGCCTTTGATGACTACTTACAGAGTGGATATAAGGTAAAAGAAACAATATATCTATGCCCTGTTATTACAAATAGACAAGAAGAGATTATTTTATCTTATATTCATATGAAGGATATTGGTGAGGATATAAAGAAAAAAATTCACCGTATGTGTAAATCTATTCGAATAATGAAACCAGATTATAGCGACACTATATTAAATATTATTGGTGGAATTAGAAATAATTATGGATATGAAAGTCACTTTAAGGACTCCCATAATGTGTTGGATAGAAAATATAAAAATTGTATTATTTTATTACTTGATGGATTAGGCGCGAGTGTATTAAAGGAAAATCTAGATGAGGATGCCTTCTTAAATAAGAAGCTATCCTTCACTGAGCACGCTATCTATCCATCTACTACAGCCGCATCAACTACTTCAACTCAATGTGGATTAACTCCACTAGAATCTAGCTGGACAGGCTGGAGTAATTGGATTAGAGAATTAAATAGAGAAATAATCTTATTTACTGGAAATAATTATTATACAGATGAACCAACTGGCAGAAGTGGATTTGATTTTATTCCCTTTAAGCCATTCTTCCATGATATGAAGGTAAAGGGATATATTATTAATCCGGATTTTTCTAAAGAGACTAAGGATATTAATGATGTATTAAGTGATTCCTTATCCAAATTAAATTTCCCACAGCCTATAGTTCAATATGTATATTGGCCAGAGCCTGATGGCATTATGCATCAATATGGCACTTATTCAAATGAGGCTAAAGAGGCGATTCGAGATATAAATGATAAGGTAGAAAGGTATTCTCAGGCATTACCTTTAGATACTATCTTAATTATTTCTGCAGATCATGGTCATACTCCAGTAAAGCCTATTAATATTTATAATTGTGAAGTATTAAATAGATATTTAAAAACAAAGCCATCCAATGATTCTAGATGTGTAGTATTTAGAGTAAAGGATGGAATGGGTTCTAAATTTGAAAAAATGTTTAATAGTCTATTTGGTGAAGTATTTAAGCTATTACCTAGTAAGGATGCTATAAAAATGGGCTATTTTGGAGACCCAAATGGTCATATTCACCAAAGAATTGAGGATTTCTTAGGAGATTATGTAGCTATAGCTACTAACCAATTTTATTTAAACTCTAAAGAAAATAATTTTAATTTTAAATCTCATCATGCGGGTATAACAAAGGATGAGATGGAAGTACCAGTAATAGTTATAAGGAAGTATTAATATGAAAATTCAAGTGGACTCTATTTTATCCCAAGGAATTACCTATGGTAAGATTCATATTATGGATAAAATGGAAGAGGATGATACGGATTCCTCAAATGATTATATAAAACTTGATAATGCGATTGAAAAATCTTTAGCTGAGATAGAGGAAATGAAAAAGAAATCCCCTGAATTATCTAGCTATTTATTAGTTCAAGAATATATGATATCGGATCCTGAGCTTAAGAAAAGAATCGTGTTAATGCTTGATGAAGGTATTTCTGTTTTTCATGCTGTTTCTGCAGTAATGAAGGAATTCATTAAGGGCTTAGCGGAATCTAATTCTGGTTATTTAAAGGAAAGAACAAATGATATGGAGGATGCCGCAAGAAGAATTATCATGAATCTTTCAGATACTAAGGTTATAACTCCAGAGGAGCCATTCATCCTTTATACAGATAAACCATATCCTTCTTATTTAATTCATAATAAAGAAAAGATCTTAGGTATTATATCAAAAACGGGAGGATACACCTCTCATACAGCTATTTTAGCTAGAAACTATGATATTCCTTTTGTTATTTCTAAAGAAGAATTCAAAGAAGGGGAAGAAGTATTAATTGATACAAGAAAAGAAATTATTATTACGAATCCTTCTGCCTTACAAAAGAATATCAAAAAGGATTCAAAACATAAAAAAGCCGTTTTACATGCAGGATATAAATTCTTGGCAAATGCTGCATCATCTTCTGATGTAAAAAAAGCTATGGATTATGGATTTGATGGTATTGGACTTTATAGAACAGAAATGATATTCATGAATTCGAATAGACCATTTACTGCAATCGAGCAGTATAAGATTTATAGTGAGGCTGTAGAAGCCTTAGATGATTCTAAATATATTGTATTTAGAACATTTGATGTTGGTGGAGATAAACAAATATCTTATGTTCATACGAATAAAAAGGGTATAGATAATTATAAACAAAATCCTTATATCTTTGAAAATCAGGTAATGGCAATATTAAAAATATATACGGATACAAAAAAGGATATAAGAATAATGTTCCCTATGATATTTGCCCCAGAAGAATTTGATTATTTAAGGGGCTGGGTTTTTGATTTAGCATCTAGATTTGGTTATAAGGTTCCACCTTTAGGTATGATGCTTGAAACAGAAAGTGCATTAGAAAAAATAAAAGAATTTAGAGGTATTAAATTCATTTCTATTGGAACAAATGACTTAGTTAAAGATATTTATAAAATAGATAGAGAAACTGCAGTCGATAGACTAGATGAATATAAGGATGACCTTATTAAAAGATTACCACCAGTTGTAGAATTTGCAGAAAGAAAGAATATCATTCTATCTGTATGTGGTGAGATTGCATCTATTCCTGATATTGCAGAAGAATTCTATAAAATAGGGATTAAGAATCTATCTGTTTCCCCATCCTTAGTAAATATGCTAAATCAAGCATATCAGGACTATACGAATAAAACAATGAAGTAGAAGATATCTGTAAAAGGGGAGAAATGTGATAATATGAAAAAAGTAATTTGTATGATTTCTTTATTATTCTTAACGATTCTTAGTGGTTGTGGCAATGACACACCACAGCGTGCATACGAGATAGGAAAAGTGGAGTCATTTGATAAAACCCTTATTTTAATTGAATGCGATACAGAAAATGAACTGTTTAGTATTGATGTTAAGAATTTAAAATATGAAGCTGTGTTTGACTTTAGATTAACAATTGATTTTAAGCAAATTGACAATTTACAATTTTATAATGTCACTAAAGGAGAAGCTATTTCTATAGCTGAAAATTATACTATGAAAGAAGACTCCACATTTAATGTTTCATATAAAGATATTTCGATTGATTATAAGAATGAAATTCTAAAAGGGAATTTTCAAATAGATTTCTATGGAAGTCTTTGGGTGATAATCAAATAAGACTTGAATCAAGTTTTTTAGGAGGTGAATTTTCACTTCCTTTTTAATTGTAATCGGTTTTATACTTTGGATTATGGATTTTAAATTGAATTTGATTCCTATATTTAGTATAATTACTAATGGTTTTGAAAAGAATGGAGATTAAATTATGAGTACATTAGTTGTTGTAGGATCCCAATGGGGAGACGAAGGTAAAGGTAAGATTACAGATTACATGGCTCAAAAGGCTGATGTTGTCGTAAGAAGCCAAGGCGGAAATAATGCCGGCCACACAATTACAATTGAGGGAGAAAAGTTTGCATTAAGAAGTATTCCATCTGGAATATTTAATCCAAAAATTAAAAATGTAATGGCAAACGGTATGGTAATAGATCCAAAACAGATGCTTGAAGAGCTTAAGGGCCTTGAGGATAGAGGAATTAAGAATTATCAATTATTTGTTTCTAATCGTGCTCATATTGTACTTCCATATCATAGATTATTAGATGGTGCCTATGAAAAATTTAAGGGAGATAAGAAGATAGGTACTACAAAGAAGGGTATTGGACCTGCATATGCAGATAAGGTAAATAGAATTGGTATTCGTATTGCAGATTTAATTGACCCAAAGATTTTTGCTGAAGCATTAAAGACAACTTTAGCTATTAAAAACATGGAGCTAAAGATGCTTGGCGAAGAGGAATTAGATTTCGATTCTATTTATAATGAATATGTAGAATATGGTAAAAAGATTAAACCATTTGTATGTGATACTTCCTTACTTCTTGAAGAGGAAATTGAGGCTGGTCATAAGGTATTATTTGAAGGTGCCCAGGGTGTAATGCTTTGTATTGAGCATGGTACATACCCATATGTTACATCCTCATCTCCAACAGGCGCATCCGTACCTGTAAATACTGGTGTTGCACCTAAGTATATTGATAATGTTTTAGGTATCTGCAAGGCTTATACTACAAGAGTAGGTGAAGGTCCATTCCCTACAGAAATCGATAATGAAATAGGTAATTATATTCGTGAGCGTGGCCATGAATATGGTACAGTAACAAAAAGACCTAGAAGAGTAGGCTGGTTAGACTGTGTTGCTCTAAATTACGCAAGAAGAGTATCTGGTATTAATTATTTATCCTTAATGCTATTTGATGTATTAAGTGGTCTTGAGGAAGTTAAGATTTGTTATGCATATAGCTTAGATGGAAAAGAAATTAAAACAATTCCTGCAACACTATCTGAACTTGAAAGATGCAAGCCATTATATATTACAATGCCTGGTTGGAAGGAAGATATTACTAATGTAACATCCTTTGATGAATTACCAGAAAATGCGAAGGCTTATATTAAAAAGATTGAAGAATTAACAAAAACAGAAATTGTTATCTTCTCTGTAGGTCCTGATCGTACTCAAACTATCCAATTAAAGGATTTCTTTAAATAAAATGGAAAAGATATTAGTATCCGGCTGTTTAGCCGGATTTAATACAAAATATAATGGTAAAAATAATTACAACTCTTTAATTGAAGAATTAAAAGAGAAATATGAGCTTATCTATATATGCCCTGAGGTTGATGGGGGATTATCTATTCCAAGAGATCCATCAGAAAGAGTATTAGATAAGGTTATTTCTATAAATGGTAAGGATGTAACAAAAGAGTATTCTTTAGGTGCTAAGATAGCACTAGATAAGGCACTAAAGAATAATATCAAGATTGCAATATTAAAGGATGGGTCACCATCCTGTGGATCCACTTATATTTATGATGGTACATTTAGTCATAAAAAGATTAATAAACAAGGCGTTACTGCAGAATTATTAATTAAGCATGGAATAAAGGTATATACAGAAGAAGAAATAATAAAGCTATTATAAAGGGTGATTATATGAGTGAACTTGAAGTTACTAAATCTGAGATGAGAAAATGCTTAGATATAAAGAAAATAATCATAAATCTAATCATATATTTTTCTATATATGCCATTATTTTTACAGGTCTTTATCTTCTTATGTATTATTACATTTTAGATGTAACCTGGTGGGCTGTTGTTGTAACAATAATATCTGTTTTCTTTTTAATCTTTGAAATTAGTAATTTTATAAGGCTATTTTATATGCTGAACGCATATAAGCATTTACCTTGCTATAAAGTAAAATTAGACAAGGTAAATTATTATTTAAATAAAAAAATACCTGTATTTGCATGTGCTATACCAACAAAGCTTGGTATAGAGGTAGTAGAAACAAATGCGATATATAAAATAAAGGATGTCCCATATTATAAGGGACACCAAGCGAAGGTATTATATGATTCAAAGAAGCATAGAATATATGTAATTTCTTTGGTAGACTAAGGCATCGTTATGGTGTCTTTTCTTTTTTTATAAAAAGTTAATTCTATGAATTAAAAAAATTAATTTATCAAAAAAAATAACACTGGTGTTGACAAAAAAACAATCTGGTCCTATAATATGGAACAGATGGGACAGATGGAACAGTTTGCCCCAATTCAAGAAAGCGAGGGACGATATATGGAAATTAATAATACCGGAAATGTATTTGAACAAATCGTGAATTATTATAGAAAATATATCTCTTTAGGCTTGCTTGAAGAAAATGATAGGATGCCATCTTGTAGAGAGCTTGCGATAAAGATAGGCGTTAACCACAAAACAGTGGATAAGGCATATCAAGAGCTTGTAAAAGAAGGACTTATCTATAATGTTCCAAAAAAAGGATTCTTTGTTAGGGGTAAGGTAGTACAAAAGGAAAACAAAATGGCCAAGGAGGTCATCCTTAACCTTAAGAATCAAGGAGTAGAAAAGGGAGAGCTACTCAGCATAATTGAGAAGGTGTATGGAGGAGAGAGCGATGATTGAAATTATTAATGTGTGTAAGTCTTATGATGAACCTGTTTTAGAGAATATTAATTTCATCATTGAAAATGGGTCTATATTTGGTCTTATCGGTATTAATGGTGCCGGTAAGACAACCTTCTTAAATATGATATCAGGTGTCATGGGCGTAGATTCGGGAGAGATATTATATGATGGAATGCATGTATATGAGAATATTGATGTTAAAAAGGATATATTCTTTTTACCAGATGAACCATTTTATACTATGAATACTACGCCTTTGAACCTAGTTAATACCTATAAGGTGTTTTATAAAATTGATATAGAGGCATATTATAAGTATTTAAAGCTTTTTAAATTACCTATAGATAGCTCAATGTATAATTTCTCTAAGGGAATGAAAAGACAGGTATTTGTATCCTTAGCTTTAGCTATAAAACCCAAATACTTATTCTTAGATGAAACATTTGATGGATTAGATCCTTTAGCAAGATTAACTTTAAAAAGAGAATTAATTAAGCTTGTAGAAGAAAAGAATACTACAGTTGTAATATCTAGCCATTCCTTAAGAGAGCTTGCAGATATTTGTGATTCTTATGGAATCATCAATAAGCATGATGTCCTATCCTATGGTAATTTAGATGAGCTAATGTATAAATATCATAAATACACTATGGCATTCGATAGAATCCTAGAGGAAAAGGATTTTGATTTCCCTATAGTTAAGTTTAATAGAGAAAATAAGATTATCTCTATTGTTACTACACTTGATTATGAGGAAATGAAGGATAAGGTTTCTTTATTAGATCCAATTGATTTAGAGGAATCTCCGCTAGATTTTGAAGAGGAATTTATGATAGAGGTTAAAAATCAGGGAGTAGAGCGATGAGGGAGTATTTTTTAAGTGTATTAAAAAAGAGAACGCCAATTATGATTGCGTTAACCATTGTATTTTTAATTGCTACAGTTGTTGTAAATAATGTAAGCCCATATGTAGTAATTGAATATAGTGATGGCATCTTCTATGATGCTCCAAAGGCAGGATTATTTATTGTATATATTGCAGGAATAATTGCTTTATCTGTTGTAGTATCCTTAATTGAATTCTCATTTAAAATGATAAGAATTCAATCCCAACAGGCATATTCCTTTCCAATAAAAAGAGAAAAGCTATTTTTAGCTAGATATCTTATTGGTTTAATTGAAATTGTTGTTCCAATTACAATTTCTTATTGTGTATCTAGCGTAATGATTTGTACTTCACATAATTTGTATAATTTAACTTATTTATGGTTATATTTGCCTTGTGCCTTAGTTACTGCATGGCTATGCTATTCTTATTTATCCTTCATGTTTTGTAGAGCGAATAATATCATTGATGGAATTGCTGGAATGGTTTTAGCAGTATTAGCACCACTTGCGGTAGGATTTGCATGTGAGACGTTTTTAAATCGTATACAAATTACATATGGTATACAAATTAACTTTATGAAATTTTATTATTGTTCTCCATTTTATATATTAGATTATTCAACAAGATTTATAGAAGCTAAGATGCTAGATAGAGAATTTGTATTCTCTTGGATTCCATTTGCTTTCTTTATGCTATGGGTTATCCTATCAGGATTAACTATAGGATTAATGGGATTTTTCAATAAAAGAATTAAAAGCGAGGATATCGCAAGTGATTCGAATTCAATATTTACTTATAAAATGTTTATCGGAATTACCACAGTAAGCTTAACAATTTCTTTAAGCTTTGTAATTAGTCTTTGGGCACCAATACTTGGTATTGGATTAACCTATTTGGGTTATTTCTTATATCAAAGAGGTACAGACTTAGGGGATAAGATTTTATATCCTTTATGGATATCCTTAGGAGCACTTGTACTTGGTGTTTTATTAGTCTCTTTACAATGGGGAGGGCTATTATGAGAAAGTTAAAATTATATATGATTGGTATGGCTTTCATGGGAGCCTTAATACTTTCATCCTGTGGTCAAACCTATAGGGGAGCATATCAAGGTTATTATAGTAAAACGATGTTCAAGTATGAGTATTATCCTGTAGATGGTGGCTATGGACTTGACATTATTGATCCATGGGTAAGCACAGACTATCAATTAAATGAAAATCCAGAGTATCTATTTGATTCTGTTCCTATGGGAAATGAAGAACTTGTATTACCTTCTTATTATAACGGACTTCCTATATTAGAAATATCTAATGCCAAGGGGCTTCAATATGATGATGAATTAAAAACTGTTGTTTTACCTGAAAAATTAGAATATATAAAAACCTCTCGTTATGAGAAGGAGTATAGAGAATGGGTTGGCACTTCAGCATTTCAATCGTGCAATAATATAGAAAGTATAGTTTTCCCATCTACTCTAAAAAAAATAGAAAATAATGCATTTTCTAATTGTAACAAGCTAGATAATGTATTTATACCTGGTTCGGTAGAAAAAATAGGTGATAGTGCATTTGCATATTGTCGTAATTTAAAAGATATCTATTTAGCTGATGGAGTAAAGGAAATAGGGGATTATGCGTTTAACACTGGTAAAATAAAGAATTTGCGTATACCAGAGACATTAGAGAGTGTTGGAGTATCCGCATTTAGTGTTACAAGAAGCCTTTGTAATACCTATGATAATCTTTTATATATGGGAAATGGAGAGAACCCATATTTATTATGTGTTGGTAGAGAAAATTTAGAAGCTACAACTATCAATATAAAGGATGGCTGTAAATATATCGCACCTCGTGCTTTTGAAAATATATCTGTTGAAACTCTTACTATCCCTTCTAGTGTTAAAAGAATTTTTGAACTTGCATTTGGGGGTTCAAAAGTAAAGAATGTTACCTTTTCGAGTGGAATAGAATATTTAGGTGATTATTCTTTTAAAGAAACTCAAATCACAAGCCTAGAATTACCAGATAGCTTAATAAGCCTTGGTAAGAGTGCATTTTCCGATTGTAAGCAATTAGAAAGCATAAGCTTGCCAAAATCCATAAGAGAAATTAGTCAAGATGCATTTAGTGGATGTAAAAGCTTAAATACATTAACTATACCAAGCAATATCATTCGTATAGAGGATGGTGCATTTAGTGGATGCTCATCCTTAGAAAGCATTGATTTTAAAGAAGGACTTAAATATATAGGATCCGGAGCCTTTATGGATTGTACTAGCTTAAATGAGGTTACTCTTCCAGATAGTTTAATTAAAATGCTAGGCTACGCATTTTATGATTGCTCATCTTTAAAAACTATGACTATTTCAGATACCATTTTAGAGATTCCAAGTTATTTTTGTGGAGGATGTACTATCCTAAATAGCGTTCAATTACCAAAGGATTTAAGATATATTGATGGTTGTGCATTTAGTAATTGTAAGGAACTAAAGAGTGTTACATTCCCTAATTCTTTAAAAGAAATAGGAGCTTGCGCCTTTATGAATTGTCCTTTAGAAAATATTACAATACCTAAGAGTGTTTCACTTGTAAAGGATCATGCTTTTAAGTCAAGTGTTTTGGATACTATTACCTTTGAAGAGGGGGCATCAGGTATTGATGCTTATTCATTCGGTGTGGGTAGTCTTGATTCAGAATATTTGGGTGATGAAAATAATCCAAATTATATGCTGAATAAGTATCAGTATGGAATCTCAAGCGATTGTAAGGTTATTGGTAAAAATGCTATTACAGATTTCACATCTTTGATTGAGATACCAGAAGGAGTAATAAGGTTAGATGATTATGCAGTAAATTTCAATAATGAAACCCCATATATAGTTTATTTACATCTTCCAAATTCGCTAGAATCCATAGGAAATATCCCATTTATAGAGGGATATAGGCTTACAGAATTTGAAAATGGATTATATTTAGGAAATTATGAAAATCCTTATTTGGTATTCTGTAAAATGAAGGATAAAACTGCAGAAAAAATTAATATTTCTTCAAGCTGTAAGTTTATTCTAAATAGTGCATTTTACGATTCTGGATTAAAAGAAGTAACAATCCCAGAGGGCGTAAAAGAGATTGGGGATTATGCATTCCGTCAATGCCGCGCTTTAGAAAAAGTAAGTATTCCAAATAATGTAAAAAGAATTGGGGCATATGCTTTTAGTGGATGTACTAATCTAAAAGATATTACATTATCCAATTCTATTACTTGTATAGAGGAATACACATTTAAGGATTGTACTTCCCTTAAGAAGATTGATATTCCAAATGGTGTAGTAGAAATCGGGGAGGAAGCATTTTTAGGTAGTGCTATTACAAATTTAGAATTACCTAGTTCTGTAAAGTATATAGCTACTTTTAATCTGCAAAACTTCTCTTTTTCAAAGAGATTAAATAATTGCTATGTAGGGACTTTTGACATGGTTTCCAATTCCGTAATTACTTTTGATGGTACGATGGAAGAATTAAAAAATATGTATGTTTACCGTTGTGTTTATGGAGATGACGGTATGATAATTCAGTGCTTAGATGGCGATATAAAAATGACTTGGTAGGAGGTTTATAATGAATAAATTAAATAAAGCAATTTATACATTAATGGCTGGTTTTTGTTTATGTACTTTAACCTCCTGCTCCTCCTATGAGCTATTGTATGAATATTATGATGATTTAGATGGATATATTGTTTATTCACAGGAGTCTACAGTATCTAGATATAATCTAATGGATTCTATTCAAATTGCAGGCTTATATGCATATAAGCCAGTATTAGGTATTTCTTCATATACATTTTATAAATGTAGTAATTTAAGGAATGTAGCTTTACCATCTAATATAAAACAAATAGGTGCATATTCCTTCTCAGAATGTCATTCTTTGGCAAGTATTTATTTCCCTAAAAGCTTAGAGGTTATAGATTCTTGTGCATTTAAAGGATGTGCACTTAATAAGGTAAATATTCCTGCTAATGTTAATCATATTGGAACAGGTGCCTTCGCAGACTGTCCATTAGAAGAAATTACTATAGATTATAATAACTCCTTATTTGATACAACAAAGGATATTAATGCAATTATCCATTTAGAGGATAAAAGATTAATTTCAGGCTGTAAAAATACGGTAATACCTGATTATGTAAAAACAATTGGGGCATATTCCTTCTATGGAACAACATTAGAGCATATTGATATTCCAGCCAGTGTTGAAGAAATATTAAATTATGCATTTTATAATTGTGATTCATTATCTGAAATTGATATACCTAGTACTGTAAAGTGTATTGAGGATAAAGCATTTTCTTCCAATACAAAGGTTAATTATTCAGGTACAATAAGTGAATTCTTGGGCATTTATCAATGCACAGAGAGCGGGGCAAAAGGGTTAACCATTACATGTAGTGATGGTTCATATACTTATAGCTAATATCCTTAGGAGAGAGGGATTCTTATGATAGAGATTAAAAATGTAACTAAATGTTATGACAAAAACAAGGTAATATTAGAAGATGTTAATGCCACAATTCCAGATGGATCTATCGTTGGTTTAATTGGATTAAATGGAGCTGGTAAATCTACTTTATTAAGATTAATTGCTGGAGTATATGAACCAGATTCAGGGGACATCTTATTTGATGGAGAGAGTATTTATAAAGATGAGAGAGTAAAAAGAAGATTATTCTATGTGCCAGATGAACCATATTTTAGGCGAGGAGAGACGCCTAGATCCTTAACAGAGGATTATAGATTTTGGTTTAATCCTTTAGCATATTATGTAACATTTAGATCTCATTTAAATAAATTTAATATTAATGAAAATAAGCCTTTATATAAGTTTTCCAAGGGTATGAAAAGACAAACCGCACTAGCCTTAGGGGTTTCTGTTGAACCTAAATATCTATTTTTAGATGAAGCATTCGATGGAGTAGACCCTCTTGCTAGAAAGGATTTAAAGGAGCTATTGCTCAAAAATCAAGAGAAGAATAATTCAACAATTATTCTATCTAGCCATTCCTTAAGGGAGCTTGAGGATATTTGTGATACTTATTTAGTTGTAGATGAAACAAAGGTATATGTATATAATGATGTATCTGAATTTAGTTATCATAGATATGTAATGGCTTTTGATGAGAACATTAATGAGAAAAGCTTTGGTATTCATTTTGTAAGATTTGACAAGGAAAATAAGATTATTTCTTGTGTAACTAAGCTAACCTTTAAGGAAATGAAGGAAAGAATTGCCAAATTTAATCCAAAGCTTTTAGAAGAACAGCCTATGAGTGTTGAGGAATCCTTTATCATTAGAATGGGATATGATGGTGATAGAAATGCGTAGATATTTTGGTTTTCTATTTTCTAAAAGAGGTAAAATACGATTTGCAATCTTTGCGTTAAGTACGGCAATTATGATAGGCTTATCCTATGCAAGTGGATTATCTTGGGGTAAATGGGAGAGTGTAGAGGGAGGATATCGATATGTTGTTGATATCCTTACCGCAAGCCCTTATATATTTTCCTTTGTTTTATTAGGGTTATGCTTTATTGAGCCTGCGCTTATATTTTCTTTTAAAATGAAAAGAAATAGCTTTGAAACAGAAAGGAGATTATCTGTTTCTAAAAGGTCAATGTATTTTGCTAGATATATTATGGGATATTTAGAAATTATCCTTCCATATACATTTGCATATTTTATTTCTGCAGGATTTCTTTTTATTAATCGAGGATATTGGGATTCCTTTTATCTTGCATCATTCTTTTATGTAGTACTTCATGTAGGAGGTATATTTGCATATAGCTTCTTTACATTCTTTTATTTAAGAGGAAGAAATATAATTGATGGATTTGTTCTTATGGTTTTAGCAACCCTAGCTATTATGTTTTTAGGAAATGCTATCTTGTATTTAGGAAATATGGCTGGTGGAGCACTTATGGGTTCCTTTGAATATAGAGTTAATCCATTTTCTATGTTTCAATGGGCTTGTATCTATTTAGATGATGCACTTAATCATAAGAGTACCTTAGATAATATAACAAAAATATTTGGAATGGTTTCTACAGGTTTATTTTCTCTTTCAATATTTGGTATTGTATTACACAAGGGAGACTTTAATTGTGAGCATGCAAATCAAAAAACAGTATCCTATTTTGGTTATAAAACATTAATTCCTTTAACGTTTATACCACTTATGGTATTTAAAAATGTTATTGGATTACCAATATATTATATTTTCTTTGTATTAGTATTCTCTTTAACCTATTTAGCTTATGCCCTATCCTATAGAAGATTTATGTTTACGAAAAGAGAATGGCAGCTATATTTTATAATTATTGGTGCGGAAGCATTTGTTTATTTTTTAACTCTATTCTTATAAATCACAATTTTAAAAAAGGGAGAGTACTTATGGTAATTTATTTGCTTGTGACATATATATGGTCGATGATATTTAATGGTTTATTTATTTGGCACGTTGTACATTCTAAAAGAAAAGAAGAGCCTTGGAGTAGACCAATGTTGGTTTTAAATATATTCTTTTCTTTGTTGTGGATTTTACCATTACTTTGGTGTATTGCAATATTAATTGCCCTATCCAGTGGTGGAGGATTGGTTTCAATGTAGGAGGGAAAATATGAGTGATCGTAAGTTTTTTATCTTATTTGGAATAATAGTTGGTATTGGTTTATTACTTTCTATTGTACATGTCATTTATTTAGCTCAAGCATATCCTAATGCCTCCATCATTCAGTTTATTGCAAGGGAGTGGTGGATATGAAAAGAAAAATAGCTATGCTTATTGGAACGGCTCTATTCTTTGTTTTAGCGAATCTGTTTTTATATTTTTCTTTAACAAGAAGAATAACAAATAATTATAGTAGCGCCTCCCAAATGAAAATGATTGATGTTTCTAAATATTTACCATTTGAAGAGGAATCTACTTTAGCAAGAACAGGCTCTAGTATTAAATATAGTAAAGATGATGACTTACCTACCTTAGATGGAGCTGCAGCCTTAGTTCCTATTTATGCATCCTTAATTGATAATATTTATCCAGAAGGCTCTGTAACATATATAGGCGGAAAGTTTTCAGATGATAATTATTATGGGGAAAACTTTGCAAGCGATAGCAAAATGAAATACCAAAATACAATTAGAGGATTTAATGCGCTTCTTGATGGAAGTGTAGATTTATTCTTTACAGCATATCCATCGAAAGCGCAGCTAGCCCAAGCAGAAGAAAAGAAAGTAGAGCTTGAAATTGTGCCTATTGGTATAGAAGCATTTGTTTTCTTTGTAAATAAGAAAAACCCTGTAGATGGACTTTCTATAGATGAGATTAAATCCATATATAGGGGTGAAATTACAAATTGGAATCAAGTAGGTGGTCCATATAAAGATATCTATCCTGTAACAAGAGTAGAAGGTTCTGGAAGCCAAACTATGATGGAATATTTTATGGGTGGCAAATTTGATCCAAAGCAAACTCCATTTTCTATCTTTGGTGGTTCTATTGGATATTCCTTTAGATTTTATTTATCTGGTATGATTGCATCAAGTGATGTAAAAATGCTAGAAGTAAATGGAGTATATCCAAACGAAGAAAATGTAAAGAATGGTTCATATCCTATTACCACAAAATTTTATGTTGCCTATAGAAAGGATAATACTAATCCTAAAGTAAAAGAATTAGTTTCTTGGTTATTATCTACTGAAGGCCAAAAAATGATTGAAGAAGTAGGTTATGTAGGCTTACCTAATTAAAATATATTTTTAGCATTTCTTAAGGGGGATGCTTTTTCTTTTTATAAAAAAAAATTAAAAAAATTAGCACTCATGTATTGACAGTGCCAAAAATTGTGATATACTATAGGTGTAATTGGCAGTCAGAGACATAGAGTGCCAACATAAGAAAGATAAAATTTGAAAGGAAATGAAGAATTATGAGAAATGAATTACAGTCTTTAATGGAAGAGTTAAATAATATGTTTTATACATGTGGAGGATCTACTAAGAGCTTCCCTGTAGATGTTATCGAGGAAAAGAATGGATATAAGGTATATGCCGAAATCCCAGGAGTAAAGAAAGAGGATATCAAGGTAACATTCTTAGATGGTACATTAAGTATTTCTGCAAATGTAGAGGGCAAGAAGGATTTAAAGTATATCATCCGTGAAAGAAATCAGGTTAAGTATGCAAGAGATATTTACTTTGGAGATATTTTAGAGGATACAATAGCTGCAAAATATGAAGGTGGTGTACTTACTGTTACCATTACAACTAAGGCACCAGAGGAAAAGCCTCGTAAGGTAATTGAGATTCAATAAATGGAAAGGAGATGAGAATTATGATGCATGGATATTTAGATAGCAAGAACAATCATGAGTATTACATAGGATTTCCGCTTGATGTAACTGAAGATGATACTTCGTATACTGTTACTGCTGATTTACCAGGTGTAGAGAAGGAAAATATTAAGGTTGGCTTCTTAGATGGTGTTTTGACAATAACCGCTAAAAAGGATTATCCAAAGGATCATAATAAATATCTTATTCATGAAAGAAGCTTTATGAATATGAAGCGTGAAATCAACTTTGGCGATGTAGAAGAGGATACAATTTCTGCAAAGCTTAATGATGGTGTATTAACTATTGTTATTGCTAAGGAGCCAAAAAGAATGGAAAAAACCATTGAGATTCAATAGAGGAGGTAATGATTATGATGAATCTAGATAAGAAGAATGAAAATAATTTGAGCTTGTGGGATTCCTTTAGTTCCCTATGGAATGATGCATTTACTAAGGAAATGAAAACAGATATCGAAGAAAACGAGAATGAATATGTGTTAACTGTTGAGGTTCCTGGAATGAATAAGGAGAATGTATCTGTTACATTCTCGGATGAAACCTTAACTATTCATGTAGCTCGTGAGGATAATAAGGATAACAAGGATAAATCCTATATTTGTAAGGAAAGAACATCCATTGATATGGAAAGAAGCTATTACTTAGAGAATGCAGATGAAAACCAAATTACCGCAAAGATGGAAAATGGTATTCTTACATTAAATGTAGGTAAGCTTAAAGATATTGCTAACCCTAAAAAGGTTATTAATATAGAATAAACACTCTCCTTATTTGCTGGAGGCCAAAAAGGCCTCCTTTGTTTTTTAAAAACGCTATTTTCAAAGTTATTGTTTCCATTAAATAAATTTAATGGTACAATATACAAGAATTATTGTGAGGTAGAATATGACATTATTAGCCAAGAGAAGTATTATCAAGGAAGATAAAAGTAATATTATAACCTTAGGTGCAATTGCAAAGGAAGAAAAAATGAAGGATCCTTCCGTTACAAACGCAACTATTGGTATGCTTTATGGAGAGGATTCCAAGTTATTCGCATTTAAGAGTGTAGATAATGCCTTAAATGGATTATCTACAGATGAAAAATATGCTTATGGTGCAACACCAGGTTCTAAAGCATTTCATGAAGCAGTAAAAATGTGGGTATTTAGAAATTATTATGAAGAAATGAAGGATAATTCTAAGGTAATGGCAACACCAGGTGGTACAGGTGCCTTATCCAATACATTTTCCAATTACTTAAATGAAGATGATAAAGCATTACTTCCAAATTATATGTGGGGAAATTATAAACAATGCTTATATGAAAATCATCAAGGCTTTGAAACCTATAAGTTATTTGATGATAAGGGTGGATTTAATGTAGCAGATTTAAAAGAAAAAATGCTACTTATGAAAAAAAGCCAAGGTAGAGTATTATTTGTAATTAATGATCCTTGTCATAATCCAACAGGTTATACAATGACTAGTACAGAATGGGACTTAGTTATTGATTTAATGAATGAGGTATCTAGTGATGGAACGCCAGTAATCCTACTTCATGATATGGCCTATATTGATTATGCAAAGGAAGGCTTTGAATATACTAGAGATAATATTTATAAATATAAGAGATTAAATGAGAATTGCTTAGTAATTATGGCATTCTCTGGTTCTAAGACTTTAGCATTATATGGTGTTAGAATTGGTGCTCAGGTCGCTTATGCAAACAATCAAGAAACCCTTACAGATTTTGCAAAAGCCAATAAGTTCTCTAGCCGTTCTAAATGGAGTAATCCATCCAATCTTGGCCAAAATATCATTATTAAATGCTTCACAGATGAAGCATATAAAAAATCATTTGAAGAAGAATTAAAGATGGCTTCTAATACCTTAGTAGAAAGAGCTGAAATCTTCTTAAATGAATGTAAGAATGTCAAGCTTGAAACCTTACCATTTAAATGTGGATTCTTTATTACAATTCCTTGTAAAAATCCAGATTTAGTTTATCAAAAATTGGTTGAAAAGAAAGTACACATTATCCCTATGGGAAATGTTGTAAGAGTTACAATTTCTGCAATCTCTAAGGAAGAATGCAAGAAGCTTCCAAAAATGATTAAAGAAGCTATTTTAGCTTCAGAATAAAAATAAAAAAGTAGGATCTGTCTTCAGGTCCCCTTTTATGCTTAAGGAGGTATTTTTAAGTGGATTATTTAGAATATTTTTATAAATTAAATGAACGTATATTTAAAACACCTAAGGTAAAGCTTGGAAATACCTGTGATGAATATAATATTCATTTAATTGCTTCAGACTTTTACATGGGAAATAAAACAATATTTGTTGTTTTACCAACCCTATATTTAGCTCAAAAATATTATGATTCCTTAGCTTCTATATTAAAGGAAGAGGATGTATTATTCTTCCCTGCAGATGAGCTTGTTTCTGCTGAAATGATTTCTGCAACTGGTGATTTCTTATTTGAAAGAATTCAAACCCTATATACATTAATGGGTAGTGAAAAGAAGCTAGTTATTGCCAATATGCATGGAGCTATTAAATATGAAATGAATAAAGATAAATGGCAAAAAAGCTGTTTTACAATTCATTTAGGTGATTCCTTTGATATTAAAGAATTATGTAAGAAATTAGTAAGCCTAGGCTATGAAATGGTATATACAACAGTAAAAACAGGTCAGTTTTCTAGACGTGGCTCTATTGTTGATATTTTCCCTTTAGGAATGCTAAATCCCATAAGACTAGATTTCTTTGGGGATGAGCTTGATACTATGAAGCTATATGATGTAGAGACTCAAAGATCGAAAGAAAAAATAGATGAGGTCACTATATTACCTGTATCTGAGTTTATTTATAATGAAGAAGAATTTGAATTAGCCAAAAGAAAAATATCAAGCTTTCTAGCCCCATTTAATTTATCTTCCTTAGAAGATGATATGTATAAAAGAGATATAGAGAATTTATCCTTACATAAATCCTTAAATACATTATCTAGATATTTGAGATTCTTTGAAAATCAAAGCTTTACTTTATTTGATTTTAAAGAAACGAAAAAGATCTATTTTGTAGATCCTGTAAAATCAAAGGAAAGCTATGATCATTTATTGTTAGATTTAGAGGATTCTTGTGGTAGACTTGGTGGATATTCCTTATCTAAAATGGATATGTTTTTACCGATAAAGGAAGCACTTAAGTGCGCTGATGTTGAAATAGAAGGCTTAAGAAGTATAGGGGAATGTGATTATTTAATCAATGCGAAGCCTATAGAGCCTTATAAGGGAAATCCTAAATTAATATTACAGGATTTATTAGATTATAGATGTAGGAAAAAGCTTGTATTAAGTATTTCTTCTAAAGAAAGAAGAGAAAAGATTAATTCTATTTTAGAAGAACATGGATTAGTTTTAGTTAATATTAATGATGTATCTAAAATGAGTGTAGGTCAAATACATTATATGGATGGTGGATATCCATCATTTGATGTAACTGTAGGTGAATTAATGGTAATTAGTGAATCTACAATATTTGATACTACCTATACTCCTAAAAAGATTAAATATAAATCCATCTATAAGAATGCATCTAAAATATCTCATTATGATGAATTAACTATTGGAGATTATGTTGTTCATTATGATTATGGTATTGGTAAATATATGGGTATTCGTACCATAACTCAAAAGGATATTACTAGAGACTTTATTTATATTATGTATGCGAATAATAGTGCATTAATGCTGCCACTTGAAAAAATATCCTCACTTATGAAATATGCAAGTGCGGATACAGAAGGTGTAACATTACATGAGCTTGGTGGTACTGCTTGGGCAAGACAAAAGGCTAAGGTAAGAAAAAGAGTACATGATATATCTGACCAATTAATTTCTTTATATGCACAGCGTCAAGCTGCAGAAGGCTTTAGCTTCCCTAAGGATTCTGATTTACAATATCAATTTGAAGAGGATTTCCAATATGATTTAACACCAGACCAAAAAAAGGCTGTTGATGACGTTAAAAGAGATATGGAATCAAGTAGGCCTATGGATAGACTTATTTGTGGTGATGTTGGTTATGGTAAAACAGAGGTTGCTCTTCGTGCTGCCTTCAAGGCAGTTATGGGTGGTAAGCAGGTTGCAGTACTTGCTCCAACGACTATTTTAGCGCGCCAGCATTATTATACTTTTAAAGAAAGAATGGAAGAATATGGTGCTAAGGTTGAACTTTTAAATAGATTTATTCCTCAAAAGAAACAAAAGGAAATTATTGAAGGGCTTGCCTTAGGTAGTGTTGATGTAGTTATTGGTACACATAGGCTATTATCTAAGGAAGTAGAATATTACGATTTAGGCTTATTAATTGTAGATGAGGAACAAAGATTTGGTGTTACTCACAAAGAAAAGATTAAGGCATTAAAAGTAAATGTGGATTGTATTACATTATCTGCAACACCTATTCCTAGAACCTTACAAATGTCTGTAATGGGGATTAAGGATTTATCTATGATTGAAACACCACCTAAAAATAGATATCCAATTCAAACATATGTATTGGAAAGAAATGATAGAATCATAAGAGATGCGATAGAGCGTGAGCTTGCAAGAGGAGGCCAGGTATTCTATTTATACAATAGAGTAGACACCATTATGGATATGGCCGCTCACTTACATGATTTAGTTCCAGAGGCTAGAATTTGTGTTGGTCATGGCAAATTATCAAGAGAAGAACTTGAGGATGTAATTACAAGCTTTATTAATAAGGAATATGATGTATTACTTTGTACTACAATTATTGAAACTGGTATTGATATGCCAGATACAAATACATTATTAATTCATGATGCAGATAGACTAGGTCTATCTCAAATGTATCAGATTAGAGGTAGAGTTGGTAGATCTTCTAAAATTGCTTATGCATATTTAATGTATGAGCCAAGAAAGGTTTTAACTCCGGAGGCTGAAAAGAGACTTGAAACCATTAAGGAATTTAATGAGCTAGGCTCTGGATTCAAGATTGCAATGAGGGATTTATCTATAAGAGGCTCTGGAGATTTACTTGGAGAAGAACAATCTGGCTTTGTAGAATCTGTTGGTATTGATATTTATTTAAAAATATTAGAAGAAGAGCTAGAAAAGAAAAAGCATCCAGAAAAGATATCCTTTGATATCGAAAAGCCTAAGGAGGATATTTCTATAGTTACCCCAATGGTATCTAGAACCATCAAGTCCGACTACATCAACAATGATGATATTAGAATTGAGGTTCATAAAAAGATAGATGCAATAAATTCTATTGCAGGTCTTCACCAGCTTGAAGCAGAGCTTATTGACCGTTTTGGTCAAATCTCTGAAGAATTATATTTATATATGTATGAAAAGCTTATGAAGTCTTATTGTAAGCAATTAAACATTTATAAAATTGATACAAAAAGACAAAATGAAATCATCTATTATATGGAGCATGAGGCAAGCCAGCATAAGGATGGGAATCATTTATTCCAAGAGGCTTATAAGGCCAAGGTAGTTAAGCTTGGCTATAAGGATGGAGAGATTAGCTTTACACAAACAGTTGACCCTAAGAAAAAGCTTTTAGGATTCCAACAGATTTGTGATTATTTTTCTAAGATTTTATAGGATTTGAAATAGACATTTCTTGTAATAATATGTATAATATTATAAAAGGCTAACTGTGTTATTTTTGGAGGTAAGATATGGCATTATTTAATTCTATTCCTGCAGTATCCACACAAAAGGATACTACAAAACCAATAGGTAAAAAACCTTCTAGTAAGGTAACCAAAGAAGACTTAGAAGTTAAAGCCCCACTAACAGTAGAAGAAGAGGATTTAATTCTAAAGGATCGAATTAAAGAGCTTGATGAAGAAGCATCTGAGCCAATCTATTTTGAGGATGACGAGGATTTACCTAAGGTAGAAGAGAAAAAGGTTATTGAAAAGAAAGAAGTAAAGGAAGAACCAAAAAAGGCTAATGAAGCTAAAGCTCCATCAAAGCCATTAAAGGTGGCTAAGGCAGAGGAAAAGCCTGAGGTAAAAAAAGAACCTGAACCAAAGAAAGAGGAAAAGCCTATTAAAAAGGTAGTAGCTCCTAAGCCTTTGGTAAAGGAAGAACCTAAAGTAGAAGAAAAACCAGAAGAAAAGCCAATTGTAGAAGAAAAGGTAGAACAAAAAATGGAAGAAAAAGAACCTGAAAGACCTCTTACTTTAGAAGAAAAGAAAGCAAGGCAAATGGAAAACCTAAGAAAAGCAAGACTTGCTCGCCAAGCACAACAAGCAAAGGAGAATGATAATATGGCAACTAAGAAAGAAGAAAAACCAAAGAAGCTAGTAACAGAAACTAAAAAGCCAGTAGATATGTCTAAAATGATAATGACAGCTAAACCTAAAAAGGATACTAGTGGTAAGACTGTTTATCATGTATCTAAGCGTGGCGAAACAAGAGAAGACCGTGTATGGAAGGTGTTTATCCAAGAATCTAATAAGGTAATTAAGCTATTTGATTATCAAGAGGAAGCATTAGATTATGCTAAGCAATTAGCTAAGAATAAGAATGATGGCTCGTATGTAATCTTACATGGCTTAAATGGTAAGATTAGAAAATTCTAAATTATTCAAAACTAAGAGTATCCGCTCTTAGTTTTTTTGTTATAATAGAGAGGTGTAAAAGGAGAGTTAAAATGATTAAATTAGTAAAAGCAAAATATTCAGATGATGTTATCGAATGCTATCCCTTAGCAAGATTCTTATATTCTTCAAGTGAAAAAGAAGAACCACATTATTTAGTTTATGTTCCAGAAGAAGAAACTATTGCTGCAATTTTAGTTGAAGAAATCTTAGAACCAATGGATGAGATTACAGCATCCTGGGTTAAAGCTGATGATTTCACAAGCCATCTTCCAGAGGATTATTGTCCATCAGAATTTTTAGTTAAACAATTCTTTGGTGAAAAGTTTATTTTAGACCGTAGTGAATTTATGTGCTTATGGGAAGAAATGGAAGAAGAGGAATGCTTAGAAATTTTACGTGAGGAAAAACCTGAATTATTTAGATAAGCACTTATAAAAGACATCCGTTTGGATGTTTTTTTATTTCTAATATTAATGTATAATAGTAGTGATGGAAAGTTATTTAATCATTGAGACACATATGTGATCTCGTTAAAACCATTTAGAGCTTTGACTCTTTATTCAATGGTCTTTCCATCGCTATCGAAATAAGCTAGTTGAGAGAATATTTGGCTCTCAGCTTTTCTTTTACTTTAAAAAAGTAATGATATTCTATATTCCTTATGTTAAAATAGAATTGGTAGAAGCGATTATTTATTAAATTATTTTTCTTTTAAATAGTAAGATGACAATTATTAAGAAATCTATTTAAAGGGGAATGTCAGGCCTTGTCACCCTGATGGTTTTTATATGTATCGAGTACTTATATTAGAAGAAAGCAATTTAGGAAGAAATGTAGAAAAGGCATTTAAAAAGGAAGATATTATATCTTATAAGTTTTCTCATTTTAAAGATGGAGAAATGCTTGTTGAATTATTAGAGCCTGTACGTGGAGATGATGTTATTTTACTAGCATCCGTATCTCACCCTGTAAATGAGAATTTAGTTAAGATAATGATTTGTGCTGACGCCTTAAGAAGAGCATCTGCAAAATCCGTTTGTCTATTTACGCCATATTTAGGCTATGCAAGACAAGATAGAAGAATGAATCCTTGGCAGCCAATTACTGCAAGATTAGTTGCGGATTTACTTCAAACCTCAGGCATAACTAGGGTTATTACCTTCGATTTACATGCACCGCAGATTGAGGGATTCTATAGTATTCCTATTGATAATATTCCAGTTTCTGCCATTTTAGGCTCTATTTGGAGAAAGTCCTGTCCTCCAACATTTAACCCAAATGACGATGTTGTCGTTTCCCCAGACCATGGTGGAGTCGTTCGTGCTAGAG
Organism: Anaeroplasma bactoclasticum; assembly: GCF_003550015.1. Taxonomy (GTDB): domain Bacteria; phylum Bacillota_I; class Bacilli_A; order Acholeplasmatales; family Anaeroplasmataceae; genus Anaeroplasma; species Anaeroplasma bactoclasticum. The sequence goes on from NZ_QXEV01000003.1 coordinate 70,306, forward strand.
CGTTTATGAACGCTGCAGGAATCCCTAATTTAGTTGTTGTTAATAAATATAGAGAAAAGGCCAACGAGGTTGCTTCTATGCAGGTTATCGGTAATGTAGAAAATAAAAATGCCATCATAGTAGATGATTTAGTCGATACCGGTGGAACATTAATGAAGGCTTCGTCTGAGCTTAAGATGCTTGGAGCTAAGGATATTTATATTTTCTGTACGCATGGAGTATTTTCAGATAATTCTATAAAGAAATTAAGTGAATATCCTGATATTACTAAAGTCATTATTACGAATACTATAGATAAATCTAATGAGCTTATTAATGATAAGATTGAATATCTAGATTTATCTAGAGTAGTTATAGGTATTATTAAAACCTTCCAGGAGGGTAAGCATTTGATTGATTTCTTACATGCAATGCTTGCTTATGACCCAAATAAGGATGAGGAATTAAAGAAGCAAAGAAAAAATTAAAATAGGGAAGGCATGCGCCTTCCTTTTAATATATATGCACATACATATGTATACATATATGCGTGCATACGCGCACGCGATAGGGGAACAAATTCTTTTACATAATCCCTATGAAAGTGAAGTTTTCATTAAAAAAAGATTAAAATATAGATCCTATAGTATAACTTAGGGTCTTTTTGTTATCTGGATAGATTATTTTTAATAAATTACCCCCTATTATATATTTATATATAATAAAGAAAATAATAAAAAAGAACTTGCATTGACAAAACTTTTCCTGTATAATAGAGAAGGCTCTATATCGAGCAAGAAGTGGCTGTGAAGTGGGAGGTTGCTGACACACCGAAGAGCGTTGTCATTAACCGTGTGTTAGGTTTTCCCATGGAGCAAGTCTATACGCAGATTATAGGCGAAAGGAGCAATTAAAAATGGCAAAAGAAAAAATTAAAATTCGTTTAAAGTCTTATGATCACAGATTATTAGACCAGTCAGCAAAGAAGATTGTTGACAGTGTTAAGAAGACAGGTTCTGTTGTAAACGGACCAATCCCTCTTCCAACAGAGAAGGAAGTTTTCACAATCTTAAGATCTGTTCATGTTAACAAGGATTCTCGTGAGCAGTTCGAAAGAAGAACTCATAAGAGATTAATCGAAATTGTGGATCCAACTCCACAGACAATTGACGCTTTAATGCACATTGATCTACCTTCTGGTGTAGATATCGTATTAAAGAAGTAATTAAAACAAAAAATCAAAAAATATTAGAAAAGAGGAAAATTTCAAATGGCTAAGGGAATCTTAGGTAGAAAATTGGGCATGACTCAAATTTTCGATGCAGCTGGAAATTTAGTTCCAGTTACCATTGTTGACTGTTCTGAAAATGTAGTATTACAGCAGAAGACAGTTGAAAACGATGGTTATGTTGCTGTCCAGGTTGGTGTTGCAAACAAGAAGGTAAATCTTTCTAACAAGCCTGAACAGGGTCACGTAGCTAAGGCTAACACTGCTCCTAAGCGCTTCATCAGAGAATTCCGTTTCTCCGAAGCACAGGGAAATGATTTGTTATCTTACAACGTAGGCCAAGAAATTAAATGTGATATTTTTGCAGCAGGTGATATCGTAGATGTTACTGGTACTTCCAAGGGTAAGGGATTTGCTGGTACAATCAAGAGATATAACCATGCTAGACTTAGAATGACTCACGGTGTATCTGCTTGTCACCGCGAAGTTGGTTCTTTAGGCGCAATTAAGGGTAACTTAAAAGGTAAGAAGTTACCAGGACATATGGGTTCCGAGACTGTTACATTACAGAACCTTACAATTGCTAAGGTTGATGCTGAAAGAGAGTTAATCTTAATCCGTGGTAATGTTCCAGGTCCTAAGAAGGGATTCGTAGTAATCAAGACAGCTGTAAAGGCTGTTAAGTAATAGGGAAGGAGATTTATTATGCCAACAATCGCAGTATTAAATCAGTCCGGTGAAAAAGTTAAGGATTTAGAATTAAGCGAAGCAGTATTCGGCGTTGAAATCAATAAGCAGGTTGTATACGATGTAGTAAACGCACAGAGAGCTGCTATGAGACAGGGTACTCATGACACTAAGGGCCGTAGCGAAGTTCGCGGCGGTGGTAAGAAGCCTTGGAGACAGAAGGGTACAGGACGTGCTCGTCAGGGATCCACTCGTGCACCACAGTGGGTTGGTGGTGGAACAGTATTTGGTCCTACACCAAGAAGCTATGCTTTCAAGTTAAACAAGAAGGTTAAGCAGTTAGGTATGAAGAATACCTTAACATATTTCGTTAATGAGAATAAGCTAATCGCAGTTGAGAACGTTACATTAGCTGATGCAAAGACTAAGAACTTTGTTAAGTTATTAGCTAACATCAAGGCTGATGGTAAGACAGTTGTAGTTGTAGCTCCAGAAGAGTTCAACGAGACTCAGGTTTTAGCATCTCGTAACATCAATGGTGTATATTTAACACCAGCAAACAATGCATCTGTTTATGAGTTATTATGCTATAAGAACTTAGTATTAACAGAAGCAGCAGTTAAGTATTTCGAGGAGGTATTGAAGTAATATGACTAAGGCATTCGATATTATCCAGGGCCCAATCATTACAGAAAAGTCAATGGCTCTAAAGGAAAACTATAACAAGTACACATTCAAGGTTCTTAAGTCAGCTAATAAGGTTGAAATCAAGAATGCTGTTGAAGAAATTTTTAAGGTAAAGGTTGTATCTGTAGCAACAGTTAACGTATTACCTAAGCATACAAGAGTTGGTCAGCATGAAGGCTTCAAGCCAGCATACAAGAAGGCAATCTGCAAGTTAGCAGAAGGCAACAAGATCGACGCTTTCGAGATTTAATAGGAGGAAATATTAACTATGGCAGTTAGAAAATATAAGCCAACGTCTAATGGTAGACGTAACATGTCAGTGTTAACTTTTGATGAAATCACAACTGACACTCCTGAAAAGTCATTATTAGCTCCTGCAAAGAAGAATGGTGGTCGTAACAACACTGGTAAGATCACAGTTCGTCATCAGGGTGGTGGTGCTAAGAGACAGTACCGTATCATTGACTTCAAGAGAAATAAGGATGGTATTCCAGCAACAGTAAAGTCTATTGAATACGATCCAAACCGTTCTGCAAATATCGCATTATTATTCTATGCAGATGGTGAAAAGAGATATATCTTAGCTCCTAAGGGATTAACAGTAGGAACTGTATTAGTATCTGGTAAGGATGCTGATATCAAGGTTGGTAATGCACTTCCAATCGTAAACATTCCAGTAGGTAGCTTAATTCATAACATCGAGTTACATCCTGGTAAGGGTGGACAGCTAGCAAGATCTGCTGGTGTATCTGCTCAGATCCTAGGTCGTGAAGAAGGTTATGTATTAGTTCGTTTAGGTTCAGGCGAAGTTCGTAAGGTTTTAGCTACTTGTAAGGCTACAATCGGTGAAGTTGGTAATGAATCTCATGAGTTAGTAAGAATTGGTAAGGCTGGTAGAGCTCGTCATATGGGCTTAAGACCAGAGGTTCGTGGTTCTGTTATGAACCCTAATGATCACCCTCATGGAGGTGGTGAAGGTAAGTGTCCAGTAGGTCGTCCTTCTCCAATGACACCTTGGGGCAAGCCAGCATTAGGTTTAAAGACTCGTAAGCACAAGAAAGCTTCTGATAAGCTTATCGTTCGTAGAAGAAATGGTAAATAAGGAGGAACAATATGGCTCGTTCAATTAAAAAAGGCCCATTCGTTGATGGCCACTTAATGAAGAAGGTTGAAGCAGCTCAGGCTGGAGATAAGAAGGTTATTCAGACTTGGTCTCGTAGATCTACAATTTTCCCAGCATTCGTTGGTTTAACTATTGCAGTATATAACGGTCGTGAACATGTTCCGGTATATGTTACTGAGGATATGGTAGGTCATAAGTTAGGCGAATTCGCTCCAACTAGAACTTATCATGGACATGATGCAGACGATAAAAAAGCTAAGAAATAGTATAAAGGAGAAAAATCATAATGGAAGCAAAGGCTATTGCAAATACTGTTAGAATTACTCCTCGTAAGGCTCGTCTTGTTGTTGACCTAATCCGTAATAAGGATGTAGCTGAAGCAAAGGCTATTTTGAAGCTTACAAACAAGATGGCTACAGAAGTAGTTTTAAAGGTATTAGACTCTGCAGTCGCAAATGCAGAGCATAATTATAACATGGATGTTAATAACTTATATGTTAAGACATGCTATGTTACAGATGGTGTAAGAATGAAGAGAATGTTACCTCGTGCTAAGGGCCGTGGTGATGTTATTCAGAAAAGAACCTGCAACGTTACAGTTGTTGTTGCAGAGAAAGAATCTAAGTAGGAGGTATATAACACATGGGTCAGAAAGTAAGTCCATTAGGATTACGTGTTGGTATCAACCGTGATTGGGATGCTGCATGGTATGCAGAAAAGACAAAGGTAGCTGATTTATTACATGAGGATTTAGCAATCCGTAAGTATTTAGAGCAGAAGTATGCAAAGGCTAGCGTTTCACGTGTTATTATCGAACGTGTTAAGGGCAATAACAACAAGGATCGCGTTAAGATTACATTATATACTGCTAAGCCAGGTCAGGTAATCGGTAAGGACGCTGAAACTAAGAACGCTGTAGTAAAAGAATTAGCGTATAAGACAAAGAAGGAAATCATCTTCAACATCGTTGAAGTTAAGGTTCCTGAATTAGATGCAACATTAGTTGCAAAATCAATTGCTGAACAGTTAGAGGCTCGTGCTTCTTTCCGTAGAGTTCAGAAGGTTGCAATCCAAAGAGCCATGAAGCGTGGCGCTAAGGGTGCAAAGACATTAATTTCCGGTCGTTTAGGTGGAGCTGAAATGGCAAGATCTGAAGGCTATAGAGAGGGCCAGGTTCCTCTAGCAACTTTAAGAGCTGATGTTGATTATGCAGTTGCTGAAGCACATACAACTTATGGTAAGTTAGGTATTAAGGTTTGGATTTACAAGGGCGAATTATTCGAAATCCCTTCAAGAGAGGTTGCTGACAACAAGCGTCCTGTTCGTAAGCCAAGACCAGCAAAGAAAGAAACTGCTGAAGGCTCTAAGGGAGGTAAATAATTATGTTAATGCCTAAGAGAGTAAAGTTCCGTCGTCCACATAGAGTTTACTACCATGGACATGCTAAGGGTGGTACTGATTTCGCATTCGGTGAATTCGGATTAGTAGCAACTGAAGGCTGCTGGTTAACTTCTCAGCAGATTGAGGCTGCCAGAGTAGCAATCACTCGTAAGATGAACCGTCAGGGACAGGTATGGATTAAAGTATTCCCACATGTAAGTAAGACTAAGAAGCCTCTAGCAGTACGTATGGGTTCTGGTAAGGGTGCTCCTGAAGTTTGGGTAGCAGTAGCAAAGAAGGATGTTATCTTATTTGAAGTAGCTGGTGTTCCAGAGGATATCGCTCGTGAAGCACTACGTTTAGCTTCTCATAAGTTACCTTGTTCTACTAAGATTATTAAAAGAGTAGGTGAGTAGTCATGAAGGCAAAAGATATTCGTAATTTAACTGAAGATCAGATCAACAAAAAGATCGCTGACTTAAAGGAAGAATTATTCAACTTAAAGTTCCAGGCTGCTCTTGGTAACATTGAAAAGCCTGCTCGTATGAACGAAATCAAGAGAGATATTGCTAGATTAAAGACTGTTTTAACAGAAAAGTCTGCTAGCAAGGCTGAGTAAGGAGGAAGCAACATATGGAGCGTAATGTTCGTAAGTTTTTCACAGGAACAGTAGTTTCTGATAAGATGGAAAAGACAATCGTTGTTTCCGTTGACACATTTGGTGTTCATCCAATCTACAAGAAGAGAGTTAAAAAATCTTCTAAGTTCCATGTACATGATGAAAACAATGTAGCTAAGACTGGCGATGTTGTTAAATTCATGGAGACTAGACCTCTATCTAAGACTAAGAAGTATATCTTAGTTGAAGTAGTTAAGGCTAAGGAAACTATTTAATGAAGGATCAGGAGGTAATATCATGGTTCAGCAGGAAACAAGATTAGCAGTCGCTGATAATAGCGGTGCTCGTGAATTATTAATTATTAAGGTATTAGGTGGTGCATTACACAGATATGCAAACGTTGGTGACATCGTTGTATGTTCTGTTAAGGATGCTGCTCCTAATGGACAGGTAAAGAAGGGTGACGTAGTTAAGGCAGTTATTGTACGTACAAAGGCTGGCTTACACAGAGCTGATGGTTCTTACATTAAGTTTGATGAGAACGCAGCTGTTATCATCCGTGAAGACAAGACTCCAAGAGGTACTCGTATCTTTGGCCCAGTAGCACGTGAGCTACGTGACAAGGATTTCATGAAAATCGTATCCTTGGCGCCAGAAGTACTTTAAGAGGAGGTAAACTTAGTATGCAGATTAAGACTGGAGATACAGTAGTTGTCATTGCTGGTAAAGATAAGTTTACAAAGGACAAAAAAGGAAATCTTACCCCTACAACAGGTAAGGTATTAAGAGTTTACCCAGCTACAAACAAGGTTGTTGTAGAGGGTGTAAACAAGGTTAAGAAGCACAAGAAGCCAACTCAGGCTAATCCTGATGGTGGAATCGTTGAGGAGGAAGCTCCAATCGATGCTTCTAATGTTATGTTATTAAACCCTAAGACTAACAAGGCAGTAAGAGTTGGTATTAAGGTTGTTACAGACAAGAACGGCAAGACTAAGAAGATTAGAGTTGCTAAGGACGAAACTCAGTATGAGTTCGATAAGTAAAATTTAGGGTAAGGAGAAAGAATTATGAATCGTTTACAGGAAAAATACAATACTTCCGTTAGAACAGAGTTAGCAAACAAGTTTGCTTATAAGTCTTCTATGCAGATCCCTAGACTTGAAAAGATCGTTATCAACATGGGTGTAGGTGATGCAGTAGCAAATTCTAAGGTATTAGATGATGCTGTTGAAGAATTAACATTAATTGCAGGTCAGAAGCCAGTTGTTACAAAAGCTAAGAAGTCTATCGCTAACTTCAAGCTTCGTGAAGGTATGCCAATCGGTTGCAAGGTTACATTAAGAGGAGAAAGAATGTATGAGTTCTTTGATAAGTTAGTATCTATTTCTCTTCCACGTGTACGTGACTTCCGTGGTATCAATCCAAATGCATTTGATGGTCGTGGAAATTATACTTTAGGTGTTAAGGAACAGTTAATCTTCCCTGAAATTAATTTCGATAAGGTTAAGAAGGTTCGTGGTATGGATATCGTTATCGTAACTACAGCTGCAACAGATGAAGAAGGTCGTGCTCTATTAACTTTAATGGGTATGCCTTTCAGAAAGTAATAAGGAAGGATAATAAACTATGGCAAAGACATCAATGATTGTTAAGAATCATAGAAAACCAAAATATAGTGCTCGTGAATATACTAGATGTGAGCGTTGTGGTCGTCCACATGCTGTAATCAGTAAGTTCAAGTTATGCCGTATTTGTTTCCGTGAATTAGCATACAAGGGTCAGATTCCAGGCGTTAAAAAGGCTTCCTGGTAATCTGAAAGTTTAATAAGGAGGAATATCAATAATGATGACAGATCCAATTGCAGATATGTTAACTCGTATTAAGAACGCAAATGCTATGCGTCATGAAACAGTTGTAGTTCCAAGTTCCAAGACTAAAAGTGCAATTTTAGATGTACTTAAGGCAGAAGGATTCATTGCTGACTACACAGTTTCAAGCGATGTTAAGAGTAATACAACAATTACATTAAAGTACACTGAGAATAACTCAAGAGTAATCAAGGGTTTAAAGAGAATCTCTAAGCCATCCTTACATGTATACTCTACAGCAGAGGATTTACCAAAGGTATTAAATGGTTTAGGTGTTGCAATCATCTCTACATCTCAGGGTATTATGTCTGATAAACAGGCTCGTAAGCTAAAGATCGGTGGAGAAGTATTAGCTTACGTTTGGTAATATAAAACCAACATACAAAAATTTTTAAGGAGAAAATTAAAATGTCCAGAATAGGAAATAAGGCTATTCCACTTCCTGCAGGCGTTACAGTCAGCGTTGCTGAGGGTAATCTAGTTACCGTAAAGGGCCCTAAGGGAGAGCTTGTTAATAAGTTCAATAGCGCACTAGAAATTGACGTTCAGGCAACAGAAATCGTTGTTAAGCGTCCAAATGATTCAAAAGAAATGAAGACATTCCATGGTACAACTCGTGCATTATTACACAACATGGTTGTCGGTGTATCCGAAGGCTTCAAGAAGACTCTTGAAATCAACGGTGTAGGTTACCGTGCTGCACTTCAGGGCGGTAAGCTAGTTGTATCCGCAGGTTATTCTCATACAGTAGATATGGAAGTTCCTGCAGGATTAAAGGTAGAATTACCAAAGAATACTCAGATTATTATTTCTGGTATTGATAAGCAGTTAGTTGGTCAGTTTGCGGCTGAGATTCGTGAAATCAGAAAGCCTGAACCTTACAAGGGCAAGGGTATTAAGTATGATTACGAGCATATCCGTCGTAAGGAAGGTAAGACTGCTAAGAAGTAGTTGAAAGGAGTACATAACATATGATTAGTAAAGTATCAAAGAACGTTACACGTCAGAAGAGACATTTACGTCTTCGTCAGACACTAAAGGGCACAGCTGCTAAGCCTAGATTAGTTGTATTTAGATCTAACAAGCAGATTTATGCTCAGGTTATTGATGATTTATCTGGTAAGACATTAGTTAGTGCTTCTTCACTAGATAAGGAAATTTCTTTAAATAACGGCTCTAATGTAGAGGCAGCTAAGGCAGTAGGTGAATTAGTTGCAAAGCGTGCATTAGCAGCTAAGATTGAAGCTGTAGTATTTGACCGTGGTGGTTATTTATACCATGGACGTGTTGCAGCATTAGCTGATGCAGCAAGAGCTGCAGGCTTAAAATTCTAAGGAGGTATAGACTTTATGCGTACAGATCGTGATCAGCGTAAGGAAGAAGTTGTTGCTGAACCAGAGTTCGAAGAGCGTGTTGTAACTATCAACCGTGTAACTAAGGTTGTTAAGGGTGGTAGACGTTACCGCTTTGCTGCACTAGTAGTTATTGGTGACAGAAAAGGAAGAGTAGGATTCGGTACAGGTAAGGCTAACGAAGTTCCTGATGCAATTAAGAAGGCAGTTGAATCTGCAAAGAAGAATATGATTACTGTTGCTACAGTAAAGACAACTATTCCTCACGAAGTAACTGGTGTATACGGCGCTGGCCGTGTATTCTTAGCACCTGCTGCTGAAGGTACCGGTGTTATCGCTGGTGGTCCAGTTCGTGCAGTTGTAGAATTAGCTGGTATTTCAGATATTCTTTCAAAATCACTTGGTTCTTCAACACCTATCAATGTTGTAAGAGCTACAGTAGAAGGGTTAAAGAGCTTAGAGACTGTTGAGCAGATCGCTGCAAGACGTGGTTTAACAGTTGAAGAGATCTTAGGTTAATATCATGTATAAGATTACACTAGTAAAGAGTTTAATTGGCAAGAAGCCAAACCAGGTTGCTACTGCAAAGGCATTAGGCTTAACTAAGATTGGCCAGACAGTAACAAAAGAGGAAAATGAAGCTATTAAGGGTATGATCGTTACCATTGCACATATGGTAAAGGTTGTACAGGAATAATAAAGGAGGTACCTAGAAATGTTAAATAATTTAAGTCCAGTTCAGGGTGCTAGACATTATAAGAAGAGATTAGGCCGTGGTATCGGTTCTGGTATCGGTCATACTTCAGGTAAAGGTACTAAGGGTCAGAACGCACGTTCTGGCGGTGGCGTTCGTCCAGGTTTCGAAGGTGGACAGTTACCATTATTCCAGCGTTTACCTAAGAGAGGTTTCCACAACCATAACAAGGTAGAATATGCTGTTGTTAACGTTGAGAAGCTTAACGTATTTGAGGATGGTGCTGTAGTTGATGCAGAAGCATTAGTTAAGGCAGCCCTAATCAAGGATGTAAAAGATGGTGTTAAGGTATTAGGTAATGGCGAATTAACAAAGAAATTAACAGTAAAGGCAAACAAGTTCTCAGAAGCTGCAAAGAAGGCTATCGAAGCTAAGGGCGGCTCTGTTGAAGAGGTAAAGTAATTTGTTTAATAAAGCAAAACTTATCTTAAGCAACCGTGAGGTTGTTCTTAAGATATTAATTACATTTGCTTTGCTGTTGGTGTTTAAGGCTGGAACATATATTCCAATCCCTTTGATTGATACGTCAACCATTACGAATTTAATTTCGGGAAATGATTTCTTAACAGTTTTGAATGCCTTTTCTGGTGGAGGTTTATCACATTTCTCCATTCTAGCATTAGGTATTTCGCCATACATTACTGCATCTATCGTAGTCCAAATGTTACAGATGGTTATCCCAACATTAAAGGACTGGGGTGAGCAGGGAGAAAACGGTAAGGAAAAGCTTAACCGTGTAACAAGATATTTAACAATTGTTATTTCTATGGTTCAAGCTTTACTAATCATTTTCAGTTTAGGTTCTAAACCTGAAAATGTATTAGGAAATTCCTTAATTCAATATAGAGGTGCCTTCTGGGTATTCTATATTTATATGGCAGTTGTAATTACAGCAGGTTCTGCATTTACTATGTGGTTAGCTGATTTAATTACACGTCATGGTATTGGTAATGGTTCATCTATTATCATTGCCGCAGGTATCATTTCATCTATCCCAAGAATGTTTACAACATTAAATGGTAAGTATTTAGGAGATGCCTACTCAGGCTTGAATTTATTCTTATACATTTTAATTATCGTTTTATATGTAGCGATGATTCTAGCAGTTGTATACTTCGAAGGAGCTGTAAGAAAGGTTCCTGTTCAATATGCAAACCGTCAGGCAGGTCAGCAGGGTTCAGATATTCCTATTAAGCTTAATAGTGCATCCGTAATCCCAGTAATCTTTGCATCAACAATTATGTCAATTCCAATGACAATTATTGGTGTATTAGGATTACAGACTGAGACATCTACAGGTGCTTATTGGATTAATCAGATATTCTCAACTTCTGAGCCAATCGGTATTGCAATTTATATTATCTTTATTGTATTCTTCAGCTTCTTCTATAGCTTTATGCAGCTTGATCCTGAAAAGATTGCAGACAACCTTGAAAAACAGGGTGCCTACATTCCTGGTTACCGTCCAGGTGAGGAAACAAAGCATCAGCTATCTAAGATGTTGTTCAGAATTACAGAAATCGGTGCTTTATATCTAGTAGTTTTAGCTATGGTACCAATTATTGTATCAAAAGCATTCCAATTTTCTAGTAGCGAAGCTTCTAGTATTACAGTTGGTGGTACATCCTTAATCATTATTGTCGGTGTTGCTATTGAAACATTCCGTCAGATTGAGACTGCATCCGAGACTAAGGAATACAAAGGCTTCTTAGATTAATCAGGAGGAAACATAATGAAATTATTAATTATGGGTCGCCCAGGTGCTGGTAAAGGCACACAGGCAGCAAATATCAAAGAGTATTATAATATCCCACATATTTCTACAGGAGATATGTTCCGTCAAGCAATGAAGAACGAGACTAAATTAGGTCTTGAGGCTAAGAGCTATATGGAAAAGGGAGCATTAGTACCAGATGAAGTTACAATTGGTATTGTAGAAGAAAGACTTTTAGAGGATGATTGTAAGAACGGATTCCTATTAGATGGATTCCCAAGAACAATCGCTCAGGCTGAAGCATTAGATGCATTCTTAGCTAAGAATGGTGTTAAGCTTGACGCTGTATTAGATGTTAACGTTCCAGCTGAAATTTTAGTAAGACGTATGGTTGGTCGTAGAGTTTGTAAGACTTGCGGTGCAACATTCCATGTTGAATTCAATGCACCAAAGGTTGAAGGAATCTGTGACAACTGTGGTGCTAAGTTAATTCAGCGTCCAGACGATACAGAAGAAACAGCGGTTAATCGTTTAGCAGTATATGATCAAAATACTGCACCATTATTAGATTTCTATGCTAAAAAGAATTTATTAAAGACAGTAAATGGTGACCAGCCATTAGACAAGGTCTTCGAGGATATTAAAGAGGTTTTAGGAAAGTAATCGGAAGATTCTTTCCCTAAAGCTTAAAGCATGTATAGCATGGGAACTAAATGTTTCATTTAGATAATAGTTGAGTTCATGGTATTCCTTATTATAAGGGATATCATGGAGATTCAGCTAAGCTTTAGGACCTACAAAATAAAAGGAGGATCATAATAAATGGCAAAAGAAGATGACGTTATAAAGATGGAAGGCGTTGTACAAGAAGTACTTCCAAACACACAGTTCATTGTTACACTAGACAATGGCCACCAAGTTAAAGCCCACGTTTCTGGTAAAATCCGCATGAACAACATACGCATTTTACCAGGTGATAAGGTAACCATTGAGTTATCAACCTATGATTTAACACGTGGAAGAATTACTTACAGACATAAATAGTATGGAGGATAAAGACTATGAAAGTAAGACCAAGTGTAAAGCCAATTTGCTCTCAGTGCAAAGTTATTAAGCGTAAGGGTCGCGTAATGGTTATTTGTGAAAACCCTAAACATAAACAGAGACAAGGATAAAATAGAAAGTAGGAGGGTGCATTAAAATGGCACGTATTTCAGGAGTAGATATTCCAAATGAAAAAAGAATCGTAATCTCTTTACAGTACATCTATGGTATTGGTGAGACTACATCTAAAAATATTTTAAAGGCTGCGAATGTATCTGAGGACATTCGTACAAAGGATTTAACTGAAGATCAGTTAAGTGCAATCCGTACACAGGTTGCAAAGTATAAGGTTGAGGGTGACCTTCGTAGAGAAGTTGCTCTTAACATTAAGAGATTAATGGAAATTGGTTGCTATAGAGGTATGCGTCACAGAAAGGGATTACCTGTTCGTGGCCAGAGAACTAAGACTAACGCTCGTACTCGTAAGGGACCAAAGCGTACTATCGCTAACCATAAGAAGTAATAAGGAGGAAATGAGATATGGCACAGAAGAAAGTTACTAAGCGTAGAGTAAAAAAGAACGTACCTGTTGGTGTTGCTCACATTCATTCTACATTTAACAATACAATTGTTACCATCACTGACCCTCAGGGAAATGTAATTTCTTGGTCAAGTGCAGGTGCATTAGGATTCAAGGGTAGTCGTAAGTCAACTCCTTTTGCCGCACAGCAGGCAGCTGAGGCTGCAGCAAAGGCTGCAGTAGACCAGGGTGTTGCTAAGGTTGAAGTTACAGTTAAGGGTCCTGGACAGGGCCGTGAAAGTGCAATTCGTTCTTTAGCAGTTGCAGGTCTTGAAATCACAGCAATTACAGACGTAACACCAATCGCTCATAACGGTTGTCGTCCACCAAAGCGTCCTCGTGGATAATATTTTGGTATTGATTTAGCAGTATATTGACAATTGAATATATTTCAAACAAACGAAAAATATAGGAGGACCATTAATGAAAGATTTAAAATTTGAAAAACCAAGAACTAATGTTGAAGAAATCTCTGAACAGGGCCGTTATGGCAAGTTTGTCATTTCCCCACTTGAAAGAGGATTCGGTATCACATTAGGAAACGCATTACGTAGAACATTATTATCTTCTTTACCAGGCGCAGCAATCGTTAATGTTAAGATTGATGGTGCTGAGCATGAGTTCCAGAACGTTGATGGTGTTGTTGAAGATGTTATCACAATTATCTTAAATTTAAAGAGAATTGTTTTAACAGTTGATTCTGAAGATCCTAATTATGAAAAGACAATCGAAATCAACCGTGGTGAAGGTGAAGTAACTGCAGCTGATATCATTCATGACAATGATATTAAGGTAATTAATCCTGATCAGCACATTGCTACTGTTATGGCTGGTGGTGCACTTCATATGTTCTTAACAGTTCGTCGTGGAGTTGGTTTTGTAAGTTCCGTTGCTAACAAAGAATATAGTAGATCTGTTGGCGTTATCGCTATTGACTCTATTTATACTCCTATTGTTAATGTAGCATTCAATGTTGAGAAGACTCGTGTTGAGGGTGTAAATGTTGCATCCTTCGACAAGCTAGAGATTGAGGTTACAACAAATGGCTCAATCACTGCTAAGGAAGCATTAGCTGTAGCATCCAAAATGATGATTGAACACTTAAATGTTGTAGTTGAGCTTTCTGAAAAGGCTACTGAAACTGATTATATGATCGAAACAGAGGATGATAATCAGAGCCGTAAGTTCGATATGACAATCGATGAATTGGATTTAACAGTCCGTTCTTACAACTGCTTAAAGAGAGCAGGTATCAATACTGTTGGTGAATTAACAGAGAAGTCCGAAGAGGATATGATTAAGGTTCGTAACCTTGGTAGAAAGTCCTTAAAGGAAATCAAGGAAAAGCTAGAGACATTAGGCCTAGGCTTTAAGAAAAACTAATTAAAGGAGATATTTATCATGGCATATAGTAGATTACGCCGTAGCTCCGATCAGAGAAAGGCATTACTTCGTGACTTAGTTACTGATTTAATCCTTAATGGAAAGATCGAAACTACATTAGCAAAGGCAAAAGAGCTTAAGAGACTTGCTGACAAGATGGTTACTTTAGGTAAGGCTAACACATTAGCTTCCCGTCGTCAGGCAGCTGAGTTCATCCGTTTCGAAAAGGATGAGGAAGGCAAGTTCGCTATTCAGAAGTTATTCAGCGAGATTGCTCCTAAGTTCGCTAATCGTAATGGTGGTTACACTCGTGTAATCAAGACTGGTTTCCGTCGTGGAGATGCAGCACCATTAGCAATTATCGAGTGGGTTGAATAATCTATAATTTAAACAAATAAGAGGCAGAGGGTTCTGCCTTTTTTTGTTTAAATAAGAGTCTTTATCGTTTATAATATATAAAACGAATGAGGAATATATATGGAAAAGATAATTAATGGTTATAAATCAAATATAAGTGAGCTTAATGAATTATATGAGAAAAGAAATAGTAATCTAAGATTTGATACAGTTTATGTTTATGATAATTCGAAAGAGAATCCCATTTTTGTATTAGAAGGAGAAGAATTATATAGAACATCATTTAACACTGAAATAATAAAAAAAGATAATGGAACAATCGATTTTAATTCTTTAGAGGCAAAGGATGTATTAATCATTTGTTATGATATGAAGAGTCAAACAAGGCAAATGCCAGCTAAGATAAATGTTATGAATGTATATTATTTAGGTGTTAAAACAACTAAGGATTTATCTAAATATAAACCATTTTGGTATGATAACAAGAGATAGAAGGAATCTTCTATCTTTTTTGTATGCATTCCACGAACAAAATTACTCCATTTTCCAAAGAAAACGTATTATTTATGGAATGAGAAATCCTAAGGTGTATTTTCCAAAATCTATGTTATAATAATATCAATAGGGCCATGGCCCCTATAAACTTTTGGGATAACGGAGACTATTTATGAATTTAAGAGATTTTGACAAGGAGTTAGCAGAAGCTATCGACAACGAATTAGTTAGACAGAGAACTAACATTGAGCTAATTGCTTCCGAGAACTTTGTTTCTCGTGCAGTACTTGAAGCACAGGGCTCTATTTTAACTAACAAGTATGCAGAGGGTTACAGTGGTAAAAGATACTATGGTGGATGCGAATATGTAGATGTTGCTGAAACTTTAGCTATTGAACGTGCTAAGGAATTATTCCATGCAGGATTTGCTAATGTACAGCCACATTCAGGTGCATCTGCGAACTTATGCGCATACAATGCGATTTTAATGCCAGGCGATACAATTATGGGTATGTCACTAGATGCAGGTGGACATCTTACTCATGGTTATTCTGTAAATTTCTCTGGTAAGATTTATAAGGCAGTTAATTATGGTTTAACCGATGATGGTTATATTGATTATGATGCTGCAGAAGCATTAGCACTAGATGTATTACCTAACGTTATTGTTGCAGGTGCTTCCGCATATTCTAGAATCATTGATTTCAAGAGATTTAAGGAAATGGCTGATAAGGTAACAGAAAAAGCTGGTAGAAAGTGCTTCTTCATGGTGGATATGGCACACATTGCTGGTTTAGTTGCTGCTGGATTACATCCAAATCCACTTGAATACGCAGATATTGTTACAACAACTACTCATAAGACATTAAGAGGACCTAGAGGTGGTATGATTTTAACTAATGATGAAGCATTAGCCAAGAAAATCAATTCCTCAGTATTCCCAGGTTGCCAGGGTGGCCCACTTATGCATGTTATTGCTGCAAAGGCAGTATGCTTTAAAGAAGCATTACAGCCAGAATTCAAGGAATATGCAGCTCAGGTTATCAAAAACTGTAAGGCTTTAGCTGAAGAATTAAAGAAACTTGGCTATAAGCTTGTTTCAGGTGGTACAGATAATCATTTAGTTTTAGTAGATATTTATGGTTCTGTTGGTGTAACAGGAAAGAAAGCAGAGAATATTTTACATTCTGTAAGTATTACATGTAATAAGAATGCTATTCCTAATGACACACAAAAGCCAACAATTACATCTGGCGTACGTTTAGGTGCTGCAGCTATTACAACAAGAGGCTTCAAGGAAGAAGATATGATCAAGGTTGCACATTGGATTGATGAGGCTTTAAGAAACCAAGAGAACGAAGAAGTTTTAGCTAGAATCAAACAAGAAGTTATTGATATTATGGCTAAGCATCCATATTTAGAATATTAATTAAATTTTATATAAATTTACGATACACAAAGGGGTGTATAGTATGAAAAAGGTATTTATTTTTTCAAATGACAAGACATTCGAAAGAGGAGTTATGGAAATATTGCCTATGTCGGAGTACAACGTTAGTACTCCTACGGTAGAACCACAAAGCTTATATTCCTATATGCTTCAGTTTCATCCGGATGTCATAATAATTCACAATTCCTACATACATGGCTATTATAGATTGTTTGATATGCTATTACAATCAAGACGCTGCTATGTAATATATGGCTCGGCACTTTTAGAGGAAGGTGCCCTATATAACGCCTTATCCTCTTCACGCTTTTTTATGTTGGATGATCGCTTTTTAATGGGAATTCCAATGATAATAAAGATTATGGAGCGTGACACCTTGTTAATAGAAGCATTGTCTTCAGAAAATGATAAGTTAAAAGCGAAGGTTTTAGAAGGTGGCTTAGTAAAAAAAGCTAAGACCTATTTAATGGAAAATGATCATATGAGTGAGGATGAAGCATATAAATACATCCTTAAGCTTTCCATGGATAAGAGAACCTCTAAAGCGGAAATCGCAAAACAAATATTAAACGGGGTGGTTAAATGATCGAAAAGACTAAGGAAATTGCGAACGTTCGTAATCTTACTGTAAGTCTACCAACCATTCGTTATGTTGACCCAGACTATATTTATATGGGTGTAACGAATGCGAGATGCTCAACCGGAGAAATTTGGGTTAAGGTTGGTGACCATGTCAAAGTAGGACAAACGATTGGTATGCGTAAGGGTCCGTTTTTTGATCAACCGATTCAGTCAACCGTTAGCGGTGAGGTTGTCGGAGTCGTTAAAAAGTTTCACCGTAGTGGAAAACTCTTAGACTTCTATAAGATTAAAAATGATAAGAAGGATGAGTTTGTTGAAACAGCTATAGAAAGAACGAAGGAAGAGATTAAAAAGCTAACACGGGAGGACTTTGTCCAAATTACGAAGGACATGGCTCTTGTTGGCTTGGGAGGCTCTTCCTTTCCTACTTATATAAAGTTTCAAACTAAAGATAAAATCGATACTATTTTAATTAATGCAGTAGAATGTGAGCCATACCTTTCTGCAGACCATAGATTAGTTATGGAGTTTCCATATCGTATCTATAATGGTATATCTTATGCTATGCAAGCCTTTGGCGCAAAAAAGGCTTATATATGTATAAAGAAGAAGTATCAGGATTTATATGATTGCTTATCTATTGCGAAGACTAGGTTTCCAGATTTAAATTGTGATATTAAAAGAGTAGGTAATTATTATCCTCAAGGCTGGGAAATTGAACTTATTCATAGTGCACTTGGTATTCGTGTACCTTCTGGTGTTTTACCAGCTAAATTAGGAGTAATGGTATTTAATGTTTCAACAATAGTAGGATTATATAAAGCGATAAGATATAATATTCCAGTTGTAAAAAGGAATTTTACATTAACTGGAGATGGTATTACTGTTCCACAAAATTATAGAGTAAGGCTTGGTACATCCTTACAAGAATTAATCGAGATGAGTGGGGGATATAAGGATGATAGTAATAAGGTATTAATCTTAGGTGGACCTATGATGGGTGCAAACCTAGTAAGAGATGATGCAGTTATTACGAAAACCTGTACATCCTGTATTATTCTAAATGAACATAAATTTAAAGAAGAACCATGTGTTAGATGTGCTTCTTGTGTATATTCTTGTCCTGTTGGATTACAGCCTGTTCAAATTATGCAAGCTGTAAAGAATAAGGATAAGGAAGCATTAGAAAAGAAGTTAAATATTAAAGCCTGTATTTTATGTGGTATGTGTACATATACATGTACTTCAAAAATTCATTTAACAGAGTATTGTCGTAAGGCGAAAAAGATGGTTCAAGGAGGTGGAAAGTAATGAAGCTAGTTCCACAAAGCGCTCCTTATATCAGAAAGAATGTTTCTGTATCTAGAATGATGCTAGATGTATTAGTAGCATTATTTCCTGTTACTCTTTTTGCGATGATACAAAATGGCTGGAACGGAATATATGTTATACTAATTTCCTCTATTACAATGGTATTTTTTGAGCTTTTTATACATATGCTAATCAAATGGCCTAAGGATATGAAAATAAAAGAATTCTTCACAAAAGAAGGATTTAAAAAGGTCAAAGAAACATATACGATTAATAATATTTATGCACCCTTAATTAGTGCAATTATTTATTCCTTAATTTTACCTGCAGGCACTAGAGGATATGTTGTATTTATTGGTGCAGCATTTGGTATTATTATTGGAAAAATGGTATTTGGTGGATTAGGTCAAAACATATTTAATCCTGCAGCAGCAGGAAGAATCTTTGTTTCTATATGCTTTAGTCTATCCTATGATAATGGTGGGGTTGATTTAGTTAGTGGTGCAACTCCACTAGGATTAGTAAAGGGCAATTTATCCAATATAAATTCCTATGGTATTTTAGATTTATTTATTGGTAATGCCCCAGGCGCAATGGGAGAAGTATGTGTATTATTAATCTTAATAGGCGCCTTATATTTATTAATCCGAAGAAGTGCCGATTTTAGAGCAATGTTTGGATATATAATTACATTTACTCTAATTATGCTTATTGTATCTATTACATATTATTTTGGAGTATCTAAGGAAGCATCTATCGGTGAAATGCTATTTTATCAGTTATTCTCTGGTGGTGTTATGTTTGCTGGAGTATTCATGATTACAGACCCAGTAACAAGTCCTACATCAAAATTTGGTAGAGTATTTTATGCCGCCTCTGCAGGCGCCATAACTGTATTAATTAGAATTTGTGGCTCTTACCCTGAAGGTGCAGCATTCTCCATTTTGATTATGAATATGTTTACTCCTGCGATTGATTATTTCATGAGAGGAAAGCCAAATAAATATACATGGAAGGAACTATTAATTTTATTTGGAATGATTCTTGTTATAAGTGGAATATTGATTGCATATATTTTAGTTAAGGTAGGAGGTGCAAGCTAATGAAAAGATACGCTTATGTTTCTTTAGTATTAGGTGCTATTGCCTTAATTTGTGCTTTATTGATTGCTGGATTTTATATGATGACAAATCCATTTGTAAAAATGAATGAAGAAAATAAAGTAAGAGATACCTATACTAAAATATATAGTGAATATTATAGTAGTGAAGATGTAGGATTTATCGAAGACGAAAAAGGCTATATAAAGAAAAAAGATATAGCATATGATAAAGATGGCAATGTATTAGGATATATATACACAACAAGTGGAAAGAATTCCTATGGAGAAGTATCTTTAATGATAGGTATTAAAGATGAAAAAGTAGTTGATGTTGAATTCTTAGTAAATACAGAATCTTTTGCATCTACAGTAAATTCTTATGTAAAATCAAATTATCCATCATCTTCGGATTCTGTCATAATATTAAATCCTTATCAAGGAAATGAAGAAATTTATGTAGATAGCTTATCTATGGATGAATTAGATATGATTGATACAAAATGTGGTGCAACCTTTGGTGCAACCTTAGTTAAATCTATGGTTTTAGCTGCAATTACAGAAGCGAAAGGAGAAATAATATGAAAAAGTTCTCCTATAAAAAAACATTAATCGCTGGCATTATTACAGAAAACCCAGTATTTGTTTCGCTTCTTGGAATGTGTTCTACACTAGCAACTACAAAATCTTTAGAGGCCGCATTTGGTATGGGAATATTAGTTATTTTAGTTTTAATTGGATCAAATGTATTAATATCCTTCTTAAGAAATATCATACCAAGCGAGGCTAAAATTCCATGCTATATCATAATCATTGCAACATTTGTAACCATTGTTAAAATGCTTTGTGAAGCATTTATCCCAGCCCTTTATACAGGTCTTGGAGTATTTATTTCTTTAATAGTTGTTAATTGTATTATTTTAGGTAGAGCAGAAGCATATGCTTCTAAAAATGGTGTTAGAGCATCCTTTGTTGATGCAATTGGTACAGGTTTAGGCTTTACCATGGCAATATGTATTGTTGCGATTATAAGAGAAATATTAGGTACAGGAGCAATTACTATTGGGCAGTATTTTCCACTACCTTCTAAGATAATTATTCAAATAATTCCTTCAAATATTGCAATTTCATTATTTGTAGAACCTGCAGGTGGCTTTTTAACACTAGGTTTAGTTTTAGCATTCTTAGCTTGGAATAAAAATAGAAAAGAAACTAAAAATATTGCAAAAGAAAAAGAAGCAAAGGTAAAAGAAATGAAACTAAAAGAGGAGGTAACAAAATAGTATGAATTATATTATTATGTTTTTACTAGTAATTGTAAATTATGCAATTATAAATAATGTTATCCTATCTCAATTTTATGGTATATGTCCATTCCTAGGAGTATCTAAAAAGCCTACAGCTTCTTTAGGTATGGGTGTTGCAGTTATCTTTGTAATTGTGCTTGCAAGTGCGATTTGCTGGCCAATATATCAGTTACTTGCACTTGCAGGAATACAGTTTATGGATACAATAACTTATATTTTAGTTATCGCATCCTTAGTTCAGCTAATTGAAATGATTATTAAAAAATATTCTCCTTCCTTATATAAAGCCTTAGGAGTATATTTACCGCTTATTACAACAAACTGTGCAGTACTTGGCGTTGTCCAAGGAAATACAGATCAAGGATTAGATTTTGGTTCATCTATGGCAACAGCCTTAGGTACATCACTAGGCTTTGCAATTATTATCTTCATATTTTCTACTATTCGTTATAAATTAGATGCATCGGATTGTCCTAAGGCATTTAAAGGAATTCCAATTGCCTTAATTACTGCAGCATTAATGGCTATGGCATTCTTAGGATTTTCTGGGATGATTAGCTTATAATGAATCCTTATTTAATTTTAGGGCTTGGAATCATAGCCTTGCTTGTTGCTATATTCTTTATCACCTTCTTTTTAAATAAAAAAACTCCTATTCCTAAGGAGTGCGTAAATTTAAGAATAGGTGAAGAAGGATGTAGTGGCTGTAAAAATTATAGCTGCAGTATGAAGGATAAATATAATTTAAAGAAAATAGAAGAAGATATTGAAAAAGATTTAAAGGAGGAGAATTGATGGAATTATTATGGGCAGTATTAATACTCGCAGGTCTTGGTTTAATTTTAGGTCTTGGTCTTGCAGTTGCATCAAAAATCTTCCATGTAGAACAAGATACTAGAATTGAAGATATTACAAAGATTTTACCTAATGCGAATTGTGGTGCTTGTGGTTACCCTGGTTGTCAGGGCTTTGCAGAAGCAATTGTAACTGGTGCTGCAGAAAGCTTAAGCCAATGTAAGCCAGGAGCTAAAGCGGGTAAACCAGAAGAAATAAGAGAATATTTAGATAAAAATCCTAATCCTGATGGTTCAATTAATCCAATTAAGATAAAGTAAGCTTTTGACAGCGAGTAAAAATGGTATATAATTGAATAAAGGGAGTAAGAAAGAAGGGATTTATATGAAAAATAATAAAAAAAGAAATATAGTTGCTTATGTATTTGCTGGATTAACTGTCCCCCTAGGATTTATAACCATTCTCTTTTTAAATGCTCTTCAGCAACTTTTAAATAGCAGTGGTGAACAAACTGCTTCTAATTTTGGTGAAGCTTTAGGTGGTGCCTTAGGTGCAGCATTTGCAGCAGTATTTTTAATTGTTATTATTTTTGCGGCAGGTCTTGGAACATTTGTTTTAGGTGGAATATCAATTTCTATATTAGGTACTTGTATAAAACAAACAGAACAAAAAAGAAAAACAGCAAATATTGTTATTTTGATATGTGTTTCTTTATTACTCGTTGCTGTTATAGTTGGTATCATATTGGTATTATTTGTATTAAATCGTGGATAGTATAGTATAGGAAGCTTATAGGCTTCCTTTTTTATTGTTTAAAAATTCGACAAGTGTTAAAATAATAATGATGGAAAGTAGGTGTCTTTTTATGAAGACAAAGAACAACTTAAAAGCCTGGCTTTATCTACTACCTGCTATTTTATTTTTAGCTTTTTTTACAGTTTATCCTCTGATTGATATTTTTGTTTATTCCTTTGAGGAAAACTATCAATTTACTAAAGAAGCTACAGGAATAGGTTTTGGTAATTATGGCTTTGTACTTAACGATGAGAAATTTTTATCAGCAGTAAAAAATACGATTCTATTAGTAATTATTACTGTACCATTATCTACACTTATTGCCTTATTAATCTCTGTTGGATTAAATGCAATAAAGCCATTAAGAAAAGTATTAGAAACAATATTTTTCTTGCCATATGTTACAAATACATTGGCTGTAGGTATGGTATTTATGCTATTGTTTAATAAGGATTCCCAAGAAAATGTAGGTTTGGTGAATTCTATATTAGGATTATTTGGTATAAATGCTATAGATTGGGTTGGACCTACATCTAGTTATATAGCAAAGCTATTTGTATTATGCTTTTACACTATTTGGTATGTAATGCCATTTAAGATTTTAGTACTTACTGGAGCTATTGCTTCTGTAAGAAAGATATATTATCAAGCTGCAGCAGTAGATGGTGCATCAAGGTTTACAGTATTTAGAAAAATCACTGTACCTCAAATATCTCCTATGATATCTTATTTGATTATTACAGGCTTTATTGGAGCTTTTAAATCTTATAGTGATGCAGTTGCATTATTTGGAGAAAACTTAGATGATGCTGGAATGAATACTATTGTTGGATATGTTTATGGACAGCTATATTCTAATTCTGGAGGATATCCATCTAGAGCTTCTGCAGCCGCAATTATTTTATTCTTTATTATTTTGGCGATTACGTGCATTAATCTACTAGTAAGTAGAAAGCACGTATATTATTAGGAGGCGTTCATATGGTATCTTCTAATAAATTAGACGAAAAGAAAATGAAGAAATCGATAAGAGCGTTTAAAACTCTTAGAATCATATTAAAGGTTGTTGTTTATACATTCTTAATATTATGGGCTATTGTTGTATTATTCCCATTCTATTTTATGGTAATTACATCTTTTAAGGATTTTGCTACTTATGCATATACATCTACAGAGATATATATTACCTACCCAACATTCGATAATTATATTAGTGCCTGGGTTGATGTAGATATGATTGGTTATTTAATGAATACCTTAGTATTTGCGCTTGTTACAACCTCTATAATGCTTGTTGTATCTATTCTTGCAGCATTCGCCTTTGCAAGATTAGAGTTTAGAGGAAAGAATTTAGTATTCACATTATTCTTAGCTATGATGATGATTCCAAATGAGCTTGTAATCATTACAAACTTTGTTACAATTACAAATTCAGGATTAACAAATTCTTATACCGGCTTAATATTACCATCTGTATTATCTGTATTTTATATTTATTTATTAAGACAAAACTTTATGCAGGTTCCAGATTCCTTATATTATGCAGCTAAGGTAGATGGACTATCTGATATGAATTACTTAATTAAGGTTTTGATTCCATTATCTAAGCCAACAATTATTACAATTATTATTTTAAAATTAATTGAATGCTGGAATTCTTATGTATGGCCAAGATTAATTACTTCCGAAGTAGAAGGTCAAAAGAGCTATTTCTTAGTAAGTAATGCAATTGAAGCTATGAGAAATTCAGGCTTTGGTAAATCTAATATGCCAGCTATGATGTCTGCGGTTGTTATTGTTTCTATACCATTATTGTTATTATTTGCAATATTTAGAAACCAAATAATGAGTGGCGTTGTAAGAACAGGTACGAAGGGATAGTGATATTATGAGAAAAGTGTTACTAGCTCTTTTAGGGGTATTATCTATTGTAGGCATAACTAGCTGTCATCATGTAACAAAACATAATGAATTTCATGTGCCTGAAGAATTTGATATGAATAAAAACTATACAATTTCTTTCTGGGCTAAAAATGATTCGGATCAAAGACAAATTGACGTTTACAAAAAAGCAATTTCTGATTTTAATACTTATTATCCTAATATAACTGTTGAACTTAGAAATTTTACATCTTATCCAGATATTTATAGAGAGGTATTGGTTAATCTAAATACAAATACTGCACCTAATGTTTGCATTTCTTATCCGGATAATGTAGCAACATATTTAGAAAGTCCTAATTCAGTTATCCCATTAGATAATTTATTGACTGATGCAAAATATGGTCTTCAAGGCAGTTGTGTAAAATACAAAACAATTGGTGATGATGGTATTGTAAAAACCTTTTTAGATGAAGGAATTTTATATGATAATTATTATACAATTCCATTTATGAGATCCACAGAAGCTCTATATATTAATAAAACATATGTAGAAAGATTGGGCTATACAATTCCAGATATCCCAACTTGGGATTGGCTTTTTGAGGTATGTCAAAAAGGCGTAGAAGAGAGAAAAGAGGGGAAAACAAGTATTACTTCTTTAGTAGACCCTAGTAAGGATTTTAAAGGAATGGTTTATAAATCAAGTGATAATTGGTTTATTCAATATGTATTTCAAGCAAATATGCCTTATACTAATTCATCTGGTGAAGTATTCATATTTAACGATAAAACAACATCCTTTTTATTGGATTTAAAATCAAAATGTAAAAAGGATTATTATGAATCGTTTGCAGTAAGTTCTCATTATCCAGGGGATTTGATTAATGTTTGGGATGCAATCTTTGGTATTGATTCTACGGCAGGTGCTACATGGATTGGTTATGATTCCTTACAAGGTACATCATCCTTAGGCTATGAAGAATTTGAACTTGAATTAAGAATTATACCACAGTTGGATATAAATAATCCAAAGATGATTTCTCAAGGACCGTCTATTTGTATTTTTAATAAAGACGATGAAGAAGAGGTGTTAGCCTCTTGGTTGTTTGCACAATTTTTATTAACTGATGATGTTCAAATGGCTTATCAAAAGACGGAAGGATATTTACCTGTTACAAATTCATTATTAAATTCAAAAGAATTTAAGGAATATTTGAATGGTACAGAAATATATTCTGGAGCTAAAAAGGCTAAAGAATTATTATTAAATAATTTAGATAATACTTTTATTACACCTGTGTTTAATGGTTCAGCAAATGTAAGAAGTGCAGCAGGATATTTAATTAATTCTGTATCGACAAAAACAGATTCTTTTAGCACAAAAGAAGGAATAGATAAACTATACGCGAGATGTAAAACAAATTATTTGGATACATCAAGCAAAATGTCTTTAGGTGGAATATTAATTATTACAGGTATTTCTTTAGCCTGGGTTGGTATTGGAGTATATGTAATATTACAAAAAGTATTAAAAAATAAGAAACAGATGAAAAAATCATAAAACACATAATTATTTGACTATTTTTTTATTGGGAACTATAATTTAATTAGCAAAACAGGAGGACAAATTAAAAATGAAATTAACAAAGATTTTTGCGACAACTGCAGCATTAGGCCTATTTACTCTTGCCAGCTGTGGTGCTGAAAGCTTAGGTGGTATGAGCTATAAGGAGTATATGGATGCAGAACTTCAGGCAGAAGTTAAGATTGACGCTTATATCCAGGATAGATGTACTTGGTATAATGGTGCAGCATCCTTCTATTTACAGGATGAAGAAGGCGGATATTATGTTTATAATCTAAAGTGTAGTAGAGATGATTATGATAATAAACTTTCTGTTGGTAAGTTCATCTCTGTTACAGGATCAAAAGCTGAATGGCGTGGAGAAGTTGAGATTAATGGAGATGTTGCAACAGAAAACCAGGGCTTTACAGTTGGATCTTCTAGCAAGATTTATAAGGCAACACAGGTTGCAAACATTGCTAAGGATACATTAGATCAGCATAAGAATACTAAGGTTATGGTTACAGATTTAACTGTAACTAAAGCACCTTATACAAGTTTTGATGACTTCTCATTATCTCCAAATTCTGGTGTTGATGTTTATTTTGCAGTAAAGGATTCTAATGATAATGAATTAACATTTGTAGTTGAAGCTTATTTAGAGTCTACACAATTTGGTAGCCCAACTTATACAACAGTTACATCTTTAGCTTTAGGCGATAAGATTAATCTCGAAGGATTTGTTTATTATTGGGATGTTCCACAGCTTCAAGTAACTAAGGTTGTAAAAGCTGATAATTAATTATAATTAGGAAGGAATTTTTTTCCTTCCTTTTTTCTTGCTCACATTTTGCAACACTCGTTTTATATACTATAGGTGCATTAGATAGATGCAAGATAAAAATAGAAATGAGGTTATGAATATGAGATGGTTTATGAGATTTAGCATATTTAAAAGGAATAATAGAGAAGGCTATCGTAAGAGCCTATATAGTGGATCTAGTCGAATACGAGAGTCTTATTAAGGAATAATAAAATAAATACCACCTTACTGTTTCTAAGGATGGGTATTATAAAGAGGGTGAAATATGAAGGATAAGAAAAGGAATAAATCATAGGAAATAAAAATGGTTCAATAGATATGGGTAAGAAAGTCTTAGGACTTACGCTTTTGTATTAAGCGATAATTAGGTGCTTATATCCATATCGTTAAGGGGTATATATAAAAAGAAAGAGGGAATCTTTATAGGTAAAGCCAAGGAAAGAAATAAATAAGATTAATGTATAAGTGATTGGGAACCGGCAAAAAAATGTATAAAAATAAGTTAATCGCATAAATAGTTAAAAAAGAAATCCAGCAAGCAGCTGGATTCTTTTTTACGCTATAAATTTTTCTATTTTTCTATCTTTTTCAATCTGACGATTGATTACTTCATTAAACATATCAAAGTCATCTTCTTGATAAATATTGTATTCTAACGCAATTTCATAGAAGATTTCTTCAACAGTATGAACCTCCATATTATTTGAAATAAAGATGTCATCTGTAATATCGTTTAATAAAGCGAAATATTCATCTGGAGCATTTTCTTTTCTTTCTAGATATTGATTCACCTTTTCATCTAAATCAGTAAGCTTTTTTAATTCTTTTTTAACATTATCATCAGAAGAAGAAGTGATTTCACTTTCAAAGTCATTGATGTAAAGAAGAAGATTAATCGTTTGGGAACATTTTTCCATTTCATTAATATCTCCCTTGAAATCACTTTGTAATATGTTATCAATCATCATAAATGAATCATAAACATAATCAAAGCCTGTAGAAAAGATAACCTCCTCATCCTCAGATAGCTTTTTGCCCTTTTCATGTTGTAAATATAAATAATCTACTACCGCAAGGACACATGCGAATCTTTGGATGGATTTACTTTTATTTTTTACTAATGTTTGAATAAGAGTGCTATTTTCTTTTTTCCAAGAAGCATAGTCCTCATAAATTGTCATAACGTCTTCCATTATCTTGTCTTCATCTGAGGGAATAGGATAACATCACGAATAGTAGTAGATTCAGTTAAGAAAATAACTAAACGGTCTACACCAATACCAATACCACCTGCAGGAGGCATACCATATTCTAGAGACTCTAAGAAGTCAACATCCATACCATTAGCTTCGTCGTTACCTAATTCCTTTTCCTTCATTTGTTCTTCAAATCTTTCTCTTTGATCAATTGGGTCATTTAATTCTGTATATGCATTAGAGAATTCATGTCCACCAATGAATAGCTCAAATCTTTGAACAAATCTTGGGTCCTCTGGATCCTTCTTTGTTAATGGAGAAATTTCAATTGGGTGACCCATTAAGAATGTAGGCTGGATTAATGTTTCTTCACAGAATTCCTCAAAGAAGGCATTAATGATATGGCCAACTGTGAAGTGTGGCTCAACAGGTACATTATGCTCCTTAGCTAAAGCCTTAGCTTCTTCTAAGGTATAATTATTTGCCTTGAAATCTACACCAGTCTTTTCCTTGATTAATTCGCACATTGTAACTCTTCTAAATGGTTTAGAAATATCAATTAAATCTCCTTCTGGATTGAAAGGATTCTTAAACTGCTCTTTTCCAATAACCTTATTTGCAGCAAAACGAATTACACCTTCGTTTAAATTCATCATGCTAGATAAATCACCATATGCTTCATATAATTCAACAGTAGTGAATTCTGGGTTATGAGTCTTATCCATACCCTCATTACGGAAGATACGACCAATTTCATAAACTCTTTCAAGACCACCAACAAGTAATCTTTTTAGGTGTAATTCTGTTGCGATTCTTAAATAGAAATCAGAATCAAGTGCATTATGATGAGTAATGAACGGTCTTGCAGAAGCGCCACCCTGGATGTTTTGTAATACTGGAGTTTCAACCTCGATGAATCCTGCATTATCGAAATATTCCTGCATAGCACGAATAATTCTAGGTCTTAGAATTGCAACTCTTTTTGCATCCTCATTCATGATTAAATCAACATATCTACGTCTATATCTTTCCTCAACATCTGTTAAGCCATGGAACTTTTCAGGAAGAGGTCTTAAAGCCTTAACAAGGTGAGTATATTCTTCACACTTAACTGTAACCTCACCAGTCTGAGTCTTCATTACAGTACCCTTAACACCAACGATATCTCCGATATCTGCCATCTTGAATAAGTCATATTGTTCCTCTCCAACAACATCCTTACGGATATATACTTGGATTTTTCCTTCCTTATCCTGAATAGCGAAGAAGGATGCCTTACCCATCTTACGGATAAACATAATACGTCCTGCAATTTGAACAGAAACATTCATTTCCTCTAACTGCTCATGTGTATACTCCTGATATTTTGTTTTTATATCGCTACTTTTATCTTTCTGGTTATAAGCCTGTCCAAATGGATCAAGACCTAGCTCTCTATATTTTTCTAATTTGTTTCTTCTAACAATTTCCTGTTCGGATAAATTTAAATCTGCCATATAAACCTCCATTAATTTAAATACTTTTAAATTATATCAAAGGCGGTGGTAAAAAACAAGTAGAGTTCACCTATGGTAAGCACTTGCAAAAGGAGATTTATTATCATTTTCTTTAAAAAAATGATATAATGGTCTTGTTCAAGGAATTAAACCTAAGAAATAAGGATGATGTTATCCCTTTGACATCATATAAGTTGGTGATAAAATGATTAAAATATACGGCAAAAATTGTGTTTATGAAGCCATTCGTAAAAAAGCAAGAATGGAAGTATTTATAGAAGATAACCAAGTAAAGAAGGATAAGAATATCCTCTCTTTATTAAACGATAAGGGTTATAAATATGAAGTATTAACAAAACGTGATATGGATAAGAAATTTGGAATGTCTCATCAAGGATATGGAGCATTAAGAGAAGATTATGAAATCTATGATGAGGAATTTTTAAATACATTTAAAAAGGAACAAGGTAGAGTTTTAATTTTAGATGGTATACAGGACCCACATAATTTAGGTGCTATATTAAGAAGTGTAGATGCCTTTGGCTTTGATTTAGTAATATTACCTAAAAACAGAAGTGTTATGGTAACTGAGGTTGTAGCCCATGTATCTACAGGAGCTATTGAATATACAAAGATTGTATATGTAAATTCTTTAAATAATGCAGTTTCCAAGCTAAAAGAAAATGGTTTTTGGATTTGTGGAACAGATGCTAAAGGTACTGTAAGAAGCCAAGATATTGATCCTAGTCTATCCTTAGCAGTAATTATTGGTTCTGAAGGATTTGGAATGTCAAAGACATTAGTTAAGCAATCCGATTATTTAATTACCATTCCAATGGTTGGTCACGTGAATTCATTAAACGCAAGTGTAAGTGCAGGTATAGTATTACATGATCTTTGTTTAACAAAGTAATGATGGATTTAAAATTATATAATGATTATGAAATTTTATATTTAATCAAAGAAGGAAATGAGGTTGCCCTATCTTTTATCTTTAAGAAGTATGAGCCATATATATGGAAGATTGCATCTGCTTATCATAGATACAATGATAAAAGAGAGGATTTAGTACAAGAAGGAAGAATTATTCTTTTCAATTGTATTAAAGCTTTTAATGAGGATTTAGGCATTTCCTTTTTTTCATTTTTTACTTTATGTATTAAAAGAGATTTTTTAAAAAGAGTTTCTAATGATTATTATAAAATAAATATTTATTTAAAAGAGGATATTATTGGGACCATGGATTATTCTAAAAATATCGTCTATACATCAGAAGCCTTACTTGAGGATTTAGAAGAAAAGGAAATGTATCAGTTTGTTATATTAGACGGTATGAGCTTACGTCTTTATGCAGAAAAAAAACACCTAGACTATCCTAAGGTGTATTACAAATATGGAATGTTAATTAAAAAATTAAAGAAATTATTATAATTTTTTGCCCTATAAAAAGCAAAAAAACAGGCTTGGCCTGTTAAATGCGCAATAATTTTTGAGCTTATGCTCTTTCAATGTTTCCCTTCTTTAAAGCTCTAGCAGAAATCTTAACCTTCTTAACATTTCCGTTCTCGTCTTTAATATGTACTGTCTGAAGGTTAGCCTTCCAAGTACGGCGAGTAGCGTTTAAAGCGTGAGATCTTTTGTTACCTGTAACAGTTGTCTTGCCTGTAACATAACATCTTGCCATAGTCTTTCCCTCCTTAGACTTAATTTAATCAGCCTTAATAATTTACCATATATATTATATGAATTCAAGTTTTTTTTGAAATTATTTAAAACTTATTTTTAAAATATATGGACAAATTGAAAATGTTTGCCCATTTTCTCATTTCATTGACAATAACGACAAAAAGTGCTATAAATGTTAGTACTGATAGTATGTACATTCTTTGGTAGTTTTGGGATTGTAAATATCAGAATAAAAATTGAAAGGATGATAAAGACTACTGAATATTTTTCGTGATTTTAGTAAAAATCACAAATATTAAATAAGAAGGAAACGCAGAAATTTTCTGCTAGAATATATAGTTATAATATAGGAGGAAAAACATGAGTGTTAAAGAAATAGATGTTGATCTGTTTAAGAAAATGGTGATTAACGGAGCAATTAATCTTAAAAACAATCATGCTGAGGTTGACGCATTAAACGTATTCCCAGTACCAGATGGAGATACAGGAACAAATATGTCTATGACAATCACTTCTGGTGTTAGAGAATTAGAAAACTGTGAGTCAAGCTCAATCATTGAAAACGCAAAGGTATTATCTCGTGGTGCATTAATGGGAGCTAGAGGTAATTCAGGAGTTATTTTATCCCAGTTCTTTAGAGGTATTTATGTTGGACTTAAGGAAATTCAGCATAACTATTTAACAATCGAAGATTTTATGAATTGTTTACTTTCTGGTAGAAAGATTGCCTATAAGGCAGTTATGGCTCCAGTTGAAGGTACAATTCTTACTGTAGTAAGAGAGGCAGCTGAAAATACAGAATCTCATCTACAAGAGTTTGATACAATTGATGCATTATTAGAGTTCTATTATAATGAGGCTGAAAAGACTTTAGCTAATACACCTGAGCTATTACCAGTATTAAAGGAAGCTGGAGTAGTAGACTCTGGTGGAGCTGGCTTCTGTAAAATTATTGAAGGTATGCTAATGGCATTAAAGGGTGAAATCCTTGAAGCTCATGAAGCAAAGCCACAGGATGAGGATAGCCAGGATGCATCTCAAGAAATTAAGTTTGCATACTGCACTGAATTCATTTTAGAATTAAGAAAGCCTGAAACATTTGAAGAAAGAGAGCTTACAGCTACATTATCCTTACTTGGTGATTCTTTAGTTGTAGTTAGAGATGGCAAGGAAATTAAGGTTCATATCCATACAAACCGTCCTGGCCGTGTACTTGAAATCGCTCAGAAGTCTGGTGAGTTCCAGACATTAAAAATTGAAAACATGCATTTACAGCATTCTCATTTAGAGGATGGTGCTAAGAATGGCAACCAGCCAAAGAATAATGATGCTCCAAAGGCAAATGAGCCAAAGAAGGAATTTGCATTAATTGCTGTATGCTTCGGTGAAGGTATCGTAAATACATTTAAGGAATTAGGTGTAGATTATGTTATCGAAGGTGGTCAGACAATGAACCCATCTACAGAGGCATTCGTTTCTGCAATTAAGGCTGTAAACGCAAAGAATGTTATCATTATTCCTAATAATGGTAATGTAGTTATGGCTGCTAAGCAGGCTGCATCCATGGTTAGAGGATCTAAAGTAGAAGTAATCCTTGCAAAAACTATTGCACAGGGCTACGCTTCTTTAATCAACTATAACCCAGAGGCTTCCATGGAAGAAAACCTTGCAGCAATGGGTGAATCTATCGCTCATGTTAAGTCTGGTGAGGTTACATACTCTGTACGTGATACTGAAATCAATGGTGTAAAGATTGTTGCTGGCGATTATATGGGTATTGCCGATGGTGAAATCATCGTATCTGTTAAGGAAGAAAAGGATGCTGTTAAGGGCTTACTTGAAAAGATGATTGATGATGAATCTGAAATTGCTACTTTCTTCTGTGGTAAGGATGTAACTGAAGAAGAAAAGGCACTAGTAGAAGAAATGTGTCTTGCTATTAACAAAAACCTTGATGTTGAAATCATCGATGGTAATCAAGATATTTATTCTTACATTATTGCAGTTGAATAAGACGAATGAATGGGGCATTTTAAATGCCCCTTTTATTATGCTTTGGATAGAAATTTGACAATTTCTAATGAATTTTATAAAATCTTTAATGTTTAGGGAGAGAGTATTATGAAAACGAAATATCCAATTATATTGGTTCATGGTATAGCGATTAAAGATTTATTTTTTATAAAATCCTTTGGTAAGATAGATAGGCATCTAAAAGATGAAGGCTATAAGGTATATAAGAGTAATATCGATGGATTTGGGACTATTGAAAATAATGCCGCTATCTTAAAAGAGGAAATATTAAAAATATTAGAAGATGAAAAAACGACTAAGGTCAATATTATCGCACACTCTAAGGGAGGATTAGATGCGAAATATATGATTGAGAAGCTCGGTATGGAGGATTATGTACAAAGCTTAACTACATTATGTACTCCTCATAAGGGAAGCCCTATTGCCTCAAGTATCTTAAAATTACCAAAATGGATGTTAAAAATAATCGCATTTTGGATTAATTTTTGGTATAGAATTTTTGGGGATAAAAAGCCAGATTCCTTAACGGTTTGCAAGGAGCTTGCTTTAGTCGATGATATTGAAAAGGAAACCTTCAAGATATCCAAAAGAATTTATTGCCAAAGCTATTCTACTAAAATGGATAAGGCCAAGGATGATTTTATTATGGGAATACCACTTGTATTCTTCCACCATTTTTCTAAGGACACAGAAACGGATGGCTTAGTTGGAATTGATTCCACTAAATTTGGGGAATACAAGGGATGTGCATTTGAAGAATCTATATCTCATTCTGAGATTATTGATTTTTTTGTAACTAAAAAGAAAAGAGAAAGAATTTATAAATTCTATAGTTCAGTCTGTGCTGATTTATCCAAAAGAGGATTTTAAGGGGAGGCTATTATGGAAGGAACTACTTTTATATGTCCATCCTGTGGTGGAAAGCTTAGCTATGATGCTAAAGAAAAGAAGCTTTTATGTATAAATTGTAATAATACATACACTACAGTAGATTTAATGAAAATTGATAGAAGTATTGATGATATTGATGATGAATTAGAGGCTGATTACTTCAACAAGGAGGATAATACTATAGAATACACATGCTCTAGCTGTGGTGGAAGTATTATTGTTGAGGATTCTATCGCATCCTCAGCTTGCCCATTTTGTGGAAACAATGTCCTATTAAAGAATTCCTTAGTAGGAGCTTTTAGACCAAAATACATCGTTCCTTTTTCAAAGAAAAAAGAGGATGCAGAGGCTATTAAAAGGCATTATTTAAATAAGAATCCTTTTTTACCATTTGGATTTAAAAATGTAGTTAAAGAAAAAAGACCAAATGATATTTATATTCCTTTATATTCTTTAAGAGGAAAGGTTAGCTTTGATTTTTCTGTAATCCAATCACAAAATGCTTTTGTTAGCATAGTTGCTGCAGATAAAGAGGAAACCGATAGAACGATTATGATAACTCTATTTGGTAAAGTTTCCTTTAATCATTTTCCTATGCATGCCCTAAAGCATGACTATGATGATATTATTAAAGCGATTGGACCATTTGATTTAAAGGGAATCAAGCAATTTGATACACCATATTTGGCAGGTCACATGGCAAAAAGATTAGAGATTCCATTTAGAGATTTAAAGAACCATGCAACCCTCCAAATTGAATCCGATATTAGAGAATATTTCCAAAACCCTGAAACTCTAAGAAATTTATATATTGAAAGTGGAAAATTAAAGAGGGATTCTACAGAGGGTGAAGCCTTACATGCTACTAATTTTAATGTGATTAAAATGGAATCCTCCTATACATTCTATCCTATGTGGTTTATAGAGCCTACATTTAAGGATAAGAAGTATACGATTATCATAAATGATCAAAATGGTGCTATTTATGGTAATATTCCATTATCTAAATTAAAGGTATTTGGCTTTACTGTATTCTTCTTAGCTTTATTTGAACAAATATCCTATTGGCTAGTATTTTTAATGAATAAAAGCTGGTTGCCTTCTTTAATTATTTCTCTATGCATAAGTGCTTTATTAACTACTATAGTAATGGTATCCTTATATAAATCCAATTATTCCTATAAGAAGCGTATTGAGGATTATATTGTTCCAAATAGCTGTAGTTTAAGTAATATAAAGGAAGTTAATGAAAGAAAAAGTAAGGTTAGAAGCTTTGAAAATGAAATGGAAGAGCTTAGTGCTAAAATTAGAGAACAAAAGAAATATATCTCTACGGGTGTAGATATTAGAAGGGAACAGGAAAAATATCAGAACCTATTAATTCAATATCAAGGCTTAATTAATGTTTCTGAGCAATTCTATAAGAGAAGATATGAAGAAGAGATTCAAAAGGTAGATACCTATACTAAAGAAGACTTAGAAAATCTAATTACTGCAGTAATGTCTGAAAAAAGTGTTGCCGATGGTAGATTATTAGTTGGTAAGATTAATAAGCAATATCGTGATGTAATAATAAAGTATTGTGATAAAAGAATAGAATTATATCAAAATAGACTTAAGAAATTAGAGGAGTAATCCTCTTTTTTTCTTAAGTCTTTTCAAGTATAATAATTATAAATTATTATGGAGACTATTTATGGAACTTAAGGATATCAAGGGTGTAGGTAAGGCTACCTTAGAACAATTGAATAATGAAGGTATTACTACCATTGATGAGCTATTATTTACTTATCCAAATTCCTATGAAATTTATGAATTTGATAAGGAGAAAATATTTAGTGGAGATTATGTATGTATAAATGCTATATGTGATACAAAGCCTGCATTTATAAAATATAGATCTAATGTTTATTCTGTAATATTTTATGTATTAGTTGATGGTATAAGAGTAAAATGTATTTTCTTTTCTTCAGATTATTTAAGATATAAGCTATTTAAGGGAGTGTCTTGTATTTTATATGGTAGATATAAAAAGGAAGAAAAGGAGTTCTATATTAAAAGAGTATTTTTTGATGATTTTGAAAAGAAAATTAATGTTTCTTATAAATATAAAAATATAAAGGCATATCAAATTCAAAAAATTGTATCGAATATCTATGATTTAGGCTATAGGGTAGGAGAAACTATTCCAAAGGAATTACTGACAAAATATAAGCTATATTCTATGAATGAGCTTGTATATAAATCTCATTTACCTATAGATAAAATGGATATTATTCAAATAAATAGAAGAAGAAAATATGAGGAATTCTTTTGGTATGCAATGTCTTTTAATATTTTAAGAAATATGAGAAGCAAAAGTGAAAAGCCAATGCGTCATATGGATGAAGAATTTATGAAATTCTTTATTAATGGATTATCATTTAAGCTTACCGATGGACAAAAGAGTGCTATTAAGGATGTCACAAGAGATATCTTAGGAAAATATCCAATGAACCGTTTAGTTCAAGGAGATGTTGGTTGTGGAAAAAGCATTGTATCTATATTTGCAATACTTGCCCTAGTTACATCAAATTATCAGGCAGCATTAATGCTTCCAACAGAAATACTGGCTAACCAGCAATATGAATTAATTAAAGAGCATTTTAATAAATTCGGTATTAAGGTTCGCTTATTAACCTCATCTGTCAAGAAAAAGGAAAGAACTGAAATATTAGAGGGCTTAGAGGATGGGTCTATCCAAGTATTAGTTGGTACACATTCTTTAATTCAAGCTGATGTTAAATTTAAAAGACTTGGTATTGCAGTAATTGATGAGCAGCATAAATTTGGTGTAAATCAAAGAAAGGCATTGATTGAAAAATATCCAAATACGGATGCCTTATATTTAACTGCAACACCAATCCCAAGAACCCTAGGCTTAACCTTCTTTGGAGATTTAGATATATCCTCGATTAAGGATATGCCAAAGGGAAGAATGCCTGTAGATACTAAGATTATTTCTTATACAAAATTAAAAAGCCTAATGCATTTTATTGAAGGAAAGATTAGTCTTGGGGAGCAGGCTTATGTTGTTGTACCATTAGTTATAGAAAATGAGGACTATGATGCAATACCAATTGATGAGGCAGAGCGCATTTTTAAAGAGGAATTACCAAATATAGAAATTAAATCTATCCATGGAAAGATGGCTATAGATAAAAAGAATATGATTATGGAATCCTTTAGAAATGGTGAAACTAAGATATTAATATCTACAACCGTAATTGAGGTTGGAGTAAATGTACCAAACGCCACTATGATGGTAATCTTAGACGCAGATAGATTTGGTCTTGCTCAAATTCATCAGCTAAGAGGTAGAGTAGGAAGAGGTAATAAGCAATCCTACTGTGCACTAGTTACTAAAAAACTAGACAACGAAAGGTTAAGAATATTAGAAAGTACGACGGATGGCTTTGGAATAGCAGAAGAGGATTTTAGATTAAGAGGTCCTGGTAATTATTTTGGGGAAGAGCAATCTGGCTTTTTGCAGCTAGAATATGCGGATTTTGAATCCGATTATAGGATTTGGGAGGCTGCAAAGAAGGATGCAGAGGAATACTATCCAAAATATTTAAGTGGAGAGGAAGCCTCAATTCGTTTTACAAATATGATAATTGAAAATGCCAAGAATGGCTTTAAAAGTAACTAGGCTTTTAGCACCATAAATGGTATAATATGGAAAAAGTGTATTTTGGAGGTCGCTATGATTAGAATTGCAGTAGACGCAAACGGCGGAGATAATGGAGTAAATACTACAGTTCCTGCAGCAATGATGGCTGTTAAGGAATTTGATGATATTGAAATTGTATTATTTGGTGATGAGGAAAAGATTAAGCCTTTATTAACAAATAGTGAAAGAATTTCTATTGTTCATACAAAAGAAACCTTATCTATGGGAGAAAAAGATCCTGTTCGTGCGGTAAGAAAGCAAAAGGAGGCTTCCTTAGTTAAGGCATTATATGCAGCGAAAAATGGAGAGGTAGATGCAGTTGTAACCAATGGTCCTACACAGTGTGTAGTTATGGGTGCTCATTTAATCATAAGAAGAATTAAGGAAATGGAAAGAGTTGCCCTATGCCCTATTATTCCTAATTTTGATGGTCATCCAAGATTATTACTTGATGTTGGCGCAAATGTAGAATTAAAAGCAAATCATTATGCTGAATTCGCAATTTTCGCAACCGTTACAGCAAAAGAAATTTTAGGTATTAAAAATCCTACAGTAGGATTATTAAATATTGGTTCAGAACCAGGTAAGGGTAGAGAAATAGATAAAGAGGCATATGAATTATTAGAGTCCTTAGAGGGTATTAATTTTAAGGGTAATGTAGAACCGGATAAATTAATTGATTGCCCTACAGATATTGTTGTTTCTGATGGATATTGTGGAAATATTGCCCTAAAGAGCTTTGAAGGTACTGCAAAGGGTATGGGTAGAATGCTAAAGCAGGAAATTAAAGCATCCTTAGGTGGCAAGATTGGATACTTATTCATGAGAAAGAATTTAAAAAGATTTGCCGGAAGAATGGATGCTTCTGAGGTTGGTGGAGCTATGATTTTAGGTATTGGTAAGCCTGTAGTTAAAGCTCATGGTAATGCAGATAGTAAAACATTCAAAAGCGCAATTCGCCAAGTAAGAAATATGGTTAAGGCCGATTTAATAAATAAAGTAGTAGAAGCACTACCAAAAAAGAGTGGTGAGGAAGTTGAATAATATTGAAGAATTTGAAGGCGTTATTGGCTATACCTTCAAAGATAAAAGCTTATTAGAAACAGCACTAACACATTCTTCTTATGCCAATGAGCATGGAAAGGAATGTAATGAAAGAATGGAATTCTTAGGAGATGCTGTTTTAGAGCTTGCAATGTCAAAATATTTATATGCAGTAATTTCCCTAGATGAGGGTGTATTAACTAAAACACGTGCTAAGGCAGTATGTGAGGGTGCACTTGATTATTATGCTGCAAAAATCAATTTACCAAAGTATTTATACTTAGGTAAGGGGGAAGAAATATCTGGAGGAAGATTCCGCCCTGCCATTATTGCAGATGCCATGGAGGCTGTACTAGGTGCAGTATTCTTAGATTCTGGGTTTGATGAGGCATATAAGATTGTTAAAACATTCTTTATTCCATATATTGATGAGGTAACTAAGCTTAAGGATTATAAGTCCTTGCTTCAAGAAAAGCTTCAAAGTGAAAAAAGAACGATTCGTTATGAAATCGTTAGGGATGAAGGTCCTGCAAATGATAAGGAATTTGAAGCTGTTGTTTATATGGATGAGATCCTTATGGGAAGAGGAATTGGTAAGACAAAGAAGGAAGCACAACAAAATGCTGCGAAAAATGCATTAGAAAAGGAAGCTAAGATATGATAAAAAAATTATATGAATCTGGATGCTTCAAATATGAAAAATTCATTCTTGTTCATCAAAAGGAATTATTATTATCTCCAGTGGCATGTGTTGTATTAATTCAAATGCTAAAGGAATATGAAACAAATAAATTCTTTTCTGTTGCTTCCCTAAAGGAAAGAATGATGATTACTGATTCTGATTTTGATGAGGCAGTAACTAATCTACTTGAAAGAGAATTCTATTCCATTTATATTCAATATGAGGATGGTATAGGTAGAGAAGCAGTATCCCTTGATGGATTTTTTGATCGAGTAAAGGATATTTTATCTGGAGTTAATTCTAAGGATTTTGAAAATGATTTTTTCCATGTTACTCAGCTTATTCAAAAGGAAATTGGCAGAGTATTAACTGCAGACGAGCTTGAAATTGTATCTAGCTTAATTACAGAAGATAGAGTAACCGTTTCTGATATGGAAGAAGCATTAGAATATATGAAGTCTCATTACAAGGTTTTAAATGTTAAAAACCTTGTCACTAGCTTAAATCGTTTTAGAGGAGAAGCTCGTGAGGTAGAGGCTGTACCAGACTTTGTTAAGGATTTCTTGGATAATATCAAATAATGAATAAAGAAAAATCAAAAGAAATAGTAGATATTTTAAAGGAGATTATTACAAATCCAGCTCCTGAGCTTGATTTTAAAAATCCTTTTGAATTAATCATAGCTGTTGTATTAAGTGCTCAAACAACAGATAAAAGAGTAAATATAGTTACGAAAGAATTATTTTTAAAATATCCTGATGCGAAAAGCTTAAGTATGGCAGATTATGATACCATTTATAATATTATTACGCCACTTGGCTTAGCTAAAACGAAGGCTAAAAATATTATTGCTTTAGCCAAGACCTTAGATGAAAAATATTTAGGAATCGTTCCTAATGATTTTGAATCCTTAGTAGAATTACCTGGAGTAGGAAGAAAAACAGCTAGCGTTGTATTAGCCGTAGGCTTTAATATTCCTGCAATGCCTGTAGATACTCACTTATATCGTATGGCTAAAAGATTAGGGTATATTAAAGAAGATGAGGATATTCTTAAAGCAGAAGAAGTTTATAAAAAATATATCCCTAAAAATGAATGGGCCAATGCTCATCACTTATTCTTACTCTTTGGAAGATATCACTGCACAGCAAAGAATCCTCTTTGCAAAGATTGTAAACTTAAGATTTATTGTAAGTACAAAGGGTAACTTTGTACTTTTTAATTTTCGGAGGTTAGATGATATTCGTTGGCTTTTCTCCACTGTATTCACTTGATGAAAATTTAATACTTTATGAAAAATTAAAAGATAGTATGATTCCATGGAGCTTATTTCAATTAATTGATAAGAACTCAATTTTAACAAGAAATGGAACAAGAAATAAAACCTATTTACGAAAGGGTGGTAAAAAGCATATTCGGATTCAAAGAATGGTATTAAACCATAGGAATTATTTCGATTTGTTTCCAACGTTTTTAATTCCAAATTCAACATTACTTACCTATGATATGGGAATATATGAAAAAGAAGAATATATCATAGAAAAAAAGAGGAGAAATTCTAGCTTTGAAAAATGGCTAATGGAACAAGATTTAGATAAGGATATCTTTTCAAAATTAATAGAAATTGGTTCAAAGGATAATGCTATTTTTTATAAAACTAAGGATAAATATTACTCCTATAAGGAATGGATAAGTACTAAAAAAGAAAAGAAAAAGGTATTTTTTTATCTTATCTATTATGAAAAATAGGAAAATAAATTCATCAGCATACTCATCATTTTCATAAAAAGGTTATTTTCATATAATATTTTCGAAAAGGAACCCTCGTTTGCATAGTAAAAAGGGAAAAACAAGGAGGTTTTAAAGCATTCTTGAAACATTTCTTTTCAGTTTCAATTTTGCTCAAAAAGAACATATAATGAATGTAGGGCCCTTTTTAGAAAGGATAATTGAAAATGAGTGTTATGTTAGACATTTTGTCACAAAGAAAAATTGAGGGAGCTATACATGCATCAAATCAAGAAATCATTGGTATTGAAATAAGAAGAAAGCGTATTGAGCTTTCTTATACCTTAAGCGGGCTATGCTTTGACATATGCTCACCATCTTATTTATGTAAAATTGAGAGGAATCAAATACAAGCCAATAATTACATATTACAAGAGATTTGTACTCGCGTTGCAATTACAGTAGAACAACAGGAGCTTCTATTTCATTCCTACGAAGTATTATTACAATCGATCGAAGCCTATTTAAAGGATGATATGGATACCATATTAAAAATCGTTAAGCAGGGAGAAGGCTTTGAAAACTATAGATATAGAATTATCCAATTAATGAAGTATATCAGAGAGGATGATCTATATTTAGCTAAAAAGACATGCAATGAACTTTTAAAATTA
Source organism: Anaeroplasma bactoclasticum (assembly GCF_003550015.1). Lineage (GTDB taxonomy): Bacteria > Bacillota_I > Bacilli_A > Acholeplasmatales > Anaeroplasmataceae > Anaeroplasma > Anaeroplasma bactoclasticum. Next base: position 112,310 of record NZ_QXEV01000003.1, read on the forward strand.
TTATCTACTATGCAGGATTTAGATATGGTAGTTTTTTCTATATTCACTGCAATCTTAGAATATAAAGAAAAGAATTATTTAGAGGCTATAGCTATTTTAAATAAGCTAGATGGAATCAATATGGATTTATCTCTATCTATTTTATATTCTAAGTATTTATTCTTAACTTCAGCTATTTTACTTCGTGGAGATACATTAATTTATTACACAGACATCAAAGAAAAGCTTGTGAAGGCTGGATATTATTTAAATTTAGAAGAAATGGATTATGCGTTAGCTATTTATGCACTTAAAGTAAAATCTACATATTTATTTGATTATTCCACAAAGCTAATTCATAATGAGGTTTACTTAAATTCTTTAAAATTCATTCAAGGCTATCAAAATAAAGATATGGATTTAATAAATACATATAAAGATAAACCATTAAATGATTTTTGTAAGCTTTTATTTGAAATATTAGAAGGTAATGAAGCTAAAATTGAAATGATTATGCATTTAACCTCTAGTCGTGATGATTTTGATTTTAGTGCGAATTTATTAAAATATTTAGCATTATCAGATACGGAAGAAAAAAGAAGGTTTATTTTAAATTCTTGTGAATATTATAAAAAAGCCAAGGATATGTATGTTGCTAATTATTTTATGATGGAATTATTAAGAATCAATCAAGAAAAGCCTAAAAATAAAGAAACTGTTGCCACCTTATATGATTATTTTATAAAAAATGAAAATAAGTAAAATAATACTATTCTTTCAGCTTTTAGCTATATTCCTTTTTCTCCCTTTTACGGTATTCGCTGCAAGCTGGAAATTTATGTGGGTAAACACAACAGTAAATGTTCCTGTAGGGGCATCTATTGAGGATTATAAAAATATTCCTAAGGCATATTTATATAAGAATGATGTTTGCTTAACAGATTCTACTATAACCTATAACACAGAAGGAGATTGGCTTTATTATTTTAAGGATATTGATACATATACTGTAGGTCAATATCATGTTTGGTATAAGGCATATGATGCTAAATATTCTCCTGGTACATGTACTGGGTATAAGGCATTAGTCACATTTAATGTTGTAGATAAAAAACCTCCAGAGATTAAAATTAATCAAAACTATTTTTATATCAAAAGAGGTAATGATTTTGATTTATCTAAAAATTATAATGTGAAGGATAATTATAAGCTGGAACCTGTAGAGGTATTGCATGAAATCAATAATAAAAAAACAGGAACCTATTTAGTTTCTGTAATTGCGAAGGATTCCAGTGGTAATCAAGCAATATCTAAGTTTAATGCGGTTGTATATGAAAATGAATCTCCAGTAATATCTTGTGATGCACCTGGAGATATCATCCAAATTCCATTAAATAAGGAAGTAGATATAAGCTCTCATTTTACTGCAGTAGATTCTTATGAAGGAGATATTTCAGATAGAATTGAATATCCAATAATAAAGAATGATACTGTTTCGGAATACCCCTATACAGTGACAGTAAAAAATGAAGCCAATCTATCTAGTACTTATAAAGTAACTATTAAGGTAATAGATGATGTAGAGCCAACCTTAGAATTATCTTGCCATAATTTGGTATTAGATTATAGCTTAGATTTTTATTTGATTGATTATAGAAGATATATCAAAAGAATAAGTGATAATCTACCAATTAATTATGATAATTTAATTATTACTCATGATTTAGAAAATAGAGTAGGATCTTATACCATATGGTATAGCTACAGTGATGGAATATTTACTGTTTCAGATTCTATTGAGGTATCTTTAGTCTCTTATGATAAACCAGAAGTATATGTGGACGATATAGAATTAACTGTAGATAATCCAATTGATTTATATGATTTTGTTTCAGTATATGATAAATCAGATATGAATGTTTCATCTACTATAGAAATATATGATGAGAATGTGGATTATACAAAGGCTGGTACTTATTATGCTGAAGTCTATTGTATTAATTCTTCTGGATTATCTACTACCAAAAGATTTAAGGTTATTGTTAAAGAAGAGGCAGTAGAAAGTGAATCTTTTAATTATTACTTTTTAGGGTTAATTTTAGCTTTTGTATTAATTTTTGGACTTCTTATATTTATTGTCCTTTATATCGTTTTAAATAAAAGAAAACTCAAGAAATCTATGTAATTAGATTCGGCTCACATGAGTCGAATCTTTTTCCAATATTTGAGTGAATTTATGAATACTTTGCTATATAATGAAAGAAGGTGGTACTATGAAAGGATTCTTATATGGACAAACTGAATATAATATCTTAAAGAATTCAGCAAGGCTTAAGGATTATTTATCTATGGCTAAAACCAATGGCTTTGATTTCCTTTCTTTAACAGATTCATCAATGTATGCTTGTTATAAGTTCTATATGGGATGTCAAGAGATGGGTATAAAGCCCATTATAGGATTAGAATACCAAATGCTAGATGAGGATAATTTCTATTCGAAATGCTTATTATATGCAAAGAATAATGAAGGATATAAGGAATTATCTAGGATTTCTTCTTTAGTTAAGCTTAAGAATATTAATTCCTTTTTAGATATAAAAGATTATAAAAATATTTATTTTGTTTTCCCTTTCTTTGAATCTATTTTAGAAAGATTATTTAAACAAAAGAACAATGATTCTAATGCTTTAAATATATTAAATGAATATCTAGATAAGATTAATAAAATTGGTGGTTATATTGGTTTATCTTATACAAATAAATTAGAATCCATTCCTCTTGTAAGAGAATTTAGTGAATATATAAGTAAGTTTAATGTTAAGACTCTTCCCCTTCATCAAATGAAATATATAAAGCCTGAGGATTCTATTGTTTATGAATGCTTAACTAAAATTGATGGTAAGCCAGAGAAAATATCTGAATTTGATGATTATTCCTTTTTGACAAATCCAAAGGAAGATAATAATTTAAATGATTTTATTAATTCCATAAATTTGAATCTATTTCAAAACAAAATAGCATTACCTCATTATCCAAATACTAAGGGAAAGAGTGCTTATGAATACTTAGGCATTTTATGCCATAAGGGATTAGAAAAAAGAGGTTTTTATTTTGAGCCTTATCTTTCTAGATTAAAATATGAATTATCCATCATTCATAAAATGGGATATGATGATTATTTTTTAATTGTTTGGGATTTTATTTGTTATTCAAAAAAGAATCATATTTTAGTTGGCCCAGGAAGAGGTAGTGCCGTTGGATCTTTAGTTGCATATACCTTGGGCATTACTGAAATTAATCCATTAGAATATGATTTATTATTTGAAAGATTCTTAAACCCAGAAAGAGTTACTATGCCAGATATCGATACCGATTTCCCAGATAAGGATAGGGATAAGGTATTAAATTATGTTAAGGAATTCTATGGAGAAAAACATGTATGTAGTATCACTACCTTTGGTACATTCCAAGTAAAATCTTCTGTAAATGAGCTTGCTAAAATCTTTGGAATTGATAATGAAAGAATTAAAAAGATTTTAGATATGATTCAAGAAAGAGGCTATGATAGTTTACTTGAAGCTTATAAGGGTGATGAATTATATGACTTTTTATATTGTGCAAAGAACTTAGAGAATTTGCCAAAGCATATTGGAACACATGCTTCTGGAATTATTTTTTCAGAAGATAATCTAGAAGATATAGTTCCTTTATCTTATGGAGCTGGAGATTTATACCAATCTCAATTTGAAGCAGAGGACTTGGAAAGTATTGGCTTATTAAAAATGGATTTTCTAGTTGTATCCCATCTATCTTTAATTGATCAAATGATTCATGATATTAAAGATTACAGTATAGATCAATTTAGAAAGATTCCATTAGATGATAAAGAAGTATTTAAGCTATTAAGAGCAGGAGATACCTTAGGTATTTTCCAAATGGAAAGACAGGGATTCAGAAATGCATTAAAGGAGGTATTACCAACCTCATTTAATGATATAGTAGCCCTAAATGCATTATATAGACCGGGACCTATGCAATCTATTCCAGAATATGCCAAAAGAAAGCATGGCGAAAAATTTGAATATTTACATAAGAATTTAGAACCTATATTAAAAGAAACCTATGGTGTTATTGTATACCAAGAGCAAATCATGAAAATTGGTCAAAAATTTGCGAGCTATTCTTTGGCTGAGGCAGATATCTTAAGAAGAGCTGTAGCTAAGAAAAAGGCAGATGTATTAAAACAAATGAGCTCAGATTTTATTTTAAGAGCTATGAAGAATGGCTATTCTAAAGATATTGCAGAAGAAATATTTGAACTGATTTATAGATTTTCAGATTATGGCTTTAATAAATCTCATTCCGTTGCTTATGCATTATTCGCATATAAGATGTTATATATAAAAGCTCATTATTTTAATGTGTTTATGTCGAACATAATGAATCATGCAATTTCAAATAAAACTACTTTAGTAAGCTATATATCCTATGCAAAATCTCATGGCTTGTTAACTCAAAAGCCAAATATTAATGTATCTAAGGATACGTTTGTATTCTTAGACAATTGGTTATATTTACCACTTAAAACAATTAAAGGCATTGGAGATAATATTGTTAATGATATTGTAAAAGAAAGAGATGCAAATGGTTTATTTAGAAGCTTTGAGGATTTTATAGATAGATGTCATCCAGATAAGAATGTACTTGAGGGATTAGTATTCTCAGGAGCCCTTGATATCTTTGGTAAAACAAAGAAGGAAATGATAGAAAGCCAGGATAAGCAGCAACAAATATATTTAAAATATATTAAGGGTGCTAAAACTAAAGAAGAATATGATTTTGATACATTAAAGGAAAAAGAATATCAATTCCTAGAAATGAATTTGGAATATAATTTATTTATTAATATTTCAGAATATTATCAAAAATATAAATGTATTCCATTATCTAAAATAGGCCAAAAGATATATGTAAATACTATAGCTTCCTTTAGTGATTTAAAAGAAATTAAAACAAAAAAGGGAGATTTAATGCTACTAGGTAGTATTGAAGATGATATTACAACTATAAGATTTACTATTTTTCCTAAAGCATATGAGACTATTCCTTATGGTGCTATAACTAAAAATAAATTATATGCAATGAGAGGCATATTAGAAACTGATAATAAAGGTGAACCTTCATTTTCTATATCTAAGCTTGCCCCTATAGAGTAAGAAGACTTTCTAATTATAAAAAGTTTTTCTTGTTTTATTTTTGAATTTCATTATAATACTTTCGGGAGGGTTAAATATGAAAGCTTTAAAAATCACTTATAAAATTCTTTTAATTCTATCTTTTTCTTTACTAGCATTTTCTATATTCTTGCATATTGTATGTTGGGCTTATGAAGAATTAGGCAGAGAATATGCAAGCCTAATTTTTGATTGGAGAATGAGACTTTATATCTTTGCAATCTTAGCATTATTCATTGGCTTTGGATTATGCTTTTTAAATAAAAAGCTTGCAAATGTATTAGGTTTATCTTTATTAGGTGCTAGTTTTTTAATATTCGTGATAGTTTATACTATAGGACATTATGCTGGATCTTATGGAAGCTTTGGTCCTTTTGACTCCAATGTATTAATTGGAGCTAATCTAGTAATTATATTACTAAATTTAATTGCAGTAGCTGTTTTATCTGGTGTTATCGAAAAGATAGCAAATAAGCCAGTTAAGGAAAATAAAGAAGATGCAGTAATGGGCCAATTATTAAAGTGGAAGCAATTACAAGAAAAGAACATCATTACAGAAGAAGAATTTGAAGAAAAGAAAAAAGAAATTTTAACTAAATTAGTTGAAGAATAATGAATGAAAACTCTTATTTGAAAAAAATAGGAGTTTTTTATTGACATAAATATTAATTTGGGTATAATAATAGTTGAACAGTTAATCAACTGTTTATATAAAAGGAGGGTCTATTATGACTAAAACATATAAAATTGAAGTAGATTGTGCAGCTTGTGCATTAAAGTGCCAGGAGGCTATTAAGAAGGTAGATGGAATTAAGGATTGCAATATCAATTTTATGACTTTAAAGATGACTATTGATGCAGAAGATCCAGACGCATTATTAAAGAAAGCATTAAAGGCTGCAAGAAAGGTTGAACCAGACTTTGAAATTGTTGAGTAATTTAGATAGTGGTGACACTATTTAATTTTTGAATAATGGTTGAATGGATGTTCAACTATTAGGGGGTGTTGTTATGAGTAGAAAGCAAAAGAGGATGTTAAGAAATATAATCATTGCTTTAAGTTTATTTTTAATTGTATTAATTTTAGATTTGGTATTAAAGAATGCTTATAAGGATACCTTCCCTTATGGAATTGCATCCTTTATTCCAAATGAGAATTATGGATGGCTATTACCGTTTGGATTATATTTCTTAATTTATATCTTTATTGGCCATAATGTGCTTAGAAAATCTGTGATAAATATAGCACATGGACAGGTATTTGATGAGAATTTCTTGATGGCTATTGCAACACTTGGTGCATTTTCTTTAGGGATTTATACAGGTATTACGGAGCATTCACCTGAAGGCTTTGATGAGGCTTGTGCTGTATTACTTTTTTATCAGGTTGGAGAATGGTTTCAAAGCTATGCTGCAGGAAAGAGTAGAAAAAGTATTACAGAATTAATGGATATAAGACCAGATTATGCAAATTTAGTAAATGGGGATTTAGTGGAAAAGGTTGATCCATTTATAGTTTCTTTAGGCTCTATTATTCAAGTAAAACCAGGCGAAAAGATTCCCCTAGATGGTGTTATAGTTTTGGGTGAATCTAGCCTAGATACAAAAGCTTTAACAGGAGAATCCTTACCACAGGATGTATCTATTGGAGATAATGTTATTAGTGGTACTGTAAATTTAACTTCAACGATTTGTATTAAAACCACAAAGGAATTTAGTGAATCCACAGTATCTAAAATATTGGATTTAGTGGAAAATGCATCCTCTAAGAAATCGAAAAGTGAAGCATTTATTTCCAAATTTGCAAAGTATTATACACCAATTGTAGTATTCTTAGCTTTAGCATTAGCTATTATTCCACCACTTATTTATACATTTATGGGCAATAATAATATGTGGACAACTTGGGTTTATAGAGCATTAAGCTTTTTAGTTGTATCTTGTCCTTGTGCATTAGTTATTTCTGTTCCTATGTCCTTTTTTGCAGGACTAGGTGGTGCAAGTAAGAATGGTATTTTAATTAAGGGCTCTATTCATTTAGAAAGATTTAATCAAGCAAATGTATTTGTTTTTGATAAAACAGGTACTTTAACTAAGGGTAATTTTAAAGTTGTAGAAGTAAATCCAATAGAGAAAAAGGATGAAATCTTAAAGCTTGCTAAAATAGCAGAGTATGATTCTATTCACCCAATTGCTAAATCCATTTTAGAAGAATGTAAAGAAGAAATCCCTTTGGGATATACGCTTGAAAATGTTTCTGGTAAGGGTATTATAGCGAAGAAGGATTTAGATATTATTCTTTGTGGAAATCATAAGCTTATGGATGAATATCATATTACATATCCTACTGTAGAAGCAATTGGAACTATTGTATATGTTGCAAGAAATATGGAATATGTTGGCTATATTGTAATTTCTGATGAAATTAAGCCAGAGGCTTATAAGATGGTTAAGTATTTAAATTCTATTGGTGCTAGAACTATTATGCTTACAGGAGATAATGAAAAAATAGCAACCCATGTTTCTAAATGCTTAGGCTTAAAGGAATTTAGGGCAAATCTTTTACCACAGGATAAGGTAGAAGAGGTAGATAAGATACTTGCAAGTAAAAAGGATAATGAATTATTATGCTTTGTTGGTGATGGTATTAATGATGCGCCTGTATTAATGAAGTCTGACATTGGTATTTCTATGGGCGGAGTTGGATCTGATGCAGCAATTGAGGCATCTGATATTGTTTTAATGCATGATGATTTATCTAGTATAGAGGTTGCTAAAAAGATTTCAAAGAAAACAATGAAGATTGTATTTGAAAATATTGTTTTTGCATTATTTGTTAAAATTGTAATTTTAGCATTATCTGCCTTAGGCATAACTAATATGTGGGTTGCTGTATTTGGAGATGTTGGAGTTGCTATTTTATGCATCCTAAATGCAATGAGAGCACGTGTTAAGGAGTACTCTAAGGAATGAGAGTTATACTCTCAAATGTAGTAAAAAGGTTACTTAAAAGGGGTTAAAGTATATATTTTATAGAAAGACGCTAATAAAAGGCGTCTTTTTTTATAAAAAAAGAAGAGATGAAAACGCTATAATGCACATCAAGGCCTAAAAACACTTTTTTCTTTTAAAATGTTTGTGATATAATATTTTTAGTAAATAGTCAAATTTATGGAGGATAATTGAATATGGCTAAAAAAATTGTTTCAGATTTAAATGTTAAAGGCAAGAAGGTTTTAATCCGTGTTGACTTTAATGTTCCAATGAAGGATGGAAAGGTTGCTGATGATACTCGTATCAAGGCTGCATTACCTACTATCCAGTATGTTATTGAGAATGGTGGTAGAGCTATCGTTTTCTCTCATTTAGGACGTGTTAAGAGTGCAGATGATATCAAGAAGAATGATATTACTCCTGTTGCAAAGCGTTTTGAGGAATTAATCGGTAAGCCTGTAAAATTTGTTAACGCTACTCGTGGTGCTGAGCTTGAGGCTGCAGCTGCTGCATTAAAGGATGGCGAAATCTTAATGTTCGCTAATACAAGAAATGAAGACTTCGATGTTGCACAGAACAAGGAAGTTAAGTTAGAGTCTAAGAACAACGCTGAATTAGGTGCTTATTGGGCATCTTTAGGTGATGTATTTGTTAACGATGCATTCGGTACTGCACACCGTGCTGCAGCATCTAATGTTGGTATTGCTTCTAACGTAAGCGAAACTGCATCTGGATTCTTACTAGCAAAGGAAATTAAGTTCATTGGTGGAGCTGTTGATGAGCCAGTTCGTCCATATGTTGCAATCTTAGGTGGTTCTAAGGTTTCTGATAAGATTGGTGTAATCAATGCATTATTAGACAAGGCTGATAAGGTTTTAGTTGGTGGTGCTATGATGTTCACATTCTTAAAGGCTGAAGGCTATGATGTTAAGGCTTCTCGTTGTGAGGATGAAGAATTTGTTAATTTAGCTAAGGAATTATTAGCTAAGGCAAATGGTAAGATTGTATTACCAGTTGATGCAGTTGTTAACAAGGCATTTGAGGATGTTCCTGGTACTGCTAAGGCTATCGATGCATTCGAAGATGGCGATATGGGCTTAGATATCGGACCTAAGACATTAGAATTATTTGCTAAGGAATTAGCTGGTGCTAAGACTGTTGTATGGAATGGACCTATGGGTGTATTCGAAATGAAGAACTACGCTGCTGGTACAGTAGGCGTTTGCGAATTATTAGCTAAGTTAACTGCTGAAGGCGCATCTACAATCATCGGTGGTGGTGATTCTGCTGCAGCTGCTGAACAGTTAGGCTATGCTTCTAAGGTATCTCACATCTCTACAGGTGGAGGAGCTTCCTTAGAGTACTTAGAGGGTAAGGTATTACCTGGTATTGCTTGCGTTGACGACAAGTAAGATTATTCGTATCAAATCTAAATTTTTCGGAGGATTGTAATATGCAAAAGATGATTGTTGTAAAAAGTACAGTGGGCTTACATGCAAGCCTTGCTGCAAAAATAGTAAAGGCTGCATCACAGTATTCTGTGGAGATCCTTTTGCATTACGACAATAAAACAATTGATGTTAAGTCTATTTTAGGTTTAATGTCTTTAGCCGTTCCAAGTGGTGAAAATGTTATTATTGAAGCTAACGGAGATCAGGCTGAAGCTGCAATTAATGAAATTGCTGCTATCTTAAGTTAAAATTTTAAAAAGAGGATAAAAAAATGAGAAAACCAATGCTTGCCGGAAACTGGAAGATGAACAAGACAAGAGATGAAGCTATCCAGTTTGTATTAGCAGTTGAAGGAAATCTTCCTGCTTCAATTGATTGCGTAGTTTGTGCTCCAGCAATCATTTTACGTGACATTGTTAAGAGAGCTGAGACTTTAAAGGTTGGCGCTCAGAACATGAACGAAAACGAAAGTGGTGCCTATACTGGTGAAATTTCTCCAGTTATGTTAAAGGACACTCAGGTTGAATATGTAATTTTAGGTCATTCTGAAAGAAGAGCTTATTACAATGAGACAAACGAAAAGATCAATGCTAAGATTAAGAAGGCATTAGAATTTGAATTAAAGCCAATCGTATGTGTTGGTGAAGTATTAGAAGAGCGTGAGACTGGTAAGACTTACGATGTATTAAAGGAGCAGGTTGTAAAGGCATTTGATGGCGTTACAATCAAGAATCCTGCTGATGTAATCATCGCTTATGAACCAGTTTGGGCTATCGGTACTGGTAAGACTGCAACTACAGAGGTTGCTGAGGATGCATGTAAGTTCATCCGTGGCGTATTAGCTGATATCTTTGGTAAGGCTGTTGCTGACGAATTAAGAATCCTTTATGGTGGATCTATGAAGCCATCTAATGTTGGTGAATTAATGAGTGAGCCAGATATCGATGGTGGTTTAGTTGGTGGAGCTTCATTAAAGGCTGATTCCTTCATTGAACTTTGCACAACTGCTGCTAAGGTTACTGCTTAATAATAGAAAAAGGAAATCCAGATGGGTTTCCTTTTTTTCTTGTATTTTATAAAAAAATCAATTATAATAACGCTGTCAAATTTGACATTGGAGGAGAGAAGAAAAAATGAAAAAGGCATCAGATATTTTATGCGCATTATCTGTTATAGTAGCAGCATTTTTAGGTATTTGCTGTTTTAGTGGTTTTTTTGGTTTGATAGAAAGTGATGTTTTTAGAGGAGTTGTGATTATTATAAGCGTACTAATAGGAGTATGTATTAGAGCCGCTATAGAAGATGAACATCCCATTGCAGCTGGAGTAATCACTTTATTATTTATTAGTACTGGTGGATTTGGTTTAATATCTGCTATTTTGCTATTTGTTTATGGAGGACAGCAGAATTCAGGCGTTACTCCTGCAGCTTCTCAAACAGAATCAAAAGCACAATTTAATCAAAATAGAGAAGTTAGCATCCGCGCATTTTTTGAAAGATATGAAGCAATAATGAGAGAGAATAAAGACAACTATTTATCTAGCGAAGAATACAGGAAGCAAATCAATATTCTTACTGAAGAGATGAAGGAATTTAATAGAGTTCTTGCAAATCAGCTTCGTTCCATTGAAAATAGACTTAATAGAGGCGTATTATCTTTAGATGAAGCTAATAAGGAAGCAGCCCCAATTAAAGCACAATTATCTCGGGTTAATCAATTATTAGCTATGGTTCATGGAAGTGAAGAGTATATGGTACCAGCTGAGTATATGGAAAAGGCAAATGCACAAGCTGAAGCCCTTGAAGAAGGCATTAAGGAAGAAATAGCTAGACTTGAATCAAAACTAGCATTAGATGAAAAAAAGAAGGCTCATTTTGAATCTTATAAAAAGTATTATGAGCAGGGTATTTATTCTGATGAGGAATATTTATCAAAATTAAGACAATTACGTTCTGATGAAAACATTAATGACGCTATTGAATCTTTAATAGAAAGATTACAAAAAAACGAAAAGAATAAAACGGATTTAGAGTTTTATAAGAATTGTTATGAACGTGGTATGTATACTTCAGAAGAATACTATCAGAAATTGAAAGAATTATTATAACCAAAAGTAAAAAAAGAGAAGCAAATTTAGCTTCTCTTTTTCATATATACTTCATATGCAAGTATGCTTGCTGCAACACCAACATTTAATGAATTTTGATTTCCTTCCATCGGAATAAATACTTTTTTAGATTCATGATTGTACCAATCTGGATTAATTCCAAAACGTTCATTTCCGACAACTATTGCAGTTTTATCTTTATAATCATAGGATTTATAATCTAATCCTAATTCTGGTTCACCTAAATATGGAGTAAATCCATATTTTTTTATGAACTCTAAAGCTTCTATATAGCTTAAAGAAAGAGTTGGAATTATTAAGCTACATCCTCTAGAGGATGATGTGATTTTTTCATTGTTTAATTTGGAAATGGAATCTACCAAAATAACACCCTCACATTTACAAGAATCTAATGTCCTATAAATGGTACCAATATTTCCTGGGATTTCTAGGTGATCTAGTATCATAATAAAATTAAAATCCTTAAAATCATCCATTTTGTATTCCTTCAATTTTATTGCAGCAATAATTCCTGCATGATTATCCTTTAAGGATAATGAAGAATAAGAAGCACTAGATATTTCATAAACCTCATTAGAGGCTAAAATAAGGGCATCTAATAGCTTTTTAGTTTCTTCTTTATAATTTTCCTCATAGCTATATAATAATAGCTCTATTTTTAGATTATATTCTAATGCCAAGGATAATACCTGTAAGTCATCTGAAACAGTAATATCCTTAAAGTGATTTGTTTTAATATAATCCTTCATTTGTTTAAATTTATCATGAGATTTTGATATTCTTTCCATTTTTAATCACCAAAAGTATTATATCATGGTTAATACTCATTTCAAATAAAGTATTTATAATACTTTTTAGTTCAGTTTTGTTTTCTTTATTCTATGAAAAAAAACATTGTTCCCATTGTCAAAAAGTATCAAGGTGTGTTATAATACTAGAAAATAAGTAGTGCGTCTATTATATAATACTTGGAGGTTTCCAAAATGAGAAAAAATTATGTAACATTAGTTTATTTGCCTCAGGATGAGGAAAACGCAAACTATCTTGCTGAAATCCTTGAGGAAAAGCATGTAGAGGTTCATGCTTTTGAAAAAACTGAAGAAAGAGATCCGTTCCTAATGAAGGATATTAAGGATTCCTGCGGTTTAATCATTCTTCATATCTCTGATGATTTTGATTATGATTATTACATGCGTGAATTCAATACAGCTGGAAAGAGATGTCAGATTATTTGTTGTTATGCAACAAAGGCTGTATATCAGAATAAATATCGTTTAAATGAAATCCAGATTGTAGAAGGATATCCAATTGAAGCATTAGCTAATGATATTTGTGCAATTATCGTAGGTGGTTACAATAAGGTTCATGTAAACAGATTCAATCGTAAGAGAATCCGTCAGCAGTCCTTTGTGTTATTCTCTCAGGAGCACTATGTATGGGCATTATGCTTATTACTAAAGGTATTTAAGATTCATGATCTTGAAGTAAAGGAAAGAATTGCCGATGCCTATGCATCTATCTTAGATTCAGATAAGGCAATTAACTATTATTCTATTTGTTTACCACTAGAAGGAAACAATGTACCAGGTGCAACAGACGAAGATTCCCAGGGTATCATTTGTAACAACTTGGGTTACTTATATACTCAGACTAAGAACCTTGAATTTGCTGAAAAGTACTTAAAGATGGCAATCAACTTCAAGAACCCAGATGCATTATATAACTTAGGTTATCTATATGAATCTTCTTGGGCATTTGATTCTAAGCTAAGAAGAACAAAGGAAGGTTATGACTTATACTGTAAGGTATTAAGTGAATCCTATACATCTGAAGCTTCTAAGGAAAGAGCAAGACAGAAGCTTAAGACTGCTGCAGATAGATTATTAAAGAGAAAGAACTATGCTGCTGCATTACAGTATTATAAGGCAATCGGTGAAGGTGCTAAGGCTGCTGAATGTATCCGTAACATCAAGAGAATCCGTCAGCTTTATGAAGAAAGAAAGAAAAGACAGTCTAAGGCTGCTTAATAAAATTAAAAGGGGATCCAAAGGATTCCCTTATTTGTTGTTTTAATATAAAAAAAAGAGTATAATACACAAATGTAGAAAAGAGGTAAGAGGAATGTTAAAAATAGACATTATTTCCGGATTCTTAGGTGCCGGTAAAACAACTTTTATTGAAAGATTATTAAAGACAAATTTAAAGAATGAAAAGGTCGTATTAATTGAGAATGAATATGGAGAGGTATCTGTAGATACAGATATCCTAAAGGATACAAAGATTGAGATTCGTGAGCTTTCTCAAGGATGTATTTGTTGTTCTTTAGTTGGTGATTTTTCTAAATCATTAAAAACTATTATTGATACATATAATCCAGATCGTATTTTAATTGAACCATCTGGTGTAGGTAAATTATCTGATATTATTAAGGCTGTTGCAGAAACTGGCTTACAGGAGAATGTTAATTCTTTAGTATGCTTAGTTGATGCAAAGAAGGCTAAGATGTATGAGAGAAACTTTGGTGAATTCTTTGTCGACCAGATTGAGTCTGCACATACAGTTATTTTATCTCGTACAGATGTTGCAAAGGATGAGGTAATTGAAACTGCAGTTGAAATCGTTCGTAAGCATAATGAAAAAGCAGTAATTGTTACAACTCCAATTAATAATTTATCTGATGAGGATTTAATTAAGGCTTATGAGGGTGTTCATGAGGATTTATTTGAAGGTATTGATTTAGATCACCTACATGAGAATGGAGAGGAATGTGATGACCCTAATTGTTGTTGCCATCACCACCATCACCATGACCATGAGGAAGACGAGCATGAACATCATCATCACCATGAGGAAGAAGAGCATGAGCATCACCATCACCACGACCACGATGATGACGATGACGACGATGATGAATGCTGTTGTCACCACCATGATGAAGAGCATCATCACCACGATCACCACGAAGAGGAAGAATGCAGCTGTCACCACCATCATGATGATGAGGAATGTGATGATCCAAATTGCAGCTGTCATGACCATCACCATCACCACCATGCAGATGAGGTATTCCAGTCTTTAGGTATTGAAACTGTAAAGAAGTATGATATTACAGCATTAAAGGCATTACTTGATAAGATGGCAGAAGGTGAATATGGTATTATTGTTCGTTCTAAGGGAATTATTGAAGGAACAGATTCTAAATGGTATGTATTTAATTTAACACCAGAAGAGGTTACTATTGAACCATCTAAGGCTATTCCTATGGGTAAGATTGTTGTCATTGGTTCTAAGATTGATACAGAAGTTATTCGTAAATTATTTTAATTGTTGAGGTATATTAAATGGCTCGTAATAAAAAAGAGGTACCTGTATTCTTGTTAAATGGTTTCTTAGAAAGTGGTAAAACCACTTTAATTAAAGAAATCGTTGAGAATAATGAGAATTACCATAACAATTCTACAGTTATTATCTGTTGTGAACAGGGTGAGGTAGAATATGAAGAGGAATGGTGTAACAAGTACCAGATACATGTAGAATATGTAGATTCCTTAGAGGATTTTACAGTAGAATTTTTTGATGCATTAGATAAGAAATATACACCAGATAGATTTGTAATTGAATATAATTCATTCTTTGATTGGTCTATGCAGGAATTCCCAGAAAGAATGGTTATTTACCAGCAAATTACTTTAATTGATGCATCTAAGTTTCAGGTTATGTTCAATAACATGAAGCAAATCTTTTTAACAATGGTTAAGGATTCTTCCTTAGTTATTTTCAATCGAATTGAAAATGAAGGAAAGAATTTAGGACAATATAGAAGATTTATTCGTGGTATGACTCAACAAGCTCAAATTGCTTTTGAACAGCCAGATGGAAGACTTTCTGCTACATTAGATGAGGATTTACCTTATGATTTATCTAAGGATAACATTCCTTTTGAAGAGGATGTATATCCTACTTGGTATGTAGAAGTATTTGATAATTGGGAAAAGTATTTAAATAAAACATTTAAGTTTAAAACATTCGTTAGAGATGTAAATAAAAATACATTTGTTGTAGGGCGTCAGGTAATGACATGTTGTGCAAATGATATTCAGTTTTTAGGCTATGAGGTTATTAATGAAACAAAGGTTAAAGTAAAAACTGGAGATGTTATTTATTTAGAGTGCGAGGTAAAGCATGAATACTCTAAGCTTGCAGGCGAAGAGGTTGTAATGCTTCATGCTAAAGGAATTACAGAGCTTCCAAAAGAAGAAGAAAAGGTATTAAATATGAATTAGTTAGATTTCCGGGAAAAGAAAATGTTTCCCGGAGTCTTTTCATTTATACTCCTAAAGAGTATAATTGTACTGCATTAAGTAAAAGTTGGTGATGATATGAAAAGCTTTAAAACAAATAGTGCTTTAGAGACAATTGAAATTGGAAAGAAAATAGGTGCATTACTAAATAGTGGGGATGTATGCTTACTTGTTGGAGATTTATCTGCAGGAAAGACTACAATTACTAAGGGTATTGGTATGGCACTTGGTGTAAAGAAGGTAATTAATTCTCCAACCTTCACTATTGTAAAGGGATATAAGGGAGATAAATGCCCTCTTTATCATTTAGACTTATATCGACTAGATGGAGTTAATAATGATTTTGATCTAGAAGAATATATGGAAGGCGATGGCGTATGTGTTATTGAATGGCCATTCCAGGTTTCTGAAATTTTGCCTAAGGAATATCTAAAAATTAATCTTACTCGTACAGGAGAAGAATCTAGAACGATTGAGGTTTTAGGTATTGGAAGATATAAGGCTTTAGAGGAGGCACTATAATGTATTCATTAATTTTAGATTCATCTACGAAAATCCTTTATGTATGCTTAGTAAAGGATGAAAAAGTATTATATGAAAAATATGTCGAAGGAAATAAAGATCACGCGAAGAATATCGTTTATTTAATTGATGAGGCTTTAACAAATAATAAAATAGAATCAAAAGATTTAGATGAGATTATTTGTGGATATGGTCCTGGTTCTTATACAGGAGTTCGAATGGCTGTTAGTGTATGTAAGATGCTAGCTGTATTTATGAAAAAGCCATTATATACTATTTCTTCACTTAAGCTTATGGCATCAGGTGCTAAGGGAAAGGTATTATCCTATATTGATGCTAGAAGAGGAAATGTATTTGGTACAATTATTGATACAACAAGTGATACTTATATAGTAAATGAAGCACATACTGAGCTTACAAATTTAAAGAATAATTCTTATGATTTTGAAGTAAATGATAGTAGCTATAAGGTAGATCCTTTATATGTTATAAAGCATAAGAAATTAGTTTCTGAACCACATCTTTTAGTTCCAAATTATTTAAGAGAAACAGAAGCGGAGAGAAACTTAAATGATAAGGCTATATAATAAAAAGGATATTCCTTCTATTGTTTCTTTAGAAGAAGAAACCTTAGGTACATCCTTAGGATATGAAATGCTTTTGGATAATTTATCAAATCGCTTTAGTCATTTCTATGTTTATGAGGAGAACAAGGATATCTTAGGTTATATTTCTATTTCTTTTGATGGAAGTCAAGGAGAAATATTAAATTTTTGTGTAAAAAAGGATTATCAGCATAAAGGTATTGGAACAAAGCTTTTAGCCTATGCAATAAATATGCTTCATTCTAAAGGGGCAATGTCCTTTATTCTTGAGGTTAGAGAATCCAATATAAATGCAATTAACCTTTATTTAAAATTTGGTTTTAAAAAGATATCTATCAGAAAAAATTATTATTCTAATTCTGAAAATGCATTAGTTTTACTAAAGGAAATGGTTTCTTATTTAGATTTAGAAGATGCATATATTACTTCATTTTGTAAAAAAATAGTGCATGAGGATTATATTGAATATACATGCCCTGAGGTCAGTGGTAAATATTTTTATAATTATTATGAATGTCCTAATGATGATAAGATAATGGAAAAGCTATATCATAGGGAGGGCTTTGTTCAATTTGATTTATTGCATCCCTATACTGGTAAGCTAAAGTTTAGTGATTATGAATCTGAAATCGAATTACATTCCTCTATTTATGGAATTCGTATATTAAGAAATACTTCATATAAAGTGAAAAGAATTGAAGAATCTGATAGGGAATGGTTTATAAATTATTTATATAATGATTCTAAGGAATATGGGGAAAAGTATGCGAAGGATAATGCCTTAAAGCATGCAAGTGTTGCCTTAGATTTAAAGAAAACCAATTGGTATTTTGTATTTGATGATAAAAAACCTGTAGGCTTTATATGCTCATTCATTTATAAGGATGCATGTAAGCTTGAGGATTTTGTTATATTAGATGAGTATCAGCATAAAGGATATGGTTCAGCATTATTTTCTTATGTACTTAATGAATTAAAGGAAAAAGGAATTCATGATATATATCTTACTGCTGATTTAGAGGATACACCTAAGGTAATGTATGAAAGAATGGGATTTACTCTAGTTGGAAAGAGATATCAGGTTAGAGAGGTTTTTGAATAATGGAAAAAACCAACGCAATGCGTATTTTAGATCAAAAGAAAATCAAATATAATGTGAATGAATATCCTCATGAGGAAGGTGTTGCAGTAGATGGGCTAGAGGTTGCAAATTTATTAAATCTAGATCCTAAAAAAGTATTTAAAACATTAGTTACTGTAGACAATACAAAGCATTACCATGTAATGGTTGTGCCTGTAGATCAAGAACTAGATTTAAAAAAATGTGCGCGTGCTAGTAATGTAAAATCCTTAGAGATGATTCAAGTAAAGGAATTACTTCCTCTAACTGGATATGTAAGAGGAGGCTGTTCTCCTATTGGTATGAAAAAGGTATTCCCAACCCTAGTAGATATTACTGCAAAGGGTATGGATAGTATATTATTTTCTGGTGGAAAAATTGGACTTCAAATTGAAATGAACCCAGAAGATTTAAAAAAGGTCATCCGTATGGAATATGCGGATTTAAAGAAGGAGGCATAAATTATGCTTGTACTTGGAGTTGAATCCAGCTGTGATGAAACATCTGTTGCGGTTGTAAAAGATGGCAAAGAGGTTTTATCTTGCTTTACAAATACTCAAATTAAAATTCATGAAAAGTTTGGTGGAGTTGTACCAGAGGTTGCATCTCGTCACCATGTATATCAGGTTTCTATGGTTTTTGAGGAAGCCTTAAAGGCTGCAGGAGTAACACCAGAAGAGATTGATTTAGTTGCAGTAACTGAAGGACCAGGATTGATTGGCTCCCTACTTGTTGGTGTTAATGCGGCAAAGACTTTTTCTATGATGTATCATAAGCCACTTATTGGAGTTCATCATTTAGCTGGTCATATCTATGCAAATGCGATTGAGCATGAGATGAAATTCCCTTGTATTGCACTTTTAGTTTCTGGTGGTAATACAGAATTGATTTATATGAAAAAGCATTTTTCCTTTGAAATTTTAGGCCAAACATTGGATGATGCAGTAGGTGAGGCTTATGATAAGGTTGCAAGAGTAGTAGGCTTACCTTATCCTGGTGGACCTCATGTTGATAGACTTGCTCATGAAGGTAAGGATACATATCATTTACCTAGAGTATATTTAGAGGATGGCTCTTATAATTTTTCATTCTCTGGCTTAAAAAGTGCAGTAATCAATTTAGCACATAATGCAAA
Organism: Anaeroplasma bactoclasticum; assembly: GCF_003550015.1. GTDB lineage: Bacteria > Bacillota_I > Bacilli_A > Acholeplasmatales > Anaeroplasmataceae > Anaeroplasma > Anaeroplasma bactoclasticum. Next base: position 131,780 of record NZ_QXEV01000003.1, read on the forward strand.
CCAGCGTGGAGAAGAAATTAATGTAAATGATTTATGTGCATCCTTCCAAGACTCTGTAACTGAGGTTTTAGTTAGAAAAACCTTAGCGCTTGCTAAGGAAAAGGGTGTAGAAAACATTATCGTTGCTGGTGGTGTATCTGCAAATAAAGGCTTAAAGGAAAGATTTATGGCAGAAGCAAAGGGCTTTAATGTATGCATTCCATCCATAAAATATTGTACAGATAATGCCGCAATGATTGCTGCGGCAGGATACTATCAGTACCAGGAATATCCAGGACTTGCCGATTTAAGATTAAATGCTGACGCATCCTTAGAGCTTGAAGACAAATATCCATTAAAGGAGGAATAAAAATGGCACATATTGATATTAATCTAATTAGTAATGCTATGGGTAGAGCTGTTGATTTCACTTTAATATTGCCAACCAAAACATCTCCTACTCTTAATACAAATTATGATGCAAAGAATGATACTTATTATCAGGATAAAAAGAATAAGAAGTATCCTTTATTAATTCTTTTACATGGACTTTTAAATGATGAAAAGAATTGGTTTCGTTATGCTAAAGCGGAATTTTATGCAGAAGAGCATAATATCGCAATTTGTATGGTAAATGGAGAAAACAAGTTCTATATGAACTGGGATACTCCAACAACAAAGGATAATTTCTTTGATTTTATAGAATATGAATTAAAGGATTTCTTATATGGAACATTCCCTATATCTTCTAGAAGAGAAGATAATTTTATTGCAGGCTTATGTATGGGTGGATATGGTGCTTTATATCATGGATTAACAAATTCTAGAGCATATTCTGCAATAGGTGCATTTTCATCTCCATATGCTCAAATGAAGGAAATGGGCTTTGATTTTAAAAAGATTATTGGAAGAAAAACAGATATTCCATTTATTTATATTTCTTGTGGAGATAAAGATCCATTATTAAAAGAAAATAATGATATCCATAAGGATTTAGATGAAATGGAAATTACTCATCTATATAATATTGTTCCAAATTATGCCCATGAGTGGAGATTTTGGGATTCAGAACTTGAAAGATTCATTAAAGGATTAAAAAGAACAGATTCTTATAAAGATGAATCTCCAAGAAAGGTATAAAGAAAAGAGGAAGCAACTTAAATTGCTTCCTCTTTTGGCTCTTCTTTAAAGGTATTTCTATATGTACTTATTGATAATAAAACTAAGAATACTGGGAATAAGAAATATAAATAATAATAAAAGCTTGTTAAGGAATTATTAAATACTATTCCTAATACTACCTGAAGTGTAATAGCTAGGATAGATATTGCTATACCTAAAATAAGTCTTATCTTATTCTTTAAGAATATAGCTATTAATCCATAGCATAATCCTAATATAGTACTAGCAATTAACCAATAAGTCCCACCCTTAGTTAATTCAAACATAGAATAATTTATGCTTGTTTCTTCAGTGGCTTCTACAGTTGTAATAGAATACATAGGGTATGCAAAATATAAAATAATGCTTAATACGAAGAAGCTTATTGCAAGTATTGCATAGCCATTTAAGAAATTGGTGCAAGTAGCCAAGTTAATGCTGCATATAATGCGGCGATTATTGCCGATTCAGCAATGAACTTAATATTTATTTTTTTCATATTTTCTCCTTGTTTTTTATTTTGGAAGATGGTTATGCAAGGAACATCTTCCAATAGATTATAAGCAAAAAGAATCTAATTTCGAGAAGTGAAAAAATAAAAGTGATTTTTATGATAAAAATGAAACATTTACATAAGTAAATCGTTTGTAATGTATAGAGATTTTATCTTATTTGTAGTATAATGTATCTATAATTTTTTTTAGGGGTGAAAGTTATGGCTGAAATTAATAACTTTATTAAGACAATTATGCAGAATGACTTAGATTCAGGTAAGGTAGATGAGATTATTACTCGTTTCCCACCAGAGCCTAATGCGTATTTACATATTGGACATGCAAGAGCGATTATTACTAACTTTGAGCTTGCAAAGGCATTTAATGGAAAAACAAATTTAAGATTTGATGATACAAATCCAGCCAAAGAGGATAAGGAATTCGTAGAAGGTATTATTGAGGATTTAGCTTGGCTAGGATATAAGCCTGCAAATATTTTCTATGGTTCTGATTATTTTGAGGCTACATATGAAAAGGCAATCGATTTAATTAAAAGAGGATTAGCTTATGTAGATGACCTATCTCAAGAAGAGATTTCAAAATACCGTGGTACATTAAATGAACCTGGTAAGAATTCTCCATATAGAGATAGAAGTGTAGAAGAAAACCTAAAGCTTTTTGAAGAAATGAAGGAAGGCAAATATGGTGATGGTGAAAAGACATTAAGAGCTAAGATTGATATGGCAAGCCCAAATATCAATATGAGAGACCCTGTAATGTATAGAATTTTACATATTAATCATCATAGACAGGGAACAAAATGGTGCATTTTCCCAATGTATGATTTTGCTCACCCACTACAGGATTCCTTTGAAGGAATTACTCATTCCTTATGTTCACTAGAATATGATAATCATAGAGTATTATATGATTGGGTTGTAGATAATTGCGGAATTGAAAAGAAGCCACATCAGTATGAATTTGGTAGATTAAATATTACAAATACAATTATGTCAAAAAGATATCTTCGTGCCCTTGTTGATGCAGGAAAGGTATCAGGATATGATGATCCTCGTATGCCTACTTTATGTGGTTTAAGAAGAAGAGGATTCACTCCGGATGCAATTCGTAATTTCATTTTAGGTACTGGTTTATCTAGAGTAAATTCTACTGTTGAATCTGATCAGCTAGATGAAGAATTAAGAAATGATTTAAGATTAAAGGCATTAAGACCTAATGCAGTAATTAATCCAGTAAAGGTTATTATTGATAACTACCCAGAGGGAAAGGTTGAATGGCTAGATGCTCCAAACAACCCTGAAAATGAAGAGGCAGGAATGAGAAAGATTTCCTTCTCTCGTGAGGTTTATATTGAAAGAGATGACTTCATTGAAGAAAAGCCTAATAAGAAGTGGAAGAGACTAGCACTTGGTGTTGAGGTAAGATTAATGAAGGCTTACTTCATTACTGCAAATTCTGTAGAGAAGGATGAAAATGGTAATATTACAGTAATTCACGCAACTTATGATCCTGAAACTAAGAGCGGTGAATTTGATGGTAGAAAGCCTAATGGTAATATTCATTATGTAGATTCAGCAACTGCTATTCCTGCAGAATTCCGTTTATTTGAACCATTAATGCTAGATGAAACAGAAGAGAATAAGGATTTAGATTTCATGGAAAGATTAAATCCAGATTCTATGCATGTATTTGAAGGATTTGTTGAGGGCTCCTTAAAGGATACTAAGCCACTTGATCACTTCCAGTTTATCCGTAATGGATATTATTGTACAGATAAGGACTCTAAGGAAGATAAACTTGTATTTAACCGTACATGCGGATTAAAGAGTTCATTTAAGCTATAAAAAATGAATTAAGGACTGTTTTTACAGCCCTTAATTTTGCGTTTATAAATAAATTTTTTAGGAGGATTATTATGTTAAAAACAGTTAACCTTGGATTACAATATGGATCTAGAGTTCTATTTAAGGATGTTAATATTTCTTTTAATAAAGGAAACTGTTACGGAATTATTGGTGCGAATGGCGCTGGTAAATCTACATTCTTAAAGCTTTTAAGTGGAGATATTGAATCTACTACTGGAGAGGTTTTAATGGATAAGAATGAAAGAATGTCCATTTTAAAGCAGGACCAAAATGCATATAATGATGAAACAGCAATTCAAACCGTATTGATGGGTCATAAAAGATTAATTGAAATTCAAAAGGAAAAGGATGCCCTATATGCAAAAGAGGATTTCACCGATGAGGATGGAATTAGAGCCTCTGAGCTTGAAGGTGAATTTGCAGAGCTTGGTGGTTGGGAAGCTGAAAGTGATGCAGAAACATTACTTGCAGGCTTAGGTGTTGATTCTGAAAACTTCTATAAGCTTATGGGTGAATTAGATGCGAAAGTAAAAATTAAGGTTTTACTTGCACAAGCATTATTTGGTAACCCAGATATCCTACTTTTAGATGAGCCTACTAATAACTTAGATTATAAGTCTACGAGATGGCTAGAAAACTTCTTACTTAATTTTGAAAATACTGTATTAATTGTTTCTCATGACCGCCATTTCTTAAATAATGTTTGTACACATATTTGTGATGTTGACTTTGGTAAAATTAAGCTTTATGTTGGTAATTATGAATTCTGGTATGAATCAAGCCAATTAGCTTTACAGCAGGCTAAGGATTTAAATAAGAAGAACGAACAAAAAGCAAAGGAATTACAAGAATTCATTGCAAGATTCTCAGCTAATAAATCTAAAAGCCGTCAGGCAACATCTAGAAAGAAGCTTTTAGAAAAGATTACTCTAGATGATATTGAACCATCCTCAAGAAGATATCCATATATTGGATTTAAGCCTAATCGTGAGGTTGGTAATGATATTTTAATTGTTGAAAAATTAACTAAGCCTGGTGTATTTGAGAATTTAACATTCACAGTAAATAAGAATGATAAGATTGCATTCTTAGCTGAAAATACACATCAAATTCAAACATTATTTAATATCCTATCAGGAAAAGATACCAATTATACTGGTAAATTTAAATGGGGTATTACAACTACTGTTGGATACCTACCTCAGGATAATAAGGAATTCTTTGATAAGGATTTAAATATGATTGATTGGTTAAGACAATATTCTATTGAAGACCAAACAGAATCCTTCATTAGAGGATGGCTTGGAAGAATGCTATTTAGTGGAGAAGAAGCACTAAAGAAATGTAATGTATTAAGTGGTGGAGAAAAGGTTCGATGCATGATGGCAAAGCTTATGCTAGAATGCCCTAATGTATTAGTATTAGAAGATCCTACAAACCATTTAGATTTGGAATCAATTACTGCATTAAATGAGGGAATGCTAAATTACAAGGGTAATATTTTATTCTCCTCTCACGATGCAGAATTACTTGAAACTGTTGCGAATAGAATTATAGCCTTCAACAAGGATGGAAGCTATATCGATAGAGTAACAACATATGAAGAATTCTTAGAAAAACAGGAGTAAATTATGGACTTACTTGCAAATCTTAACCCTGCCCAAAGGCTAGCAGTTACCTCAACAGAAGGCCCTGTAATGGTAATGGCTGGTGCAGGCAGTGGTAAAACTAAGGTATTAACGACTAGAATTTCATATATTATTAAAGAATTAGGAATTATACCTTCTAAGATTCTTGCAGTAACATTTACAAATAAAGCTGCTAAAGAAATGAAGGATAGAATTTCTAGTATGCTTGATATTAATACAAGTTTTATGTGGGTATCTACCTTCCATTCTTTTTGTGCAAGAGTATTAAGAATGGAAATAGAGGCAATGCCTCCATATACTAAGCGATTTGTCATTATTGATGAAGAGGATTCCTTAAAGCTTGTAAAGGATATTCTTAAGGAATGTGAATTAGAATATAAACCAAAAGAAATTAAACATTTAATTTCTAAAAATAAGAACTTCAAAAATTTTAGTATTAAAGATCCTAGATTACTTGATGTATTCTTACTTGTTAATAAGAAATATGAGGATAGATGTAAAGAAGAAAATTTACTTGATTTTGATGATTTAATCATTAAAACAATTGAATTATTCGAAAAGAATCCAAAGATATTAGAATATTATCAAAATCAATTTGAATACATATTAGTAGATGAGTTCCAAGATACTAATGCCTTACAATATGATTTAATGGCTATGCTTGCGAAAAAGCATAAAAATCTATTTGTTGTAGGTGATGATTTCCAGTCCATTTATTCCTTTAGAGGAGCTAAAATTGAAAATATCAATAAATTCCAAGAGGATTATAAGGATTATAAGCTTATCCTGCTTGAAGAAAATTATAGATCTACAACACAAATCTTGAATCTGGCAAATAATATAATTATTAAAAATCCAAACCAAATTAAAAAGGTTATGTTTTCTAATAAAAAGGAAGGTCCACTTCCAAAATATTACCGTGCGATGAGCTCTTATGATGAAACAGTATTTGTAATAAATAAAATATTAGAAGGCATAAGGAAGGGTAAGGATTATAAGGATTTTGCGATAATGTATCGTGCAAACTCCATCTCAAGAAGCTTTGAAGATCAACTAGTAAAGAATAAAATCCCATATACTATTTATGGAGGCTTATCCTTCTTTGCAAGAGCAGAAATCAAGGATATGACTGCATATTTAAGATTATTAGTTCATAAGGATGATGATTACTCCTTTAAAAGAGTTATTAATATGCCTAAAAGAAAAATAGGCGCTAAAATATTAGATTCCTTAAATATGATTGCAAGCGAAAAGGGACTACCTTTATATGATGCGATTGAATATTATACAGGTAGTGGTATTGGAGCTTCTAATTTAAAGGAATTTAAAAAGGTATTAGATGATATAAGAGAAAAAATGGAGGATTTACCACTTCCGTTAATATTAAAAGAGCTTGTGGATAAAACAGGCTATGAAGAAGAAATAAAAAAAGATGAGGATACCTATTTAGACCGTATGGATAATATTAAAGAATTCTCTTCTGTTTTAAAAGAAACGGAAGAAGAATATGAAGGTATAACTCACTTTGAAATGCTAGAAAATTTATTATTTGATTTATCCTTAAGAAGTGAGCATGATGATTCTAAATCTGATGAATCTGTTCGTCTTACTACCTTCCATCAGGCAAAGGGATTAGAGTTTGATACTGTATTTATGGTAGCAATGGAAGAGTCAATTTTCCCAGGCTTAAATGTAGAATCTAATCAAGATATGGAAGAAGAAAGAAGAATTTGCTATGTTGGTATAACAAGAGCTAAAAATGAATTATACTTAACTAATGCAGAAAATAGAATGAGATTTGGTACTACAGAATATATGGTTCCTTCTCGTTTTATTGGAGAAATGGATAAGGAATTATACCAAAATGTATCTAGAGGAGCTAAAACTAAATCTCCAGTTAATCAAGGATATTCTATAGCTAAAGCAAAATTTACTGTGAAAAAGGAAGAGCCTAAGGAAGCACCAAGTGTTTCTTACTCCATTGGGGATAAAATTAATCATAAAGCATTTGGAGATGGATTGGTTGTTGCAGTTTCTGGCACTACAATTACAGTAGCCTTTAAAGCACCATTTGGTGTAAAACAATTAAATGGTAATCATCCATCTATAAGAAAAATATAAGAACGAAAAGATATGGAAAACCCATATCTTTTTTCAATACATTTTCATTCTTTTTGTTCCTTAAAAATATTATATTTCGTGATATAACCGGAGTTTGCCTAAATATTAGATATTGAAATAAAAAATAGCACGTAATAGGGCCGTCATTTGCTCATACGTGCTATTTTTAGTCTTTATTTTATGTACTACATTTATGTACTACTATGACAATTTAATATTGCTTTTAAGTGTTCTAAAGTCTATAGGTTTATATAGTTTTTTAGGTAATTCGATTTCAAATGAATCAAGTATCAATTTCAAATCAGAGTCATCAATATCATTAAATCTATAATAATCATCAGCTAGTTTTTCAACCTTCCACTTGTTTAATGCACTTTGGATTCTATCTGCTGATAATGTCTTTTGAAATTTTAATGTTATTTTTCTTTGTATTAATCTTAGAAGGATAAGAGATATTGTACACATTGTTAAATGAGCTATTATATGTTCATCTGTTCTTACGAATATAGGTCTTGTATCTAATGTAGATTTCATTACTCTAAATTGATCTTCGATTTCAACCAAATTATGATATGTATCAATTATTTCCCTTTCGTCCATATATGTTTCAGAAGTAATGATTGAATACCATCCTAATAAAGAAAGATCCTCATTAACTTTATCAATATCAATTAATGCCTTTAGTTTATCAGAATCAATTATTTCTCCTGTTTCATCATTTAAGACTTGTTTCTTTAAATACTTTTTAATTTTATTATTATTTAATCTGTTTGATGGAAATGATTCAGGAGATTCAATGATTTGTCTTAAAGTATCATAAAAGCTTTTTTGCTCCTCATATTCTCTATTATAAAATTTCTTGGACCAGTAACTTACCATCTTTTCGCTTGATTTAAGTTCAGTGCCATCATCTAATTTATATACTTTCTCATATGTTTTAGATTTAATCTTAAAATCTTCTCCATTATAAACATAATCTTTATCACTTGTTATCCATTTTTTATCGGCCTTAGTAGTGCCTCTAACGCTTTTACTAACTAAATATCCATTTCCGTTTATTACAGAAAATCTAGGATTTCCGCCTTTACCAATTCCTTTATCACTCACAAATATATATCTGTTTTTCTTATCTTTTAAATAATCAACAGAATTATTAAATGAGTCTTGCATAGTTAGATGATCTAATGTATTTCCTTGAAACGCTTCGATAGAAATAGGTATACCTTGCTCATCCATTAATAAACCCATCTGAACTATTGGGAGTTTTTGATTCTCTTTTGATACACCTGGTGTTGCTATAGAGTGATATATTTTATTTCCTTCATCATCAAATTCATATCCAGTATCATCACTATATAAGAAGAAGTTAGTAACATCATAATATATTACATTTGTTGTTCTTTTTGCTTTTTTTCTTAATACTTGATCAATACGATTGAAAAAGGCGTTTTTATGCTTATACATGAAATCTAATGTATCAAAAACATTATATTTATATGAATCTTCATCAATTATTTCATTATAATAATCTTTATTTTGATTTACTGTTGCTATTTTAGATTGAGGATTTAATAATCTTCCGTATATTAATAACTTAGAAAATCCTAAAACATCATAATTTATTTTGTCATATTTTTTATATGACCCGATATATGATGTTAATCCTATTTCATCCATTAATTTATCAAAAAGGAGATTAGCGAATAATTTTGGGTGTCCTATACATTCATCAGTTCCTTCGTGTATTTGAAAATTATATATTTCTTTATTAACTTCTTTTGAAACGTAAGGCTCAAGCTCTTTTATAATTGGTGTTCCAGCCTTAAAAGAAGCTTTTAGTCTTTCTATGAAATTTGGCTTGCCATCATCAAATTTTGATAGAGGACCTATGTTAATAGTTTTCTTTCTTACCTTATATTTGTTCTCCTCTTTAGAAAATTCACGATAAGACCTTGCTACTCTAATATATTTAGTATTGTTATTATCCATAATTTCAAGATGCACAATATCACCCCTTAACACTGTACTTATGTACTACATAAATAATAACACATTTTGAGTGATTAGTCAATAAAAAAACAGTAACTTATATATAAATATATAAATCACTGTCGAAAATTTATATTATAGATAGATATTGGAGGCAAACTCGGG